>JAVBMW010000019.1:0-9567 GCA_031551965.1 Holdemania sp. | reverse complement strand
TACAACACAGACAGAGTATTGCCTCCTGCATTAGGGAGGTGGCGCTATGAAGAATATTGACATGATTATGTTAGTGATCGCATTAGCGGATTTAATTGTATCCATCTACTTTAATCTAAAAGATAAAAAGTAGTTTGCTTCGTTAAATGAAAAATACTCTGTACAAGAGAGTATTTTTCTAAACAGATTCACAAAGTTTAGGCAATACCTGTTGGTGTTTACCTATAACTATATTATACATAGTTGAAAGAAATATTCAATGGATTGTAGAAAAGTTATCAGGGGAAAGGATTAGGGAAACTTGATCCTTTTTTATTTTTTTTGGATAAAAATCGATAATATTAGCACAATACTGTTGACAGTGCTAAATGTTTGTCATATACTTTTAGCAGATACAAAGTTCGAGTGCTAAATCTAGGAGGTGAATCGAATGTTAACACAAAGAAAGATTGAAATATTTAAAGCAATTGTAGAAGAATTCGTTAGTACTGCTGAACCAGTAGGTTCAAAAACATTAATGGAAAAATACAATTTAGCTTATTCTAGTGCTACTATTCGCAATGACATGATGGATTTAGAAGAAATGGGCTATCTAGAGAAAACACATACTTCAAGTGGAAGAATTCCTTCTACTAAAGGATATCGTTTCTATTGTGAACATTTATTAGAAGAAGAACAAGTTGATCAGGATACAAAGTATCAAGTACAACAAATATTTAATTCAAAGCAATTGAATATGGAAGATGCGATCAAGCAAAGCTGTGAAATATTGAGTCAAATGACTAATTTGACTTCTGGTGTACTTGGCGCTAATGCAAGTAAGCAACAATTGGAACACATCAAAGTGTTTCCAATTAGTGACTCATCAGCAGTTGTAGTCTTTATTACTAATACTGGTCATACAGAAAATAAAACATTTAATTTTGATGATGAAGTATCAATTGAAGATATTTCAACATGTTGCCAAATATTAAATGATCGACTGAGAGGTACTTACCTTGAAGATGTAGTCGAAAAAATGCAATCTTTAGAAGTATTGTTGGCAAGTCAAGTTCGTAAACATGAACAATTGTTTGCAGCATTTATGAATGCATTTATTAAGTTTGCGAGCGAAAATGTTTACTTTAGTGGTACACAAAATATGTTGTATCAACCAGAATTCGCTGATATTGAGAAGTTAAAAGGTTTAATGAGTATGCTGGATGATGCAAGTATCTGGCGAAATATTGAACTTGAAGCTAGTGAAATAGCAGTAAGAACAAATCAAAGATCGCAACTTGTTTGGAAAGATGATGTTGCGGTAGTTACTACTAAGTTTTTCCTTAATCATGAAGATGAAGGACAACTGATGGTCGTTGGTCCATCTCGAATGGATTATGATCGAATCGTGAGTTTACTTGAATATATTTCGTTAACAATAGAGAAATTTTATGGTAAAGGAGAAAAATAAATGACGGAAGAAATGAAAAAAGACGAGTGTCACTGTGAAGAAGAAACTTGTGAGTGTGCTGATCAAAATGCAGAAAACACAAAACAGTGCGACTGTGAGATTGTAGAAGAAAATGGTGAAAAAATTGAAAAGAAGAAGTTCTTTACTAAGAAAAATAAAGAGGAAGAACTTCATACTCGTATTGCAGAACTTGAAGGTGAATGTACACGGTTAAAGAATGAATATTTAAAAGCCTATGCAGATACAGAGAATACTCGAAAAAGACTTCAACAAGATTTTGAAAACAGACAGAAATATCGTATTCAAAGTTTTGCATTAGAAATATTGCCGGCAATAGATAACTTGGAAAGAGCTTTGGCTCAAACGGTTACTCCGGAAAATGAAAGTTACGTCAAGGGTGTAGAGATGATCTATAATCAATTGATGTATGCACTAAAGCAAGAAGGTGTTGAAGAAGTGAACCCAATTGATGAAGTATTTGATGCTAATTTCCATCATGCGATCATGGCAGAAAAAATTGAAGGCATCGAAGCAAATCAAGTAGTTCAAGTGCTTCAAAAAGGTTACAAATTAAAAGATCGTATTTTAAGACCTGCAATGGTCAAAGTTAGTGAATAAAAATAAAGGAGAAAATAAATTATGAGTAAAATTATTGGAATTGACTTAGGTACTACAAATAGCTGTGTTTCTGTAATGGAAGGTGGCGAAGCAAAAGTTATTACGAATCCAGAAGGAAATCGTACTACACCATCGGTTGTGGCTTTCAAAAACGGAGAAAAAATCGTTGGTGATGCAGCAAAAAGACAAGTTGTTACAAATAAAGAATCTGTGATCTCAGTTAAGCGTTTAATGGGATCAAATGAAAAAGTGACTCTTGAAGGTAAGCAATATACACCACAAGAAATCAGTGCAATGATCCTTCAATATATGAAAGGGTATGCTGAAGATTACTTAGGAGAAAAAGTAACTAAGGCTGTTATTACAGTTCCTGCTTACTTTAATGATGCTCAACGTCAAGCTACTAAAGATGCAGGGAAGATCGCTGGTCTAGAAGTTGAACGTATTATCAACGAACCAACTGCTGCAGCACTTGCATTTGGTATTGATAAAACAGATAAAGAACAAAAAGTATTAGTTTATGACTTAGGCGGAGGAACATTTGACGTTTCTATCCTTGATTTAGCAGATGGTACATTTGAAGTATTAGCAACTGCTGGAGACAATAAACTTGGTGGTGATGATTTCGATAACGTAATCGTTGATTGGATGGTTTCTAAGTTTAAACAAGAAAACGGTGTAGACTTATCAAAAGATAAAATGGCAATGCAACGTATGAAAGAATCTGCTGAAAAAGCGAAAAAAGATTTGTCTGGTTTAATGCAAACACAAATCAGCTTACCATTCATTTCGGCAGGAGCTGATGGACCTTTACACTTTGAAGCAACAATGACTCGTGCTCAATTTGATCAAATGACTAAACACTTGATTGATCGTACAATTGGACCAGTTCGTCAAGCATTAAAAGACGCTGGATTAACTAAAAATGATATTCATCAAGTATTACTAGTAGGCGGATCAACTCGTACTCCTGCAGTACAGGAAGTAATTCGTCAAGAACTTGGAAAAGAACCTAACCGTTCAGTAAACCCAGATGAAGTAGTAGCGATGGGTGCTGCGATCCAAGGTGGAGTTATCGCTGGAGATGTGAAAGATATCTTATTATTAGACGTTACCCCACTTAGCTTAGGAATTGAAACTTTAGGCGGTGTTATGACAGTACTTATTCCTCGTAATACAACGATTCCTACAAGCAAGAGCCAAGTATTCTCTACTGCTGCAGATAATCAACCTGCTGTTGACATCCATGTTTTACAAGGTGAAAGACCAATGGCTAATGACAACAAGACACTTGGTAATTTCCAATTAACTGGAATTGCACCAGCTCGTCGTGGAGTTCCTCAAATCGAAGTTAAATTTGATATTGACGTTAATGGTATCGTACACGTTTCTGCATTGGATAAAGGAACTAACAAATCACAATCGATCACAATTTCTGGATCAGGTGGATTAAGTGAAGAAGAAATCGAACGTATGGTTCAAGATGCTGAATTGCATAAAGCTGAAGATGAAAAACGTAAAGAAGAAATCGAAGTGAAGAATAAAGCAGAACAATTCATTAATCAAATTGATGAAAGCTTAAATGCTGAAGGTGCTAACATCCCTGAAGATCAAAAAGCTGAAGTTAAGAAGTTACGTGATGAATTACAAGAAGCTTTAACTAATAACGATATGGATACATTAAAGACTAAACTTGCAGCACTAGAAGCAGCAGCTCAGCAAATGGGTGAACAAATGTATCAACAACAAGCTGCTCAAGCTGATGGAAACAATTCTTCTAGCGACGACAATGTTGTAGATGCAGACTTCACTGAAAAGAATTAGCCAACATAAGACAATAATCCTAGTAATTCTACTAGGGTTGTTGTGCTTGACAGGGTGTAATAATAAAAAAGAAGAACCTGTTATCACACCCCAAGACGAAATAGTTGATTTAGTACCTTATATGGATTTAGTCGCTAGTCATGTAAGACCAATTCAACAAATAACACTATATGCAAATCCTAGAGGAGAAGAAATAGTTAAAGTTGGATGGTTGAGTCCAGAAATAACCTTTGATATCAGTGATGAAAATCCTACATCAATTCTATTTCAAATTAAAAATACTCCTTATTATGTAGATGCAAGAGAAATAGAAAAATGTGATCGAAAAATTGACAGTTTCTCACATCTTGTACCATTTAATGAGATGGCACAGACAGAAGAAGCCTTTGATTTATTAAACTTAAATGGTGAAGTTATCACACATTTTGATGCTAATTATGCATTTGAAGTATTCGTTAAAGAAGATGACCGTATTGGAGTGAAATTTTTAAGCCAAATGTATTTTCTTTTGAATGATCAAGTAAGAGAGGTATTGCCATCTCAAAATTCTGATGAACAACTCGCAACTGAAGTTCCAGTCATGATGTATCATTTCTTCTATGATGAATCTTTGGGTGAGAAGCGTAAGGATGTCAATTTTGTTGAAGTAAAAGAACTTCAAGAACAAATGGACACATTACAAGAAAAGCAGTATGTGAGCTTGACAATGAAAGAATTAAAACTGTTTTTGGATGGAAAGGCTAATGTGCCAAAGAAATCCTTTGTGATCACAATAGACGATGGTGATCCAAGTGTTTATAAATATGCTTATCCAATTATTGCGGATGCAGGTTATAATGCCACTTTGTTTCTAATCACAGGATGGCTGGATCCAATGCTTCCATGGGAGTTTATTGAGATGAGACAGTCAGGTCTTGAGCTTCAATCTCATTCATTTTTAATGCATCAAGGCGGATGCCAAGGAATGGGACATGGTGGAAGATTATTGTGTACCGATCATGAAACTGGTGTGCAGGATACGATCCAATCTTTGGAATATGTTGATGGTGGATTTGTATATTGTTACCCATTTGGAGATGTCAATGATTCTGCGATTCAAATATTAAAAGATGCAAAAGTACAGCTTGCCTTTACAACACAATATGGTAAAGTTAAACCTGGCATGGATCAGTATCAATTGCCACGGATAAGAGTAACAGGTGGAGCAGGATTAGAAAAATATATCAATGCTTTAAATTAGGAAGGTGAAACAAGAGATGAGTAACAAGAGAGATTATTATGAGGTATTAGGCCTTTCTAAAGGTGCTAGTGAACAAGATATAAAAAAGGCATATCGAAATTTAGCAAAGAAGTATCATCCTGACGTTAATAAAGATGCTGGGGCAGAAGATAAGTTTAAAGAAATTAACGAAGCTTATGAAGTGTTGAGCGATCCGCAAAAGAAAAATACTTATGATCAATTTGGTCATGCCGGTATGGATGGTGCTGCCGGATTTGGTGGCGGTGGATTTAGTAGTGCAGATTTTGGTGACATCAATGATATTTTTGGTCAATTTTTTGGTGGTGGATTCGGAGGCGGTGGATTTGGCGGATCAAGTCGTCGTCAAAGTAACTCTCCTCGACAAGGTCAAGATCGCTATATGCAAATGCGAGTTCAATTCATGGATGCGATTTTTGGGAAAACGGAGACAATCAAAATTGATGTTGATGAACAATGTCCAGATTGCTTAGGAAGTGGTGCTCACAGTAAGGAAGATGTTTCAGTCTGCGGACAATGTAATGGATCTGGAACGGTTATTACTCAGCAACGTACTGCATTTGGGGTGTTTCAATCTCAAGGAGTATGTCCAGAGTGTGGTGGAACAGGTAAGAAAATCAAACGCAAATGTGGTAAATGTAATGGTAAAGGATATGAACATAAACGTGTTGAAGTTGATGTGAAAATTCCTGCTGGAATTCAAACTGGTCAACAATTACGTGTTACTGGAAAAGGAGAACGTGGAAGCAATGGCGGTCCAAATGGTGACTTGCTTATTGAAATCGTTGTACTTAGCCATGAATTCTTTATCCGTGAAGGTAAAAACATTCATATCGAAGTACCTATTTCTTCAGTTGATGCAACTTTAGGATGTTCGATCGATGTTCCAACTGTATATGGTGATGTTGAACTTTCAATTCCTTCTGGAACGCAAAATGAAACACAATTCAGATTGCGTGGTAAGGGAGTCAAAGACCTACGTGGTGGTGACCAAGGTGATCAATATGTTAAAGTTAATGTAGCGATTCCTAAGAAACTCAGCAAAGAAGAAAAAGAATTGTATGAACAATTAAGAGCTGCTTCAAAGAAAGAAGATAAAGAAACAGTATTTGATAAGTTTAAAAAAGCATTTAAGTAAGGTGCAGTGCACCTTTTCTTAAAAAAATGTATTAGCACTATGTATAAGAGAGTGCTAAAAGGAGGGTTTTATGAACATTGAACAAATGACTGAAAGACTGCAAATGATTTTAATGCAGGCAATTCAAATGGCTACAGAAAAAGGCCATTCAGAAATCACAACACCGGTATGTCTTAAAGCATTAGCTGGTGATGAAGGAATTATCCAGGTCTTACTAGATTCTGATGTAGATTTAAATAAATTGGATAAACTAATAGAAGAAGCAATAAATAAGATTCCTACCAACAATTCAGGAAATCAACCTTATCTAAGCAGAGATGTGAACAATGCTTATCAAAAAGCCTTAAAATGGAGCAAAAATCAAAATGAAGCATATATGAGTTCTGTCGCATTTCTTATTGGTTTGTTGGAAAATGGTAGTGCAATATCAAATCAAATCAATGATTTATTTAACTTAAATACCAAGAAATTGGAAATCATTGAATTAAAAAGAAGAGGAGGGAAGACAATGAACGAAAAAGATTCAGAAAATAATTTAGAAGCATTAAAAAAATATGGAAGAGATTTAGTTCAAGATGTCAAAGATGGAAAAATAGATCCTGTAATTGGACGTGATGAAGAAATTCGTAGAGTAATCCAAATTTTATCTCGTAAAACTAAAAATAATCCAGTTTTGATTGGAGAGCCTGGTGTTGGTAAAACAGCGATCGTTGAAGGTTTAGCTTGGCGAATTATGAAACAGGATGTTCCATTTGGATTAAAAGATAAAAGACTTGTCGAACTTGATATGGGCGCACTTATTGCAGGGGCAAAGTATCGCGGTGAATTCGAAGAAAGACTCAAAGCGGTATTAGCTGAAGTTAAAGAAGCTCAGGGTGATATCATTTTATTTATAGATGAAATCCACAATTTAGTAGGCGCAGGGAAAACAGAAGGTTCTATGGATGCAGCTAATATGTTAAAACCAATGCTTGCCCGTGGAGAATTGAAATGCATTGGTGCTACAACATTTGATGAGTACCGAAAATACATTGAAAAAGACGCTGCATTAGAAAGACGATTCCAAAAGATTCAAGTTGATGAGCCTACTGTTGAAGATACTATTTCGATTCTACGTGGCTTAAAAGACCGCTTTGAATCACACCATGGAGTTCAAATATTAGATGAAGCGATCATTGCGGCTGCATCCTTATCCAATCGTTATATCTCCGATCGGTTTTTACCTGACAAAGCAATTGATTTGATTGATGAAGCTTGTGCTTCAATTCGGGTGGAAATGGATTCTATGCCACAGGAACTTGATGAATATATGCGTAAGATCATGCAACTGGAAATTGAAGAAGCTGCCCTTAAAAAAGAAACTGATCAGAAAGTAAAAGAAAGATTAACGGAACTACGTAAAGAACTTCAAAATTTAAAGGAAGAAAAAGATATTCTTTACAGTAAATGGCAGAAAGAAAAATCTCAACTGGATGAATCAAAATTATTGAAAGAAAAACTTGAGAAAGCTCGTTTGGATTTTACTCAAGCTCAAAATGAAGCTAAATATGAAGAAGCAGCTAAGCTTCAATATCAAACAATTCCAAGTTTGGAAAAACAAATCAACGATTATCAATCACAACATAAAGAAGACAATATGATTCAGGAAACAGTGGATGAAGAAATGATCGCAAAAATAGTATCTCGTTGGACGCATATCGAGGTTAGTAAGTTAATGAGTACAGAAAGACAAAAGTTGTTGCATTTAGAAGATGTGATGCGAGATAGAGTTGTAGGCCAAGATGAAGCTTTACGTCTTGTAACTGAAGCCATACTACGTTCTAAGGCACAAATTCAAGATAAAAATAGACCGATAGGATCATTTCTCTTCTTAGGACCAACAGGTGTCGGTAAAACTGAAGTAGCAAAAACTCTTGCGAAACAACTCTTTGATGATGAAAGTAAAATAGTACGTATCGACATGAGTGAATATATGGAAAAACATAGTGTTTCTCGTTTAATTGGTGCTCCTCCAGGATATGTTGGTTATGAAGAAGGTGGTCAACTTACTGAAGCAGTTCGCCGTAAACCGTATTCTATTGTCTTACTAGATGAAGTAGAAAAGGCACATCCGGATGTATTTAATGTTTTACTACAAATTCTCGACGATGGAAGAATTACAGATTCAAAAGGTGTGACTGTTGATTTCAAAAATACTTTGATTATCATGACTAGTAATTTAGGTTCACAATTTGCCTTTGAAGAAGATAATGAACTCCGTGAAAAACATTATTTAGAAGAAGTTCATCATTATTTCAAACCAGAGTTTATCAATCGTATTGATGAAATTATCGTATTTAATGCATTAGATAAAGAAACGCTCACAAAAATCGCGGATAAATTTATTAAGGATTTACAGCTCCGATTATCAAGTAAAGGCATCAAGCTTGAAGTGACAGAGTTGGCAAGAAATAAAATCATCGATCAAGGTTTTGACCCTATCTTTGGTGCAAGACCTATGAAACGTCATATCCAACGAGCAGTTGAAACCAAAATAGCCAGAAAAATGATTGAGCAAAGTATTGATGAAGGTTCAACTTTGCTTGTGGATGTTAAAGATGATGATTATTTCATTGAAGTAACAAAATAAAACAAAAAAACACAGCTTAACGATTTAATTAAGCTGTGTTTTATGTCAGTGAATGGTATACTGTGATTGACAAGATTGATCAAAGTCGTTGGAGGAATTATGAAAAATAGGAATTTGAAATTTAATGCATTTATTATATTTAGCTCAATAATTTGTCTAACAGGAATGATTTATGGAACCAGTTGGATGAAACTTAATTTTTATGGGTATGGATATTTATTCTTTTCATAAGTCAAGAAGACCCCTATGCTTGTTTTGGGGATGAATTGACTTATGAGTCTTGTTCGAGTGTTTTGAGAATTGTAGTAAATAGGTTTAACTTGATGATTATTCATGTTGATTTGTAAATGTCAAGCCTTATATGTTCTTGTAAAGGAGCATTATTGATTATGGAAAAAGCCTTTAAGTTTAGAATTTATCCTAATACTCAACAAACTGTTCGTATCAATCAAATGATGGGTTGTGTTCGTTTTGTCTATAATCATTATTTAGCTTTACGTAAATCTAAGTATGAACAAGAAGGTATTACTTTCTCTTATAATGCTTGTAGTAAAGATCTTACTGATCTTAAAAAGGAATTAGAATGGTTAAATGATGTAGATTCAACAGCACTTCAAAGCTCATTAAAGAATCTGGATACTTCTTATAAA
>JAVBMW010000027.1:0-81467 GCA_031551965.1 Holdemania sp. | reverse complement strand
ATAAAATTGATTTAATAGTTCATTGGATGATTCAAACTTGCTGGTCTGTTCCATATTAGAATAAACCGCAATGGATACAAATTGTTCAGGATCAAATTTTACATCTGTTTCGACCTGAACATAACGATAACCAAATATCGCAAACTTTGTCTTATATTCATTGATTCCTTCTTTACAGTTATAGATCACCTGTTGTAAAGGAGTCGTTATTTTTTTGTTTTTACATTGAATATTCTTTTGGGTAAATTCACCATCTTCATCTAAAAGTTCACCAAATCGCAAAATAATTTTTTGTCCCTGTTTTGCCTCTACTTTGAATGATACATATCCTGCATGATTTTGTTTAAAGTCCAATACTTTTTGATTCAATGGTGTAATGATCAATTCAGGTAAGAAATGTTCCTGTTCTTTAATAGAGACATTGTTTGAAGAAGCTAATTTCACAGAAAATTCAACTTGTTTTGCCTTTTTTGAATAACTAGGCGTTTTAAAAGCTTCGACGATCTCGCCATCTTTATTATCCGCAAATCGTATTGGTCCATCATTTGACCAACTCCATGTTGAATCAGTACAAACAAGTTCAGTTTTATCATTTGAATCAGTCAGTTCTAATTGAGCCAAAAGTTTAGTCACTGTCCCATATTCATTACGAATTCCCCAGGCTCCTACAGAACCACGATACCATCCATCTGCCAACTCTACGGTAATTTCATTATCACCTTGTTGTAAAAGGTTAGTTACATCGTAAGTTTGAACTTGTATTCTTCTTTTATAATCTGTGATGCCTGGTGCTAAGATAAAATCACCAACACGTTGACCATTGATTTTAGCTTCATAAATACCACAGGCAGTGATATAGAGCCGTGCTTTTTTTAGATCAGTAACCACAAAATTTCTTTTAAAGCTGTCTACCGGATAACGCTCTTTTTTATTAACTTGTAGATCTGCCGTGATCCAACTCGCTTTCCAATCATTTTGATCCAGTAATCCGATTTCAAAAATCGCTTCTTCGCTGATTTCTCCGCTTTGATCATTTTCATTCCAAAGTCGTACTGTCCATTTTACATGGCTTCTACTTGTTAATGGTTTTCCTGCCCATTTCGCTTGCATCTTATCACTGATTTGTTTCTGTGTATCCCACAAAATCTCACCAGTTTCACTTACTGCAATAATTTGATATGCTGTTTGTTTTACACCATCCTCACAATTCCAAAACAATCGAGGGGATGTCTTATCGATACCGCAAGGGTTTATTAAATATTCAGTTTGTAATCGTATTGCTTTCATTATTCTAACTCCTATTCTTTTCTAAGGATATTTAAATACAAATACGCTTTCTTACCAAAAGGTTTTTTATTTTAGTTTTGTTGATTTGCATTTAATCTTTCAATAATTTCTGCTTGTTCTTTTTGAATGACTTTTTCAACATCAAGTTTCATTAGTAATAAGATCATAATGATTCCAGTAATGATTTCTGCTCCTAAAAAACAACCAGTGATAACATTTTGAGTCATTAAATTTTGAACAGAAGCTACTGTTTGCCCATTTACAAACTCAGGTGGAATGTATCCTGATGTTGATAAAAGTAAGTTAAACAATCCATTAGATAGTCCCATGCATACAGTAATAATAATTGTATTGGCAGATGCAGAAAGTCCATCAACGCGATATCCTAATTTCCATTCCATGTGATCTAAAACATCCGCTAATAATGCTGCAAAAACATAGGCACATGGAAGTCCACCAATATTTTTAATAAACTGCCCGATCAAAACGATCGTCATATTATTAGGATTGATCAAACATACAGCTCCACCAATGATATACAATACAAAACCTGCGATCGTTACATTTCGTTTCCCAAATTTTTTCGCTAAAGGCCAAACTGCGAAAATACCGATTCCCATAGGAATTCCACCAATAACGGAAACCATAGTTTGAGTGATTCCATCGTTATAACTTCCTAGAACATAATTGCAATAATAAACTAAAGATACGTTTTTGATATTACTTCCAAAAGTATAAAATAAGAAATAAAGAATGATCACTACCCAATATTTATCTGATAACACTGCTTTTAATTGTTCTTTCATAGAAGCTGTGTGTTTTGGTTGATCCATTGATTCTTCAGTGATTCTTTCTTTTGTAAAATAGTATTCAATTAGAGTTAATGGTAAAGCAATTGCGGAAATGATAGCCATGACAAACATCCATTTGCTTTGATCAACACCAAGTGCTGGTAGTACCAACATTGGAAAAATTAGGGCAACAATAATACCACTGATCATTACAGCTGAAACATTATTAAATACTGACAGAACACCTCTTTGAGCGATATTGCGAGTTGAAAGCGGCACAATTAAACTATGGCTCATGTTGTATATGGTATAGGCAAATGAGTAAAACAAATTGTAAGAGATCATTACCCATAAGGCGATTGCTGTTTCATTTTTAAATGGTACTATAAACAACATCATTCCCGTTAATGAAATCAATGGAGCTGATATCATGATCCATGGACGAGCTTTACCTTGTCTAGTTTTTGTACGATCAATGATTTGTCCCATGAAGACATTTGTGATCGCATCGATAATTTTACTTATAATTGGAAACAACACTAAAAATGAACCACCCCATAAGCCTGTTAATTTTAGTACGTCAGTGTAATAAACGTTAAGATATGAACCCAAGACAGCATTTAAAAGTAATGCTCCTGCTGGTCCAATTAAATATCCTAACCATTTCTCTTTTGCGGTAACATCAGTAGTATTGATTTTTGATGCAACTGTCTTTGAATCCCAAAACTTATTTTTAGCCATAATCTATCCTCCAAATTATTTGACTTTTAAATCCTTACTTAAATTGAACAACTAAACTTATAACTTCCACTTCCAAGTACTTGACTTGTGCCATCCGGTAATTCTAGGGTACAACTTGTATTGACTGGAACCTCTACAGAAATTGTGAATCGATCAGTGATTTGCCAATCACTGATGATCTTTCCAAAACCTGTAATGAGTGATGCTTTTGCCCAAGTTAGATTTCCTCCTGGCATTGGTTTTATTTTAAAATTTTTGTATCCAGGTTCAAGTGCTTCGATTCCTGCTACTCTGCGATACAGAAAATCACCAACTGCTCCATATGCATAATGATTAAATGAAACCATGTGACCACTATGATTTATTGTGCCATCTGGTCTTAATGCATCCCAGCGCTCCCAAATCGTTGTTGCCCCAGTTTTCACCTCATAAAGCCATGAAGGGCACAAGTCTTGAAGCAGTAAATCATATGCTGTATCCAATTGTCCGTTATCAGACAATGCAAACAATAAATATGGAGTTCCACAAAAACCAGTTTGCAGATGATTTCCAGCTTTTTTTACTAAATCACTTAAATGCTTTGCCATCTCAATTCGCTTCGCTTCATCTGCCATCTTAAAATATAGTGGTAAGACATAACCTGTTTGAAATTCTTTATATAATTTGCCTGTAGTATCCATATGAGTTTCAAGATAAGCCTGATTGATTTTTTGTGCTAAATCGCTATATCGTTTTTCATCTTCAACATTGTTTAGTTCATATGCTACTTTTGCGAGTAATTGACATGAGTTGGACATAAATGCCGTAGCCACCCAGGGTGCTTTTTCCTGCCACTGTTTTCTTGTTTCATTGGGTGCACACCAGTCACCATAATGAAATCCTTTTCGCCAAATGTATTTCTCTGCCACATCTTCTTTCATACCCTCAGCAGCCATTTGCAGTTCTGCATCGACATGTTTTTTCATACTTTCATATTGTCTTTTCAACAATTCCTTATCTCCATAAGTTAAATACATTGCCCAGGGTACAAGCACACAACTATCAGCCCAACACGATACAGTTCTTGTCTTTCCATATTTTGCACGAGGTACAACATCAGGAATTCCGCCATCCTCTGCCTGCTCAGCGATCACATCCAACAACCACTTATCCAAAAAGCGTTGCATATCAAAGTTAAACGTTGCCGTACTAGCAAAGACGGCGATATCTCCAGTCCATCCCATTCGTTCATCACGCTGTGGGCAATCCGTTGGCAGTTCCACAAAATTACTTTTGCCACTCCATACAATATTGTTTTGCAGTTGATTCAAGTCATCGTTAGAACATGCAAAATTTCCATTCGTTGCTATATCAGAATAGAGTGCATAAGCACAGATTTCTAATTCTTCAGGTAAAACTCCCTCAACACTGACATAACGAAATCCCATATAAGTAAATCTTGGTGAATACTGTTGCATCCCTTCTTTGCAGATATAAACGATCCTAGCTTTCGCAAGTCGTAATGGCTTTGTATACAATTCATTATCCACACAAATTTCAGCATGTTTAATAATTAACTTTTGCCCTTCCTTGCCATTTAATTTGAAGCTGATAATCCCTGCAAAATTCTGTCCGAAATCATAAATAGTCGATCCTGTTTTACTTTTCCAAGCATTAACTGGAACCAATTTTTCATGTCTTTTAACTGAAACCCCATATTGTGCAATAATCTTTGGATTGTGTCTTGGAATAGTGATTGAAGCTTTTTTATATTTGACTTGATTGATATCAATGCGGCTATCATAATTTTCTCCCATATAAAAATCAGCGTATTTCCAATTCCCTTTTACAGTCACTTCCCAAGATGAATCAGTTTTAATAACTTCACTAGTTCCATCTTTATAATTGATCCATATTTCCATCAAAAGTGCTTGTCTATCGGCATAGATTCGATTTTTATGCAGCATCGTATAATCGCCTACTGCCCATCCTCCTGTAACAGTTGCGATAAGCACATTATCTTTTTTTAATAAATCAGTAATATCATAGCTTTGATATTGAAGTTGTTTTTCATAACTTGTAAATCCGGGGCAAAAATAATCATTCCCAATTTTTTCACCGTTTAAATCTAGCTCAACAACTCCAAATGCAGTTACCATTACCTTTGCGGAGTCAATTTCTTTACTTATACCTATCTTTTTTCTAAAAGACATTGGTTTAGGTGAAAATACAAGAAAACGATAATCTTTATCAGTTATCCATTGTGCGCACCACGGTATATCAAGTCTTCCTGTTTCAAAAGTTGTTTCACTTTTAGCTTGATTTCCTTCATTATCTTCAACATTGATTTGAACTCGATATTTTGAAAGTGGCTTTAATGCATCTCCATCATATAGAAAACTTTGTATTTTATCACAAGCCAAATTATTACTATCCCAAATTAATTTATCATCAAGAAAGACTAAACAGCGATGAGCTACAACATTTATATTTTTTCTATCAGATTCTACAGTGTAATTAAACATTGGATTTTTTTTATCAGTAACACAGTTTGTGGCAAGTCCTTCGACTGATATTTTATTAATTTTAAGCACTCACATCCCCACCTTCCAGCTTTTCTTTAATCTTATAATACTTGAATATAAAATATAGTTCTTACAATATTGTCTGATTTATTGTATAATTAACAAAAAAGTAAGGGGTTACATTACTATGCAAACTGATTATGAATATATGGCACTTTCATTAGCCAATCTATCTGGATTACCTGTGAGATTATATAAAAACGAAAAATTCGTAAAATTATATCATCACAATAAATTCAAACCTGACTTAGCTATTTTAGAAGAAAAGAAAATATTTAAAAATACATCTCTTATTAGTTACTATATGACTGATTCATTTCTATTTTATGGATTATTTAGATCTTTAAAAGATCCGATTTGTCTAGTTTTCGGACCTGTCTCACCTATTCAACTTGACCGCTTAGCAATCAATCAAATTTTGCGTTCGATTGGTGAACCTCAAAGCCGTTACACTGAACTTCATAATTATTTAATGGCTATGCCTTCTTATCCTTTAGCTAATTTTTTACAAATCTTATGCACAATCAATTATTTTATTAATGGTGAAAAAATCGATGTCAGCGATCTCTTATTAGATGAGCATATTGAAATACTTTTTTCAAATGATCGTGTCATTAATGATACTCAATCCTCAGTGAAAACCGCTCATAATACACTAGAATTAGAACAATTACTTTTATCCTCTGTTGAATATGGAAGAGTTCATGAAATTGAAGAGTTATTCAAAACACCACCAGCGGGTAGGGCAGGAACTATGGCTCAAGATGCATTACGGCAAGAAAAGAACTTATTTATCTGTACTGTAACTTTAGTAACTAGAGCTGCCATAAAAGGTGGTTTAGATCATGAAACAGCATTTGCATTGAGTGATCTTTATCTTCAAAAATCAGAAATGATGACTGAATATATTGAAGTATCAAAACTTCAAGCTCAAATGATTCTTGATTTTACAAAACGGGTGGCAAATGTTGATATTCATAACAAAACATCTAAATTAATGCGGATCGCTAAAGATTATATTTTAAATCATATTAATGAGCCAATCACAACTGCTGCCCTCGCTAAAGAATTAGGTTTGAATCGTACATATTTATGCAAATTATTTCAAGACGAAGTATCAATGACCGTAAACAATTACATAACAAACATTAAAATCAATGAAGCAAAATATCTTTTAGAAGTTACTCAGAAAACATTGAGTGAAATTTCAGAATATCTTGGGTTTTCCTCTCAAAGTTATTTTCAAAATGTATTTAAAAAAGAAGTGAACATGACTCCAAGCGAATATCGCAAATCAAAAGAATTATGATCAAAAAAGAATATTTATCTTTTTATTTCATAATTCAAGAATACCCACTAGTTTTGACAGATTTGCAAGATGCGATGATGTACGGTTTTTAATTTGAAATAATTTCATCTAAACTTTTAAAAAGTCATTTTTTACTTTAATAATATTCACGTTAAACCTTGATTATTAAAGAACTATCCCAGATAGGTTTAGTAAAAATCGTGATTAAAAGGCTTAAATGATTGTGGAAGAATACATGCTTTGATGCCACCCTGTATCGTGCTTGACATTTTAAAAATCCTCCCTATTATTAATATGCTCCTAAATTAGTTACTCCATTTTTTATTTAACAAACAGGAATCTACCTATGCCAACGCATAGAAAAAAATGACCTATCAACTTTGATAAATCATCTCTCATAATTTTATTTATTTGACCTGTCTACTTAACAGGGGGCTGATCAATTTTTATAAGAATCTTTGTTATTTTGATATTATTTTGTTTAATACTATGTCATGTTCGTCAGTCGGTACCAAGTCAATTTCTTGTATATCATATGCTAAACCAACTTTATAAGCATTCGTTTTACATAAAACTGAATCATAATACCCTTTACCATAACCTAATCGATTATTATGTGTATCAAACCCTAAAAGTGGAATAAAGAAAATTTCAATTCGATTTAAATCTACAGCTTCAGTAGTTGGTTCTAGTAGATTAAATACATTGGGTTCTAAATCTTTGAAAGATTTGATTTCATGAAAAGTTAAAGTATTTTTGTTACAACGAGGGACACATACATGTTTACCTGATGTCCAAAGATTCTTTATGATTTCTTTTGTATCAACCTCATCATCAAGTGATATATAAATTGAAATCCAATTGTATTCCGATGAAAGTTTTAGAACTTCCTTTTTGATCAATAGATTTTTTATAAGGCGATCGTTTAGATTTAATTCTTTTCTATTTTGAAGCAAAGATTTTCTTAGCTCTATCTTATCCAATAGAACCTTCCATTTCCAATTTTAATAATTGGTTAAGTTCAACTGCATATTCCATTGGAAGTTCACTAGTGAATGGTTCTAAAAATCCCATAACGATCATTTCGGTTGCCTGTTTTTCAGTAAGTCCTCGTGACATCAGATAGTAAAGTTGTTCATCTGAAATTTTTGATACTTTAGCCTCATGTTCAATCGTAGAAGTAGCATTAAAACTACGATTTGTCGGTATCGTATCACTCGTTGATATCTTATCCAAAATCAATGTATCGCATTCGACATGACTCTTTGCATAATTGGCGTTTTTACCATGTTGAACAATACCACGATAATTTACTTTTCCACCTCGCCTTGCGACTGATTTAGAAATGATAGAACTTGTTGTATATGGTGCAAGATGTATCATTTTCGCACCAGCATCTTGTATTTGATTTTTTGAGGCAACAGCGATGGATACACACAACCCTTTTGCGTATTCACCTGCAAGAATACAAGCTGGATATTTCATATTGATCATGGAGCCAATATTACCATCGATCCATTCCATCATCCCATGTGCTTCTACCTTCGCTCTTTTTGTGACTAAGTTAATGATATTATCTGACCAGTTTTGAACAGTTGAATATCGACATTTACCTTCTTTTTCAACAAATATTTCAACAACTGCTGCATGGAGACTATCTTTTGAATAATTTGGGGCAGTACATCCTTCTACATAATGTAGATCTGCACCTTCATCGACAATAATCAATGTCCTTTCAAATTGTCCCATTCTTTCGGTATTGATTCTGAAATATGATTGTAGAGGTTTATCTAATTTTACTCCCTTAGGCACATAAATAAATGAACCACCTGACCAAACTGCACTGTTTAGAGCCGCAAATTTATTGTCAGTATAAGGAATAAGTTTAGAGAAATATTTTTTAAATAAATCAGGGCATTCTCTTAAAGCTGTATCTGTATCATAAAAGAGTACACCTTTATCTTCCACCTCTTTTAACATGTTGTGATAAACCACTTCTGATTCATACTGTGTTGAAACACCTGCCAGAAATTTTTGTTCAGCTTCAGGAATCCCCAAGCGATCAAATGTGTCTTTGATCGTTTCTGGAACTTCATCCCAGTTTTTCTCTGATTTGTCACTTGGTTTAATGTAGTAAGTATAATCATCATAATCAATATGACTAAGGTCAGGACCAAAGGTAGGATCATCCATTTTCATAAATGCTTCAAAGGCTTTTAGTCTAAATTCAAGCATCCATTCAGGTTCTTTTTTTATCGTTGAAATCGCAATGATCGTGTCACGAGTAAGTCCTTTTCCAGTATTAAAGATACTAACATCTTCATCTTTAAAACCATATTTATAATCATCCTGACTATTTAATACCTCATCATTTCTATTATTCATAGTTTTTGCTCCTGTTCCTCGATTAATTGTTGCATTGCTTTCCAACCGATTGTTGCACATTTAATTCGATTTGCTTGTTTAGAAACATTCTGAAAAGCGATTGCTTCCTCTAATAAATCACGATCATAATCCAATTCATCAATCATATTCATATAATTTTCAATAATGTTTTTTGCCTCATCCAATGTCTTACCTGTCACAAGCTCCGTCATAATTGAAGTAGATGAAGTTGAAATCGTACAAGCAACTCCATCAAAACCTACATCTTCAATAATATTCCCATTGAATTTTGCCTGTACTTGAATGTCATCAATACAGCTTTCACTTGCCATATGGACAGTTTTATAAGAATCATCTTCTTTTAACTCATGATTTCTTGGATACTTGTAGTGATCCATTATTATTTCCCTTAAAATGTTGGGATCATCAAAATAACTCATAAGGCCCTCCTAAAATAAAAAATCTAAACACTTCTCTAATGTTGTTTCTTTTAACACTTCAACGAATCGATCTATTTCTTCTTTTGTATTATAGAAATACAAACTAGCTCTCACTGTATCTTCAGTCTTCAAAATTTCTGGTAATATTTTTGCACAATGATTTCCTGTACGAACACAAATATTTTGAGTACTTAAATAACTACCTACATCCTGAGCGAAAATGCCCTTGATATTGAATGCAATGATTCCTGTAGAGGAATGTTCATTATATAATTCTATATTATCAAGTTTTTTTAATTTGGATACGGCATATTTTTTCAATTCTTCTTCATAAGCTTCAATATGGTCAATTCCAATATTTTCAATATATTCAATCGCAGTTTTTAATCCTAGCACTGCTTCAATGGCTGGAGTACCAGACTCAAATTTATCAGGAGAATCTTTTAAAATAACACAGCCATCCTTATTGAAACGTGCGTTACTTCCTCCTCCATAAAAAATTGGTTCCATTTGTTTTAGCAAGTGATATTTTCCATATAGAATACCTATACCTGTTGGGCTACAACATTTATGACCTGAAAAGGCCATAAAATCAACATCTAAATCAACGACATCGACAGCCATATGAGGTACCATCTGAGCACCATCACAAATTATGATCGCTCCTACTTCATGGGCAAGTCTAGTCATTTCTTTGATATTTAACTTATAACCCAGTACATTGGATACAGCCGCAATCACTACTACTTTAACTTTGCTATGTAAAGCCTTCTTAAACTGTTCAATTGAAATTCCTGTTTCATCATTTAATGGGATATATTCAATTTTTGCCCCTGTTTTTTCCGCAACTTTAAACCAAGGCATAATACTTGATGCGTGTTCTGCTTCTGTAGTTAAGATGACATCATTTTTATCTATTAAATGAGTCAGACCAATTGCGATCATATTCAGTGCCGCTGTAGTTCCACTAGTAAAGATGATTTCACTATTTTTATCTGCATGAATAAAATTTTTAACTGTATTACGTGCTTCATCATACATTGTAGAAACACTGTGACTCATCTCATAATCTCCACGATGGATATTGCATGTTAAATGAGTGTAATAACGAGTAACTTCATCGATCACTGATTGAGGTTTAAATGTAGTCGCAGCACTATCGAAATAGATCATGTCAGGATTATTTGAAAACATCGGAAAATCTTTTCTTATTTGATTGACATCAAACATAGTTCATTCACCTTCTTCTCAATCTGATCAATACAAGTTTGTTTTAAAGTTTCATCCTCAATTGCGGACGCAATTGGAATTAAATAACCATATGTGATCAGTTGTGTAGCACTCTCTTTCGTTAGACCTCTTGACTGAAGATAAACCATTTGATTTTCATCAATTTGTCCCAAAGTTGTCGCATGACTTGCCTCAACATCATTTTCATCAATCAATAATTCTGGCAAAATCACTGCATCTTTTACTTGTCCAAAAGTTAATCCTTTTGAAATTTGATGACTCTTTGAACCACTCGCCCCTTGATCGATTTTACCTATCGCATCAAGAATGCATGTCCCACCTTCCAACATGACTAAATAATTACTCATTTTCGCTGTTGTATTTTTTTCATGATGGACGCAACTTAATCTATATTCTTTTTTTGTCTTTGTAAGCATAGCACTATGTAAATCAATGGAAGAACCTTCTCCATTCAAATGCACATGACTCACTCTTTTTACATTACTTAATGATAATTCTCCATAAGATAAACTTAAGTAGGAATCCTTATCTAAATTCACTTCATCGATTATATCAATATCATGAGTTGTATCGTTCCAAAATAAGATACTGACATTACTTAATCCTTTACAATATATATTTGTGTTTAATTTTGAAGCTTGTAAAATTTGTACAAAAATTTGACATTTTTTATTATTATTTATTTCAATATTTAATTCTACTTCAGAATCTTGATCAATTATGACGTGACAAAAATTAGATTGATCAAAGCTAAATTCTTTTTCATTATTTAATAGAACTTTCATTGTCTATTTACCTTTTCCGCTTACTGCACAACTTCCTAAACTACTTATTACTTTTTTAGGTTCTTCTGTTTTAATCGATACACCAATTTCCTTAGCTAACCATTCATAACCTTCAGTATCGATTTTAGTTACTAATTCATAATTACCCGATTTCACAATTTTTCCATCAATCAACACATGGGCATGAGTTGGTTGTAGAAGTTGATAAAAACGTTCATAATGAGAAACTACAAGTAATCCAAGGGATTGTTCCTTTTGCATATTGATAATTGCATTCGCTACGATTTTTAAAGCATCAACGTCCAAACCACTATCGATTTCATCCAGCATTGCCAAGGTTGGTTTTAACATCATCATTTGAATGATTTCGTTGCGTTTCTTCTCACCACCTGAAAAACCATCATTTACAAAACGATGGGCAAGATCTGGTTTCATTTCCATTTGTGCAATCGATTTTTCCATTTCTTTAATAAATTTAAACAAAGAAACTGGTTTTTCTGTACGAGCATTCATTGCAGTACGAATAAAATCAGAATTAGTTACACCAGAAATTTCATGCGGATATTGCATAGCTAAAAATAGTCCTTTACGACTTCTTTCATCAACACTCATAGCTAGAACATCTTCACCATTGTATGTAATCGTGCCGCTAGTTACAGTATATTTTGGATGTCCCATCACTGCTGCAAGCAATGTTGATTTTCCATTTCCATTGGGTCCCATCAATGCATGGATTTCATTTTCATTAATTGTTAAGTTTATACCCTTTAATATCTGTTTTCCTTCTATTTCCACCACTAAGTCTCTAATGATTAATTGATTCATAAATTATTTTATCCTTCCTGTATCATATTTGTTAGTATACACGGCATATTATAGCATAAACCTTATTGATATGCTGATTTACTATCTTTTTGTTCACATAAAATTCAGATTCAAATTTGTGAAATAAATTGTATTTATGCTCATAATCAAATATAATAAGAAAGGTTTAACTAAATGGAGGAAACAAAATGGAAGTATTAAAAAAATATTGGTTCGTACTTTTAGTTGGTTTATTAGGTGTAGGAGCTATCGGCTACTATGTTTATGATCAATCAAAAGATGTCGTTCCTGGAAAATCTGTAGATGGTAAAGATATCGTCTATTCAATCGGTGATAAAAATGTAACTGCTGATGAATTTTATGATGACATGTTTGAAGAAGTGAGTGCTGAAGGAATCTTCATGTTTGTTCAAAAAGCAGTTTTAGAAGCTGTCGTTGAAACAACTGATGAAATGAAAACTCAAGCAGCAACAGATGCTGCAACTGTAATTACTCAATTCCAAAGTCAATATGGAACTGAATACAAAAGTGTACTTACATCAATTCTTCGTCAATATGGCTATAATGACTACAATGATTTAGAAGCATTTATGTTATTATCAGCTCGTTCTTCTGTATATGAAGATACATTATTCAGTGATAAATTTGACGAATTAAAACCACGTTTATTATCACATATCTTAGTAAGTATGGAAGATTCAAATAATCCAACTGCTGAAGAACTTGCAATTATGTCTGAAATTGATGCAGCTTTAGCTGCAGGTACTGATTTCGGGGATGTTGCTTATCAATATTCTGATGATTCAAGTTATGAATCTTATGGTTATTTAGGCTATTCTGATGTCAATACTAGTTATGTACCTGAATTCTTAGCTGCTTCATTGGCTTTAAATGAAGGTGAAATGTCTGATTGGGTTAAAACAGATTATGGTTATCATCTAATTTTCTGTGATGCTTCAACTTATGAAACATTAAGCATGTCAGAAGATTATTATTCTGGAATCCGTAGTAACAATTCAACAATGATCGTTCAAAACATCTGGAATAAAGCTGTTGAATTAGGTCTTACATTCGCAGATCCAACTGTTGAAACAAAAGTTAAAAACTACATCGGTTTAGGAGGAAATGAATAATGAAAAAATTACTTACTTTATTAACCGCTCTTCTTCTATTAACTGGATGTTCTAATGGATCAGCAAAAATTACTGATGGCAGTGCAGCTGTAGTAACTTTAGGAGATCAATCATTAACACGTAACGAGCTATATGGTTATATGAATTCTGTGGCAGGAAGCTACTTTGCGGTGACTTCTGCTCATAAATTTGTATTGGATGCTGAAGTTCCTGCAACCGAAGAAATGATTGCAAGTGCTGAAGCAACATTAACAAGTTATGAAGGTATGTTAGGTGAACAATATGAGTATTATATTCTTTCAATGGGCTATGCATCAATTGATGCCTTTAAAGAAACACTTGTTCAAAATGCTCAATTAACAGCTCTTTACAACAAATACATCACTGAAAACTTTACTACTTTATCTGCAAAATATGCTCCTAAGAAAATTCAATTAATGACATTTGATAATGAAGATGCTGCAAATATCGCACTTGACGCTATCAATAGCGGTGCTGATTTTGTTACAACTGCATCTGACAATGGTTCTTCAGTTAGTGGTGAAGCTACTGTGATCACAAATCAAACATCTTATGAAACTGTTGTTCAATATGAAATCAATAACTTAAAGGCAAATGAAACTTCAAGTCAAGTTATCGTTAATGATGATGCAAGTAAATTCTATATCGTTCGTGTACTTGAAAGTGATCCTACTGCATTTCAAGAAGAAGCAGTCAATGCTATTTCAGCAATTAGCTCAATTTCTAACGAAGCAGTTGAACATTACTTCAAAATTTATAAATTTAAAATCTATGATTATGATTTATACAATGCACTTGTAGAAAGCTACGAAAATTTAATTTCTAAATAACATGTAAGAGTGAATTCAAAATTCACTCTTTTTTATATTCTAAAAAAGAGACCTTTCGATCTCTTATTATTTCACACTCTGTAAGCCATGTTCTGTCCCCTGTAAACAGGGTGGTAACCATTTATCTACAAATTACTTTGTCTTTCCATTTCTTCAGTTCGATCTGGAAAATTCCCCTACCAAATTTGGGTTTCTCGCTTGCGGGGTTTACCCGTTCCACTTCTATGGTTTCCCATAGAACTCCGTCACTGTGGCACTTTTATAGATGTCGTCCATAGCTTACGCCTTAGGAGTTCATCAGCCGTCAGATTTTCATCTGCCTAGCCTTATTGATTAAACTAGCACAAACACTACAGTCATCACAGACTGTGCGAGCATGGACTTTCCTCTAACATTGCTGTCAGCGGTTACCCGAATGTTAAAATTCTTGTTTATTCTTATAAACTTCTTGTTCCAATTTTGAAATTCTTTTTAAAAGATCTAATTGAGATGGATTCACAGATTCAACATCTTCTAATGCCTTTGCTTTTCCTTCAAGTTCAATAATCTTAGCTTTCAATGAAGCAATTGATCTTTCCTGCATTAAGAACTGTTCTTTCATGTCCGCAATCTTTTGATCATAGATTTGATAATCTTCAATCACCATATCCAAGAATTTATCTACTTCAATTGAAGAATAACCTTTAAAATCCACATGGAATTCAGTATCTAAGATCGTTTGTACATCTAAATTGCATCTATTTTCCATAAGTAACACCACCGTTCCATCCTATTTTCTCAAATTAAGTCTTAAAAAGCAAGAGTCAAACTATCCAATCATTACCAAACTTCGATTAATTTCTAGTAACAACTTTTCATTATTTGATCTTGATCTCAATTCTATTAAATATTCTTTGCATTCATTAATTTTAAAAGCAGAAAAACATAAAATACATTTCCACATTATTAATTCATTCATGTAATATTTTTCTGATGTAATCTTAATTTTATTAAAATTTGCTTTAGTTTGTAAAACAGGATCATAAAATATCATAAAACCAATCGCATCAAGAATTTCACTTATTTTGAGTAAATCATCAGATTCAAGAACCTGAAGTAGAGTTTCTAGACAATGGGTATCCATTTTAGCTAAACTTCTGGCAATGATATCACGAGGTAATGGATAACTCTTCTTTAAAGATGCTTTATAGATTGAAGTATGTTGATTGTTTCCTATTTTACCTAAGTAATTGATCATCTTCTTACAAGTTTCAATATTGCCTTTTTCCAGTGCTTGACCTATTTCAATCTTTGTATATAGTGCTTTTTCAATTTCAAACATCTTTAATAGTTTATCAGCATAATCATCAACCAAATTGCGTTCTGATATAAGCCTTACTGCTATAGTCCTTTTATAAGGTAGATTAGATTCTAAATATTTTAACACTTCATTTTGATTCAACTTACGATATTCATTCATTTCAAATAACTCAATGTAACCTCTTTTAGCTAAATCTAGTTTAGAACTTTTCATGAATTTCTCCTGTAATTATTCAAATGAATATGAATACTCTTTCTTTAATAGTTCATAGTCTACGGATGATTGGTTATTTCCTAATTGGTCGACCCAAGCATCCTTGCGAATTCGAACCTTTGTGAAACCTATTTTTTCATATGTATGTTGAGCACGGATATTATTTAAGTTGGTATCCAAAATAATACGATCATAGTAATATACATAAAACAACTCGTCGATCAGCATCCTCAAAAACATAGGACCATAGCCCTTTCCCTGCATTGAGAAATCACAAATTTTGATTCCGATTTCCGCTGTATTATTTTCACATCTACGATAACTCATCTCTCCAATTGGTAAATTATCCACCTCAATGATTTGTATACCATGATCCATACTTGATTTTTCTTTTAAATTTTTAATTATTTTATCGTCAGTTATCTTGATACCTAAAGGAAATCCTGCATGTTCCATTATCTTTCCATCGCGCCACCAATTTCCAAGTATAGATGCATCTTCAGTTGCTGCATCACGTAAAACTAAATTTTTATATTTTCTCATAATCCTTTTCCCTTATTTCATTATTATATATTCTTTTTAATCTCAAGACAAAAGAAAAATAGACTCCATACAATTGATCATATCAAACAATTCTAGATCAATTTTGATACTTTAATAGTCCAACAGACTGAAATTTCATCATGATTTTAAATTTTTTGTTTGGTTTTTTCTTAAGAATTTCTGTGTTTTATAGCAATATCTTTGAATTTTGAGTATAATAAGAATTGGTGAAGATATGGTAAATTATCCTAATGGAAAAAGAAGTAAAAATATTACTAATTCAATAAATACATCTCATAGAGGTATGACTCTTGAAAGTGAATTGAACGCAAGTAATGATTATTATCGAGAGCTGAATAAAGCGGTTATTTATAAAAAACCGACTCCTGTTCAAATTGTTCATGTTGATTATCCAACTAGAACTGCCGCAAAGATCGATGAAGCATATTTTAAGATTCCAAGTACTACTGATTATAATGGAATTTATAAAAAACGCTATATTGACTTTGAGGCAAAAGAAACAAATAGTAAAACTTCATTTCCTTTCTCAAGTATCCATCCTCATCAAATCGAACACTTAAAACTTGTGTTAGAACATGGCGCGATCGCCTTTATTATTATACGTTTTACAGCGTATGAAGAAACATACCTAGTAAAAGCAGAAGACGTGATCGATCTTTATCTAAATGGAAAGAAACGATCACTACCGTATACTTGGTTTAGTGAATTTGCGGTATTGATACCCAACTCATTAACACCGCCTGTCAATTACTTAAAAGTAGTTGATCAGCTATACTTTAAAGGAGAATAATTTATGGTAAAGCTAAAATTGAAAAAGAAAACTAAAGCAAATCAACCTACTACAAATAAGCCCAAAAGAAAACTGAATATAAAAATGGTGGTCATGGCAACCGTAAGTATGATCGTTATTTTAGGTTTGATCGTAAGTTGTATTGGTGTCGTTGTTTTATCTAATTTTATCTCGGATGCACCGCAAGTAAAAATTGAAAATTTTGAAAGTACACAATCGAGTCAAATTTTAGATAAAAACGGCAATGTTATTGCGGAAGTTGGAGCACAGATAAGAACGAATATATCATATGAAGATATTCCTAACTCTTTGGTTGATGCCTTTGTCGCAGTAGAAGATAGCCGATATTTTGAACACAATGGTTTTGATATCAGCCGTTTTGTAAAAGCGATGTATGAAAACGGAAAAAATACAATCATTCGTCGAAGACTTACCATGACTCAAGGTGGATCTACTTTAACGATGCAATTGATCGATAACTCCTATTTTAAGAGTGATGATACAAGCATTGCTCAAGGAGATAATGGAGTTGCTCAAAAATTCCAAGAAATTTATATGGCAATGCAACTTGAAAGTCAAACAAATAAGAAAAGTATCTTAGAATATTACATCAACAAAGTTAATTTTGGAGGAAGCGGAAATATTCGTGGTGTACAAAAGGCAGCACAATATTACTTTGGTAAAGATGTTTCAGAATTGACACTTTCAGAAAGTGCAATGCTTGCAGGAGTTGTCAACTCACCTTATTCTTACAATCCTTTCCGATATTTAGAAAAAGCGACACAACGTCGAAATACTGTATTAAACTTGATGTTACGACATGGATATATTACTAAAGAGGAATGTGAACTTGCTCAATCCATTAATTTAGAAGATTTACTTGTGGAATCCAGTACAAATCGTGGAGCTGGTCAAGGAACTCCATATCAAAGTTATATTGATGTGGTTATTCAAGAAGTAAAAGATTTAACTGGTAAAGATCCAACTGTTGTCCCAATGAAAATCTATACTGCTATGGATCCAAAAACACAGACAATGATCGATTCAATTCAAGCTGGAGAACAAAAATCTGTTGAGTTCCCTGATGAATTAATGGAAATGGCTGCAATATCCATCAATAATCAAACTGGTGAAATCGTTGCGATCGGTGGTGGTCGTAACTATGCGGATGGAGGAAGTTTACTTCTTAACCATGCAACTGATCAATATAAACAACCAGGTTCAAGTGTTAAACCATTCTTATCTTATGCACTTGCCTTTGAATATCTTGGCTGGTCTACAAGTCACGTAGTTATTGACCAACCAATCGCTTATGCAGGTACAAATAAAATAATCACAAACTTCGGTAACGTATATAATGGACAAATGACAGTTCTTGATGCCGTTGGAACATCAATGAATACACCTGCGATCCAAACACTTCAAGAAGTTATCAGCAACATGAGTGATGGACGAGGAAAGGTTGTTCAATATCTTCAAGATTTAGGTTTTTCAAGAGTTACAAAAGAAAGTTTCGATATTGGTTATGCGATCGGTGGATCAACTTGGGATGCCAGTGCTAAGGAATTAGCGGCTGCACATGCAACAATGATCAATTCAGGAAACTATATTACACCGCATACGATCACAAAAGTAGAATTCTCTGATGGTACCGAACCATTGATTCCTGTTTATGCGGAAAATCAAATCATTTCAGCTGAAGCTGCTTACTTGGCCTCGGAAACAATGTACCAAGCTGTAAATGGTCCTTATTCAAACTATATGCAGTTATGTAAACGTTCATATCCTGTATATGGAAAAACAGGAACTTCTAACTGGGGCGAAGAAGGAAAAGCTTACGGCATTCCTGATGGTGTTCCAAAAGATAAATGGATGATCATCAGTACTAGCCAATACACAACATCTGTTTGGGTTGGTTACGAAAAAGCAATTAAAGATAAGGGAACATATTTTACAAACGCAGATACGAAACTGAACTTACCTGGTAAAATATCCACTTTAATTCTAGACGCTTTAAATTCTGAGTTAAAACCAAAGGCAATCGAAAGACCTTCTGGTGTTAAATCAATTACTCATATTATTGGAACTTATCCTTATGCAAGTTTGATCGATGGCATGGATCCTAGTTTCATTATTACTGGTCTAATAAAAGAAGCAAATTATTCATTGAGTGAACCACAAAACGCTACTCTCGCTGATCTTGGCGATTTCCAAGCGTCTTATAATGATACAAATGGAGATTTATCGATTCATTGGGCTCCTTATCCTGATCAAAGCAAACTTTATGTTGCACCAGATACAATAGACTTATCACTTACTGTTGGAAACAAAACGGTAACTGCTGTCGGAAAACGTTTATTCGACTATTCATGGTTGTTTGGACCAGTTCGTTATCGTGCTGATATTACTGTGAATGACACAACGGTAAACATATCAAGTGAGTCAGATACAAAAACGGAAAATATCAAAGTTGCACCAGGTTCTAAGATCAATGTGTGTGGCTACTATGCATATGAGCATTTAGGTAATACTAGTTCTCAAAAGTGTGTGGAAATTACAGCTGAAGATAAAGATGTTACATTTACTTACCCCATTGCAAATATTGGAAAACCTGCACTTGAAATTTGGGCTACTACTAATGGATTTAAAGTTGAAAACATTACTTATGTAGACGGAACAAAAATTACAGATATTAACCAACCTACAATTGACATTACAGTTAACTCAGTTGCGGTAACGCCAGGAACTACAAATACTATGAAACAAAGTGAAATAGCAAATGCTAAAATTTCGTTCACATTACATACTTTCCAACAAACTTATCTAGTTACCTTTACTGATGATACTAAAACAACCATTAAAACAGAAGTTGTCAATGCCGGAGCAAATGCTACTCCTCCTACTAATGCAGAAATGCAAGCGAAAGGAATTAACTGTGGCATAGACTTCACATGTACTTGGCCGGAAAACTATAAAAATGTGAAAAAAAATGAAACTGTTACTTTGATAAGAGTTTCGAATAGTACCCCTACTCCAACTCCAACTCCAACTCCTACTCCTACTTCTACTCCAACATATTCAGTAACTTTTGTAGATAGCTCTAATAATCCATTAAAAACTGAAACTGTCACTTCAGGTGGTTCAGCTACTCCACCATGTGGAACTGGCTATGTGTGCACTTGGTCTGGCACTTATACAAACATTATTAAAAATGAAACTGTTACCTTAATAAGTAAAGTTTGTGAAGACGGTAAAGTCGATGATGGTACTGGAAATGCATGTATCGTTGACCAACCTTAATTTCAAAAAAATATGAGTGAAAAGCTCATATTTTTTATTTTGCTACAAGTCTTATGAATAATTTGGTAAAATAGAACTGGTGATGAAAATGAACATAGAAGAAGAAATCATGTTATGCGTTCAAGAAGAGCGTTATTATGATGCCCTTGATATTCTTGAAGAAGCTAAAGATGACATAACTGATCAAATATGGTATTACTGTGAAAGAGGTTGGTTGCTCAGTTTTGTAGAAAACTATAAAGAAGCTTTGCTTAGTCTTGGTATGGCTAAATCTTTAGGAGTCGATAATTCTTGGATTTATTCGCAAATCGGTTGGGTACAAAATAAACTTGAGCTCTTTGAAGAAGCAGTCATTAGCTTAAACGAAGCAACTGAGTTAGGAAGAGAAGATGCTTGGATAAAACGCGAAATTGGATTTTCATTATCTCGATTGAATCGTCATGAAGAAGCAATTGAGTATTTTGAAGATGCTTTGATGCTAGAAAATTTCGATAGTTGGACTTTTGGACAACTCGGATTTTCATTAAATCGCATCAATAAAGAAGAAGATGCCGTTGAATATTTGATCAAGGCAAAAAATTTCGGTTTAAATGAATTATGGGTGATAAAAGATTTGTGCTATGGTTTATCAAAACTAAATCGATTTGAAGAAGAACTGGAATATTTAAAAGAAATGGACTCGGAAATCATTAATAATGATTTATGGTTGATCAATGAATCCGCTATTTGTTACAACAACCTTAAACAACCTGAATTGGCCCTTCCTTATTTGAAATTATCGATTGAAAAATCAAATTGTGATCAATGGCCAATACAAGAATTATGTCGTTGTTTTCAAACGCTTCAATTAGAAGAAGAAGCAATTAGTTACTTACAACAATGCTTGATAACCTATCCTGAGAAAGAAGCTTTGATCACTTATCAGCTTGGACTTATTTTTGAAAACAAAAAAGATTATCAATCCGCAATTGAATATTATGATCGTTCGTTAAATATTGAACCAGAATCGATAGTCCCCTTATGCTCTAAGGCAGTTTGCCTAGAACACATCGATAATTATAATGAAGCGATCACAATACTACATCACTGTATTGATTTAGGACGTGATGATCCATGGATTCATGCAGAACTTGGTATATGCTATAGTGAAATCAAAGATTTTGATACTGCTTTAAAAGAATATTTGATTGCATTACCAAATCATCAAAACCACAATTGGCTAATTTCACAAATTGGCTGGCATTATAGTATGCTTAAAGATTATGACCAAGCACTGACATATTTTTTTGAACTTGAACAACTTGATGCAGCTAGTGGATGGACTAAGGCACAAATTGGTTACTGCTTAAATAGACTCAATAAATATGATGAAGCACTCGATTATCATAAACAAGCTAAAGATTTAAATTATAAAGAGGAATGGGCTTTAAATGATTATATTTCAATTTACCATACACTCGGAAAATATTCAGATGTTCTAGCTTTCTTAGATTCACTTTATCAAGATGGAAAAGATGACCAATGGATTCATTATCAATATGCAGATTGTTATTGCGAATTAAAACAATTTGAAAAATCAATGGAACATATTAACTTGGGCTTAGAAAAAGATTCTGAAGATAGCCAGGTTTTAGCTTTAAAAGGTCACATACTAAATGAACAGAAAATGTTTAAAGAGGCGATCGAACCTTTAGAATCTGCGATTGCTTTAGGAAGAAAAACAGTAAGAACTTACAATGAAGTCGGTTGGAGTTATATGCACATCGATGATTACTCAAAATCACTTGAAATGTATGAAAAAAGTCTTGAAATCGATCCTGCTAATGAAATTGTCAGATGCAATATCGCTCATTGTAAAGGTAAGATAAATCAAGTTGATGAAGCAATAGAGATTTTAGAGACATTGCTTAAAGAAGACTATAAAACTGGCTGGTTGTATGCAAAATTATGCTATTATTACAAAACCCATCATAATGACTTGAAACAAGCAAAAGATTATTATAATAAAGCAAAAGCTCTTAATTATAATGAAGAGTGGTTCTTGGAATTATTTGAGAAAAAATCAAAGTTTAGAAAGAAAAAATGAAAAGGATCAAAATAAAATGATCCTTTTTTACTATATATATTAATTTAGTAAGTTTTTCTTTTTTTCTTTACAAATATCAATTAATTTACATTCGTAACACATGGGGTTTTTTGCTTTACAGAAGTATCGGCCAAAGAAGATAAACAAATGATGAGTATTTGTCCATTCTTCTTTTTTAATTGATTTCATTAACTTCTTTTCAACTTCAAGTACTGAATCATCTATCTTAGCTAATCCTAGGCGCTTACTGATGCGTTCTACGTGGGTATCGACTGCAATGGCTGGAATACCAAAACATTCAGATAAGATCACATTGGCGCTTTTTCTGCCTACTCCTGGTAATTTTATCAATTCATCCATTGTATGCGGCATGATTCCGTCATAGTCACTAACTACTTTTTGAGCTAAGCCTAGAATACTTTTTGCCTTGTTGTGATAAAGACCAATTGTTTTAATATGAGTTTCTAAATCATTGATACTAGCTTTTGCCATACTTTTTGCATCAGGATACATTTTAAATAAACTAGGCGTTACTTTATTTACCGATACATCTGTAGCCTGTGCTGATAAAACAACTGCTACTGCAAGCTGAAAAGCATCCTCATGCAACAATTCACATTGTGCATCTGGAAATTGTTTCTTTAATATATCTAAAATAAACTCACTCTTTTTCAAGATGTTTTCCTTTCTCGATCATTGCCGCTGTAAATGATTTCTTAGACCATGAATCTAAAATACTGGCAATGTATGGCATACTTAGCTTTTTATAAAGACTCGCTTCTTTTAAAGCTAAATTGATTAGCTTCTGATCATAAAGATGGAGCCAATCTGATAATTGAGTCAATTCATTTTGACTTAGTGGTCTTGCAAACTCTACTTCAAATAAATCATAAGCTGATTGATTAACCACTTTTTCACTTTTCGTAACTTCAGCTTCAAATAAACCACTCAAGTCAAAATCCAATTCTTTCGCTGTTGCCTTGATCACTAAATATTGTTTAGCACATAAAAGCGAAATTGATTTATCAACTTCGCTTTGTGTTAGATTACTCATCTTCACTAGTTTTTCCATTGATAAACTTATTCCGTTTTCATTAGCATGATTGATAATCATAACTAAAATTCCTTCTAAACTCGATAATTTTAAAGCGCCATAATTTTCTATTATCCAATTTGTTTTATTGATATATGTATGCTTGTACCACTTCATAACTGATTACACCACTTTCTTATTAAAAATCAATACAACTTCCAAAGTATCATAGTTCAAAATAATTTCATTTTGTTTAGTCACTAAAACAATGACTGGATTATTGTTGTAAAAACCTAATTTAATTTCTGCATCAGCAACATTTAATTCAGTTGCCTTAGATAATATCATTTTTTCATTATAACTGGATAATGGCTTTCTAGCTAAAAGCATTAAATCTTTATTAAACCACACGATATTTTCAGCATCATTTTCCATTACTTCAACAATATATACTAATTCTTCCATACTATGAGTATTTATAAACTCATAATTTTTAATTAATAATTTATTCATCATTTGTTCAACAATTTTAGAATCTTCATAACGATTTTTATAATATGATCCGAGGAAATATTTGGTATTTATCATATACCAAATGAACAAAAGTGAAAATATTAGAAAAGCTGTAATCAGTAATGAAATTAACCTTTTTTTCATTTTATCACCTCGTGTTTTCCATTATACCAAATTAAATGAGCAACAGCACTTTTTTTATTGATATTTGCAAACTTAATTTAAAAATGTTAGACTGTTAACGTATAGGAGGAATACCATGTTTAAAAAAATAGTTACATCTGTACTATTAACTATATGGTTAAGTAGTCTTGCCCTAACAGGTTATCGTATATTTGAACCCAAACAAGCTGCCAGTATTCAGGAAACTACAGTTCTTGCAGTTGTCGATAATAATCAAGTTTTAGCGAATAGAATGATGCTGAATAGTACTGCAGGTTCAACTACTGAACCAGTCACTTCAAATGAAAATACATTATCTGCAAAAGAAGCAGAAGAATTTACAGAAGAAATACATTATTTTTACTTTTGTACTGTAGGTAATCCCGATTGTGATTTCGTTAATGAGTATGTTCTTAAACCTCTTGCGGCAGAATTGAAAGTTGATAAAATCGAAGTTTTGGAATATGTAGATATCGCAAGTTTATCTTCTGATTGGACACCTGCACGATTAAAAGAAGAATGGAACATAGAAACTGTTCCTGCATTTGTCGCAACAAAATATACATCACTCAACACTAAAGAAATTATTTCAGTTCACCAGTGGAAAAGCGATAGTCCAATTGATTCATTAAGTCTAAAAACCTGGATGATTGCTAATGAGATATGGACTGGGCATATTGAAGATGTTGGTGAGCTTATTGAACAACCTAATCAATAAAATGAACATCTAAACGACGTTCATTTTTTTTACAATACTTTTTTAATCCGACATACAACTTCTTCAATATTCTCAGGATATGTTGCTAAGTTAATGCGTATAAAGCCATTACCCGACTCACCAAAGACTGAACCAAAGTTTGGATGGATATGTGCTTGATTAATAATAACATCCTTTAATTCATCGTAAGTAAAATATTCGTTCAAATCAAGCCAAGCAAGATATGTTCCTTCCAGTTTAGTTACGCCAATATTAGTGTCTTTTAAACCTTCCTTTAAAATCGCATAGTTTTCTTTTATAACTTCTAATAAACCTGATAGCCAATGCTTTCCATAACGATACCCTGCTTCTGAAGCAGTATATCCACAAATATCTACAGCACCATGATTGATTGCCTTTACTACTTTGTCATATTGATTTCTTAATTCTTCATCTTCAATCATAATTTGAGCTACTGAGCATCCTGCCAGATTAAATGTTTTACTATTTGATGTTGCAGTTAATATGCGATGTGAATAACTTTTATCTAAAGCTAGTACAGTTGGAAAATGGGTACTAGTTAAACATAAATCTTGATGAATTTCATCACTTAAAACCAAAACATTATATTTTTTCATCAATGAAACTATTTTTTCTTGTTCCTCTTTAGTCCAAACTCGACCAATTGGATTATGGGGATTGCAATGAATAAATAAACGAATGTTATGATTTTTTAAAGTTTCTTCTAACAATGAAAAATCAATTTTATATGTATCATCTACTCTTTTTAATTCACAGGAAACCACTTTTCGATCAAGTGATCCTACTGAATTAGAGAAAGGTGGATAAACAGGGCTTAAAATTAAAATTTCGTCACCAACGCTTGTAAAACTACTTATCACATAAGATAAAATATTGACAACACCATGAGAAAAACGTAACCATGAAGAATCTATTTCATAATGATAGTTTTCCTTTTCCCAAGCTTGTAATGCTTCAATATAGCTTTTTGGAACGATATTATAACCAAAAACACCAAATTCAACTTTCTTCATTAAAGCTTCCTGTATTTTTTCAGACACTTTGAAATCAGCATCCGCAATACAAACTGGAATCAAATCTTGATCCTCAAATGTATTTAAGTTGTTCCACTTCACACATTGAGAATCTCTTCGTTCTACTTTGTAGTTTTCTAAAAAAGTTTTTGCATCCATAAATTTTCCCCCTTACAGATCATGTTTTTTATTAATATAACGAGAAACTAAATACAAAGCCAATAATGTTCCTCCAGCCATGAGAAGATACCATGGATTTTCTAATGCTAGGACAACGCTATTCCCAAAAAAGGCAAGTGTCGCCATCATGAATAATTTTGCCACCGAGATTGTCGCAATAAATATTTTAGGATTAAATTTAGATAATCCAAATGCAACATTGACAAATGAACTAGGAGTAAAAGGCATCATTGAAATAAGAAATAAAGTTTGCATATTAATGCCTGCAACCCAATTCAATGCTTTAGTCAATTTTGGGCTTTTTTCAATATAGCTTGAAAAATGAGCACGCATTACATATCTGAAAAAACTAAATACGATAATACTACCAAGTAAAGAACCGATCCAAGAATAAATAAATCCTGCAACAACACCGTGAGACGCTATATTGAATGCAACAATCGCAACTAAGGGTAACGCTGGGATTAATGATTCTATTAACGCGAGTAAGATTGGGGCAAGAGGTCCAAGATTTTGAAATGCATCCAAAAACTGAATCCAAAAATCAATCGATGATAAACGTTTTATCCAATCGGTAATTATATCCATATTAGTCCTCTTTATTGTAATACTTAGCTACAAATTTGTCACACCACAAAGCACTTCTTTCACTTGCCAAAACAACATATTCATTGAAAGTCAAATGGTTGTCTTTAACTAGTGTAATATCACTAAGTGAACGGACCACAACAAATGGTTTATTGAAAAGATTACAAACCTGAGCAACTGCTGCCGCTTCCATTTCTGCACACATAGCTTCAGGATAATATTTTTTTATCTCATTAACTTGAGCAGCAGTAGAAATAAAACTATCTCCTGAGGCGATTGGACCTACCCAGACGCGATCTTTTTCTTCAATAATACTTTTAATTAGCTCAACGCATTTTTCATCTGCTTTGTAACATGTTTTATCTTGGTCAAATCCACGAGGCCAATTAAAGGCAGATACATCCACATCATGATGAGCGACTTTGGTGGAAATTACAACATCCAATACCTCCTGAGACTCAAGAAGTCCTCCTGCCGTGCCAATATTGACAACGCAATCTACTTCATAATGATCTAAAAGTAGTGTTGTACTCATTGCGGCCGAAACTTTTCCAACACCACTTTGCATAGTAACAACTTCTTTACCGGATAGCTTTCCCTCATAAAATTTGACATTTCGTATTGTGTGTTTTTCCACTTTGTCCATGCGTTGACATATTGCGTTTACTTCTTCTTCCATTGCTGCAATTATAGCGATCATATTTTTTTACCTCCAATAAATATCTTTTCTCCTTCATTGATTCCAGGAGTATCAAAATCGGTCATCACTTCAACTTCAAAGCCTTCATTTTCCAAAATGGAAATAATCTTATTTGGATCGAAAACAGTTTGTATATGGTTTTCTTGACTAAACTGACCTTCATGCCAGAAACCAAAATGATGATAGAGCCTATTTTCATCGCTTTGAATCGACCATTGATATTGGACATCATCAAGTATCCCTTCCTCTAAAAATTCTTCTTCAAACTCAACAAGACGATCCAGTGAATGAATATCAAATAAAAATACACCATGGTCATTCAAATGTTTCTTAACACATCGAAGCATTTGTACAAATTCATCTAAGCTGTTAAGATAATTGATACTATCACAATAACATATAACGGCATCAAACTTTCTTTGAAAATCAAATTGAATCATATCGGCTACTACGAATTCTACTAGGTGGTCTGCATCTTTGATCATTGCCTGTTCGATCATTCTTTCTGATAAATCACTTGCCAAGATTCGATATCCTTGTTTCGCTAATGCAAGTGTGATTTCCGCAGATCCACAGGCTAGCTCAAGAATGTCTTTTCCAACTACTCTACTTATAGTATATTCACACCATTTCTTTGTAGCTTCATCGTCTTTTACTAAACCATCATAGATTTTAGCCAATTCATCGTAATTCAAAAACTCACCTTCATTCTAGGGATATCACACCAGAGTGATTCCAACTGAACAATATCTCTCTCTTCCTCAACAAACAAATGGATAACCACATCATAACAATCCACTAATATCCATCGACTTTGACTATTTCCTTCAATTTTACGAATAGTCATCGACTCATTGGCAATCATTTCTTCAAGATAGCTAACAACTGACCAAGCCAAACGACTATTACTACAACTTGCGATCACAAAGTAATCAAAATCAGCACTCACTTTTTGAAAATCTAATACATTGATTTTAGTTGCATGATGCTTATCCAATTCATTTGCAATTTTACTTATATTAGACTGCATGTTTCTTCTCCTTGTTCAAATATTCTTGTTGTTGTAACTTGACTAAAGAAACAGCTTTATCTAAATCAATGCAGCTTAATTTCATTAGTTCTGTAGAATCGTAACCACGACTAGGATCGATTTTATCTGCTAAATATAAGATTTTAGATAGCTTACCTTTTCCATTGCCTTGAACATGATTTTCAATTGCTTTTAGGACATCATGATCATAAAAGTAACAATGATGTTTCAGCCAATATACCGCAAGCCATTGATGCCATATGGCTTTTGGTTCATCTATATATTGTACAAAACTTGATCGCATAATTTTTTCACATTCTTGTGAATCCATTTCCTTAAAAATATCATGATATATTCCAGCTAAAAAAGCTTTATTACAATTCACACCATGCTTTGCAGCTAAAGTAATACAAACATTTGCTACTGAAACACTGTGTTTATATCGGTGATCACCCATCATAGAACGACATATTTCTTCTGTATACAAATGTTCATTAAAAATAATATTTCGCACACTTTTTACTGTTAGACCCAAATTACCTTCTCTTACTTCTGTTGAACTCACAGGGACGCAAAAATCTTCAACGAAAAGAATATCATCTGCTTTTTGATCAAGTTGATTATTACGATGAAAACAAATGATCTTCACTTCTTTTCTGAAACGATCACTTTGATGCCATTTATCCAATTGAACATATTGATCATCACCGATGATCCAATAAAAATCATAATTTGGATTTTCTTTTTTTAATTTATCCACTGTATTGATGGAATAACTAGGACTAGGCAAATATCTTTCAACTAAACATACCTTCATTTTACGATAAGGTGCAATGGCAGCCTTGATCATTTTAACACGAACTTCAAATGAAGTAATTTCGCGATCTTTTAAAGGTGTTTTAAAGGTAGGAATAAACCATACTTCGTCTAATCCACACATTTTTAACGCTGTTTTTGCGAGTTCCAAATGTCCTTTATGGATTGGATCAAATGTACCTCCTAAGATCGCAACTTTTCTCATGGTAATTGTATTTTTCTTTCTTTACTTGCACGATACAAAACGATTGTTCTTCCAATAATTTGAACTACTTCACTTTTTGTCGCAGCAGCAATATCAAAAGCTACCTCTCTTACATCACTTGCACATGTTTTTAAAATCGATATTTTTAATAATTCATGCGCAGTTAAAGAATCATCAACAGTTTTGAATAAATTTGGTGTACATCCATCTTTTCCTACTTGAAACAATGCTCTTTTAGAATTCGCTAAAGATTTCAAATAGCTTTTTTGTTTATTATTTAACATTAAATCATCGCCTTTCTAAGCGTCACTTCGACATTACTTGGTACATATACGGTTACTTTTGATGCTTTGTTGATCATCAGCCAACCAAGTCCATGGATGACTACATCACTTTTTTTATCTATCTGATTAAAACATACTCTTTTAAATTCACTAAATGTTTCTTCAACACTCGGAATTAATATTTCACCCTGATGTTTCAACCATAAGTCGTCTGCTTTATCGATTTTTCCTCGATGAACTTCCAATCGATTACTGATATAAAATACTGCGGAAGTTTCCTGATTAGTTTCTATATCGATTCTGCACAAACCACCAATCGCATAACTTTGATTCTCCCACAGTTGAAATATTTGTGGTTTTACTGTTTTATCAGGAATTACATACTTAAGGTCTTCATCTTTCACTTTCATTAGTAAACTATATTGATTGACTAACCCTGGAGTATCATAATACGTTGTATCATTCACTTGAATCGGATTAAATTCCAAAGTAGTTCCTGGATATCGCGTTACCGTTAATTCATTTTGATTCAAAAGTCCATTAAGTAAAGTGCTTTTTCCTGCATTTGCTTTACCCATAAACAAAACTGCTTTGTCTTCTCTCATTAAATCGATTAGACGCATACAATCTTCTAAATCTGCTTTGTTGTCTTTTGCAACAAAACACAAACCTTTTACTTTAAAATTAGCTTCTTTAAAACGAGACAAAATAAATTTTTCTAATTTCTCTTTCCCTACTGTTTTAGGTAATAAATCGATTTTAGTTGCAACAACCAAAATATCGCGTCCTATAAAATGACGGTTCATTCCTTGAAGTAATCCCGCTTCCAAATCGAAACAATCCATGACCCAAACAATCAAACCATCATGTTGTCTCATTTCTTTCATAACTGTATCTTCATCCATATCTTTTTTCATTGAAATCATTAAATCATCATAATGAGTTAATCGAAAACAACGTTGACAATATTTAGAATCGATCTTAGGACTATAACCTAAAGTATTGGGATCATTATTTTGAATAATTATTCCACATCCCTTACATTTTGTAACCATAATATTCTCCTTGTTTAAACTCATTTTGAGCAGTTAATATTTTTAAAATGACACTTTCAACAGTACGGTTTATTTTAGTTTGGATACTATCCGAATCAACGATCCGATCACAGAATATAGTATGGATATTCATTCTATTACCGCCAAGTACGTCAGTAATAATCTGATCTCCTACACAAGCAGTTTCCTTTGCGTTATACCCTGTTTCTTTAAGTATTTTTTTGTAAGTTCCCTTTAATGGTTTCAATGAAAAGAAGGTGCATTCTACACCTGCTGCATCCGCAAAGGGTACAACTCTTTTTTCATTATTATTTGATACCAAAATTAATTTGATACCTAATTTATGGCAACTCATAAAAAATTCCATAGCCCTTGTAGGTGGAACTTGTTCCTTAAAACCGACTAAAGTATTATCGATATCACAAAGAAGCAGCTTATATCCATCTTTCACTAATGCCTCTAAATTTAATTCATAGACACTTCGAATATAAGTTTTTGGTTTAAATAAAGTTTTGATCATGGAATACTCCCTATTTTCTTTTCATATTATAACAAAAAACATTGCATCTTAATATACAAATATCACAACATTCAATAACTTAAGAAATACTTTAATATTTCTTTAAATAGAAAAAAGTGCTTTAAATAAGCACGATTTCTAAATTATATTTTTTTCTTGTATTCAAGTTGCAATAACGTTTCTTTAAGTGTTAATCCTCCTGCGAATCCAACTAATTTTCCATTTTTGCCAATAACACGATGGCAAGGTATAAAAATCGGTATAGGATTTAATCCATTAGCCCTTCCTACCGCTCTTGTCGCTTTTGGATTACCAATTTCAGTAGCAACTTCCTGATAACTCTTCACTTTACCATAAGGAATTTCACAGAGTTGCATCCAGACTTTTTTCTCAAATTCAGTGCCTTCCAAATGATAAGGCAAATCAAAAAATGTACGTTTTTGATCCACATATTCGATCAATTGTTTCTTTGCTTCTTTTAATATTGCAGTCGATTTAAGTCGGCACTGATCAATCGGAATTAATCCATCAAGATACACATTTGTGATTTTACCGTTTTCTTCAGCAATCGCAAAATCACCAATTTTAGTTTCTACAAGAATCGCATTTTTCATTTTGTCTTCCTCCTAATCTTTGTGTGATAACTGCCACAAATACAAACTCGCAATACTATTATAAGGATCAAAACGTCTTTGATATTTCGCAAATAATTTTTTAGTGATTTTACGATGATGATAAAGATTCATCAAACCTCTTTGAATTGCGAGATCTTTATAACTCAAGATATTATAACGGTTCATTGAAAAAATCATCAACATCTCTGCAGTCCATTCACCAATTCCATCAAATTGAATCAAAGTTTGGATCACTTCTTTATCGCTTAAATCATTTAATGCCGTTAAATCGAGCTCATTGTTGTAAACTTTTGATGCTGCATTTTTAATATACTGCGCTTTTCGAAAACTCATTCCGCAAGCTTGAATTTCTTCTAGTTTTGCTTCATTCAATATTTCCGGGGTAATATCCTTAAATTTATCTAACATCCTTTTCCAGACAGTATCTGCAGCTTTTGCGGCAATTTGTTGACCGACAATTGAATTGATCAAAGCGACGAATAAATCGGGAATCACTTCTCGTTGAATAAATCCCATTTCATCAATTACTTCTTTTAATTTTGGATCTTTATTTCTTAATTCATCCAATTGGAACTGATTATATTCAAAATACACTTTAATCACCCTATTTCTACATTTATTATAACTTCCTAATAGAAAAAAAACCATATTTCTATGGTTATTTACGTTTCCAACTGTAGTATTCATCATCTTTTTCTTGAGATACTATTTCTTCAGTCAAATCATACAAGTAAAAGTTTTCTTTAAAGAAAAGATTTTCTAAATCATCTAGTGATATTTTATAAGAAACATTCGTTGCGTTTACTTGAATTTTGTCTTTTACTATACGAAAATAAGTTACAGAATTATTGTTTAATGTAAATACTATTTCCTTGTCATTCAACAATTGAACAACTTCTTTAAATGTCTCGATCTTATCCATTATTCAGTGATATAAGCGTTAATTAAACGTAGCGTACTTTCAACTGCTTTTGAATGGCTTCTTTCCATGCCGTGACTTGCCGCAACACCTGGTCCAATTAAACCACCTTTGATATTGTTGCCACCGCGAAGAGCAGCCCCTGTATCTGATCCATAATAAGGGTAAATATCTACTGCGTATGTCAAACCATGTTTCTTCGCAAGATCAATTAATTTAGAAGTAATCATATAATCATAAGGACCTCCAGAATCTTTTGCACATATGGATACATCATACTCTGTACACGCTAGGTCGAGTCCAATGCATCCCATATCTACTGAAATCAACTCAGTAATATCCTCTGGGATCCAACTACTTCCATGTCCTACTTCTTCATATGTAGAAATCAAGAAATATGTTTTTGTATTTGGAATCACTTGATTTTCTTTTAATCCTTTTAATATTCCAAAAAGAATCGCTACTGATAGTTTGTCATCCAAAAAACGACTTTTGATAAATCCTGATGGTGTGATCACCGTCTTAGGATCGATCGCAACGATATCACCATTTCTAATACCCAATTTTTCAACATCTTCTTTATTTTTTACTATTTCATCTAAACGAACTTCCATCGTTTCTTCATTTCTTTCAATTGTTGAGGCATCCTTAAATACGTGAACTGCAGGAGAAGTTGAAAGAATTGTCCCTGTATATCGTTGATTGTCACGAGTAATGACTGTGCAGTATTCACCATCCAATGTTGCCATAATCGGTCCACCTAAACGAGTTACTGCCAGTGTTCCGTTTGATTTAATAGAACGCACCATTAATCCCAAAGTATCTGTATGTGCACTAAAACCTAAAGCACGGTTGTTTTCTTTTCCTTCTACTGCGATATATAAATTTCCTTTTTCATTTTCAGCTACTTCATAGCCTAATCTTATTGCTTCTTCTTTTAAAAACTGTGTTGCAAAATGTGTAAATCCTGTAGGACTTTCTATTTTCAATAATTTCTCTGCAAAATCAAGTACATATTCCATATTCAATTCCATAACTTAATTCTCCTTATGTTTTCTATTTTATTATACTAAATTAGTTTGTTTAATTATATAAGATAAATGCACTCCGAAGAGTACATTTATTTAATATTTATATTTTTCTTTCAAATATTCCTTAAATGTTTCTAGTTTTAAAGGTTTACTGTAATAATAACCTTGAATTATATCGCAGCCATAATCTTGTAAAAGCCTAAGTTGATCTAGAGTTTCAACTCCTTCAGCTAGCGTTGAATAACCTAATTTTTTTGCCATCATAATTAACGTTTGCAAAATAACGCGGTCTTTTTCATTGTCGACAATATGATCAATGTAGCCTTTATCAATTTTAATGCAATCGATCGGCATTTTCGCTAAATAACTCATTGCAGAATATCCACTTCCAAAGTCATCCAATTCAACTTGAATGCCTTTCTCTTTAAGTTTAATAAGTTCTTTACTAATATACTCAAAATCTTTTGCCATTACTGTTTCAGTAATTTCAATTGATAAGCGATTTGCAGGATATTCATATTTTTCAAGTGTACTTAAAATTCTTTTCACAAGTCCAATACTGCTGAATTGTACAATTGATAAATTGATAGAAATTGTGATCTCATATCCTTGTTTATACCAATTACTTGCTTCACGAATCGTTTCTTCAATCACAAACTCTCCAATGTTGATAATCAATCCGTTTTGTTCAGCTATTGGAATATATTCTAGTGGCATAATGATTCCCTTTTCGGGATGTATCCAGCGAAGAAGCGCTTCAGCTCCTACTATACTTTCATCTTTAGCTGAAATTTTTGGTTGATAATAAACTTCAAATTCATTATTATCGATTGCTTTACGTAATTGTGACTCAACTAAAGTTCTACTTTCTGATTTCGCTAATATTTGAGCTGTTAAAATGCAAATATCTTTTTCATCATCTTTTTTAGCTTCAATCAGAGCAATTTCCGCCAAGTCAACTAGTTGAAACAAATCTGTTTTTTCTGTAGTAGCGATCCCTATTTTCACATTTATTCTGATTATGCGATCTGTTAAATAAAATGGAGATTCAAATTGATGAAGTAATTTTTCTGAATAATCTACTAAATCATTGATTTCACAATTTTTAAAAATCACCATAAATCGATCCGCATTAATTCTAACTATCGGTTGATCACTACAAAACTCTTTAAGTACTTCAACAATTTTTTGTAGTGTCATGTCAGCAATTTGATGTCCATAAATATCATTGATTTGTTTAAAACTTTTGACGTCCATCATTACTGCACCGTAATTCATTATATTTTCATCATGATCGTTAATATTAGTTAAATAGCGAATATTATAAACATTAGTTAAAGAATCACGGAAAGCTAAATCCGATAGTTTTTGTTCTGCTAGTTTTATATCCGTAATATCAGTCATCATTCCGACTGTATACTCACTTTCAGGGTATGGTTTTCTCCCTATTGATTTAAACCACTTAATGTCTCCATTATAAGTACGAACAGGGAATTCGCAAGAATATAGATCAGTTTTACCAAGTATATAATCTTCATTAGCTTTATCATAATTAGATCGATAAGGTTCTAACACAATTTCTTCAAGCATGCTTAAATGATTGTTGAAATACCCTTGAGGATAGCCAAATAATTGATCTGCACTTCCTTGAATATTCACATATTTTGTATTAAATTTCTTTTCCCAGAATATATTTTTACTTGCAAGTAAAGCTAAATCAATTCTCTCGTTTTGTTGAGTCAATTGTTTCAATAATTCAGCTTGATAAAGTAAGCTTTCTTTCATTTCTGTAACATCGATCGTGATTCCATATATTGTAGTCAAATCATCATGAAAACATTTTCCCATTGATTTTACATAGCGAATTTCACCATTAATTTTAAAAGAATGTTCAAACTCAAAAACACTAGTTTTTCCATCAATATAATCTAATCTAGCTTTGCGTAGCCCTTTGATTTCATCTTTATTAAGTCCAAGAAGTGTATAATCATAAATGACTTGATTTGAAATTCCTTCTACCCCATAAAATGCATCCGCAATATTTCCCATTACTAATTTTAAAGGATCACCTAAATATGCTGTCCATGAACAACATTTAGCGTTCTCTAAAATAAACTCATATTGCTTGTTTTGAATCCTAAATTGTTCAGTAAGCTCTTTTTGAGCATTCATTAAGTTCTTTTCATTTGTGATATTTCTTGATACAACCACGACAGCATCTTTATCTTTCCATTTAATTGCAGTAGTCGTAACATCGTAGTAAGATTCTTTTAAACTATTGAAGATTTCTTGATTTGCCGAATTTTGCACAACTTTTCCATCTTCGATCATCTTCCAGATATTACAAAACTCACAAGGTTTTCCAATATCCGGTCTCAATAATTTCCAACAAGTTGTTTTATTTATCTCCAGACTCTTTAATTGTTCAGCATACATCTCACGAATAAATTTATTTGCATACAGGAGTTTAAATGTATTTACCTCAACAACATAAACGCTTCCGCTAATGCCATCTAAAATATCGCTCATTGCATTTTCAGCAGACGTCAATAGAGTACTTACTTTATAACGTCCTAAAAAAGTATTGAATATGTGTGACAAATCATTAAATACTTTGCTTTTATCTGCAGTCCAATCAGGTATTTGATTGGCATAATCAAAAATAATAGCTCCACTTAATTCACCAAGTTGAAGAATAGGAATAAAAACCATCGACTTTGAATCAGTTGGCATAATATCTTTAACTTCTTCATTTTTATTAGTAAAGAATTTTACTTTTCCTTCTTTTAATGTATTTAACTCTTTTAACTTATCAATTGAATATGAATGATTATCCCGATTTTTAGGATCATATTTCACTTGTTTCATTACATTGCTTATGGGTTCGTAAAAATAAGAACTCGCATGATCAATCCCCATTCTTTTACAAACGGTTTTCATCGTTTCAAACAAGACAGTTTCAATACTATCCGTACTAAATATAATATTTATTAAATCGCTCATTAAATGCGTGTATTCATTGGAATATTCAAATGAACTATATAAAACACGATCTGAATTTTCAAAATCAAGTTCTTCACTTTCAGAATAAACTTCAATTCTGTTTTTACCATTTATTTTTGCTTTATATAAAGCTTTATCTGCATTTGAAATACATTCATAATAATTCTTATTCACATCAAACTTTGCAATGCCACAAGAAACAGATGTTTTAAATGATGTTCTAGTTCCTACTAAAAAACTTTCATTACAAAATGTGTCTAAAATATTTGATATTTTTGTCAAAACAGAATCAAAATCATTACCTTCTATATAAGCGAGAAATTCTTCTCCACCCCAACGAGCCGTGTTTTCTGCCCCTATATGGTCTTGTAGTATTCTAGCTAAAGCCACAAGTACTTGATCCCCTATATCATGTCCATATCGATCATTAACTGATTTAAAATCATCAATATCAAATAAAACAATATAACGATCAACTAAGTTGGATTCATTTATTTTTTGTAATAAAACAGAATCAATCGCTCTTCTAGTCAATAATGATGACAAATAATCTTTATTCGCTATTCTTTCTAATTCTTGTTCTTTAGATTTTTCTAAAGTTAAATCAATTAAAATCATCAAACATCGATTCGAATCAAACTTTCGAGTAAATCTTCTTAAATACAATGTTTCTTTATTTTGTAAATCAAAAAACATATCATTCTTTAAATAATGATATTTTTTTTCATTTATACTTTTAAAATCGGATTCAATTATCTGGATTAAATCTTGATCTATTATTTTTATATTATCCTGATCCACGTTATATTGTTCGAAAATCGAATAGTTACTCCAACTTTTCAATTTTTCCGTTTTTTGGTTCCATTCATAAATATCTATTATTTTAAATGAACTTAATATTGACTTTATTTTATTATTTCTTTTATATAATTGGAATAAAACAAATAAGAATATAATTAAAATTACACTAATACACAAAAAGAGCAGATCATTTCCAATTGGTTTAAGCTCTTGAGCAGCAATTGGCATAAAAGCTGTAGATAAGGTTATAAAGAATATCAAATAATTGAGCTTTGATTTCATTAGGCTCCCCCTATGTTGAAAAAATATTACTTTGTAATATAAAAATAACATATTTTCCAAAAAAATGAAACAAATATAACCGAAAAAGTTAATATTTATGTTTTTTTTATATATTTTTTTGATTTTTTTTCAAATATATAACTATATAACTGTGATATATTACTTCTAAAAAACAAAAATCCACATTTAAAGTGGATTAGATTACTATGGCGAGAAGCATGGGATTCGAACCCACGGAAGCTTTCACTTCGCCACCTTTCCAAGATGGTGCCTTAAACCGCTCGGCCAACTTCTCAAAAAAAACTAAAGAAAGAACTTATATAAAGATAAAATCACTAATGAAATCACAAGAATCCAAGAACTAAACATAATATATCGACAATCTTTCATTGATAATGTTTGATTTAAACGAGACTGTTTTGATCGGATATTGTAAAATGTCAAGACCGCTAATACATAAATGACAATTGACGCTAAACCCATTAACCAAATATAATTTTTCGGAATATAAATCATAGCAACGATCAGAATATTTAATCCTGCATGGGCTAAATATGAAGAAATAAAACTGCTATGAATTAAGGATATATAAGCAAAGAATAATCCTAGAATAAAATAAATCAAAAAATATTGAGACTGAATATTAAACAACATATAAACAAAAGAACTCGCAATAAGTGCAAATTTCGCACCAAATCTACTAAAACATTTTAAGATGACCCCTCGAAATACAAACTCTATCAGAAAAGGTAAGAATAGAATGAAATAGCAACTATATGCGATTCTTATTATATCATCATTTGAAAAGAATGCTTCATTCATTTTGAAACTAGATATAAAAGTAGGCGCAAAATGTGATAGTACTACATTAATTAAAAACATTGTAAAAATATAAATCGCAATACTAACACATGTATATTGAATTTGACTAAACCATTGGATCGAGTCAAAATGCATTATTTCTGACATTTCTATTTTCAACACAAATTTCACTACTACAAAAGGAATAATCAATGATAAAAACAGTGTTATGATCGAATATCCAGTGTTGATCGCAAGTTCCGAGAATTCAGATAGAAGACTAGATGAAAACATAAGAATATCAACCTTAAAATAGCTAAACAAAAATTGCAAGGCGCAATAAAAAATAATTGCAAGTCCAATTATATTGAATTTATTTCTTAACTCTTTAATAGTTATAGCTTTTGTCTGTTGCTCAGCCATTGTTTCCCTCCTAAAACTAGTTGAAAATTTCTGATCTAATCAGTTCAACGAAGTTTTCGTGATTACTTTCAAATCGATTTGGTACAAATTCATTGGCTCTATTTAAATGTTGTGCAAGCTCTTCAAAATTTGTACAAGTCAAAATATACCCTTTTTCGACAAAACTGTCAATAATTTGACATTGATGATCGTTATGATGTTCACCAAACTCAGCGAGTCTGGGCACTGCAATAACCATTTTATTTTGCTTTAACGCAGATACGATTGTCCCTACTCCACCATGTGTAATCAAAACATCGCATTTTGTCAATAAATCATCAAATTCAGACATATTAATATAATCAAAGATTTTCATAGTATCACTTTGATATTTGGTATATCCAGCTTGGACAACAACTTCTTCATTTCTATTGTTTAATTTTATGGCATCTTCAACCATTTTTATAAGGCGTGGAAATGCTTTATCTTGAGTTCCTAAAGTAACTAAAATCATTAGAAGATCCACCCCCCAACTTTTGCCTTTGGATATGCTTTCAACATACTATCCCATTGGACAATAAATGTATCCGCAATGGGATAAACTAACTGTCCTGCTTTTGTAGCAGTTTGACTATTCGCAAATGTTTCGATCCAGATTACTTTCTTTTTAAAGAAATGTCCAATATAACACATTGGTACCGCTGTATGGGTCCCTGTAGTAATTATCACATCAGGTCTTATTTTCAAAAAATAAAAAATTGATTTAAGCCAGTTAAATACAAAAATAAACAAATAAGAAAATAAATGTTGTTTCGTCCCATAAGAAAGATAATAAACTGGTATCGTTAATTTTTTATATAAATCTTGATTTGATTTTGTCTTCTCCGTAATCAATGTTGCCTCAACTTCATTAAACAAAGGTTCTAATTGCAAAAGTTCAGTTAAGTGACCACCTGTAGAAGAAATAAAGATAACTTTTTTCATATTGCTCCTTAAATTCAAAGGGTGTGTTTCCACACCCTTATTGTATCGTATTTTAGAAGTTTTTAAACTATTTTATACTATTTTTTACAAGTTCAACGACTTCTGATTCGTGACTCATTTCTAAAGCTTTACTTGCAAGCCCTTGCATTTGTACATGACTTAAGCTACGAACTAGTTTTCTAGCTTTTAAAATTGAAGAAGCTGACATTGAAAATTCATCCAATCCAAGTCCTAATAAAACTGGAACAGCGATTTCATCTCCTGCCATTTCTCCACACATTCCACACCATTTACCTTCTTTGTGTGCTCCATCGATCGTCATTTTAATCAAACGAAGTAGTGATGGGTTACAAGGTTGGTATAAGTAAGAAACTTTTTCTGACATACGGTCAGCAGCCATAGAATATTGAACTAAGTCATTTGTACCAATAGAGAAGAAATCAGCTACTTTAGCGAATTGATCTGCAAGTACTGCTGCAGCTGGAATTTCAACCATCATACCTACTTCGATATTATCCGCTACTGCTACACCTTCAGAAATAAGTTTTGCCTTTTCTTCTTCGTAGATCGCTTTCGCATCATTGAACTCTTGAAGAGTTGCGATCATTGGGAACATAATGCAAAGTTTACCATAAGCACTTGCACGAAGAAGTGCACGTAATTGAGTTCTAAAAATATCAGTACGATCTAAACATAAACGAATAGCACGATAACCTAAGAATGGGTTCATTTCATGAGGAAATTCAAAATAACTTAACTTCTTATCGCCACCGATATCCAAAGTACGTACTACAACTTTTTTACCGTTCATACTTTCAAGTACAGTTTTATAAGCTTCATATTGTTCATCTTCTGTTGGGAAATTTTCACTATCCATGTATAAGAATTCTGTACGATATAATCCTACTCCTTCTCCACCGTTAGCTAAAACTCCTTCAACATCTTTTGGTGTTCCGATATTTCCTGCAAGTTCAACATCATGTCCATCTGTAGTTTCAGATTTTGCATCTTTTAATACTTTAAGTGCTTCTTTTTCTGCTTGATATGCATTTCCTTTAGCAGTATATTCAGCTATTTCTGCTTCAGTTGGATTCAAGATAACGATTCCTGCGATCGCATCAAGTACAATGGTATCTCCATGTTTTACTTCTGATAAAACACCAGGAATTCCCACTACTGCAGGTATTTCAAGACTTCTAGCCATGATTGCACTATGTGAAGTACGACCTCCGATTTGTGTAGCAAAACCTAATGTATATTGTTTATTAAGTTGAGCAGTATCTGATGGTGTCAAATCTTCTGCAACAATAACGACTTCTTCATCGATCGTTGTTAAATCAGGTATTACTGCCCCAACAATATTACATTTTAATCTAAATGTAACATCTTTGACATCTGCAGCTCTTTCTCTAAAATAATCATTATCCATTGATTCAAACATTGCGATCATTGCATTCGCAACTTGTTCAGTTGCATATTCTGCATTGATACCATCATTTTTGATCATTTCTTCAATTTGACCAGCAAGTTCTGGATCGTTTGCCATCATAATATGTGCATCAAAAATTTCTAATTCTTCAGCTGATAATTTCCCCTCAGCTTTAGTTTTGATCACTTCAATATCTTTTTGTGTTTTTTCTAATGCTGCTGCAAACTTAACTAATTCAGCTTCACTGTCACATTGTTTTTGCACAATATTCAATACTGGTTGTTCTAACTTGTAAACTTTTGCAATAGCTACTCCGGATGATGCTGCTATACCCTTTAACATTTCTCATTTCCTCCCATAGTTTCCATTTTCTCAACAATATCGCGGACACAACTAAATTTCAATAAATCTTCATCATCAAAAGTAACGGAAAATTGTTCTTCAAATTGTACCATTAGATTTACGATTGAAAATCCATCTAAGCCCAACTCAATTAATGGAGTATCTACGTTCATAGTTCCCTCTTTCAACTGTAGTTGATCTTGGAAAAATTTACAAATTAATTCTGTCTGTTCCATCGTTTCACCTCAACTGTATAATACCATTTTTCAGACATGTAGGCAATGTAAAAATTTATTCACAGCTTTAGATTTTAGCCTATAAAATGTACTTCTAGAGAAGTAATCTAAGTACCACCCTTCTTTTTTTACATCAATGTAACAATTAACAATAATTTCTCTTTCATCTGGACTTAACTCATTTAAAGCATCATCCACCAACATTCTTGTGGTCTTATCACTTAAATATAGTTTTTCATTTTCTTGAATCGTGTTGCATGCTTCTGCTCTTTTAATACGATTACTTGATTGTTTGTAGCACTTGATCAAATACTTCATGATTTGTTCCTGTTGTTGTGTTGTTAAATTTTCATCAAACATAAAAATCCCTCCTACTATTAATATTCCAACAAAATGAGTCTTCACCTCATTTTTTTTGAAAAAAATTCTAATCGACAAAATCTTATACTTAGTCTAAAATAGGATTGTTGGAGGAATTTATGGAAAAATCTACTAACTTATCAGTAATTCAAATATTAATTACACTAATTTTATTTTTTGGGTGGCCCTATGTTGCAACATTATTAGCAGGACAACTCGAAAATTTTACTATTGCCGCAACTTTTACGATCCATACGATCACATTGATTTTAGTAGTTATGAATTTTCATGTTTTTGAACTTCATTATCGTCGAATTCAAAACAAGAAAAAAGAAACACTATTATTTATCGTGGTCGGCTTTATTTTGTCTTGTGCCGTTACCATCATCAATGAGCTTTTCTCAAAAGGATTTATTTTCACTCCTGAGTTAGCTACACTTAAACAATACAGTTTCTTTTATATTACGATTATTTTAGCTTATACATTATGCTATGCCATTTGCTTTGGTATAACTTTTAAATGTTTTACTGATCGATTCAAAGTTCGCATTGGAGAAAAAGCAGTAATTTTAGGTTCAGGTTTACTCTTTGGTTTCTTTGTTGCTATCACTCAACAAGGTTTAGAATGGCCTCTACTGCTTTATAGTTTTGGCTATAACTTCTTAATATCGTTGATTACAGCCTATTTGTACAATCAGACTAACTCGATCTTACCAATGATAATCAGTTTCAGTCTTACGTTATTTCTAAACATTCTATTATAATTTTTTAACTAATTGATTCTTGAGTTTACTCAGAATCTTTTTTTCTAGTCGAGAGATATAAGATTGTGATATTCCTAAAATATCGGCAATATCTTTTTGAGTCTTTTCCTCTTCATTGATTCCATAACGCATCATCAGTATCATTTTTTCATTTTCTTCTAAGCATTCAATCGCTTCATAAAGCTCTCTTTTATCTTCTTCAGCATAGAACTCCTGAGTAACGATATCATCACTCGTTCCTAAAATATCACTTAATAATAATTCATTGCCATCATAATCCACATTAAGTGGTTCATCAAAGGATACTTCTTGTTTACGGCGATTTTTTTTGCGTAAAAACATTAATATTTCGTTTTCAATACATCGTGAAGCATAAGTAACTAATTTTATATTTTTGTCTCTTTTAAATGTATTGATCGCTTTGATCAAACCAATTGTACCAATACTGATAATATCTTCCATAAATATAGGATTAGTTTCATATCGTTTCGCAATATAAACTACTAAACGCAAATTATGTTCGATCAAAAGATCTCTTGCTTCTTTACTTCCAGTTTCCTCAAATTCTTCAAGTGCTTTTGCCTCATCTTCTTTGCTCAAAGGATGTGGAAGTACATCATTACCTTGAATAAAAAATACGGTTTTACGCATCAAGAAAAACGACTTGATTTTATTTATTAAATTTTTCATTTTTATTAATGGAATAGCGCAACATTCAATAGACAATCGATATGATTACCAAAATCTTTTATGATTCCAAAATAAGCTTCTTTTTCATTTCCTTCAAACCGGATTTTGCATAGATAAACTAGACAAATCATTGATTGTTCAATCGTTTGATATTCAACAGGATAACTTTCTAATCCAAACAGATCAACCCCAATGGTATCTGAAAGAAAAATCACAGGTAACTCATTGAACAATAAAGTATTTCCGCTATCTAAATATCCATGGCATTGATAAGTCTTGCCATTTATTTCAAGTTCGATATCCATTTCAAATTTTTGTTGAAAAACAAGAGATTTAAGGACATTTTCGATAAGTAGAATACTCACTAATAACACAAGTACAAATCCGACCCACATGATTGAAGTTGATGGTATAAACAAGACCATATTTACAACTGTTGCATCCAGAAAATAAACTGCGATCGTAAGCCAAAACAAAATCACAAAATGTGCTTCAAGCAACGCTTTGATTTGATATTGGTATAATGTAATACACATCCAAATATGAATCAGAATGACCGCTTTTAATGAGTTATAACATACTAATCCCAACAAGTTATAAATGATGCTGATCAATATAATTTTATGTTTATTTTGCTTCGATTTACGGAAATTATTTGCCAAAAGATGAGCTGAAACTGAAATTAAAGTGCTGCAAATCAAATTGACTTCTACATAGCTATTCACATCGTTCTCCTTTCATAAAACAATCCTAACGAAATCAAGTTGAAAAGTTTGTCACATTTTTAGTTACGTTTCTATTCATTAAGTTCCTTATTTTGACATATTAAAACCTGACTTTCGTCAGGCTTAGATTATTCAGTTTCAATACATCCGTATCCACCGTTTTTACGACGATAGACAACACTGATTTTATCTGTTTCATTATCTGTAAAGATGAAGAAGTCATGTCCAAGCATTTCCATTCTCATGATTGCTTCCTCTAGATCCATGTGTTCTGCTTGAACAACTTTGGTACGGACTAGGATATCATCTTTTTCTTTTTTAAGTTCTTCTAATAATTCTTCTTCAATAAACGAAACCGCCAATTTTTCTTTATGCTTACGAGATAATCTAGTTTTTTGACGACGAATTTGATCTTCTAGTTTATCGATAGCTAAATCGATTGCACTGTATAAATCAGGATCTTCTACTTCTGTTCTTAAAATCGCTACTTTTGTAGGAATGGTGATTTCAATTTTCTGAGTATTAGGAAACACACCCACAACCACTCTTGCAGAGGTATCTGCATCAATGAGGAAATACTTTTCCAAGAACCCTAATTTCTGTTCAATTTTTGCCCTCATCGCATCACTTACTGCAACATTTTTACCAATTATATCAATTTTCATAGTTATATCCTCCTAACTATACCTATATTATGGCATAAATTTAAAGATAGTATATTCTTTTATTCACTTAAAATTAATGGTATAATTTAGACACATGGGCAAATAAAACGTTTTAATGAACGTTTTTTTTATTTTGAATTCTGTAACAAAGAATGTTGACAGTGTTCTTATAACCAAATTATAATTAGTTTATCTTATAGAAAATAATTTAATTCATAATATGAGGAGGTTTGTAATGAAAAAAATAATTAAGCTTTCATTATCACTAATGGTTCTAATTAATTTAATTTCCTGCAGTGGTAACCAAACTACAGTTATAAAAAACTACGATGATCCAGAATTGGCTCGAGCAGTAAATCTTGGATTTGGGTCTTATAAAGAAGAAGATTATACAATCACCTATGCTGATTTTTTTAAAATGCTTGATAAAACTGTAGAACTAAGCGCTCCTTCTAAATTAGATGAATGGAAATCACAGTTAATGAATGCGCGATTGACCGAAAAAGAGATGAAGCGTGATGAAGCAATGATTTCTGTAATGTTTGCAGTTAAAGCGATATATGGAGATAGCATTGATTTCAATTTCAATAATAGTCGCCACGAAAGGATTACTGATAGCGCGTGGGATGAATTCTCTTGGAATTATCCTTATCTGCCAAATTGGAATCGCCCTGTCTTTCCAACGGTGATGTCATTCAGCGAATGGAATTACGCTACTTTTGGATATTTTTATTGTATGAGTATCACTTCTATCAGTTCAAATAAAACCATTTTTGATTATGATGAAGTAAATAATACAATGCGAGTATCTGATCCATTTACATATACCGAAGCACTCTTGGCAGCACTTCGTTGTTATGAATCATTATTAGAGCCTTCTATAAGGTATCAAACTGAAGAAGAATTAAATATACTTAAAAACGTTGAAGTTCGAAAAGACAGTATTTTATCAAATTCTGAAGAAATAATAGTGACTGGTACATCGTATTATGTTTCAAATACTGGTAATGACAATAATGATGGGTTATCACCTGAAACCGCATGGGCAACAATCAACAAAATAAATAATACATCTTTTAATCAAGGAGATGGTGTCTATTTCAAACGTGGAGATATTTGGCGTTATGATACACTATTCTGTGATGAAGGAGTTACATATTCAGCTTATGGAGTTGGCGAAAAACCACGTTTCTATGGATCCCCAGAGAATGGAACTGGAAAAGAAAAATGGACTTTACTTGAAGGCACCAATAATATTTGGGTTTTTCATCGAAAACTCCCATTCTGCGGATTAGTCGTATTCAACGAAGGAGAAAGCTATGCCGATAAAACATGGGCTTATTGGAATGGTAAAAATTATACAGTTCTGGGAACAGATAATGTGCTAATAGATTTCAAAGATCTTGAAAACAATCACTTTTTTAACAATGTGGATCTAACCAATTGGAATGAATATGTAAATGGTAATTTAATGTTATTCAATTGCCAAAATACAGGTGAATTATACCTGCGATGTGATGAAGGGAACCCTGGAGAAATATATTGGTCTATAGAATTTTCAGTAATTAATAATGTTTCATTTATAAACGTGGTCAATGGCACTATACTTGATAACTTGTGTATTAAATATTTCGGAAATCAAGCCGTTAATTTCACTGCCGCCGACAAAAATGGGGCAACGATTCAAAATTCTGTGGTTGGATTTGTTGGTGGTGCTGAGTGGGGTGTTTTCCCTGAAGAAAAGATTTCTATTGGAGCAGGTGGTGCGTTAGGTATGAACGGGGCGAGTAATAAAGCTCTTAACAATTATATTCACGATGCCTATGATGAAGGAATTACAATTGAAACAGGTTGGGATAAGGAGTTAATGGAAAACACTATTAACTCTGACATCATAGTAAAAGGCAATGTTTTCGAAAGGTGTGTTCATACTTTATGGATCGCAAACTTCAATGAAGAAGATCAAGTTACGATATTTAAAGATGTTACTTTTGAAGATAATCTTATTTTGTATTCTGGCTACAATTGGCGTGAATCACGAGAAGAAATCTCTGCTTTAGGAATAACTTCTCCATACAATGGAAATTTATTTAACATATTAATTAAAAACAACGTATGTTATAAATCCAAACTTAACTTACTTTATTTTGATGTGTTGGATGATAGTGGCATCACTTTTAGTGGAAATACTTATGTTCAAGATAACTATGCTCCACTCATGCGTTATCAAACCGATTCTTATTTCAACAACGAAAATGCATTAGATTTAATTGTATCGATTACAAAAGATAATGATGCCATCGTTTTACCTCTTTCTTTCACACCATAGAAAGTGTCTTTCTAAAAGACTGTATATTCAAGAAATATTTTAGCGTATTAGAGGCATATAAATTAACACTCGCAACTCCTTCTTGCTATTCTTATTAAATTTTAATGTATAATAATTCTAAGGAGATTAAGAAAATGGAAAAATCAAAAGTATACTTCACAAAAATAATAAGTCCTGAAAAAACAATTGAAATATTTGAAAAACTAAATATTGAACTTAGAGGTAATATTGCGGTCAAACTTCATTCAGGAGAAATAGGAAATCAAAATTTTCTAAGACCTAGTTTTTGGAAACCAATGATCGATCATGTTCAAGGAACGATCGTCGAATGTAATACCGCATATCCTGGTAAGCGAAACACTACAGAAAAGCATTGGGAAACAATGCAACTTCATGGTTGGACTGAAATCGCAAAAGTTGACATTATGGATGAAGATGGACACATTTCATTACCATTAGCTGGAGGATTCCACTTAAAAGAAAATTTTGTAGGATCTCATTTAACTAACTATGATTCGATGCTCGTGCTTTCTCACTTCAAAGGACATCCTTCAGGTGGCTACGGTGGTGCTTTAAAAAACATTGCGATTGGTATTGCTTCAAGTCATGGTAAAGCTTGTATTCATGGGGCAGGCGATCCAAAGAAGAAATGGTCATCTGATCATGATTCATTCTTAGAATCTATGGCAGATGCCGCTAAAACAATCGTGGATCATTACAAAGATCAAATAGTATATATCAATGTCATGAGTAATATGTCTGTCGATTGTGATTGTTGTGCAAAGGCAGAGGATCCAAAAATAAAAGACATCGGAATCCTTGCTTCATGTGATCCTGTTGCATTGGATCAGGCTTGCATCGATTTAGTCTATGCAAGTGATGATCCGGGCAAGAAGCATTTGATTGAAAGAATTGAATCTAAAAATGGTGTCCATACAATTGAAGCAGCATTCAAATTAGAAATTGGCTCTAAAGATTATGAGTTAATTTCACTTGACTAGAACTTAAAACATCTTGGAAAATTTCCAAGATGTTTTTTATAACTCTTTTTTTAAAAAGCGGATCGCATTTTCTGAAGCAATTTTGCTCACATCTTCAATACTCAATTCGTTTTGTAACTCAATCAAAAGATTTTGGGCAACATCTGCAGATTCAAGTCCTTTTGCCATAAAGGATCGATCACTTTCAAAGAAATCCATAAAATCAAAACCGATCGCAATATGGTCAATGCCAACTACTTTTGTCATTTCAATTCCGTGTTTCGCTAAGTGGGCAACATCCTGAAGTTCAGGATTAGGATCGACAAAGTTTTTAGCTGCGTTGAGTCCTACAAGTCCCCCTTTTTGGGCGATTGCTTTGAGTTGTTGAAAGGTAAGATTACGTTCAACATTGCAAAGATCACGGTAATTACTATGAGTCGCAATAATTGGTCTTTCGCTGCATTCAATGATATCCCAGAATGTTTTTTCATTAGCGTGTGAAACATCGATAATCATTTTTAATTCATTCATTTTTTTGATCACACGTTTTCCTAAATCGGTCAATCCTCGTGTTACATCTCCATTTTTTCCTGTCGCTAAGGCATTTTGTTCATTCCAACAAAGACTTCCGATACGTACACCATGATCATAAAGCCACTGTATTCTATCTTCAACATCCTGATCAATACCGCACATTCCTTCAATTGTCAAAATAACACTTTGTTGTGCACTAGTATCAAAATCATTTTTGTTTAAAATAATGTTGATGTCTGTATTTTTTATATCTTCATTGCATTCTAGTACTGCATCTTGCATTGTTTCCCATGACTCTTGACCTTCAAAATAGCACGCAACTGCAGTTGTCGTTATTTCTCCAGTTTGTAATTTTGAATAATGATGGCGCATAAATACATCAGACTCTTGATTCGATCGTTTTAAAGCAATGTCATATCCAATATCAGCGTGTAAATCTAAAATTTTCATTTTAATCCTCCACCTGTTTTTTTAACCAATCCAATACGATCACCATGGCTAATGTGTCTAACCCACAATATTCCATAAGTTGTTGTTCAATTTCTTTATTTTCACTTTCATCTTTATCCATGCTTCTCCATTTGAATACAGCATCCATTCCATGACTGATATCCAAATCTGAATATTTTAATTCATTATCAAAGACTGATAATAAAACTTTAAGTGAATAAAAGCCTTTCATTCGTATGTCATAAACTAAACCATTCATAAAAGGAATACTTAAATCAACGATACGGTCGCATATTGACAATAACTCATCTTTGTATTGGGGAAATTGTTCAGCCAATTCAATTAAACGAAGCTTTTCAGCACCTTCACCGTTGTAAGCTAAAATGCTTCCACTTTTTGGCAGATCTTGAATCAATCGTAAAATGAATTCTTCACGGCAATCATGAACTCCTAAAAATTCTTTGTGGATCAAAGATTGGTCCTCTTTTAGCATATGCAGTGAATATTGGAAACAAACCACATCAAAAGGTTTTAATCCAACAAATGGCGGTATCGCATAAGTTTCCCATTCAAAATCTAAAAAACTTAGTGGTTCAACAAGTTGATTATTGATCCACGTTTTAAGGGCACTCTTATCCACAAACTGACCACCCTTACGACTTGCCATAACTTGTGCATATTGTTGTCTAGAGCCTTCTAAACGATTCAAGGGAATATCTTTTAACAATCTTATTCCTTCCTGAAACATTTCATTTTTATATTGAGATGAAACTAATGTCATCACTGAATCATCTTCTAATTTTTTTTCATTTGGAAAACAAACATCATAATATGAACATCGATTTCTTTTTATACATTTTTTTGACTTTACTGCTTCAAATTCATCAAGTGCTGCAACCTGTTCCATTTCTTTTAGAACAGGTGTCAAATTTTGTATTCTATCTTTTATAGTCTTTGTGACCTTACTGACTGGATTACCGTTAGCATTATAAAAATCTTCCCCAATCACAAATAGCTGATCTACATTCAATTCAGCTTCTCTGATGTAATCTTTGTTTAAATGTAAAATATAAATATTATTGATTTTAAATCCTAACTTATTCAACACCCAGACATTATTACAATAATATTGCATATCATCTTCTTTTGGATAAATTGCCGTTAATATAAAGTAAAGATCCCACCCCTCTTCAGTTTTATGCATTAGAGGAATTTTAACTCTACAGTTTTCAGCTTCAAAACGCGCTTTGATCAACCATTCATTATTTTTAGATGCTTCCATCGCTACTGAACTTGGATCATTGCGTTGCCCTAAAAAATAGTTTTCTACTTTAAGCTTCTGCATCGCAAGTTCTGTCAATGCTTCATCTACACGTATATAACGCATAAAAGAATTCACCGGCTCATGAAGTGAATTATAAAACATCTTAGGACATCGACTATATTTTTTTACATCAGATATATGAAACATTTGAACATCACCTTTATCATTGTATCAAATTAATGTCCAAATTAAAACCATAGAAACTTTTTGGTCAAAATTGTAAACAAGCCCAATTAAAAGTGAGTAAAATAATATTTTCTAAAAAAAACGCTTATCTACAATTTGATAAACGCCTTTAAAAACTAAGCTATAATTTTCTTCTTTGACTGGAAAAGTATCAATACAAGTAAGGAAGCAACATATAAACACACTGTGATAATACAGATCAAAATAAAATCACGATATGCCTCAGCAGAAGCTGATGCAAAGCCTCTTACTATCAGGTGACTTAAAATATAAGAAACTGGCAACAAAAGTATTCTTTCGACCCAAATCCGTACTTCCCTCAATTTGATGAAAAGGAGTTCAAGAATAAAGAAGAATACACATAAAATTAAAGCAACTATAAAATAATATCCCAATACCAAACGCCTTAATACTGAAAATCCTCCATGAGTATCTGATGATTCATATAAATTCCAGTGATTTTCATAATCACTATAATTAACTACTAAATTCAATAGATTATCACGTTTAATCTCATATACCATAGGTTCCTTATCTTTTACAAGTGAATCCCAATAAGTGTTCCACGTCTTTACTTCATAAATGATAAAACCATCATCCATATCTTTTTGAATTACTTCATAATCTGTTGCTGGTAAATTAAATTGAATCGACAACTGGTCTTTTTGTAATTCCATCTTCAATAGGCTTTCTGTATATGGTAAGTAATTGCGCTTTGTCATTACTGCAAATATCGAAACACAAAACGCCATTGTATATAGTATCGTAATACATAAAATAATAATTTGCCTAAAGTTTTTTGAATACAAAGATTTCATTTCCTTCACCTTCTCTATAAGAGAAGTATATCAAATATTTTCTGTTTTGCAACATTTATTTATTGTTTATCAATAAATAAATTTGTTTTCACTTCTTTATAACTGTCACTATTAGAAATTGTAAGTTAAAGCATTAATTCTATATCTTAGTATTTTTCAAAATACTTTTTAAAATTGAATATTCTTCGAGTTGTTTTTGATTAATGTTATTCTTAAAATATTTCTCGTTTGGAAACATTAACGCATAAATGGTTAAATAACATTAAACTTGCACAATACATACAGATCGTTACTGCACATATTAATAGGAAATCTCGGCTTATCGTAATAGAAATGGTATTAAAACCTTTTATACTAAAATGTCCAAACAAGTAACAAATAGGTAGCAAAATCATGCGTTGAAGCCATATTTTAAAATTATGATTTTTTCTATATATCATCAGCATAATTGACAAAATCACAATTATAGCCAAATCAATCATAAGATAATAACCTAAACGCAAAGCTACCAATACATGAAATGATTGTCCTAAGTATCCAGAAGTCGAATATATCAATTTATCATTTTCATAATCACTATACTCAATTATAAAATTATTGATTTCATTTTTATTGACCGAAAACCTAAGAATTTCATCATTGTTTGAAATTCTATTCCACTCAGTATACCAAGCATACAATTTGTACGACATGAATTCATTATCAATTATTTCATTATATACTTCATATCCTGCAATTTCAGGTTGAAACTCAATAATTACTTCATCATCTGATTCTATTACAGTAAGTATATTGTTAGGATTTCGAGCAGGGTTATGTTTTGTTAAAAAGCCAAATATCACAATGCCAAAAGCCAAAATAACTAAAGATGCCGTTACTAAAATAGTTTTTAACTGTTTCCTTTCTAAATTTTTTTTGATTTTTTTTAAAGGTATAGTTGCATCATTTGATACTTCAATTTTCCCAAGTTTCAATTGTTTCAGTTCATTTTGACATGATTCACATGTATTTAAATGATCTTCAACATAACATTTCGTATCTTCACTTACTAAATCTTCTACATATAGGGGTAATAAATCCTTTACGATATTACATTGATTCATATCCTTTTTCCTCCATTCTTTGTTTGATTTTAAATCTTGCACGATGATAAGTTACACAAGCCCAGTTTTCAGTTTTGCCAAATAAGTTACCGATCTGGATAAAGCTCAATTCAGTAAAGAATCTTAGATGAAACACTTCTTTGTAAGGTTCTTCTAAATTATGCAATATTTGATGAATTGCCATAACTTCTTCTTTGTCATTGAAGTCTTTTGACAAATTGTCTTGATAATAAAGCGAATCCAAGATTTCCATTTCTTCTACATACTGGGTTTGATTGTGTTTTCTTAAATAAGAATAGTAACTATTCTTAGCGATTTGACATAACCATACTCTCAAATCACTTTCGTTTCTAAACTTATCCATCGCTTTCATCGCTTTAAAGAAGGTATCACTTGTGATGTCTTCAGCAATATGTTGATTTCGACATAACTTCAACAAATAGCGATATACATCATTAAAATACAGTCGATATATTTCTTCAAATTCATCCACAATTTTTCCTCCTTTACTAATATGACTCTTAAGTTCATAAAATCTTACAAAGGTTTTTTAAAAAGATACATTTTTAAAATGTATCAGTGCTAATCATTAGCTTTCCTTTATTAAATTTCCGATTTTTGCAAATATAGATATACGTCTTTACATTTGTCTTTACTTAATTTTGAATAATCACCCTTTAAGAAACTATGAAAATTTCCCTGATTCAAATTATTGTCAACACAAATCCGATAGTTACTTATTTTTCTATTTCCTAACATTTGCAAAATTTTTTCATGATATGCCCTTTTCAATGGAGTATCAGCAGCATAATCACTTGTATACTGAATATAAGCATCATAAACCTTTCGATATTCTATTATTAAAAACTTCTCTTTTTGAAGCATTAGTTCAATATCTTTGTATTTTTCATAGTGTTTTTCTAAAACAGAATATTCTTCGAGTTGTTTTTGATTAAGCTTATTCTTAAAATATTTCTCATTTGGAAACATTAACGCATATAAGAAAACGGGATGTTGACTTCGAGGATTATCATTTAATTTCGAAGCAAAAGATGAAAGTCTGTAATCTTCAGTCCCTGTTAAATCTTTACAATAACTTTTCAAATAATTTTTAAACAACATCTTCTTTCCCATAAAACTTCTCCTGATATGTAAATCTAAGTCATTACCATCCTTTTTATAAATCAGATTAAGCTATAAATATATTGGTATACCGTATTGCATCTATTTTCTATAAACTAATAATACACTAATAATATTAATATAATCAACATTAAAAAAATTGTAGTGCTTTTTATGCACTACAATTGATTTGATTAAAATACGAAATTTCCATTTGTAAATATTTGAATAACTTCACCATCTTGAGTAAGACCTGTTATTTCCATATCACTTGATCCAAACATGAAATCAACGTGAGTCATAGATTGATTTGATCCTTTTTCAAGAAGTTCTTCTTCACTTAAATCATTACCATCTTTGACATTCATTGGATAAGCTGCACCTAATGCTAAGTGACAAGATGCATTTTCATCAAATAAAGTATCATAATATAAAATCTGACTCTTTGATATTGGAGAATCATGACTGATCAAGGCAACTTCACCTAAACGACTTGATCCTTCATCGAGTTCAAGTAAACTCTTAAGGATTTCACTGTTGTTACTAGCTTCAAAGCTCACTGCTTTTCCATCAACGAAATTCAATGTGAATTGATCAATTAGTTTACCATTGTAGCTAAGTGGTTTTGTACTAACTACTTTTCCATTTACTTTATTTCTGTGAGGCATACAAAATACTTCTTCAGTCGGCATGTTTGGATTAAATAATACTCCACCTGTTGTATATTCACAGCCACCAGCCCAAATGTGATTTTCTACAAGTTCTACGACCAAATCAGTTCCTGCTCCATTTTTGAAATGAAGTGATTTAAAGTCATAGGCATTGAGTTCGCGAGAATGATTTCTAATTTCGGCATTGTGCTCTTCCCATACAGCGATTGGGTCATTGTCTTCAGTGATATAGACACTTGCAAGAATCACTTCCCATAATTTTTCAACTGCATCTTCGGTATTAAGATCTGGGAATACTTTTGTAGCCCATTCTGGATTAGGTACACCAACGATACACCATTGTCCATGATTTGCCCTTGTATAAGTTTGGAATGGTTTCAGTGCTTTTGAAATCATTGTCGTTGCAACTCTGACTTTTTCAGGATCAGCATCTTTCAAAATAGATGGAATGCGTGAATCCAAATGCAAATAAGCACACTTGTTCCCTTGTTCATACTCTTTACGTTTGATATTCCATTCAGGTACATTACCGATCACTTCAACATCTGCATAATCATAATGAATTTTAGAAAGCTTTTCATCGTTATAAGTAACCATAACTTCACCAGCACCAGCTTTGTAAGCTTCTTCTGCACAAAGTCTTGCGAACTCTGAACTGTGTACTGGAGAATTAATAACTAAAAGTTGTCCTGGTTGAATGTTAACACCCATTCTAACCGCAACACTTGCATATTTTCGTAATATTTTTTCATTCATAATTAACACCCGTAAGAAATTGGTAACATTGCTGCTCCAATGATTCCAGGTTCAGAAAGTTCTGCTTCTTTAAATTCAACATCAGCCATAGCTGCATGAACTAAAGTTTTAAAATCAGCAACCATTTTATCAAAGAAAACATCCTTTGCCTTCATACAACCACCACCAATAATAAATATATGAGGATCTACCACATGGGCGATACTTGAAAACATGATCGCAAGATTGTATGCCATATCTTCACAAATCTTAATCGCTTTTGCATCGCCACTACGAGCTAAATCGAAAACATCTTTTCCTTCAACGATTTGATCACCGATCATTTCTTTACCAATGCGTCCAATCGCAGTTCCACTTGCTTCACTTTCGATAGCCCCTGGATTTAAATTATTACGTCTTTCGCCATTTCGATCCACGATGATATTCGCAATTTCACCAGCGAATCCATTTTTACCTGACACTACTTTTCCATCGACAACCAATGCTCCACCGATTCCAGTTGAGATAGTTACATAATAAACGATTGGTTTTCCTTTTCCTGCTCCTACAAGTGCTTCCGCAAGTCCAGCAACATTAGCGTCATTATCTAAGAAAGTTGGTAATCCCAAAGCTTCTTCTAAACGATAACCAAATGGAAATTTTGCACAACCTGGTAAATTAGAAGCAATTTTGATGCATTTGTTTTCAGTATCGACTGGTCCTGGTATTCCAAGTCCAATTCCTACACATTCTTTATAATTATCAATTTGTTGCACTAGCTCAATTAAATTAGCCAATACTTTTTCTGGTCCATCCTGACCATAAGAAACACTTTTGATTTCCTGTAAAACTTCACCTGTTTCAGTTACTTTCGCAACACGAACATGAGTTCCACCTAAGTCGATTCCGATGATTTTTTTCATTTTAATTTCTCCCTTTTTTGTTCTAATTCTATTATAACAAGTTCATTTCAAAACTCAATGTTTAAACCTATTTACGTTTATTTTTCGCAAAAGAAATCAAAGAAAATCTCTTTTGTCTTTGCGTCATCTAATTTCAGGATTACCCGACTCTTATGATCACTGTCTACTAATACTGTTTGACCTGCATGTTCCTCATCACATTTGATTTCAACACCACTTAATATTTCTTCAACAATGATTTCAGGATAGGCCATAGTCATGAATGTGAATAAATCATGGATCACTGCACCTAGATAGCTATTATGGACAAAATATTGCTCAGCATAGCCTTGTATGATCTTAGAGAGTAATCTTCCAGTTTCACCCCCTGTATAACGGAGTCTTGCGAAATCATTATGATCGAACAATACACAATGGGTTGCATCAAGTCCTACGTAAGTGATCGGTACAAATTCAGATAATTCTCTGTTGACAAGATCCATTGCCTCTGGATCATAGTAAATATTAAACTCGGCAAAATCACTCACATTTCCATGCCGTTTAAAAGCACCACCCATGATCGTGATCTCTTTACAGTCTTTCATTGCTTCAACGTCTTTTTGAATCGCTAAGGCAATATTGGTAAGAGGTCCAAGCGTCAATAATTCAACTTGGTTTGGGTATTTCTTCATCATTGAAATGATAAAGTCTTCTGCACTTTCCTCCGCAAGGTTTGCAGTAGTATAGCTTAACTCACTATTTCCCATACCATCTTTACCATGAAAAGTCTCGGCATCATTTTTTTGGACAACACCATTTCTCATTGACTCCAAATTGGCTGCTGCCCCACGATAAACCTTAACATCTTTATTTAAGAATTGTGTCAACCTTAACGCATTAGGAATTACTGCATCAATTGATTTATTTCCGGAAACACCTGTAATTCCCAAAACTTCAAATTCTTCGCTTAATAGAGCCATGACGATCGCATAAGCATCATCCACTCCAGGGTCACAATCAATGATTAATTTTCTTTTATCCATTTTCTCTTCCTCACGCAAATTTTGTGGTTCCATGTAAGTCATGATGTGCAGCTCTTGTGATCAAAACCTTGACAAAAGTTCCAAATTCTAAACGCTCATCACTCGTGATATAAACGATTCCATCAATACCATCAGGAGCACTATGTATTGAACGACCATGATATCTTCCGGTTAATCCATCTTGATTCTCAACTAGAACTTCAAGAATCTTTCCGACAAGCTCGCTACCTTTTTCTAATGCGATTTCTTCTTGAACTTCCATTAAGATGTTGTATCGTTCTTCCGAAACCTCCTCTGGTACTGCTCCATCCATTAAATACGCTGGTGTATCTTCTTCAGGCGAATAAGTAAATGCCCCTAAGCGGTCCCAACGAATTTCTTTGACAAAATCAATCAGTGCATCAAACTGAGCTTGTGTTTCTTGCGGAAATCCGACGATCATCGTAGTACGTAAAACCGGCATATCAAAGTGTTTTCTAATCATTTTTACTTCTTCTTTGATACTCTCAACAGTTCCTCGGCGATTCATTGAAAGAAGCATTTTATCTTCACCATATTGAACTGGAATATCAAAATAAGGCAATACTTTATCGCATGCTTTCATTGTCAAAATCAAAGCTTCATCAATTTCATCTGGATACATATATAAAATACGAATCCAATGTAACCCCTCAATTTTATTCAGTTCTGTGATCAAATCTCCTAAACGTCGTTTACCATAAAGATCAAGTCCATAACGCGTTGTATCTTGAGCAATCAGTACAAGTTCTTTGACTCCGCTTGTTGCGAGTTCTTTCGCTTCTTGAATCAAATCTTCGATTGGATAAGATATGTAATTACCTCTTATCAATGGTATAGCACAATAAGTACAGCGATTATCACAACCATCAGCGATTTTCATATAAGCCATCCATGGTTGAGTTGATAATAAACGAGTGTTTTTACCATAAGTACTTTTAATTTCTAAATCTAGTTCTTCATTTAATATTTCTCTTAATTGACTGTATTCATCCACACCGATAAAACGATCTGCTTCTGGCATTTCATTAATCAAATCTTCTTTATAACGTTTTGCAAGACATCCCAGCACAATCAATTTCTTACAGTTATCATTTTTGTATTCAGCCATTTCTAGTATAGTATCGATTGCTTCCTGCTTAGCAGGTTCAATAAAACCACAGGTATTGATCATGATCACTTCAGCTTCTTTTACTGAGCTTGTGATCGTACATCCTGCTTCCTTGATTAATCCCATAATTCTTTCACTATCGACACGGTTCTTAACACAACCTAAAGATATAAATCCAACTTTCATTATATTCACCTAAACCTTCTACACCATTATAAAATAAAAAGGCTGGATAAACCAACCCTTTTGACTAATCAATTACTTTTTGTGGATTTAATATACCATTTGGATCAAAAGCTTTTTTAATTTGACGCATAATTTCAATTTGAGTTTCAGTTACAGATTGTTTTAAGTAATCTTTTTTAGCATGACCAATACCATGTTCTCCTGATACCTGTCCTTCAAGTTCGATTGCCTTTTGATAGAAATCATCCATACAAGCCTTTACAACAGTATGCCATCTTTCATCATCTAAATCATCTTTACAAACGTAAACATGTAGGTTTCCATCTCCTGCATGACCAAAACTACGAATTCGCACTTGATATTTTTCAGCACATGCACGAGTAAACTTTACAAACTCTGCGACCTTATCAATATTTACGACAACATCACATTCATCCATCATAGTAGTTGAATTTTTGATTGCTTCAAGGAAAGCACCACGTGCATTCCAAATTGTTTCCTGACGCTCACTCGTATCACTGATAAAGACATCGATTGCACCATTTGCTAAAGCTAAATGTGCACATTCTTCGATCATCACATTGATTTCTTCGGTAGAATTTCCACTATATGAAACAATCAAATAAGCATTGTATTCTTTATTTGGAAAGTCTTTTCCTAAAAATTGTTGCGCGTCATCCAGCACTTCTTTTTCCATAAACTCAATTGTAGTAGGACAAGTTGATAACTGCATCACTTTGGGTACTAGGTCAAGGCATGTCGATAATTCATCGAAAGGAATCAATAACGAAACCATTTTTTTAGGTTTAGCGATCAATTTCAAGTATAGTTTAGTAACGATACCAAGGGTTCCTTCTGATCCGATCATTAAATCTTTTAGACTATATCCTGAGCTGTTTTTAGCGATTTTACCACCAAAGGTTACGATTTCCCCATTTGCCAGCACAACATCCATTCCTTTTACATAATCCCGTGTTACACCATATTTTACTGCTCTCATCCCGCCGGCATTGGTCATCACATTCCCGCCGACCGTTGCGCTTTTTTCTCCTGGGTCTGGGGCATACAACAGATTTAATTCTTCTGCCTTAGCTGCAATATCCATAAGCAGAACTCCTGGTTCCACTACCGCAGTCATAGTCTGAGTATCCATTTCAAGTATTTTGTTCATTCTCATGATCGATAAAACGATACCACCGCAAATCGGTACACATCCACCGCACAATCCAGTTCCTGCACCTCGTGTTGTAACTGGTAAATTGTGAGTATTAGCGTATTTTAATATTTTTGAAATTTCCTCTGCATCTTTAGGACATACCACAACTTCAGGATCATATTTTCCATATTCGATCATTTCATCATGAGTATAATCACTATGGATCTCCTCATTTGTATAGACAAATTCTGTTCCGCAAATCGATTGTAGTGCTTCAACATCTTGAGCTGTAACTTGATTAAACATGCATTTGTCCTCCTTTGATTCTTTCGATCATTCTAGGTAATACTTCATAAATATCATCGATCACTGCATAGTGGGCAACATTGAAGATCGGTGCTTCTGCATCCTGATTGATCGCGATGATCATCTCACTGCTGTCCATACCAGCGACAAATTGAATTGCACCGCTAACTCCACAAGTAATGATCAGCTTTGGTTTTACAGTTCTTCCTGATAATCCGATCTGTTCATGGACACTGATCAGTCCTTTTTCAACTAAAGGTCGAGTACCTGCGACCATTCCATGCAACAAATCAGCCAATTCTTTGACCATTGCCATGCCTTTTTCATCTTTTATTCCTGCACCTGCAACAACCAATACATCGGCATCAGTTATACTTTTAAGCTCTGGTTTTTTATTGATTTCAAGAATTTCGATCTTTGATTTCAGTAAGTTTTCTTCTAAAGTGCAGTTTATGATCTTTCCATTTGGAGCCTCCACTTTTTTAGCGTGGTCCATTACTTTATAACGTACTGTTGCGAATTGAGGACGACAATTTGTATTGATGATCTGAGCCATAATGTTTCCCCCAAAAGCTGGTCGAATTTGGACTAGATCGGTATTTTCACGCATTTCAAGTTGTGTACAATCTGCCGTTAATCCGGTTTTAAATCGTGTTGCGACCCGTGGAGCTAAACTTCTACCTGTTGTCGTTGCCCCAACTAAACATACTGTTGGTTTAAATTGTTTGATGCAATTTTCAAATACATTAGCGTAATTATCAACTCTGAAATTCACAAGTTCAGGATGATCATAAACATAAACTTCTGCAACACCATATTCCAGTAATGTCTGCGCCTTCTTTTGTAGATCACCTCCAATAAGCAGACATACAACATTTTGTTTGATTACTGAAGCAAGCTGTAGCCCTTTACCAATCAACTCAAAAGTAACTGGATGGATTCTTTTTTCATCATGTTCAACATAAACAAGAATATTTTTATATTCATCTTTGTTGATTGCTTCAACTTTTTTTTCTTCAACTGAAATCGCACTTGTTGGACAGGTTTTTACACAAATACGACACATTTTACAGTTTGCATTGACTTCAACTTTACTACTGTCCATCGATAAAGCATTGAATGGGCAAGCACTAACACAAGCACCACACTCTATACATGTTTTTTGATCAATTATAATTCCTGCCATCTTAGATCACCTCATCCACTACTTTAAGTTCTTTTAGAACTTCAACTAATTTATCTACATTGGTTTGAGTATCAAAATCCAAACGTACTACCTGATCATTTGCCTGTGGTTCAAAAATTCTTTCCACTTGAGTTGGTGATCCACTTAATCCATAACGACTAGAATCTTTGATCGGACAATCATCCATTGTGATCAGTTGAATCGGATGATTCTTTGTCTCCATTTTCTTTGTGAAAGAAGGAAGACTTGGTTGAACGATTCCTTTTTCTACAGTAATCAAACATGGATAACTCATTTTTATTGTCGCTGTGCTATCCATCATTTCCTGTATGGCAATAATTTGATTTTCATCAAATGATACGATTTCTTTTACCCAGCTTGCGTGAGGTATCTTACAATATTCAGCGATGGCTGGTCCTACCTGAGCAGTATCGCCATCTGTAGTTTGTTTACCACATAAAATCAACGATACATCACCAATCGACTGAATCCCCTGTGATAACGTATAAGAGGTAGCTAAAACATCTGCCCCACCAAAACGACGATCACTCATCAAATAAGCAGCGTCAGCACCAAGTGAGAAAGCTTCTTTTAATACCGCTTCTGCACTAGGAGGTCCCATTGAAATAACATGGACTTTTGCGCCAGTTTTCTTTTTGATTTGAAAGGCAACTTCAAGTGCATACAAATCATAAGGATTCATCTTTGTTTCAATACCATCACGAATAAGCACACCGGTTTCAGGATCAACTTGAACTTTCTGAGTATCTGGAACCTGTTTGATACATACTACAATATTCATAGACTACTCTCTCTTTCTTCTCGTTTTAAGTGATTTTCCATTAAATTTTGAGCAACTTCACATTTGTTTTCCAGCATTGCCTGAACAATAGCTTCATGTTCCCTAGATAATTCTTCTAAATTTGTCTTTTCTTTACTACGATTTGATTTAACTGAATGTTCCAACAATTTCATAACACCATGAATCGATTGAACTAAAAGTGAATTGTTGCTGCACTCAACTAAAGTAATGTGGAACAATACATCCAATTCTTCCGCAAGATTTTCTGAATCATATTGTTTCATTAAATCAATGATGTTTGCGAGTTTTGAAATATCTTGTTTCATCGCTAAATTGATCGCTTGCTTTTCAATACATAAACGATAATCTAATATTTCCTGGTGAATATTTTCATTCATCATAAATAGTGGTGACAGAGTATTCATAAAACCAGCCATATGATAGGATTGTAATGTCGTTTTCCCTTGTGGTTTAACTTGTACCATTCCTATAATATTAAATGCTGCCATTGCCTCTCTTACACTGCTGCGTGATACTTGAAGTCTACTCGATAACTCCCTTTCTGATGGAAGCTTATCCCCAATTTGAATATTGCCGTTTTGAATCTCACTCAGCAGATAATCAATTACTTTCTGACTTGTCGAATTTTCCATTTTACCTCCAACTGGTCTGACCATTGTAAATATACAATAGCATAATTTGTAACCCCTTTCAAGTGGTATGACCACTTTTTTTAAATTTTTTTATTTAAAAGTTGTATAATAGAAATGGTGATAAAATTATGATTCAAATCAATCAAATTGAATGTCCTATCGACACTGATTTAACCCTACTAAAACCTTATATTGCGAAAAAATGTCATATTCAGGAAAATGACATTTTAGAATATACGATCATTCGTAAATCAATCGATGCCCGTGAAAAATTGTGTTTAAAAATAACTGCTTTAGTTGAGACACCATTAGAAAAGAAACTTTTGGCAAAGCACAATCGTGATATCACAAAATCAGAAAAAACAAAAAGAATAAACTTTAGCTGTAGTGATCCTAAAGATCGTCCTATCATTGTGGGATGTGGTCCTGCTGGTTTATTTGCGGCTTATGCATTAGCCGAAGCAGGATGCAAACCTATTATTCTTGAAAGAGGAAAACAAGTAGAACAACGTGTAAAGGATATTGAATTTTTTTGGCAAACGGGCATCCTTGATCCCAAAAGCAATGTACAATATGGAGAAGGTGGTGCAGGAACGTTCTCAGACGGTAAATTAACTTGTCGTTTAAAAGATCCCAATACGCAAACTATCTTAGAAATATTAGTTGAAGCAGGAGCTGATCCCGAAATATTGATCATGCAGCATCCTCATATCGGAACTGATGTCTTAAGAAACATCATCATCAACATTCGTAAAAAAATTGAATCCATGGGGGCAAACTTTTACTTTGAACATCAGGTTGATCAATGCATCATCGAAAACAATCAAATCGTTGGTGTTATCGCAAACAATCAACGTTTCGATAGTAAACATATCATCTTTGCCATTGGTCATAGTGCAACGGATACGATCATGATGCTTGATCAGAATAACGTTGAAATGAAAGCCAAAGACTTTGCGGTTGGAGTCAGGATCGAACATCCTCAAAAATGGGTCAATGAACGCCAGTACAAACAATTTGCCGGTCATCCCGCTTTAAAAAACGCGGAATACCGTTTAACCCACACAACATCTAAAGACAGAGGTGTATATACATTTTGTATGTGCCCTGGAGGGAGTGTTGTCGCCGCTGCAAGCAGTAATGGTCAACTAGTAATCAATGGAATGAGCGAATCAAAACGAAATTTAGATAACGCAAACAGTGCAATTCTAGTTCAAGTAAAAACAAGTGACTTAAAACCGGGTTTGTTTGCCGGCCTCGATTATATTCAATCTCTTGAAAAAAAAGCATTTTTATTAGCACACAACAGTTATAAAGCTCCTGCAGAGTGGGCTTATGATTATTTGAAAATTAATAAAGGTCCTTTTGATTTTTCTACTAGTTATTTGCTTGGTAATACTATGTGCGACCTTCATGATTTGTTTGATCCTTTTATTAATGAGGCTCTCGAAGAAGCACTTCTTGCCTTTGACAAAAAAATGCCAGGTTTTAAATATGGACTAATGACCGCAGTGGAAAGTCGATCTTCAAGTCCTATTCAAATTCTTCGAAATGAGAAATGCATCAGCACAACGATTGAAGGACTTTATCCATGTGGTGAAGGGGCTGGCTATGCAGGAGGAATTATGTCTGCAGCACTTGATGGTTTTCGATGTGCTTTGGCAATCTTAGAAAAGTTCAGCTAAACTTCACATTAATACCATATAAAATTCAACAAAGCACCCCATAATGAAGTTATAAATAGAAAGAAGGTATTTTATGGAAGAAATTAATGTAGAAAACCCTACTCCGGAAACAAATTTGTTCCGTGAACCTAATAAACCAAAGAAAAACTCAAACTTAAAAACTTACCTTATGTGTGCCTTGATATCTGGAACGGTAGGTTTTAGTTCTGCTTTTGTAGCACTTAACTATTTACCATCAAATCAAACGATTGTTTACCAAAGCGCAAACAACGTCATACAGACAAGTACTGAAACAGGCAACAACGTGATTCAAGTAGCTGATTTAGTACAAAACAGTGTAGTTGAGATCATCACTGAAACTACAACGACAAGCTTCTGGAATCAAGAATATACATCTCAAGGTGCGGGATCAGGTGTTGTTTACTCAACCAATGGTTACATTATCACCAACAATCATGTCATCGAAGGTGCGCAAACAATCAAGGTAAAAATGCATGATGGTACTAGTTACGATGCAACACTGATCGCAACCGATAGTAAGACAGATATCGCATTACTTAAAATCGAAAAAAATGATTGTATCCCAGCTATACTTGGCAACAGTTCAAATCTAGTTGTTGGTCAAGAAGTCATCGCAGTAGGAAATCCACTAGGTCAACTTGGTGGAACTGTAACAAATGGTATTCTCAGTGCACTTGATCGCGAAATAACGCTTGATGGTAGAACTCGTAACTTACTTCAAACCAATGCAGCAATCAATCCTGGAAACAGTGGTGGTGGATTATTCAACAGTCAAGGTGAATTAATTGGTTTGGTTGTCGCAAAATCATCTGGTACCAACATTGAAGGACTAGGTTTTGCGATCCCTGTCGATGATGTAAAAGAAGTCGTCGAACAACTCCTTGAATATGGCTATGTAACGGGAAGACCTTCCCTTGGTATTAAAGTTGCGAATATCACAAATGCTTTCTCAGCACAACAATACGGCGTAAATCAATTTGGTGTTTACGTTTCAGAAGTCATTGAAAACTCAGCTGCACAACGTGCTGGACTACAAGCAGGAGATTGCTTCGTATCGATGGATGATATCGCAATTGATAGTTATGATACTCTTGTAGGGATCATCGAATCTCATAAAGTTGGTGATACAGTCAATGTTCAAGTTCGTCGTGATAATAAAATCATCGATCTTGAAGTAACATTCCAAGAAATTAAGAACTAATTTAAAACGAGATCCAAAAATCTCGTTTTTTTATTTTAGGTCAAGCTTCAATTTCTTAGAATAATAGTGTATCTATTAAATGACGATTAAAGATGAAATAGAAAACATAATTTATACAAGTTCTATATCCATATTTTTGATCAATTCTATTATTGATCTTGATCCTTTTTCTTCATAAATTTTGTATTCAAAATCAAATTGTTGCGCAAGACTTGAAAAACTATCACAAAGATTTTCAAGTGCTTTCCACATCGCTTCTTCTTCTAAAACACAAAAAGTATTTTGTAGTTTTTGTTTCATTTCATCATCCAAATAATCTAATAAATATTTATCTTGTTTACCAGTGCTGAGTTCAAAGTTTGTTTGAAAGCCCACACGCCAACGAAGAAGTTGTAAGTACATTGGACGAACATAAGCATTGATATGCTCCATAGCATAAAGTAGTTCATGTCTTCTAAGACCTTTCGCAACATAAGTTGCGACCCACCAAAATTCATTACAGCATTCTTCAAACTCTTTTTGAGTAGGTTTTTTGACATGATATAGCTTATCACTTGCTTCTGGTACAAACGAAAAATCATTTCCTTTATCCACAAGTACTAAACTTAATGGATCATTTTTAATTTGTACTATTGCACTGTGGAGATTATGAAAGGTACAGTCAATACGATTTCTATCTTCAAACTGAATTAAATAAGTATAGGCATTTGGATTTCCATTTTCCGGTTCTTGCATGATCGCTATAGTTCCAAACTGATCGATCCATGATTTATCTTTCTTATAATACTCAATGTTTTGACAAACGACTACTACATCAAAATCCTGCAAACGATCTTTCTTTGCGTTTGGGTTGGCTCTTGACCCATTTAAGATAAGCGCAGTAAGATTTGACTCCTTTGCAACCCAATTCGCAAGATCAATCAGCAATTCTTGTGAGGACTTCAAAACAATCCCTCCTTTATTAGTTGAAAAAGACCGGACTAAAACCGGTCTTTAATTGATTTACTCTTCGTTTACTTCAATTTTTTGTTCACGAATTACTTTATCAGCAATTGGTTGAGGAGCTGGTTCATAGCGATCAAATTGAAGACTATATTGTCCACGACCTTGAGTCATTGAACGAAGCTCAGTTGCATATTTTTGCATTTCAGATAATGGTACTTCAGCTTCAACTTTTTGAAGATCATCAACCATATCCATACCCATGATCATTCCACGACGCTTGTTGAAGTCACCAATGATCGTTCCGGTATATTCTTCTGGAACAAAAACTTCAACTTTTGCGATCGGTTCAAGAATGATTGGTTTCGCTTTTGGTAATCCTTCTTTATAAGCAATACGAGCAGCTGCTTTAAACGCGATTTCTTTTGAGTCAACATCATGGTAAGAACCATCTGTAAGTACCGCTTTAACTCCAACTACTTTGTATCCTGCAAGCACACCATGAAGCATACATTCACGAAGTCCAGCTTCAACTGCTGGGAAGTATTGACGAGGTACAGATCCTCCAAATACTTCTTCTTCGAAAATCATATCTTCACAATCAGCCGGTTCAAAACGAACGAATACGTGTCCATATTGTCCTGCTCCACCAGATTGTTTTTTATGTTTTCCTTCTTGAGTCACAGTACCACGAATTGTTTCACGGTATTGAACTTTAGGTTCAGTTGTTTCAATTTCAACTTTATATTTTGATTTAAGTTTACTAATAATAACATCCAATTGTTGATCACCTAATCCATAAAGAACAGTTTCTTTCGTTTCTGGATTTCTTACAACACGAATCGATTTATCTTCATCACACATTTTCGCAAGTGCAAAGCTTACTTTATCTTCATCGGCTTTTGTCTTAGGCCAAATCGCAACACCAAGTAATGGTTGAGGATATTCAACTGCTGGATATTTTACTTGTTTTGCCTTAGTTGCTAAAGTATCATTTGTTTCAGTATATTGAAGTTTAATTACAGCTCCAATGTCTCCAGTAAATAATTTACCTGCAGCCATTTGAACTTTACCCTTCATAATAAATACTTGATTGATTTTTTCTGCTTCTTCTTTTTGAACATTGTATACTTGGCTATCAGCACTAAACACACCAGTCATAACCTTTAAGAATGAAATTTTTCCTACAAATGGATCGACGATCGTTTTATAAACAAAAGCACTAAAATCTTCTTTTTCATTTGTAGTAAGTACAACTTTATTTCCTTTTGTATCTTCAGCTTCAACAGTACCTTTTTCTGCATAACTTGGGAAGTATTCTGTGATTAGATCAAGTAATCTTTCAATACCGATACATTCAGTTGCAGCACCACAATAAACTGGACGAATTTCTCCTGAACGAACACCAATACGCAACCCTCTTGCAATTTCATGCACATCAAAACTTTCACCAGAGAAGAATTTTTCCATTAATTCATCATCACCCATAGCGATAGCTTCAGTGATTTGAGCATAGTATTCTTCAACTTGATCAACATAATTTGCAGGTACTTCTTTCGCGTTATCACGATCATTGAAATACCATGCTTTTTTACGAAGAATATTGATACTTCCGACTACTTTTTCATTTTCAACGATCGGCAATTCGAATGCAATAACACTCTTACCAAATTTGTTACGTAAGTCTTCATAAATATTTGCGAATTTTGCATGTTCATCATCCATTTTATTCACAAAGAAAATAGTTGGAAGTTTTCTAGCAGAAGCAAGTTTCCAAGCTTTCTCTGTTCCAGATTCGATTCCATCTTTACCACTAACTACGATCAAGGCATTATCCGCAACACTTGCACCTGATCTCATTTCACCTTCGTAATCTAAGTAACCTGGTGTGTCAATAAAGTTGATTTTACAGTCACGCCATTCAATTGGTACTAAAGAAGAATAGATAGAATATCCACGTTTGATTTCTTCTTGATCAAAGTCAGATGTATTATTACCATCTGCCGTTTTACCCATACGATCAACTTGTTTTGTAAAATACAAAGCACCTTCTACAATCGTACTTTTTCCAGTACCACTATGTCCTAATAAAACGATATTTCTTACTTCGCTCGCTAAATAGTCTTTCATATATCCGCCCTCACTTCAAGATGTCCTTTAAGTCATCTAAGCATTCAGTACGTACATAATGAACAGCCTTATTTCCATCAAAATCTTTGATTTCTTTATCTGCACCATGAGCTAATAAATAGTTTACAAGCTCAACGATTCCACTATATGCAGCACGCATCAACGCAGTACTTCCATTATTATCCTGCGCATTGACATCGGCATCAGCATCCACAAGTAAAGTGATCACGTCTGCTTTACAAGCTAATACTGCTTCCATTAAAGCTGTACGACCTTTTGTATCTCTTGCATTAACATTAACACCATTACCAATTAAATAATGACACACATCAAATTCACCTAAGAATGCTGCACGCATTAAAGATGTACGACCATTATTGTCATGTGAATTCACATCTGCACCAGCATGTACCAACATTCTAACGATATTTAAATTTCCTTTTTTTGAAGCGCCCATCAATGCAGTTTTATTATTAAAATCTCTTGCACGAACATTTGCGCCATTATCTAATAAGAAACGCACAATATCATCATACCCACGCTTTGCAGCACGCATTAATGCATTTCTTCCATCACCAGAAGCAACATTGATATCTGCTCCTTGTGCTACTGTTGAGCATACCTTTGCGAAATCACCCGCAGCGGCAGCATCCCAAAATTCTTTGTCTAATTGATTCATTTAAGTTTTCCTCCTTTATTGAACTGAGGTACAAAAAAGGCAGGTCAAACCGCACCCACCTTAAAAGTTATTTACAAGTCGCACAAGCACCCCTAAATTGTTTTCTTGAACAAGTTCAGGCAATTTGATGCTCATGGTACTCACCTCTGTTTCTTGATATCATTGTAACCGCTTACTAAAATTATTTCAAGTCATTTTCATCCTTTTTCAGTGAAAGATTTTTCACTTGACTTAATTAAAACTATTGTCTGCTAAAAGACGATAATCTTCTGGATGAACCAGCAAAAATAAAGCTACCCAAAAATAGCGATCTACTATTCCATTTGGGATTAAACCTTGGGTCAATTGAAATAATTTTACTTCTTGATTTAATGCTTCGTCAAAATTTCCATTCAACTCACAAATATTATAACCTAGTTTCCACAATGAATCTTGAAGTACAAATACAGCAGGACCAATTTCACCTAACTGAATTTGATGAAAGGGAACTAAAGCTCCATCTGGTTCAGGAATTTGATGAAAATGCACAAAATTCGCAAAATGTTCAAGTTCACTTACATAATCAAATAAGCCGGATTCTTCTAAGAGCTTCACAAGATTTTTTAATGAAGGTATACTTAAATTTCCGCCAACGTTTAATGCAGTTCCCAATTTATGTGTATAAATTTCATCGGGTATTTCCTGCCATCCACGACTAAAACCATGTTCAATTTCAATAGGACAACCAAATTGAACCGCAATTTTATTATATGCTTCTAAAAAACTCTTTGAACTCCACATGATGTCCGTGTTTGTGCCGCCTTTAAACATTCCCACTGTTAGTATTCGATTCGAAGTATATGGCATATCTTGATCAAGTGCTAAATTATAATGTTCGATTCGATTTGTTTCTTCATTGTGAATATAGACTTTCATATTATCACCCCATAATAGAATATGGTTTAACATTTTAATTCTTTGGGCAAAAGAAAAGATCCCTATTAAAAGAGACCTAAATCATTATTTTGCTTCATTGATAGCTTTGTTTATCGTTTTGATATATTCTTCAACATTGATTGTAACACTTGTTTTTAAATCTTCATTTGTTACTTTGCCATCTTTTAACTCAATTTCATCGACTGTCCCTTTTTCAACGATATAAGCCTGAAGTCGATCTACTTGTGTAATCCATGGTGCAACCGCTTTATCAGATAATTTATATTCATCTTTTAGTTCTCGTTTACTACCATTTGAAGTAATTTCATCGATCATCACTTCAGTAATTTTTCCTTCAACCATTTTCAAACTTACAATCGGTGTACCAAACTGTGTTTCTTCTCCAACAACGTCTTTCGCTTCTTTTACTATTGTTGGAGTTGACGTAGGTGTTTCTGAAGGAGTAGTTGTAGGTGTTGGTGTTGGTTTTGGCTTGTTGTTGGTGGAACAACCAGTTAATAATACTAATAATCCTATAAGTAATGTTTTTTTCATTTTAGGCCTCCTGATATTAGAATGCCCATTTAATTAATTCTTCGATTAGGTAAATAAAGGAAAAAGAGATTTCAAACCTCTAAATATCTAACTGCATTTGCATTTGATCTTGAACTGGTCCATAACTTTTACGATGGATTTCAAGTACACCAAATTTCTTTAGATTTTCTAAATGTTCTTTTGTCGGATATCCTTTGTGTCTCGCAAAGCCATATTCTGGATATTGTTTATCTAGTTCGATCATAATACGATCTCGAGTCACTTTAGCTAAAATACTGGCTGCAGCTATTGAGGTACTTTTTTGATCCCCTTTGATAATATCATGGACGACCTTACTACAATGAGGCAATGGCATCGCATCTGTTAATACTACTGTACTTTCTAAACTTTCTCCAATTTCATGCATTGCCTTTTGAGTTGCTCTATAAATATTTAATTCATCCACTTCTTTTTCAGATACAATTACGATTTGATAAGATAAGGCATTTTCTATAATGACATTATACAATTCTTCTCTTTTTTTAAGTGAAGTTTGCTTAGAGTCATAAATTTCAGGATTTTCATAACCAATTGGTAATATGACTCCCGCTACAACTAATGGCCCGGCAATCGGACCTCTACCAGCTTCATCGATACCAATTACGGTTTGATCGATTTGCCAAGCAATGTGTTCATATGTATTTTCAAGTTCTTTAATCATGAACTTTCTCCCAAGTAAAATTACCTAATTTATCATCTCTGATTTCATTTAAAATCATATTGTAAGCTCGATCATAATCGATTTCATTTCCTGTTTTGATCCAATTTTTATTTCTGGCAATGGCTTCAATTGTTTTGTAGGCATCTTCTTGAATTTCAATATCATAACGCTTTGTAATGTATTCTGGTACTTCTGTTGATAATGTTTCAATTGCGTAGACAACAATATCTTCCAAAGGTAATATTTTATCTCGAATTGCTCCAGTGATTGCCAAATGAAGCGCAACCTGACGATCCTCAAAACGTGGCCACAAAACACCAGGTGTATCTAGTAGTTCAAGTTTTTCATTGCATTTCACCCATTGAAGGTCTTTTGTCACACCGGGTCTATCCGATGTTTTTGTAGCCTTTTTTTTCGCTATTTGATTAATAAAAGTAGATTTTCCTACATTGGGGATCCCTACAACCATTGCTCTGATCGCTCGTGGTTTGATTCCTCTGCGTATTTGGCGATCAATCATCGGTTGCATTACTTTTTGACAAGCTTCAACTGTTTTATTTAATACAGGGTCTTTTAAAAGATCCATTGCGATCGCTTGAGTATTTTCATTATTTAATACTTCGATCCATTTTTTTATTTCTTCAACTTGACCTTTATCTTTTTTACTTAAAAGTATCAGTCTAGGCTTCGTCTTGATCATATCATCCAACATCGGATTCGTACTTGAAAGTGGAATGCGACAATCTCTGATTTCAATTACCATATCTACTTTTTGAATATTTTCAATCATTTGACGTTTTGCTTTTGTCATGTGACCCGGAAACCATTGTATCGACATCATCCCACCTCCATTCCTATTTTTTCTATTTTAAATCAAATCTTCTAAATTAAAATCAAAAAACAAATCATTTGGGTAATCCAATTGATACTTTTCACAAAAACTATCAATGAATTCACCAGTTGGCTTTTTATTTATTCGATATTCTTTTTCAAGTACTTCTTTAACTTCTTCAAATAGTGATAAAGCTTTATTCTGTTCAACATATATGATCCCTACCATGATTCCATAGGATACATAGATTTCATACAAATCCTGTTCAGACGAAAACAAACTTACTTCCAATACTTCATCAAATACATAACAAACTTCCAAATATGTGTTTTTGTAATGTCTTTGTGATTCACTAAATCCATCAGTTACATTTTTCCATTTCATAATTTTTCCCAATTTCTTCTTTTATTTTATTCCCATTTCATTAAAAGGATAGAACACAAATACCCCTTTTGATACCACTGCATCTGTTTTAAAAGGACCGTAATATCGTGAATCCTGAGAATTGACACGATTGTCTCCTAATACATATATTTCATCATCGCCCAATTTTATCGCCTCTATATCACGCGTAAATACGCCATTTGAGCTTTGACTTAATACATAATCTAAGTCAAGAAATTCTTGATTTACTTTTTCACCATTGATATAAATGTCATTATTCATAATTTCAACAGTTTCATTTGGTAAACCAATTATTCTTTTTACGATTAACTTTGACTTTGAACCTACAGGAATTTTAATCACAACAATATCAAATCTTTCTAATTGCTTAGAATTAAGTATTAACGAAAAACCCAACTCTTTATCCTTTAAAGTTGGATACATGGAACTACCATCTACTCTAACTGGTTTTGCAATAAAATTCGAGATAACATACACGATAATGAAGCTTACTAAAAATGTTTTAACTAAACTAACTAATTCTTTGATCCAATCTTGTTTATTCATTTGATTATCCTCTCAAACATTATATCACAAATCTTCATAATTAATTCTTAGACATTGAAGTCTTCTGATTTGAAATTACAGTAATATCTTCCTTTAGTAGCTGTAAAACGTAACACACAATAATCAGGATCCGTTACACCTAACGGATAATACATTGTATCCTTTTCTTGCCAAATGAGTTCTTTACTAGCACTGTCTTCTAAAACTTCAAAAGTCCCAACTAACATGACACCACGAAAAAATCGCTTATCATAAAAATAAATACATCCTTTATTATTCTCTTTGTATTGTCCTACTCTTTTAGAAGAAGTATTCGTTGTAAAATAAAAAGTTTTAATACCCTCTCTAATCCTCGGTGCTAACATTGCCTTTGTATTGGGAAAACCATCTTCATCATTTGAACTAATAAAGGCAACACTTTGTTTATCAATCAAATTTCCTATTGTTTGTACTGGATCTCTCATCATGAAAATCACCTCATGTGATGATTATACAACAGTTAGAAAAAGTTCTAAAGCAAAGTTAGAACTTAATTTTGTAATTCCAATATTTTTTTGAATTGAGTATTGTATAACTCAGTATAAATACCATTTTGTTTTAATAATGTGTTGTGATTGCCTTTTTCTTTGATTTGACCTTGATCTATAACTAATATCTCATCCGCACTAACTACAGTCGATAAGCGATGTGCGATCACGATACTTGTTCTACCTTTAAGTAGTGGTTCTATTGCTTCTTGAATCAAATTTTCAGAAATCGAATCTAAAGAAGAAGTCGCTTCATCCATGATCAATATTGAAGGGTTCTTTAAAATCACTCTCGCTAATGAAATTCTTTGTCTTTCACCGCCTGATAGTTTCATACCTCGATTACCTACTTGAGTGTTGTAACCATCAGGCAAAGAATTGATAAAATCATGAATATTAGCAGATTTACATGCTTCAATTAGTTCTTGATCATCTGCATTTGGCTTAGCATACAACAAATTGTCTTTTATCGTACCATTAAACAAATAACTATCTTGTGTGACCACACCAACATTTTGACGAAGCATTTTTAAATCAAGCTTATTTACATTGATTCCATCGATTGCTACACTTCCATTTTGTGTTTCATACAAACGAGTTAATAAACTAATTATCGTTGACTTACCTGCACCAGAGGGTCCTACTAACGCAATCATTTTGCCAGATTCGATTTCAAAATCTACATTTTTTAGGATTGGTGTATCTGCATTGTAGCCAAAATCAACATGATCAAATTTTATATGCCCTAACATTGGATTTAAAACAATAGCGTTTTCATCATTTTTAATCTCTACTTCCATATCCAAATAAGAAAAGATTCGACTAAACAAAGCCATTCCTCTTACAAAATCAATTTGTACTTCCAATAATTGATTGACTGGCCGATACATACGATTAAGTAATGCAACCATTACTGTAACATCACCAACACTTAAACTAGTTACATTCATCTTAAGGATCAAAATACCACCAGTTAAATAAATCAGCATTGGTCCCATATTAGTAAAAGTAGTGATTGCCATTCGGAACCAACGTCCGACCATTCCTTCTTTTATTTTTAACTTATAAATTTCTTCATTAACTTTCTTATATTTTTCTAATTCCATTTCTTCATTAGTAAATAATTTAACTAATTGTTGACCACTGACACTTAATGTTTCATTAAGAATTTGATTCATTTCGTCATTTTTCTTTTGTGATACTAAAGCTAGTGACCAACGTCTCTTGCCTACTGATTTTGTAGGCAAAACAAACAGTGGAATAATCAACATACCCACTAAAGCTAAAACCCAGCTTTTTTGAAACATCGCAAATAATGAAGTCACAAGCACTGCAATGTTGGATATCGTGCTGACTAATGTAGACGAAATCACATTTTCTACTCCAGAAATATCACTTGTCATGCGAGTGATGATATCTCCTTGTTTATTTGAAGTAAAAAAGCTTTGCGACATTTTTTGTAGATGCTCATACATTTGATTTCTCATTTTTAAAGAAATTCGTTGAGTCATTAAACTATTCAAATACGACTGAAGCAAACCGATCAAACTAGAAGTTACAAGAACTGCAAATGATCCTACAATCAAAATCAGTAACAAATCAAAATTTTGACCTATCAATCCATCATCGATGATCTTTCCAGTCAATATTGATGGAAGTAGATCAAGTACTGCAGAAATCATGATCGTACAAAAAATAAATATTAATAACTTCCAATGTGGTAACAAATATTGAAATACTCTTTTAAGCAAATCTTTATCAATTTTTGGTGGATTCTTCTTTAATTCATCAGCACTTAAGCCAAAATCAGAATGCCTTCCTCTACTCATTACTTCCCTCGCGATGCAATCTACGCATATGACGATGTTTATGTTCTGTTTCTTTTGGTTCTAATGTTTTTAAATGATCGACCAGTTTTTCTGATATCTTACAATAAGTTTCAATTTCTTCTGGTGTAAGCACTGAATTAATGATTTCATCTAAATCAGCTTGATCTTTTTTGCGATTTAAAACTAACTCTTTTCCTTTATCAGTTGTGTAAATCAAATTTGATCTTAAATCGTTTTCATCGGGAACACGATATAAAAGACCATGTTTTTCCATACGGTCCACAGCATCAGTTAGCGATGCTGGACGAATATCCAAAATCTCTGCTAGTTTGGATGCTTTGATTCCTTCGTTTTCAATGACTAATGCAATCATTTTAAAACCATGATGAGAATGTGTTGACTGTTGACGACGTATCGCACGGCTCAATTTTGCCTGTGCTTCTAATAATTCATATTTCATAAATAATCCCTCCTTTTATTTAGGTACCTAAATTACAATTTAATATTATTACGGTACCTAAATAATGTCAAGAACTTTTTAAAAAAAATGAGCCTACTTGAAGTAAGCTCAAACTGTTATTCAATTGTTTCTATGTAAAAACTTATAAATGCGGTATTGGTATATAGCAACATTTCATTATCTTCCATATATGCTGCGACTTCTGCAAGTGAACCTCTAGAGTAGTATCCAGGAATTGACATCTCATCTTCATCCAAATCATCATCCTCATTGAATACCTTGTAAAAATTAGGATTTGATTCATGAATCTGTTTAATGATTTCTCTAGCTGAATCATATTCATCTTGTTTATAATAACTGATTGCCAATGGCAATAACATGAAAATTGAATTTTCTTCATATTGATCAAAAAGTATTTGTACTTGATCAAACTGTTCTAACATCACATAAGAATTAATCAAAAGATATCGAGCCCCTAGATTATCATTTTCATTCAGTTCAATAATTTCTTCACATATCTGGATCGCTTTTGTGATTTTGTTGGTTAAACGATAGAATTGAGCCACTGCATAAAGGCCACGCAAGTAAGGTCGCGTTTCAAACACACCATAAAACGAACCCATATATTGATCTTCAAAATATCCTTCTTTTGTTAAATATTGTTTTTCAAGTTCGATTGCTTCTCTGAACAATTCAAGTTTCTTGATCTCATCCTCTTCAAACTCCGCCAACATCATTCTGGCATCAATGTGATCAGGGGCAAGTTCTAAAACTTTTTTAAGCGTCTTTTGAATTTTTGGCATTGAGCGCTCATCGCAAGCTTTTTCGAATAAATCGTAGACTTTATCATCATATCTCATAAGTACACCTCCGTTTTCTACATCATAACTGATTTGATTATACCTGTAAACATACTTCAGCATTTAATCTTAGTATTTTCCCTACTTTAATTTCATTCCATCTTTAAACGCATTTCCTACCTTTTGACCTAATTTGATATAAGCATTGTTGAATGGGTCAAATGTAATTGGAGAAACCTTACTAAGATCAACATTCCCTTTTTCATCTAATGCCCTTTCATCAACACTAACATTGATAATTTTCCCTACAAGTCTTTCACTAATTTCATCGTAACTCATTAATTCACATTCTACTGCAATTTCTAATTCGTTAATTAACGGAGCATTTACAAATTCTGATTTTGTTGCATGAAAACCAGCTTTTTCAAATTTACTAGAATCTTTGTTTCCCGAAACAATTCCTACATAATCACAGGCAATCACATATTTTTCATTAGCCATGCTGACAGTAAAAGCTCCTGTCCGCAATATATTTTCAACTGTTTTATGGTTTTTGCTTAAAAATAAGGTGATTTCAGTATAATCGCTCATGCATCCCCATGCTGCATTCATTGCATTTACTGAGCCATTTTCATTGTATGTCGCGATAATATATACCGGTTGTGGTGTTGAATAGGGTTTTGCTCCAAAGTTTTTTCTCATATGATCATCTCTTTCTGTTGATAACTCTATTTTAAACTATAGAGTAAGCTCTAAGTCAAGCTTAAGCAAAAGAAAACCTCACAAATTTTGTGAGGTCACTTAATTAACGAACTTCTTTAATACGTGCAGATTTACCAGAACGTCCACGTAGATAGAATAGTTTAGCTCTTCTAACTTTACCACGACGTAGTACTACGATTTTTTCAATAATTGGTGAATGTAATGGGAATGTTCTTTCAACTCCTACACCATTTGAAATTTTTCTAACTTTAAAGTTTTCAGCAACACCATGTCCGCTGCGTGCAATAACAACACCTTCAAATGCTTGGATACGGCTTTTGTCGCCTTCTTTGATTCGTACATCAACTCTAACTGTGCATCCAGGGCGGAAGTCAGGAATGTCTGTACGAAGTTGAGATTCTGTAACTTCATTCAATAAATTTAAGTTCATTTTCTTTCTCCTTACTTAACAAGTATTTATATCTTAATGCTCATTCATCAAATGATCAGCGGAACACAAGAGCCATAGGCTATATGATAATATCACAAACCATTGCCCTTCGCAAGACATTTTGATTAATATGCAAAGTAAATTGTTACATGAAATGTAATTTTTTTCATCTTTTAGTTGACAAAGCTAACTATCAAGCATATTATAGTCATATAAATTCAATGATCAAGAGAGTATTTTAAACTCAACCACTAGCGAGCAAGGGTAGGTGTAAGCCTTGCGGTAATGATTTTAAAAGAAGCGCACTTGTGAGAAGCTACCTTGAACTGAGTAGAGTTAGCCGCGAAAGACCTGCGTTATGGATAAGAGGTGGCCAATGAAGTTTGGCAACTAGAGTGGTACCGCGATCAACCATCGTCTCTAGAAAGAGATGATGGTTTTTATATTTTATAAACCAACATCTCACTCTTCAATAATATGGAAGGAGAATGAAGATGAAAAAGGTTAAATTAATAGTATTATCACTACTTACTCTAGCAATGCTTGCAGGGTGCTCAGGAAACAAAGACAAACAATTAGATGAGATTTTGAAATCAGGGAAACTAATCGTTACAACATCCCCTGACTATCCACCAATGGAATTCTTTGGTGATGATGGTGAAGTTTATGGTTCAGACATTTTATTAGCTCAATTTATCGCTGATGAATTAGGGGTAGAATTAGTTATTGAAACGATGGAATTTGGAGCTACTTATACTGCGCTTGATTTCAACAAAGCTAATTTAAGTATTTCAGGTTATGGTTGGCAAGATGATCGTATGGATGCATATGAATTCTCAGATGCATACAACGACACTGATGATTCTGAATCTTCATGTCAAGGTCTAATCATTAAAACTGCAGACTTAGATAAGTACACTTCTTTCGAAGCAATGGATGGAATCAGAGTTGCTGCACAAGTCAATTCTATGCAAGAAGCATACACCAAAGCTCAAGTTCCAAATGTACAACTTGTTTCTGTTCAAACTATTGATGTTGCGATGATGTCATTAAATACTGATAAAGCAGATGCAGTTGCGGTATCTTGTAATATCGCCAAAGCTTATTCTATATCTGACCCAGAACTTTCAAAGGCAACTGTTGAATTTGATTTAGGTTCAGATGCAATGCATCCTGGTAACTTTGTCTTAGCGAAAAAAGGTGAAACTTCATTAATCGCTAAAGTAAATGAAATATTAAAAAAGGTAAATGATGAAGGTTTATATATTCAATGGGATTTAGATGCTAAAGCAAAAGCATTGGAATTCGGTATTGATTTCGAATCTGATTCAGAATAGGAGGAACCATTTGTGGGAGGTCCTGGCGTAATCGATGTATTTCTGCAATACTATCCCTTATTCTTAGAGTGTTTGTGGGGAACTTTGTATTTAGCATTTATTGCAGTATTCTTTGGAACATTATTTGGGGCAATTATTGCGATGCTTCAAATGATCAATGTTCGTTATTTAAAAACTATTATTAAATCAATTATGGTTATCATTGTTACAATACTTAGGGGAACACCTTTACTTGTACAATTATTTATCGCTTATTTCTTTTTGCCATTGATGTTTTCATCAATCAATTTAACACCTAATCAAAGTGTTATTATTGCCTTAAGTATTAATAGTGCTGCTTATGTTTCTGAAATTATTCGTGGTGGAATCAATGCCGTTGATAAAGGTCAAACTGAAGCCGCAAGGTCTTTAGGAATGAATCAGTTCAACTGCTTAATTCGCATTATTTTACCACAAGCAATCAAAAATATTATTCCATCACTTGGTAATGAATATATAATGATGGTCAAAGAAACATCTTTAGCTGGTACATTTATGTTGACTGAACTAATGTACGCAAGAACAGTATTAGGAAATAAATTTTTATACTGGCAACCGCTAATTATCATTGCATTGATCTATTTGGTTGTTACTATCGTTCTTACATTCATTGTTTCTTTAATAGAAAAGAGGTTGGCTGTCAGTGACTAAATTAATTGAAGTTAAAAACTTAAAAAAGGATTTCAAAGATCTTCAAGTACTAAAAGGAATTGATGAGTCAATTGAAAAAGGAGAAGTTGTATCAGTTATTGGACCTTCTGGGTCTGGTAAATCTACATTCTTGCGTTGTTTAAATTTATTAGAAGTTCCTACAAGTGGACAAGTGTTCTTTGAAGGAATCGATATTACCGATAAAAAAGTGAACATTAATATTCACCGACAAAAAATCGGTATGGTATTTCAACAATTCAATGTGTTTCCTCATTTAACAGTGCTTGAAAACATTACAATCACACCTACTTTAGAAAAGAAAATATCTAAAAAAGAAGCAGAAGCTAAAGCAGATGAACTTCTTGCAATGGTAGGATTAACTGATAAAAAATATGAATATCCTCGTAAACTAAGCGGCGGTCAAAAACAACGTCTTGCGATTATACGAGCACTCGCTATGGAGCCTGATGTCATGTTGTTTGATGAACCCACATCCGCCCTTGATCCAGAAATGGTAAAAGAAGTATTGGAAGTAATCGCTAATCTTGCGAAAAATGGAATGACATGTGTTATTGTAACTCATGAAATGGGATTCGCAAAAGAAATCAGTGATCGTGTTTTATTTATGGATGATGGTATTATTCAAGAATCCGGAACACCAGATGAAATCTTCAATCATCCAAAAAACCCAAGAACAATTGAGTTCTTAGGTAAAGTGTTATAATTTTATCATTATGAGTATTATAGATTTTGTCTGTAATACTTTTTTTGTATTTTATTTTTCCTTACTCTTCAAGTTAAATTGAACAAAAATGCATAAGGGAAGAAAAAAGCGAAAATTAAAGTCAAAAACAGTCAAAAACATCATTTCATATACCTAAATAAAGCCTTTTCGGCTTTATTTAGGTATATGAAACCGCACT
>JAVBMW010000022.1:0-4437 GCA_031551965.1 Holdemania sp. | reverse complement strand
ACTATTAAATCAATTTTATAAAAATACCGTTTGGAGTGCTAAAAGTAATAGCTGTGATTTACCAACAGATTGTCCGACAAGAGAAAGACATGGTTGGACTGGTGATGCTCAGATATTCTGTAAGACGGCATCAGTTTTGTTTAACTACATGCCATTTGCACAAAAGTATATTGTTGATATGTACGATTGGCAAAAGAAAAATGGATGTTTACCACAAATCGTACCTGAGGGTGGTGTGGACTCTTACATGAAAGCGATGGATGGCTCAGTAGGTTGGGCTGACGCAGGTGTTTTGATGCCGTATGTTTTATGGAAAACATATGGTGATACAGAAATTCTTGAACGACATTACCATCAGATGCAAAGCTATGCGAAATTCATGCAGAATCGTTGCGGTCGTTGGTATCCTACCGCAAAACGGATAAAACTTGATAGAGAAACTAAAAAATATATTTCCAATTTTGGTCAAGCCTATGGTGAATGGGCAGAACCGGCAGATGTCCATGTGATGAGCTGGGTCGATTGTGCCATTCCTCATCCTGAAGTGGCAACTGCCTACACTGCACATATTATGGATTGTATGGCAGAAATTGCCGATGAATTAGGGAAGATACATGATGCAGAAGGATACCGTGAATTTTCAAAGAAATGCAAAAAAAGTTACCAAGCTTTAATGACTACAGAAAAATATTTAATAGACACAGATCGGCAAGCTCATTTGGTAAGAGGGTTAGCTTTTGATGTACTAAGTGACTCTCAAAAAGAATTTGCAGAAAAACGACTTATACAAGCATTAAATAATTATGGATGGCGACTCGGAACTGGTTTTCTTTCAACTCCACTGATCCTGGATGTCCTAACTAAAATCGACATTGAATATGCTTATCGCTTGTTAGAAAATGAAGAAATGCCAGGTTGGTTGTTTATGCCGAAAAATGGGGCAACGACTGTATGGGAAGCTTGGGAAGGTACAAAAGCACAAAATGGTATTGCCTCATTGAACCACTATTCTAAAGGTGCAGTATGTAAATGGCTGTTTGATACGATGTGTGGTATTAAAGTTGAAACCGAAAATATGTTTGTGATCGAACCAAAACCAGGTGGACATTTTAGTTATGCTTCATCAGAAATCTTATCTGTTTATGGTCTTATAAAAAGTAAATGGCAGAAAACGGATTCAGGGTTTGAGTATACAATATCAGTTCCTTCAAATTGTACAGCGAAAATCATTTTAGAAAATGGTGAACCGATCATTCAGCAAGCTGGTGAAAAAACATATTCAATCGGTTTTAAACAGAAAGAGAGAAGTTAAACATGGATGTAAAAAATATTATTAAAAAGATGAGTTTAGCTGATAAAATAGCTCTATGTTCAGGAGAAAATTTCTGGGAAACTAAAAAAATGGAACAATATGGTATTCCTAGCTTATTTATGTGTGATGGTCCACATGGTTTACGTAGGCAAGATCTTGATAGTGGTACAGATATGCTTGGGGTCAATGAATCAAGACCTTCAACATGTTTTCCTTGTGCAGTTACAACAGCACAAAGTTGGGATACAAGTTTAACATATGAAGTAGCCAAGGCAATTAGTGAAGAAGCCAAAGCTCAAAAAGTAGGGTTAGTTTTAGGACCTGGTGCCAATATCAAGCGTAATCCTTTAAATGGTAGAAACTTCGAATATTTCAGTGAAGATCCTTATTTATCCGGAAAATTAGCTGCAAGTTTTATCCGTGGTGCAGAAGAAAATGGAATAGCGACTAGTTTAAAGCATTTTGCCTGCAACAATCAGGAGTTGAATCGTTTTAGCTCCAACAGTGTAATTGACGAAAGAACTTTAAGAGAAATCTATCTTACAAGTTTTGAAATAGCGGTAAAAGAGGGAAAACCCTCAACAGTGATGTGTGCCTATAATAAAATCAATGACATTCATTGTAGTGATAATAAACAACTTCTTACAACTATACTACGTGACGAGTGGGGTTTTGATGGTATGGTAGTGACCGACTGGGGTGCAATGAACGATCGCATTGAAGCATTTAAGGCAGGCTGTGATCTAAATATGCCAGGTGGCAGTAACTATATGGAAAAGAATGTCGTCGAAGCTGTACAACAAGGAAGCTTATCAGAAGAGGATATAGACAAAAGTGTAGAGAGAATCTTAAATGTTGTTTTTCAAACAAATGATCTTTTAAAAAAGGAAACAAAGTTTGATGTAGAAGAGCATCACAAATTAGCGGTTTATGCAGCTACACAGGGCGTTGTCCTTTTGAAAAATGAAAATATACTTCCTCTAAATGACCTACAAAAGATCGCAGTCATTGGAGATATGGCGAAAGATCCACGTTATCAAGGTGCTGGATCAAGTCATATCAATCCTACAAAATTACCGAGTCCAGTTGATTGTTTTAAAGATGCAATTTATGCACAAGGTTGTGATTCTCGCGGAACGACTTCAGAATCGTTGATCAAAGAAGCAGTAAATGTTGCAAAACAAGCTGAGGTAGCGATTATTTTTGCAGGGTTACCTGCTCAGTTTGAATCAGAAGGATTTGATAAAGAAACGATGCAGATGCCTTCAGGTCACCTTGAAATGATTGAAGCTGTATCGAATGCCAACCCCAATACGATTGTTGTCTTATTAGGCGGAAGTGTACTTGAGTGTCCATGGGCTGAAAAGGTAAAAGCTGTTTTAACAATGGGACTTCCAGGGCAGGGAATTGCGGAAGCGATTGTCGATATCATTTATGGAAAAGTTAATCCAAGCGGAAAATTAGCCGAAAGTTGGCCACTTGTTTACAGTGACTGTGGTTCATCTTCTTATTACAGTAAAAGTAAAGATGCTCTGTATTATGAAGGAATTTATTTGGGTTATCGTTATTATGATAAGGCAAATAAACCTGTCCGTTGGCCATTTGGTTATGGCTTAAGTTATACAACATTCTCCTATTCTAATTTGAAAATCGAAGACAAGATCGTTTCAGTAACGATCACCAATACTGGAAAAGTTGAAGGGAAAGAAATCGCTCAGTTGTATGTCGGCTTTAATGGACAAGGACTGCATTGTCCTGTCAAAGAGTTAAAAGGCTTCAAAAAGGTTTCATTACGGCCTAATGAAAGTGAAACAGTCGAGTTTCAACTGGATGAAAGAAGTTTTGCGATATGGCAGGATGGATGGAAGATTCAAAACGGAATCTATACTATTTATGTAGGACCAAACAGTGCAGAATTACCACTCACTCAACAAATCAATATTCAAGGTAAATTGTTGCAAATACCAAGTTGGCAAGAAAATAGCTGGTACATGGATTGTAAAGAAGAAGTATCTTTCTCTGATTGGGAAAAGATGATAGGTAGAAAGTACATTGAGCCAACTTTAAAAAAAGGTCAGTTTACAATGGATAATTCTGTTGCGGAAATGAGAGACTTCTCAATCGTGATGAAAATTATGTATAAAGCGATCGAATCAACAATCGCTAAGGGATTTAATGGAAAAAAAGATTACGAAAATCCAAATTTTAGAATGATGATGAACGCTAGTGCTGAAAGCCCACTTCGATCAATGCAGATATCAGGTGGAAAAGTAGGTGTAAATGCAGGAATATTCGAAGGACTTCTAGCCATGGCTAATGGACATTATATCAAAGGTATCATGAAGATGATCAAAGGCTGAATTAATGTAAAGCATTGAAATATTATTTTGATGTTCTAAACACTATAAATAAATAAGAATCAAACAAACAAGAGCTGTAATAAGTTTCTTGTTTTTTTGATTTCAAATTAGGTATTTCTTAAATATTTAGAATAATAATAGTAGGAGGATATTTTAATATGTCTATTACACTACCAGAAAGAAATATCAAAGATTTGATCTATACGATACGAGGCAATCAAGTAATGCTAGATTCAGATTTGGCAGAACTGTATGGTTACACAGTAAAAGCAATGAATCAACAAGTTAAAAATAACATTGAAAGATTTCCAGATGATTTTATGTTTCAGTTAAACGAATCGGAACTTTCTTATTTGCGGTCAAAATTTTTGACCGCAAATGTTAGTTCAAAAACCAGAACATTTCCTTATGCATTTACTGAGCAAGGAATTTACATGTTGAGTACAGTTCTTAAGGGTGATTTAGCTGTATCTCAAAGTATTGAGATTATGAGAACTTTCAAAGAAATGCGTCATTATCTTATGATGAATAGTGAGTTTGTAACACAAAGAGATTTATATTCATTAAGACAAGAACTATATTCTCACATTTGACACTTTTTTAAGACAAAACCTCATATATCCGTTAAATAAAGGGTTTTATGAGGTTTTTAATTGAATTGAATTATGCGTAAATAAATCATTTTTTTACTTGCTTACATATTTTGTTTATGTTTTTTTCACTGATTACTTCATAGTCAGTTCTAAAATTAAATTTTTCATGCAA
>JAVBMW010000018.1:0-12216 GCA_031551965.1 Holdemania sp. | reverse complement strand
GCATTGGCCTTGCAGCACAACATTAATGACCATAAAAAAAGAAACTCAAAGCATAAAATGGACACTTGTATCCTTTTTGCTTCCAACTTGTTTTGGAGTTATTTTGTGTGTTCTTACTACACTGATCTATAATCTTATTTTTTGATACTAACTGCTTAGATAGTTCAATAATATACAGAAACTCTAAGTTCATTTAATGCTTAGAATTTTAAAATGTGCATATAATAATTATATATAGAGATGAGTTTGAAGTTGACTTCATCGCTCTATTATGCTATAAATTAGATACAGATAGCTAATTATCTGAAACATTAAATCGGAGAACCATAGCCTGAGTTGGAATGCTTTACTAAATCGGAATCCATAGCCTAAGTTGGAAAATATTAGTTTATAAAAGCAGAGACGATCTAGTATAGGTTAACTCTGTTTTTTATTTGTGGAGGTCATTATGAAATTATTTAGAGTAAACAAAGAATACTTAGAGCACATTCAAAAAGATGATAGTAGACTGCTTCGCTCTACAAACTTAGTTGGAATTTTGGAGAGGTTGAACGGTTTCATTTATTTTATCCCCATAACGAATACTGACAATTCAGATTATAATAATGATGGAAGTTTCAAAACTAATACACGCACCATTTTCAGATTAATCGACAGTAAGCAAAATAGGCTTATTGGAAAATGCTTGCTCTCAAATATGTTTCCTGTCCCTTACAATGATGTAATTCCATTAAACTATAAAAGCTTGCAAACTCGAGAAATCCAAGACTTCAATTTAAAACTTGATTGCATTAAACGAATGGATTCTAGAATTAAAAAGTCTATAAAACTTTTATATAAACAAAAAGCAAACGGTCATCATCAACCTTATTTGGATGCAACAGTTGATTTTAAAAAATTAGAAAAAACTTCACTGGTTTGGGAAAGCGAGAAATACGGGCGCCATATTAATCGTTTCCCCGATAGTCACTTTTTTATTACAAATCCGAATACCAGCGGATTATCCAACTACTATTTAATGCATAAGGATATTAAAGTTCTATCATTTACATTAGATAATCAAACGTTGAATATAAAAGAAATTTTAGAAATTCTTCAACCAGAACATGCACCTTTAGGTAGCAAAGAAGATAACAGAATTACCGCTAGGGCACTTACAACTTGGTTCAAAGGAAGAGGTATTCCCTCATGGAGGGAAGGCTTAGACAGCTTTTTAGACAATTTAGGAATTACCGATAAATCACTATTACTCAACCGAGCTTTTGGTTTATCTCTGACAGACCAATATTGGTTAAATCCTCTAGATGCATTAATGAATTGGAATGATGTTAATTTCTTTACGAATAACTTTACATCACGTGACTATATTGAAGCTTCTTTCGAAGATAAATTCTTAAATCAAGAAGATATTGATTTTTACTCACCCAACAATACTTCTGATGGTATATTAAAAAAAGCCTGGATCGTTGAAGGTAATAAAAGATATCTTATTAAAGCATCACTTAACAAAAAACAATTTGAACCTTTTAATGAAGTTTTAGCCACTTTAATCTGTGATTCACAAAATTTTTCTCATACAAAATATACAATAGAACTCATTAACAATGAAGTTTGTTCGAAGTGTGAGTGCTTTATTAACGAAAATACAGAATTACTGTCAGCTTATTCTATTCTACAACCCTATCTAAAAAACAACAAAGAAGGACCTACATTTCTTTATCAGAAATACATTAACACTTTGGAAAGCTACGGTATTGAAAATACAAAAGAAAAATTAGCAGAAATGTTTATATTAGATTATCTTATAGTTAACGAGGATAGACATTTAGGAAATTTTGGCGTAATTCGAGATGCTAATAGCTTAGCATGGCTAGATATAGCACCAATATTTGACAGCGGTAATTCTATGTTTGCTCAAAAAGATACTTTTGAAATGAATTTTGAAACTGCTTATGCTACTTTTATAAATAATAAAAATGTAAATTATGAATCTATTTTAGTTATAGCCTTAGAAAATACTATTGTTCCAATTAATTTTGATAGTTTGAATATCGTCATAGAAGAATGGCGTAAATTATTGAACGAATATAAGTACAGTGCGAATATCACTGATGAAAGAATCGAAACTTTAATTAATGGACTAACTTTAAGAATTAAAAAATTACATGCTTTTTATAATAATAAGTAATTCCTAATTTTATCTTAGAAATCATTTTTTTAGATTATATTTTCAAAAAATGGACTCTTGTTTTTTTGCTTCCTACATGTTTTTAGGGTTATTTTATGTGTTCTTACTACACTGATCTATAATCTTATTTTTTGATATGATATACTAGTTCCAAGGAGATTTAGCTATGAAACCTCAAGCAGTGATCTTTGACTTCAATGGAACATTATTTCAAGATAGTCAATACCATATAAAAGCTTGGAAGAATATTTCCAAGGAAATGACCAACTTCAATTATACAGATGAAGAAATTGAATCAATTTGTATTGGACTTCCTAATGATAAAACAATTGATCTATTGGCTAAAGGAACATTACAATATGAAGAAAGGCTAGTTTGGTCTAAAAGAAAAGAAGAAATTTATAGAGAACTAGTAAAAAATGATTCCTGTGCAAAACTTGTAGATGGTGCAATTAAATTATTTGAACAATTAAAGCTACAAAACATCCCTTTCACTATTGCGAGTGCATCAATTATTGAAAATATTGAATTCTTTTTTAAACACTTCGGTTTAGGAAATTGGTTTGAACTTGATCAAGTCATATATGATGTTGGAACTTATCAATCAAAAACTCCTATGTATAAAAAAGCCTGTGAATCACTAAATGTTGCACCTGAAAATACTTTAGCCTTTGAAGATTCATACAGTGGTTATGCCAGTGCTGTTGAAAGTGGAATTAAAAGTATCATAATTATCAGTGATCCTAAAAGAAAAGATGAGTTTTTACACTCACCATGTGTTATTCAAATCATTCACGATTTTACTGAATTTACTATTGAGTAAACAGAAGCCATCAAGCTTCTGTTTTATTTAATAAATTTTCAATTTTTTCTAAGCCGGTTGGACTATTAATGAAATCAATTAAAGCTTGTATTTCTTTAGAAGACATTCTAAACTGAAATATTTGAATGAATTGAAGCATTAAGTTAATACCTTCTTCTAAGTTATATTTTTCTTTATTATTTTTCGCAACTACTTCTTCCCAATCTAATTTTGTCTCTTCCTCAACAAAACGGCCATCTTCAAATCGAAGCATACTTGCACTTAAAATTTCAATCATCTCATTAGGATGACTTTTGTAATAAATAAAAACAGCTTGGTCTAATGCTCTATATAAATCATCTTGTGTATACATTAATTAATCACCCAACCTTAGTGTACCCATTCTAACATTCAATTATGAAATCTAAAAGAAATTTATACTTTTTAAATATATCATACTAATTATTAAAAAAGTAGCGATAATGTAGCAATATAATAAAAGCTCGCGTTAACGAGCTTAAATTTCAGTTGATTCAGTTGGTTTTACTTCTTCAGTTTTTTCAATTACTTCTGCATCAATGATTTCCTTTGGGAAAATTAGTTCATCGATTTCTTCTGCAGTTAATGTTTCTTGTTCAAGAAGTACTGCTACGATTTTTTCGAGTTCTTCTTTATGAGCATTGATAACTTCTGTAGCTTTTTCATGACATTGATCAATGATTTTTCTGATTTCTTGGTCAATTTCATAAGCAACTTCTCCAGAAACGTTTGCACTGTTTGCGTAATCACGTCCAAGGAAAACATTATCTGAACCTTGATCATATTGAACTGGACCAAGTTCACTCATACCATAATAAGTTACCATCATACGCGCTAATTTTGTAGCACGTTCAATATCATTGCTGGCACCTGTTGAAATATCATCAAAGAAGATTTCTTCAGCTGTACGTCCTCCCAATAATCCAACGATTTGTGACATCATATCACCTTTGGTTGTCATAATCTTTTCTTCTTTTTCAGTGAATAGATTATAACCTCCTGCCATTCCACGAGGAATAATAGTGATTTTTTGTACAATATAGGATTCCTTATGGAATAATCCGATGATCGCATGACCAGCTTCATGATAAGCCACTAGACGTTTTGAGTAATCATCATATTTTCTTGATTTTTTAGCAGGACCCATCATTACACGGTCGATCGCTTCATCCAAATCATTCATTTCAACGATTTCTTTATTTTGTCTAACTGCTAAAATTGCAGCTTCATTCAATACGTTTTCAAGTTCTGCCCCACTGAATCCTGGTGTTCTTTTTGCAAGAGCATCCAAATCAATATTAGGAGCTAATATTTTATTTCTAGCATGTACTTCAAGAATAGCTTTACGTCCTTTACGATCAGGTAAAGAAACTGTAATTTGTCTATCAAAACGTCCAGGTCGAAGTAATGCTGGGTCAAGAACATCTGGTCTATTAGTCGCTGCAATGATTACGATCCCTGAGTTATCATTGATTCCATCCATTTCAACAAGCAATTGGTTCAGCGTTTGTTCACGTTCGTCGTGTCCTCCACCAAGACCTGCACCTCTTTGACGCCCTACAGCATCGATTTCATCAATAAAGATGATACATGGAGCTGTTCTTTTACCTTCTTTAAACATATCACGTACACGTCCTGCACCAGCTCCGACAAACATTTCCACGAAGTCAGATCCTGATACTGAATAGAACGGTACATCTGATTCTCCCGCAACAGCTTTCGCAAGCAACGTTTTCCCTGTTCCTGGTGATCCTACCATGAGGATACCCTTAGGGATACGTGCTCCCATTTTCGCAAATTTCTTAGGAGAACGTAAGTAATCTATAATTTCTTCCATTTCCTCTTTTTCTTCATCACAACCAGCTACATCACTGAAACGAACTTTAATGTTTCCTTCAAGTCTGGCTTTCGATTTAGAAAATTCAAAGGCTTTTTGGTTTGCACCACCACTGTTCATCTTAGTAAGAATAAACATTGCCCCACCAATAATCAAGATATATGGTACGATACTCATTACCATTTCCATGAATAAGTTGGATTCAGTTTCATCTTTCACAGTTGCGTTTTTAGTGCCTTTTAATTTTTCCATTAATCCATCAACTTCAGCATCTGTACGTGGTAAACTAGCTGTAAAGTTAACTTCATTACCTGCTTTGTCGTTGTATGCACCTTTGACATAAACAACATTGCTTCCGACCGTAGTCGTTGACTTAGTTAGAGTTTTCTCAGCTAATACTGTTTGAAACTCTGTATAATTCAATTTTGTAACTGCACTTCCGGGTTCCAAATATAAGATAAACGAAATTGCTACCAGTACAAATAAGTATGGCACAAAATTTATCCATTTATTATTATTTCTCATCCCTTCACACTCCTTCTTTTTTTATTTATAACATTCTTCTTTTAAAACTCCAATGTAAGGAAGATTACGATATTTTTGATCAAAATCAAGTCCAAATCCGACAACGAATTCATTTGGAATGACAAATCCTACATATTCCGCAACAAGTTCGACAACACGACGATCTGGTTTATCCAATAAAGTGACAACGGTTACTGTTTCTGCCCCTTTACTTAATAATAATTTCTTAACTGTTTCAAGGGTTCTTCCAGTATCGACAATATCTTCAACGATAATAATGTCTTCACCTTTAATCGAACGATCTAAATCTTTGATCACTTTGATTTCACCTGTTGATTCAGTTCCTTCATAACTTGATACATCCATAAAATCAATTTCAATATTCAAATCAACATACTTAATCAACTCAGCTAAAAATGGTACTGAGCCTTTTAACAAACCAACTAAAATTGGTTCCTTTGATTCATAATCTCGAGTAATTTTCTCTCCTAGTTCTACACAACGATCTTTGATTTGTTGTTCCGAAACTAAAATGTTTTTAATACATGAATGCATCATCTTTCCTCCATCAATAATAGTATTATTTTACCACAAAACATGTAGGATTGTTAGAAAAATGTTTACAATCACAACCAAGTTGAGGAACTAATATAATTTCTTGATTTGAGTTCAGTACAATAGGCCAACTTTTCCGTAATTCTCTTTTTATTTTGCGATCAATAAACCATCGTGAAACTTTCTTTGTCCCAAACCGAAGTTGGATTGCATCACTTTCTTTAAAGTTTCTGATCGTAATTGGAAAATCTTCATCCGATAAAGTTACAGCTTCAGTTGATTTTCCACTTGTCGCTATTTTAAAATAAGGTGTTTCGAACACTTCTATTTTGTCCAAAACATAACAATAAGATACATCAATTTCTTCAATTAGTTCAAGTGAATTATACATTTTTGACAACTTCACATAATTGGACAGTGAAATCTCCACATTTTGCGTTGAATGCAGTTGTTTAACCAATTCTTTTGACTGTTTAGAAGTCAATTGAATATTACTATATTTTTTGACCCAAAACATTAAAAATGCTTCGGGGTCCTGATTATTAATTATACTTTCCACTTGTATCTTTTCTTGACATATTTTGGAGAATTGTTTTTTCTTTTCATTCAATTCTTTATTCAATTGTTTAATTTGTTGAATCATTGCATTTCGGTCTGATTCATCCATTTTAGAGACAATCTTATGACGCACTCGATTTCGCGAATAATGATCTTCTAAATTGGTTTCATCCAAGCCATATTTTATATTATTCTTATTTACATAATTTAATAAATCTTGTTTAGAATAACTTAAAAGAGGTCTTAGTACTTTACATTCATTGATTGTAGTTTCTTCACTTATACCAAACAGTTCGCTATTACTATTTCTCTTTTTTTGCATGATATAAGTTTCTAAAACATCATCCTCATGATGGGCAACAAGTATTGCTTCACATTTTTCTTTGATCATTATTTCTTTAAAAAAAGCATATCTTACGTCTCTTGCCCATGCTTGAAAATTACCTTTTTCATAAACTGGATGAATTACATAAAATCGCAGATCATTTTCTCGACAATACTCTTCTACAATTTTTTCATCTCGAAAGGCGGTTTCTCTTTTTTGATAATTCACATGGCATACAACGCAAGGTATTCCTGATTTATTTACCAAATCTAAAAGTGCCATTGAATCTGGTCCACCAGAACAGGCAACAATACATGATTTAATATTTAGTTTTAGCTTTAAATTTTTCATATCTCTATTTTAACACAACAATCTGAAAGAAAAAGCTCTTTTAGCGTTTGGTTACCTCTGCCAAAAGAACTGTTGCATCATCTTTTGTATTTAGTTTTTCCATTTGTGTTTTAATCTGTTTTGCGTAATCCTTTTCTTCACAACTTTCTAGCCATAGCTGAAGATCATTTTCATCAACGCCATCACTACACATCACAAATACATCACCTGATTTAGTTTCTAGGCTGAAACAATCTGCCTCGATCTGTGTTACGATTCCAAGTGGCAAGGATTGTCCTTGTATTTTTAGCACTTGATTATTTCTAATGAGAAAAGTTGGACATGCCCCAGACTTTGAAATATACACTTGTTTGGATAAGGCATCAAAACTTAATATATCTAAAGTCGCAAAGGATTCTTCCTGATACAGTTTCAATAAAGCATTGATGGATTTTACTGCCATTTCAGTTGGAATGTGTACCGATAATAAACGTTGTATCAAATGTGTAATAAAGTTACTTGATCTTTGTGCATTACTCCCTGCACCCATGCCATCACTTAATGTACAAATTGTATTTTGCTTAACTTGAAACAAGCTACAAGTGTCTCCACTTGCATCATCTAATTTTTTGATTTTAAATGTTTGAACATTGATATTTAATGGTTTTGCACCACACAATTCAATTCGCACTGGTGATTTGAACAAACGATTTCTTTTCCATGAAAACAACCGTAAATTTTTATCTACCACCATTTGAAGTAAAGGGACAATCACATCATCAACATCTCTTTTAGAACATTCATCAAAATTTAAGACGATTCTTTTTTGTCCTAATTCGTTTTCACTGACATCAACTTTAGTAACTGTATAATTGTATCCTTTCAATAAATTATAAATTTTAACTGATTCATCCTGACTATAACTTGCCGACTCTTTCAATTGTGATGACAACAATTCCATAGATTTAGCCATACCATTTAAAAAAGTAGTTTCAGCTTTATGTTTGCCTTGAAAAAACTGCGATATCGTATAAAAAATAGCTGCAAATTGATTTAATTGATGTTCCAGCATTTTCTCTTTACTTGCGAGCCGTTGTTTCTCAAATTGTAAATCACTTTCAACTTCAAGTAATGTACCAAAACTAGTTATTGACAAAAGCCAGCTTAATAAAAAGAAAATGGTCACAATGATAATTTGTTTATAATCCATGGAAGCAATCGCAACAGGCAAGACTAGCCCAAACCACTGTGCTCCTTTTCCACATTCTTTTAAACTATTACATAAAAGAACACCAATCGCAATACTCGCATAGTATTCTGGCATGTTAAAAATACCATAAGTCAAAAGCATCATAATTACTAATTCTCTCATTGGCAATGCTAAAGCTGCAACACACATTACAAAAATCAAACTTATTTGTTCTAATTTTAAAAGTTCAAAACCATGAAATACTGAAACTACCGATATAAGTAGAATAGCTAATACCATGGGTGAAACTTTAAATTGATTTCTTGAGTGATGAGTATTATTGAGTGAAACGATTGAACATGTCATACTTAAAAATCCATTCCAAATCGCAAGATTGAATTCTTGTTCAATTACTAATGTACTTGCGAATGTTACAAGGGCAACAAGTGCCGGAAAAAACAAATAAAGATTTCCTCTTAATAACCTGACAAACGCAACAAGAAGCGCAAAAATACACGCAAACAACAAGTTGCGATAGCTATGTACCCATCCAAACATGAATGATGTCGCTATATATCCAATCCCAATTAAAAATATAGATTTTATATTCGTATCATAAAAATACGCGATCAATACATAATTCAAACCCAAGATCATACTATTGGTAGAACTACACCCCAAAAGTAATCCCGAACTTAACAACACAAAATCACTGATTTGAAATGACAAAGAATGTCGTTTTTCCAAATTTAAAGACGTTTGATTTACTTTCATAAAATTTCACCCCGTGCATATAGTGTAGGCTAACGATTTTAAGAATTTTGTCTATTTGTGTCTAATCTTCGTCTAAACAATTTAATACTCTTTTTTTGATTTTTTTAAACATTTCACCCTTAGGATTCAGATAAGCTTTTACATCTATAATTCTTGCCGTATTAATAAATTTACTATCATTAATAAACAATACTGATTCTTTATATAATCCTTTTACCTTGCCTAATTTCATCAAATGTTTTTTTCCGTTTGGGTTACTGACTTCATCATAAGCTTGACTTAATGTATAGGGATTGGATGACAATGGTACAACAAACGCTTTACTATTCACTATGGATAAAATAAGTCCAAAATGTTGATAACCTGCTTCATTTAAGTATGCCGTGCCATAGTCGATGAAACAAATATTTCCTACCTTGATATTGATCGAAAACTGTTCACATGATGTTGCCTTTTTTCTCAACATCCAATTTGCTTCAGAAATCAAATGAGCTTCAATTTGTTTTCCATCTAAATCACAATATGATCGTTGTTTTAAAGCTAAGTAACTGTCCCATTCAATAGTTCGTAAATTTTCATCATAAATTGGATCAATTACTTTTAAGATATTTTCTTTTGACATAAAACTCCTCCTACTATTAATATTCCAAGTTTTTTGCCAAAACCTACATCAAAAATAAAAAAACTTTCATTTTCATGAAAGAATTTAATTTTTATTCGTTTTTTTCTTCGGATAACCCGTTAATCTACGGCATAATCCAATGAGTGGATGAAATTTTGGATTTACCATTTCAGTTACTTCGATAAAGATTTCAAACGCAAACAATAAAATCAGTAAGATAAGCAATCCACATTGCCGGTCGAAATAACTCACAATAGCACAACCCGAAAATAATAGGGCAACTACATACAGAACTAGCACGGTATTACGGTGTCCAAGATTCACTTTGTACATCAATACATGATGTAAATGCGAACGGTCCGCTTCAGAGAATCTTTTATGTGATAATTTTCTTCTCACAATGGCGATCAAAGTATCAGATATTGGAATAAATAGAATAATAATTGGCATTGCCAAAGAAATGAACGCCGTCGTCTTAAATCCTAAAAGCGAAATTGCGGCAATGACAAACCCCAGATATAAAGCTCCACAGTCTCCCATAAATATTGAAGCAGGATTAAAGTTAAAAGGTAAAAAACCAAGAATTGCCCCTGCAATAATAAGCGTAATTCTAAATACATCCATTCTTCCATCCAAAAAGCCAATGATCCCGATCGTACAGACGACAATGAAACAGATGCCCCCTGCCAGTCCATCCAGACCATCAACTAGGTTGATCGCATTACTTACCCCTACCATCCAACCAAATGAAATAATTAAAGATATATATGTTGTATTGAAAGTTAAACCAAAAGGGAAAGTTATGATATTTAAACTGATATCCCCCATCACAATAACAACAATTGCCGCTATTGCCTGAGCTAAAAGCTTTACCTTTGGGCTTACATCTACGATATCATCAATAAGTCCTACAAAGAATACGATCGATCCACCAAGTAGAATACTATTCCATTTTGCATCAGCATCAATGAATATTGCCATTGAAATCATAAATGCCAGATAAATCGCAAGTCCACCGATTCTGACAATTTTACCTGAATGAACAGTACGATTGTTTTCTACTGCATAAATTTTCAAATTTAATCCAATCTGTTTGCAGAGTGGAACTAGTGTCATACTAAGAATAAATGGAACAATAAAATAGGGAAAAGCAATCTTTATTGTTGACAGCATTTTCCCACCTCCGTTATTCCATACTTTTTTTATCTGATTTTATTTAAATTTTCCAACATGATCCCTGTACCGATCGCTACACAAGATAATGCATTTTCAGCGATGTATACAGGAACATTTAATTCATTCATCAACAATTGATCTAATCCATTAAGAAGGGCTCCTCCTCCAGTTAGAACGATTCCTCTTGAAACGATGTCACTTGATAATTCAGGTGGAGTTTGTTCTAAAACTGTACGACAAGCACGCACGATATCTTGTAGACTTTCTCTCATTGCAAGTTCAGTTTCTTCTGAATTCAAGGCAATTGTATGAGGTAATCCATTTACTAAGTCACGTCCTGATACATCCAATGTTTTTGTTTCAGAACCCTTCCAAGCTGTACCGATATGTTTTTTGATTTCTTCCGCTGTGCGTTCTCCAATCAATAATTTATATGAGTTTTTAACATAGTTGATAATATCGCGATCTAATTTGTCTCCTGCGATTTTAAGTGATGTACTCGTAACGATTTCACCAAGTGAAAGAATAGCTACGTCTGTTGTTCCCCCACCAATATCAAGCACCATTGAACCTGAAGGTTTTGAAATATCAAGCCCAGCACCAATTGCCGCTACTTTAGGTTCTTCTTCGATATATACTTTTTTTGCCCCGCAACGATATGCAGCATCACGGATCGCATTTCTTTCAACTGATGTAATATTTGATGGGCAGCAAATCAATATAGTTGGTCTTGAAAACATACCTTTCAATTTTAATTTGCGGATAAATTTATCAAGCATGATTTCAGTAACTTCAAAATCTGCAATAACTCCATCTTTTAAAGGACGAATTGCTTGAACACGTCCTGGTGTTCTTCCTAACATATCTTTAGCATCTTGACCTACTGCTAAACAACGTTTTGTTTCTGCATCCAATGATACAACAGATGGTTCATCCAAAACGATACCATTTCCGCGCACATAAATAAGTGTATTAGCTGTACCTAAATCGATACCTACTTCTTTACTAAACATAAAAAATCCTCCAAGTTCATTAATCATTAGATATTATAACACAGATTATAATTATTACACTTCCTTAATAATTAAAAGTATCTAAATTTTTCCGAAATTTATCCAACCATTTCAAAAATCATAAAAGAGGATAATTTTATCCCCTCAGGCTGTTGACAAAGAAAATCAACAGTCTTTTTATTTTGTAGAGAATGTGATAAACTAAAAGAGGTAAAAAGATGACTGCTCAACCTAAAACTGTGGCTCTTTTTACCTTTTTTAATGCTCAAAATGGTATAATAGA
>JAVBMW010000038.1:0-10780 GCA_031551965.1 Holdemania sp. | reverse complement strand
TGGTTTCGATAAAGTATTGTAGTCTAACTCGATCTGCAAAAGTAAAATGTTTATTCATCTTATTTTCCGATGGAAGACACCTACTTCTATTATGTCATACTTATTTAAACTTTGTGTTCAATTTAAGTTGAATTGTGAGGTGTATTTTATTTTTACTTGATTTATTTTCAATTTTATATTATGATATTTACACATATAATCATATATAAGGAGTGATAAAATGAATATTGATCTTAACAAAACGCAACAGCAAATTGAATGGTTAAAAGAAAAAATATATCTTGACACATTCGCTGAATCAGCAAAAAAGCGCGTTGTAAAAAGAGGCCAAGTTTATCGTTGCAAACTTGGAGTAGGAATAGGTAGCGAAGAATCTAAGGAGAGACCGTGCGTCATATTGCAATATAATTCTGCTAATAAAACTTCTCCTAACACACTCGTTGCACCAATCACCCATTCTTCATCTTCAATACCTATTGTAGTACCTATTGAAACCAAAGTTGATTCTGTTGGAAATATAATTCTAGACGGAAATGCTCTTTTAGGTAATATTACATGTATAAGCAAAGCAAGAATTGGTAATTATATTTGTGAACTAACAAAATCTGAAATGAAAGATATTGATAAAGCAATATCTCTCTCGCTAGGAATTGATCACTACTATCAAGCTTTACAGAATGACTATAATGATAAAATGGAATATATAGAAAAATTAAAAGAGATCCAAACTTCTTTGCAAAACGAATTAATAGAAGCAAATATGCAGATATCTCAACTTAAATATAAAATATTATCATAGTTATATAAATGCTTATTTATACTAAAATATATAGACGAAACTATTTTAATTTGCTATTATTATGGTACAAGAAAAGTATCTACGAGTGAGATACTATTATATTTATTCAAGCAAAAGGAACTACGAGTGAGTCCTTTTTCTTTTTTAATTCAACTAGAATAAAATGTTCAGGAATTTTTGAATATACTTTCACACTAATTCTTCATATGTTAAACATAACTCATGAAATGAGAATCGCAAAAGAAATCAGTGATCGTGTTTTATTTATGGATGATGGTATTATTCAAGAATCCGGAACACCAGATGAAATCTTCAATCATCCAAAAAAACCAAGAACAATCGAGTTCTTAGGCAAAGCGTTATAAGGAATGCCACGCATTCCTTTTTTTAACTTGTTTTTTCAAATTGAACAGTTTTGTTTTTCAATGAAATTTTACCAACCCGATATCCATACTCAATCAATTCTTTCTTATAATTAAGAAATGAATGATCAATTTCAACACCTGCAATTTCTTTTACTTTATCGAAGGTTAATTCAGTTGGTTCATTTTTCTGGATGTATTTCCATAAAAGTTCATATTTGCTCATTTTCTCTCCCTAGCCTTTAAATTGAATATAGTAATATTTTAACATACTTCGAGAAAGAAGATTTTATAGAAAACAAAAGAATCTTTTAATATTAAGTAAAATTACATATAATGCAACCCTCACGAAAAAACCATGTCAAAAAATCAAAACATAAATAACCACAATATAATCATTTGGCGATTATATTGTGATATATTTAATTTTCTGATAATATAACACTGCAAATCATTATGATTTGTCTATGGGGAATTAGTTCAAATAGAACATCACGGGAAATGTCTCTTGTCAAAGGGACTCACAGCAATCTAACATGGTTATAAATTGGTTCGATCCCAATCGTGAAAATGGTGGTGTAAATCCACCATTCCCCCTATTTTTAGACGCTAACAGCAATCAAAAATCAATCCAGATCAGATTAAATGCGTCTAGTTATGAAGGGATAGCTCAGTGGTAGAGCAGATAACATGTGTCGAGCACGGCACTAACAGCAATCCTTGGTCAAATAACCTCGGGTCGAAGGTTCGAATCCTTCTCCCTTCACCTACAATAAAAGGAGTGTGATTCAAATGAATTTCTTAGATAAATTAAAAAATGTACTGGACAATGAACATAATATTTCTGTTACAGAAAATAATGCCTTAGGCTATGCAACAAGCGGAAAAAATTTGCTTGATTTTCACTTTGCAGTCTCTTCACTTCGCAGTGCCGATGAAACTGAAATATTAAACCGTTTTATCAAAGCTTATTATGATGATCGTGTTTTGGCAATCAAATGGCTTTTTTATGCTCGGGATGCACGTAGCGGGTTGGGCGAACGTCGGTTATTCAGAATCATTTTAAAAGAGTTAGCTATCAACAATTCAGAAATCGATATGCATACGATTATTCAATTGATACCAGAATACGGCCGCTATGATGACTTACTAGTTCTTTTGGATACTCCTTGGCAAGATGAAGTAATCGAGCTAATCAAAGCTCAATTATTTAAAGATGTTATCGCTCAGAATTCTGATGAACCTATTTCACTTTTAGCTAAATGGTTACCAAGCATCAATACATCTAGCGAAAACACTCGAAGACAAGCGAAGTTAATTGCCAGTAAGCTCAATATGAGCGATAAAGAATATCGTTTGATGTGCTCTTCTTTAAGAAAAGCACTGGGTGTTATTGAAGTTAATATGTCTGCCAATGATTTTGAATCGATTAAATATGAATCTGTTCCATCAAAAGCTAATCTAATCTACCGAAACGCCTTTTTACGTCATGAGCCAGAGCGAAGAGGCGCATATTTAAAAGCTCTTGCTCGAGGTGAAACAACGATCAATGCACAAGTTCTATATCCTTACGAAATCGTCAGTGCCTATACAACAGGTCGCCGATTAAATAGTCTTGATGAAACATTAGAACAGTTGTGGAATGCTTTGCCTGAAATCGAAAGCTTAAAAAATACGATCGTTGTTCAGGATGGTTCAGGTAGCATGACGGTCTCTGTTGGCAATACGCACTGCTCCGCCTTGGATGTTGCGATCAGTTTGGCTATCTATGCTTCGCAACACTGCGTTGGTCCATTTAAAAACCGCTACCTTACTTTTAGCATGAATCCTCGTTATATCGATGTCTCTGCTGGAAACAACCTTCATGAAAAACTACAATTGGCTATGGCTTACAATGAAATTGCTAATACTGATATCTATAAAGTATTTGAGCTTATTTTAACTACTGCAAAAAAACACAAAATGTCTCAATCTGAAATTCCACAAAATATTTTGATCATTAGCGACATGGAATTTGATGGGTGTGCAAAAAATGCTGATGAACGTTTATTTGAGATGATTCGCAAAGAGTATACAAAAGCGGGATATATGCTTCCACGTTTGATTTTTTGGAATGTGAATGGACGTACAAACACTATTCCAGTAAAAGAAAATAAACTTGGTGTTACTTTAGTTAGTGGTTTCTCAATTAATGTTTTTAAAATGGTAGTTTCAAATCAACTTGATCCTTATTTATGCTTGACTGAAATTTTAAATGTTGATCGTTATGCAGCATTTGACAACATCATCAAAGACAATTCCTAGTGGGTTGTCTTTTCTTATGTACTTGACAAGCATAATTATTTTTGGTTAACTGGTGGCAGTAGTTAATGTAACAAACATATAATGAATAATATTTTACGAAAGGAATTAAACTATGAATCAAATTATTGATATCGGCATCAATTTGATGCACGAGCAATTTCGTCATGATCGCCTGGAAGTACTTCAAAAGTCAATTCGTGCAGGCGTATCTCCTCTAATTATCACTGGAACAAGTGTTCAGTCCTCCAAAAAAGCCGCTGAATTTGCGACTCAATATCCAAAGTATCTTTACAGTACTGCTGGGATCCATCCTCATGATGCGAAAAGCTGTGATGAAACAACAATCGAATCATTACGACAATTATGTAAAAACCCACAAGTTGTTGCGATTGGTGAGTGTGGTCTTGATTATGACCGTGACTTTTCACCTCGTGATATTCAACAGAAATGGTTTAAAGCTCAGATCGAGCTTGCCATTGAATTAGATAAGCCCCTTTTCTTACATGAACGAGCTGCCTTCAATGACTTTATCGAAATCCTGAAAGGTTATCCAAATATAGGTCAACGATGTGTTGTCCATTGTTTTACTGGAACCAAAGAAGAGTTAGAAGCTTATTTAGAACTTGGATGCATGATCGGTATTACTGGATGGATTTGTGATGAGCGTAGAGGTCAGTCTTTGCGAGAAATCATTCCTCTTATTCCAGATGATAGATTAATGATCGAAACTGACGGACCATTTCTTTTACCAAGAAATCTTTCAGTTAAACCAAACGAAAACCGCAACGAGCCTATATATCTTCCTCATATTGCCAATGAAATCGCCCGATTACGTAGACAATTCTCAGCTTTAGTAACAAATAATACAACGGCAAATGCTAAGCGTTTTTTCAAATTAATTTAGTTAAAAGAGGAAGAAATTCTAGATTTCTTCCTCTTTAATTTCTTGAAGTAACTTTTCTTCTTCCTGTGACAAACTTCTTTTTTCTAATAAATCAGGACGATATTGAAGCGTTCTTCTAAGCGATTCTTTTAAACGATATCTCTCAATGTTTTTATGATGACCAGATAATAGAACTTCCGGTACATCATAACCTCTAAAATGATCAGGTTTTGTATATTGAGGATATTCTAATAAATCATTTTCAAAAGATTCATCCAAATGACTAGCCTCTACAATCACCCCATCAAGAGTTCTAGTGATTGCATCAGCTATGACCATGGACGCAAGTTCACCGCCAGTTAATATAAAATCTCCAATACTTAAAGCACCATCAACGTAATTTTCAATACGCGCATCCAAGCCTTCATAATGACCACATACCAATATCAAATGTTCCTCTTGTGATAATTGGCGAACTAATCTTTGATCCAATTTTTTTCCAAATGGCGCCATTAAAAATGATTTTGAATTTACACTTTTTACTGCATCCAATGCATCTACTACTGGCTGACACCGCATTACCATTCCTTGACCACCACCATAGGGTGTATCATCAACACTTTTATGCTTGTTTTCACTAAATGGACGAATATCAACAATTTCAATATCTACTTGATTTTTTTCTAATGCTCGTTTAATGATCGACTCATTTTTAAATCCATCAAACATCGTTGGAAATAAAGTTAGAATTGTTATTTTCATAGTAGTCCCTCAATTATGCGTATAATGATTCGTTTCGTATTAAGATCTACTTTTTTAATAAATGCATCAACATAAGGAATAAGAGCCGTTGTTTTATCTAATTTTTCAATGCGCAAATGATTGTGAGCCAACCCTTCTTCAACTTGTAAAACAAATCCCAAGACTGTTCCTGTTTCATCCAGTACTTCCAATCCTTTCAGCTCAGAGAAGTAATATTCACCTTGCTTCAGTTTTGGTCTCTCGCTTTCTTTTATATATAAATCGGTACGAGTATATTTTTCTATCAGATTGATATCATCATATCCTTTGAATACAACTAAAGGAGTTTCTTTATGTATACGAAAAGAGATAATTTCAAAAGGCTTTTTTTCATCACCAAAATAAATAATATTTCCTTTCGCAAAACGCTCTTCAACAAATTCAGTATGAGGATAAACTTTCATTTCTCCTTTTAAACCAAACGGTTTTAACAGTGTACCAATTTTAATGTATTCCATAAAAAATCCTCCAAAATTTTAAAAAAGGATGCAATGCATCCTCTAATATGATTCAAATTTAATCGTAATTTTCTTATCTTCTAAACGAGAAGCAATCGACATCATTTGACGTAAAGCTGTAGCCATCGTTCCTTGACGACCAATTAAACGAGCAACATCTTCACTTTTTGCATAGACATAAAGAATAACTTCATTTTCATTTAAACTTGGCATGTTCTTTACAGAAACTGCATCCTTATCTTCAGCGATAGGATAAACCAAGTCATATAAAGTTTTTTCTAAATCTGTCATACTTATTTAGCGTTCTTTTCTTCGTGGTAGCGTTTCATGATGCCTTCTTTAGATAAGATATTACGTACTGTATCAGAAGGTTGAGCACCATTGTTCAACCATTTCATAGCTAATTCAGCGTCAACACGTACTTCTGCTGGATTAGTAGTTGGGTTGTATGTTCCGATAGTTTCGATATCACGTCCATCACGAGGTGAACGAGAATCTGCTGCAACGATACGATAGAAAGGTGCTTTTTTAGCTCCCATTCTTTTTAGTCTTAATTTAACTGCCATAGTTATTGATCTCCTTTTAAGTTTTACCTCATTTATAATACCATATAATTATAAGGTGTCAAGCATTTTTACTTGACACCTTGATTACATTTATTTTTTACCAACGACGACCTTTATTGCCCATTGGCATTTTTGGTCCGCCACCTTTTTGCATTTGTTTCATTAATGCATCCATATTACCACTTTTTTGAATTGCAGAAATTTGTTTCATCGCTGTTTTTGTTTTTTCAAACTGATTTAACAGACGATTGACATCTTGAGTAGTCGTTCCACTACCTTTGGCAATGCGATTTTTATGGTTAGACCTTAAAATTGAAGGATCTTTTCTCTCTTCTTTTGTCATACTTTGAATGATCGCTCTTTGTAACTTCATTGACTTCTCTGCTTCTGCATCATTGACTTGAGACATCATTTGATTTAAACCAGGGATCATTTTCATTACATTTCCAAGTGGTCCCATTTTATTGATTTGTTCAATTTGCATCAGCATATCATTCAAATCAAACTTGCCAGACATCATTCGTTCTGCGCTTTCCTCAGCTGCTTTCATATTCATCTTTTCTTGAGCTTGTTCAACTAAAGTTAAGATATCTCCCATTCCAAGGATTCTTTCAGCCATACGATCTGGATAAAATAAATCAATTTCATCAATTTTTTCACCAGTCCCTACAAATTGAACTGGAACCCCTGTGATCTTTCGAACTGATAATACTCCACCGCCACGGGCATCTCCATCAAATTTAGTTACTACAAGTCCCGTAATAGGAAGAGTTTCACTAAAGGATTGGGCAACTTTTACAATATCCTGTCCAGTCATGGCATCAACAGTCAATAAGATATTATCTGCTTTGCAAAGTTTATTTATCTTAACAAGTTCATCCATCAATTCTTCATCGATGTGTAAGCGTCCTGCAGTATCGATAAAGACTGTATCATATCCCTTATCTTTAGCATACTGTAATCCCTGTTTCACTGTTTCAACTGCACTAGTTCCAACACCTAAAGTAAAGACTTCAACATCAATACTTTTACCTAGTGTTTGTAGCTGTTCAATTGCTGCTGGACGAATGATATCTGCCGCAATCAAAAGGGGCTTACGATCATTTTTAGTTTTGACATACCGAGCAATTTTAGCAACCGATGTTGTCTTCCCAGTCCCTTGCAACCCGACCATCATAATCGTAGTGATTCCTGATTCTTTATATTTTAAAGGACTTTCTTTTTCTCCAAGCAGTTCTACTAATTCATCACGAACGATCTTAACGACCATTTGTGACGGATCAAGAGCATCATAAACTTGTTGACCTAATGCTTTATTCTTTACTTCTTCTAAAAATTCTTTGACAATACTATAATTAACATCCGCTTCCAAAAGTGCTAAACGCACTTCTTTCAGCATTTCTTCCATATTTTTTTCAGAGAGCTTTCCTTTACCTGTTACATTTTTTAAAGCTCTGCTAAATCTTTCTGTTAAAGATTCAAATGGCATCTTGTTCACAACCTTTCGCAACGTTAATTATACTATAAACACAACTCATTTCAAACAAGAAAAAAAACTAAACTTTTTTGATTTCCGTTGATTTAACTATGCAACTCGATCAAACAATTGATCAAACACGCTATTTTTTAATAGTTCTTCAACATCCACCCCTTTTGCGACATAGCTTGGCTTATCATAATATTGACAATTTTTATCCTTCACAAAAACCGCTAATACTCTAGATACTGGTTGATTTACTAGATCACGTATATCAATCTTTAATATTGTATTGGGTATTGAATATTTACCTTCTAATACAAATCCCATACATCCATAAATATTACCGATAATTTTCTCAGTATAAAGAAGCATTTTTGAATCATTGAAATCACCTAGCATTTTAGCTGCTTTAGGGATATCTAATAATTGTAATAACACACTTAATTTTTGTTCAACTACTCCGTCAACAGGTACATCAAAATCCCTTATACTTAGCTTACCGGAAATACTTTTATCATAGAACTCATAACTACTTCTACACTTATGCTTAACACCTGTTAAATGAGCGAAATTATTCGCAAGAAATATCGTTTCAAAATATTTGATCTCGTCATTTTTAATATAAACAAATAGTATATTTTTATTTCTTAATTTCATTTCAAATTTCTTTGCACATTCAATTATCTGTTTACATATATTTGTATTCTTCATAATATCCTCTTTCATATCAAAAGGGAGCCTAAACGCCTCAACGTATAAACTCCCTTTTGTGTTTGACTGATTTTTCTGCTGTTCGCCAGCTGCCGGCCCATTCGTCCGGGTTGTCTATCAGGTTTTTCTGTTGCCTGCCAACTTCCGGCCCATTCGTCCGGGTTGTCTATCGAATTTTAGGTGTCAGTCCACCAGATAGTTTTCTATCTACACAATTATTATGTCATAGTCTTCAAATTTATTCAAGGCCTAATAATCATGCTACAAAAGGTATTCAGTTTTTTGGATAAATGAAGCTTACTTTTTCCGCAATGATTTCACTGTTGAAATAAGTAACTTCTTCTTTTTGCACATTGTGTGCCTGGATTCTGCCTTTGATTGCGAGCCAGCTTCCCAATTTGCAGACATCACAACATTGTTCTGCAACACCACGCCATAACTGTACATTAAAGATATCCTGTTCAACCACTCCTTCCGATGTTTTAAAACTGCGATCAACCTCCAACAAAAGTGAAGCCACTTTGTTGCCGTTTGATGTTGTGATCAGTTCTGGTAACTTGACCACTTTTCCGACTAATACGACTTGATTTAACATATAAACCCTCCCTATGGCACTATTATGACAAATATAAAAATTATCGCAAATCGCTGTATTGTACAAAAACACCGGAAAACACCCGTTTTTTGGCTCCGTATTGTACACCATATGCAAGTTTGGACAAAAATGAAAAAAATAGCTTTTTTCGCTATTTTCTTATTTTTCTATTAAAAAACTTAATATTTTATCATTAAATGATTCAGTTTCTTCATAAGCGGCATGTCCTAGACCATCAAAAATCAACAATTCACTTCCTTGAATCTTTTCATTTAATTCAATAGATGCCTTGACTCCTACGATCAAATCGTTTTGTCCACCCAAAATCAGCGTTGGACATTTGATCTTGTGTAATTCATTGATAGAGTTATGATTGAGACAACTATTTGCTTGAATCAGAAAACGCTCAAAGTTTTGAGGTTGACCAAACTTAGTCAAAATGGGATACATCATTCTGTATTTTTTCAATGTTTTTTCTGAATAAGATTTTTCGGCAGTATCAATGATCAAACTTTTATAATCGTTTCTTTGTGCCATTTCTATCCACTGATTTACTACTTGATCAACCATTTCATTTTGTTGTGCAAGCGTTACTCCCAATACAAGCTTATTTACAATTTCAGGATGGTCGATCGCTAAATATTGTGCAATCATACCTCCTTGCGATATTCCACATACATCAGCCTTTTCAAGCTCAAGGATTTTCATTGCTTCTGCAAGTTCAGTTGCCATTTGTCTTGTAGAAGTTTTTGGCGACAGTTGATTGGCTCGACTAAAAACATACACTGTATAATCTTTTGTGAACTTGCGATAACTATATGCCAAGAAAACCGCCTTTCCTTTCACTGTCGTTAGCCCATCACCTAAGCCAGGAATCAGGATCAATGTTTTACCTCCACTTCCAAACTTCGCATAATTCATTTCTTTATCATTAAAACATACGGTTTCGTTTTTAGCGTTCCATAACATTTATTTCACTATTCCTCCCTTTAAGATCATAAGTTGTTCATATAATCGTGTAACATAATCTTGCTTAACTTTTTCAATTTCAATTTCATCAATCATCAAATTATTTCTAAACTCATCATTAAAGCCATTCAATACCCATTTTAATATTTCAAACGTTTTTTCTGAACTCCATCTGAAGTTCTTGACATCTATATCTTTAAGTAAGTCATAGTAAATGCTTTGCATTTTATGTTGATAACGATTGATTATCTTCGGGTAGATCTCATGATTATTTTTAGTAAAAGCCTGTACGATCAACTTGTATTTTAAAGGATTATCAAGATACCAAGAAAATTCCAACTCTGAATACTTGATTATTCTCTCAAACAAGTCTTTTGAAATATAGTCTATTTTACTTTCAAAATAATTAAGTTGTTCATGTATAACGATATCCAAAACATAAAAATAGAGATCTTCTTTATTATTGAAATATTTAAACAGGCTTCCTTTACTAATTTCACAGTTTGTAACTATGGTATTAGTAGAAGCATTTTCATACCCTTTTAGGGAAAACTCTTTAAGGGATTCCAATATTATTTTATCTTTTTTATGTTGTTTCAAATTTAAAAATTGTTCATTCATCATTGATCATTTCCTTTAGTGACCATGCGGTCACTATTAGTTTAATTGATTCCGGATGAAAAGTCAAAAAAAGATGTAGAAATTTCTACACCTCAGGCTGTTGACAAAGAAAATCAACAGTCTTTTTATTTTGTAGAGAATGTGATAAACTAAAAGAGGTAAAAAGATGACTGCTCAACCTAAAACTGTGGCTCTTTTTACCTTTTTTAATGCTCAAAATGGTATAATAGA
>JAVBMW010000029.1:0-51265 GCA_031551965.1 Holdemania sp. | reverse complement strand
GATTAAAGTAGATGGATACAATTAAATCCGCTAATGCGATCACTAACATAATCATGTCAATATTCTTCATAGCGCCACCTCCCTAATGCAGGAGGCAATACTCTGTCTGTGTTGTATGGTAATTATATTTGTTTATTCTGGTAAATAAAAGGTCAAATTTAAACTTAAATTTCATGGTTTTCTTGCCACTTTTGAGGTCATTTTTTCACATAATTCTTAGATTCGCTTTAAACAAAGTACATACACAAAATATATGTTTATGAATCGAGTTAAATTTGATATATTTTTTTTAACTGTAATATATATTTTTTCAAAAATAAAAAAAGCCAAGACTAGCTCAGCTCTTCCCTCATAATTTTTCTACAATCCATTGAATATTTCTTTCAACTATGTATAATATAGTTATAGGTAAACACCAACAGGTATTGCCTAAATTGTTGAAACTAACTTAGAAAAATACTCTGTGCGAAAGAGTATTTTTCATTTAACGAAGCAAACTACCTTTTATCTTTTAGATTAAAGTAGATGGATACGATTAAATCCGCTAATGCGATAATCAACATAATCATGTCAATATTCTTAATAGCGCCACCTCCCTAATGCAGGAGGCAATACTCTGTCTGTGTTGTATGGTAATTATATTTGTTTATTTTGGCAAATAAAAGATCAAATTTAAACTTAAATTTAATAGTTTTTTTGCCAAAAACAAACACATAATTGAGACTTTTTCAATAAACTCTTATTTTTACGTACTTTTCATTATGACATATATTAATATTTTTATATAAATACAGTTATTTTTTACATTTTTTTATTAAGTTTTCATGCATCAAAAACATTAACATAAGAATTATTAATAAGTATGTTGGAAATAGTGCTATATTTACATAATTAGCGATCAGTCCAAATAATGGTGGCATAAGACATGCACCAACATATGCAGCAGCCATTTGAACTCCAATGATCGCTTGTGAATTTTCAGCACCAAAATAAGCTGGGGTAGAATGAATAATACATGGATAAATAGGAGCGCAACCAAGACCAATAATTACTAAACCGATTAATGTTAAGGTATTTCCTATTGGCAAAAGCACGCACAATATTCCAAATAGTATTAAGCCTTGTCCTATTCGTATCATTTGTGAGTCATTAAACTTCATAGTTAGAAATCCACTAAATCCACGACCAATTGTGATTCCCATAAAAAACATACTGGCAAAAGTTGCAGCTAACTGAGTAGAAATTCCTGCATATAGCACTAAATAGCTACTAGCCCAAAGCCCAGCAGTTGATTCTAAGGCACAGTAACAGAAAAACATAATCATAACTTCTTTTGTTCCTTTGATACGAAGAATTTCTTTGATGGTAAGCACTTTACTATCTGCAACAACTATTTCTTCATTATTTGAGTTTATCTTCCAAAGTGGTAAACTAATAAATAAAATTACAGACAAAACAATTTGAATAATACTTACATAACGATAACCCATGGCCCAGCCTTGGTTATTACTTAATGCAAATCCCATAATAGTAGGTCCAAGTGTCGCCCCTACTCCCCACATACAATGTAACCAACTCATATGACGGCTTTCATAATGTAATGCAACATAATTATTTAAGGATGCATCAACACTCCCTGCACCTAATCCATAGGGAATCGCCCACAAGCATAACATCCAAAAACTATTGCTTATAGAAAACCCAAACAAAGCAATTGCGGTCATTAAAACACTTACAGCCGTAACTTTTGCAGTTGAAAACTTCTTAGTAAGCCTATCACTTTGTAAGCTCGATAATATTGTTCCTGCTGCAATAGTCATTGTGATAATTCCAGCGTAGGATAATGGAACATTAAAAATTTCTACCATCGTAGGCCACGATGATCCAAATAAAGAGTCTGGTAACCCCAAACTTATAAATGCTAAATAAATAATCACTAATAGTAATTGAAACATCCCGTTCTCCTTTAATCCAATGAATTAAGAATACACATTTTTTAAAACAGATACAATCAATAATTGATTTTTGACAAAAATTTCTCATTTTTTTTAATTAAAGTATTCTTTTTGACAAAACAGAAAAAAACGAAAAAACAATAATCAGACTTAATTGAAAATCAAGACCACTTATCGTAAAAAGAAATATCATCAATACTTTTTAGTTTCTTCTGCTTTGGCATTTCATCAGCATAACCAACTGGCAGCAAGTAGAGGCAGGATATATGGTCTGGAAGATTTAATATTTTTGATGCTTTTTCCGTATCTAAATCGCCTATAAAGCACGCAGACATCTCATTGTCCACTGCCGCAAGAAAAATATGCTCACCTGGAAGGTACGGACCACCGTCTGCAAACAGTTTTTTTACTGACTTTCTGTCAGGGTATTGATTCAAATAATGGATAAACTTCTTACCAAATCGAGAATAGTTGATATTGAGTCCATAATCATCCTCTGGCTGGTCTTTAAGATCCAATGAAATATCTGCGCATAAAGCAAATACTACAGGTGCTGTGGCTATCCATATTTGATTGCCTGCTGCTTCTGCCAACTGCATTTTCAACGCGTGATCTTTGATGACTCCAATGATATTCCCTTGGACATTACCTGGTGTTGGTGCTAGTCTTGCTGCTTCAAGCATTTTTTGGATAATTTCATCTGCAATCGGCGTATCCTTGAATTTACGAACGGATCTCCGAGTTTTGATGACGTGTTGTAATTCCATAATTAATTTCCTCCGTTTTTTTCGTGATAACATGTAAAGAAAACAAAAAGCTGCAGGTATCATCCCACAGCTTCGAATTGAATGCTGAATCTTTCGGAATGATAAAGTAAAAACATAAATTGCATAGATAAAAAGTCAACATCTGACTACTTTTCATCTTCAATTAAGTTTCACCTATCTTTTCCGTGCCTCACTCACATTACCGATTATGTAATATCAAGCGTTGCCGAATAACTTCAACTCCTTCACATCATGCTAACACGCTAATATCCTAACATAACGTGTATAAGCAGTCAATGCGGGTTTAAACGCAACTTTGTGCTGACATAATCCAATAATTTTAAACAAACTAATTTAAAATACACCAAGAAATACAGAAACGTTTATAATTTCTGTATTTTATATATTCTTTTTTATTTTTGTTTTTGCTCAATTTCATGTATTAAGTTAATCCGTACTTGATGTCTACCACCATCATAATCTGCATTTAACCATTCATCTACAATCATCTTTGCTAACTCAACCCCTACTACCCGTGCACCAAAAGACAAAATATTTGTATCATTATGTTCCCTTGAAAGCTTTGCAGAATATGGTTCGCTACAAGTAACACAGCGTATACCATTCACTTTGTTTGCGGCAATACCAATTCCCACCCCTGATCCACAAATAAGAATTCCTTTATCTACTTCTTTATTTATTACTGCATTAGCTACTGCTTCTCCAGCAATGGGATAATTGAATCTTTCGATACTGTTTGTGCCATAATCAATTACTTCATAACCTTTTGAAATCAAATATTCTTTGATTTCAATTTTCATATCGACCGCTACATGGTCATTTCCAATTCCAATAATCATTATCTATTCACGCTCGCCATTCTAAACCAGGTATAATGTTCCCCTTTTAAAGAAACAGATAATTGGTAAACATTTTTAGGTGAAGAACATCCTGCAAAACCACCATCTCCAATGGCATAGATGTCTGCTCCAGTCTCTTTCATCTTTAATGCTAGTAAACGAATTGTATCAGGATCTGCACATTCGACAGAAGAATTTAAGAAACACATTGTGAGTGTCCCTGGCTTGTAAGTATGAACATACTCAACAAGCTCGCGAATGGAGTCTGTAGTAATCCCTGCACGACTTCCAGGACATGGCAAATCAATGCAATCTGCTCCAGCATCGATTAATCGTTTAATCACTGCCTTGCAATCATAGTCAGCTGTTGGATCACCCAAAACCTTTTCATTGATTCCATCTTCCCATTTCCCTGCCATTACAATCATATCTTCGCCTAATAATTCTTTTGCCATTTTTGTGCACTCAATGACATCTTCAAGCGATGTTCCACTACCTGGATTTCCACCCAACACAATAAAATCTGCACCTAATTCTTTAGCTTTAAGAATATGTTCTTTGGTTGCGATCATTCCATCAAGACGATAAAGCTCTTTCTTTTCTGTTTTTTCTACATTTCTTTTTGGACATCCCATATAAATACCAATAGGACGATTGCATCTTTCTTTTAGTTCCATTAATGAAAGTCCGCACATCCCCGGATTTTTTTCTGGATTATCCAGATCAAATGTATTAAGCATAACCATGTCCGCACCCCAGGTAAACATAAGTTCACTGTTTGTTACACCTCGAACTAGTCCAGGCCCTGCAAACAGTAAGTGTTGTCCCATGACAACCCGTCCTTCTGATTTAAATATTGATTCTTTAAGCTGCATTGGGCTCATTTTATTGATTTCAGTTTTTGATGCACTGATTAAACGTATAACATCTAACATTATACTCTCCTTCATTTATGATTTTAGTTCTTTAATAATCTCTTTGTATGATTTTTCTTTTCCAAATAAAGCTGAAGTTCCAAGCACAAACCCGTCAGCACCAAGAGTGGAAAGTTCAGTTATTTTTTGTGGAGAACACGCTCCATCAATAATAATTTTATAATTGAACTCTTTTTTGAGTTGTGCAAGTCGTTTCACTTTATTGGTAACAAATTCAATATATTTTTGACCCGCAAAACCAGGATTTACTGTCATGACCATAACATAGTCGCAAAGATTTAACATTTCCTTAATCGTTTCAACACTTGTATCAGGATTAATCGCGATCCCTGCTTGTTTTCCTGCCATTTTGATTGCCTGAAGTGTTTTTACAGTATATCGTTCTGCTTCTGGATGGATATAAATCAAGTCTGCACCAGCATCAATGAACCAATTTACTTTTTGACTTGGATTTTCAATCATAAGATGAACATCAATCATTTTATCGGTATGTTTTCTTATCGCTTTGATATCCATGGTACCCATCGTCATATTAGGTACAAAACTACCATCCATGACATCACAATGAAAACTATCAATCCCTGCGTCAATAAGCAACTTGATTTCTTCCTTATAATTATCTACGTCAACACACATCATTGATGGAAACATTAGTTTTTCTTGCATAACTAATTCAAATCCTCACCATTAGAGGCGATGACTTTTTTATACCAATAGAAACTATCTTTGCGGAAACGATCAAGAGTTCCATTTCCTTCATCATCAATATCAACATAGATATAACCATATCTTTTAGATGCCTGCCCAGTTGATGCTGCGATCAAATCAATGCAGCCCCATGAATTATAAGCAATCAAATCTACTCCTTCTTGTACCGCTTCAACCATGCCATTGATGTTTCCACGCAAATAATCAATTCGATAATCATCATGAACTGTGCCATCTGCGTTTAATACATCTTTTGCCCCTAATCCATTTTCTACGATCATCAAAGGAATCTGATAACGATCATAAAGTTCATGAAGGACAATCTTTAAGCAATATGGATCAATAATCCAACCCCATTCACTTTCTTTTAAATAAGGGTTTTTAAATCCAGAAAATAAATTTGTAATAGTTTGTGAATCATCATTATGAGTTGTAAAACAAGATGATCCATAACAAGAGAAAGCATAATAATCTACTTTTCCTTCTTTTAGTGCAAGTTTATCATCATCAGAAATTACTGGTGCCAACCCTTTCTCTTTCCAGATACGTTTTACATAAGATGGATAAGCCCCTCTTACCATTGTATCTCCAAAATAGTATCTTCCTTCTTGCTGACTATTTAAAATCGCTAAATGGTCAATAGGATCGGATGTCATTGAATAAGTTGGTCCATGATTAATCATTGATCCTACTAAATAATTAGAACTTATTTCGTGTGCTGTCTTGACTGCTTTTGCACTTGCCACTAATAAATTATGATTGATGTTAAATTCATCTTCTTTTGTTAAGTCTGCTGTAAAACTTCCAAGCATTGAGATTACATTAATTTCATTAAAGGTAATCCAATATTTAACTAAATTTGTATATTCGCTAAAACAAACCTTTGCAAACTCTACAAATTCATCAATCATGCATCTATCTTGCCAACCACCTGCATACATATCATCTAAACAAGCTGGCTGATCATATTTGAACAAAGTAACTATTGGTTCAATATTGTGTTTTCTGCATTCTTCAAAATAAGAACGATAATAGTCGATTCCTTTTTTATTAGGCCCTTTATCTTTTCCATAAGGCATAATGCGTGCCCAAGAAATTGACATATTTAAAGAAGTGAATCCCATCTCTGCAAATAAAGCAATATCTTCTTTATAGCGATGATAGTGATCTATTCCTTTTCTATTTGAATAATTTACGCCTTCTTTTTCAATACGCTTGATGGGATGTTTAGGGACAATGTTCCAACAAGGTGCTGCATCTTGATGAACTTTTCCATTTGCATCAATATATTCTACAGCGCGTAAACCTACTCCTTTTGCTACTTCAGCAAAATCAACTTCAACCGGTGATTTCCCGTCCTCGACCCATGCACCTTCACACTGGGCAGCAGAAATCGATCCACCCCATAATATTTTCTCTTTCATATATTTTCCTTCCTTAACTTTATTTATGTTAACTATTCTAATCTTTAAAACTTCATAATTTTCTTTAGATTCCAACAGCTATTTTTAATATAATTCACCTTTATTTTGCAAAAGAAAATCAACTGCTTGATTTTCTTTCACTATTTTATAAATTATGCTTTTTCTTCTTCTAAAGCTTGTGCATCCATAATTTTTACAAATGGGAAATACACAACACAGCTCAGTAAGCACATTGCGATAACGAATAATCCAAAACCAAATCCTCCACTTGCCAAGAAACCAAGAATTGGTCCAGGCAAGAAACTAGATGCCATTGTGATTGGAGATGTGAATAATCCAAGATTCAAACAAAGATACATCAATCCATATACCACCAGTGGGAATACAACAAATGGTATTAATAAGATGAAATTCAATACAATTGGCATTCCATATACTGCTGGTTCAATAATGTTGAACATTCCAGGAACTAATTGCAGTTTACCTTGTGCTTTATAACGTTCAGATTTTGTAAAGAATGCCATATCAACATATAGTCCAAATAAGCATCCAGGACCTCCAAACATCTGAAATACAGCCATAAGAGTCATGAAACTCAACAAATTTGGAGCAGCTTGACCAGCAGCAATTGCTGCGATATTTTCAGTCAATGGTGCATAAGTTAAAATCATCAAAGCAGGATAAACAATTAAAGTGCCATGCATTCCTAACCACCATAATAAACTGCACATTGCAATTAATACTAAGTGTCCACCAAAGCTGTTACCTACTGCAACAAGCGGTCCTTGAATTGTGGAATTAATAAATGTTGTAAAGCATCCATAAGTCGTAGCTCCAAATAGTATACGGATAATGACAAACGGAATAATTGTAACCATAAAGCCAGGTAAATTTTCAAAACTTTGTGCTACAAATGGTGGAACTGAATCTGGCATTTTGATTTTTAATTTTGTTTGAGACATTTTTGTATATAATGCCCCAGCCGATAGAGCTACTAACATACAAGTGATAACCCCTTGAGCTCCAAAATTTGCTAAATCAACAGAGTAATTCATTCCCCAACCACCTGCAACTCCAATAAGTGGTGTTACAATCAAGAAACAGAATAATGAAATAATTCCTGCTTCTATAGGATTTTCTGCACCCATTTTTTGTGCAATAGTTCTACCAATTCCAAATGACATGAATAGACCCACACAGTTAGCGATTTGAACGACTTCATTTAGTGGCGTAAGTATTCCTATATTTGCAAGGAACCCGTTCCATGCAGGAATTGGTAAGTTGATTACGATGTTTAAAATCGCAGACCCCATGAGTACTCCCATTGTAGACATCATCCCTTGAGTGATCGAACTTACTACAAGATTGTTTTGAAATTTTCCAGCGAATTTTGTTACTTTTTTAATTAAATCTCCCTTATTTGACATAAATATCTCCTCTTCTTTTTACTACCATTTAAATTCTTCTAATAAATCAGCGAATATTTTTTTGGTATTCATTGTTCCGTAATCTCTCATATCCATTAAACGAATAGGAGTGTTCGGATATTTTTTAATTAGATCATCCTCCATATAACTAACTTGAGGACCAATTAAGATTACATCACTACCATCTGCAACATCTGCAAGTGCTGAAGTAGCGAATGCTTTACATTCGACTTCAAATCCATGTGATGCTCCTTCGGCGATTAGTTTGTTGCATAGCATGCTTGTTGATACTCCACCTGCGCATGCAAGTGTAATTTTTAGTTTTTTCATACTTTCCCTTTCATTGTAAAGCATTATTCATTATCCGGCCGGAATAATAACTACTTTAAGTAAAACTATTTACTTTTGATCATATCGATGATCTCAACGACTAAATCATGAGTTACGGTTGCCATAGTCAAGTGATCTTGTGCGTGAACTGTTACAATATTGATTTCAACATGTTGTCCACTTGCTTCTTGTTGAAGCATTTTAAACTGTAACTCATGAGCTTCATTCATCTCTTTTTCCGCTTCTTGAATTAGTTCTTCAGCTTTTTCAAAGTTACCTTTTTTTGCTTCTTTTAATGCACGCATTGATTTTGATCTTGAATCACCAGCCAATGCAACAATTTGGAAATCATTCATGTAAATTTCATCATTCATATTGTTATCCTCCTTGTGACTAAATCATACCAAGTACTATAACTTAAGGCTATCCAAAGATTTACCGCTTTCAAAGCGGAAGTAAACTAAAAAAAACACTAGCAGCTGCCAGCGTTCATATCTTTAATAAATTCTTCTACAATTTTTTGATAATTTGTCGAACCAAAATCTTTCAAATTGATTGAGTGTATTTTAACATTAGGATAAAGTTTCCTAATATCATCCTCTAAATAAGCAACTTGAGGAGTCAAGATTACAATGTCGCAATCCAACTTTTGTTTATAAATCAAATTAACAGAAATAACCTTACTACGATATATAGAATCTGTTTTTTCGAATTCTTTATTCAATTGATTATTCATAATATTTGTCGAAATTCCAAAGGTACACATAATCGCTACTTCAGTGTATCTAATCTTTTCACTTTTATTGTACTCTTCATTTGGAATCTGATAAACCATATCCATCACTGCTTTACCATCCATCATCCCAAATAATTCATTTCCAATTACTTTGCAGGGAGTGTCTGCTTCAACACACTGCATTTGAATACGTTCAAGGGCATATTCAACTTGTGGGGCGACTAAAACTAAATCAAAATCATTAATAAAACGACTTAACTGTCCCAGTGATACAGCTTTTATAATATCATTCTCTTGGGCGTAGTCTTTCATACTTTCAACCATGATACTTGTTGAAACACCTCCAGCACAGGTAACTAATATTTTCATAAGTCCTCCTTAGTTAAGCAAGTTCATTAAATTTTCATAAGTTGGATTTGCTACCAATTTTCTTGGTAATGTTTTTGACAACATGAAGTTAGAAATCTTGCGATAGAATAATTCTCTGTCTTCCTCTTCCTGGTCATTAGGAGACATCAAAATAATGATTTGGATTTTATTTTTACCCCAAAAAACAGGTTGTTCAAGAATACCAACAGCTGCAAATGTGTTCTCTGTAGTTAAGCCAAATGGGTGGGCTAAAGCGATTAATTCACCAAAATCCGTAGATCCATAATTTTCACGTTCAATAACTGCTTCAGCAAAATGATCAGGTAAAGGCATCGCTTCTTCAATTCGACTACATAATTCTTTGATTACATCATTTTTCTCGGTTGACTTAATCCCTGTAATAAATAGTTCAGGTTTGATATATTGATGTTCTTCACTTTCCTTTTTGGTGAAAGCTTCTTTTAAGTTCATTTCATCTTCATCAGACATCATCATTTTTACTTGCAGAATTGAAACAGGGATAGAAATATTGATAGGTGCTGTAGCCAGGACAAAATCAATCGTTGAAAAATCTTGATTTTCAAGCTCGCTGATATTACAAATTCTAATTTCATTGAGATACAAACCAAATGTTTCACGATATTGGTACGCTAATAACTCAGCACTAGTTTTACCCATAGCACACACAATCAATATATTTTTCTTTTTAATATTCTTCTCATTTCGTAATGTAACTTCAAAAATAAGGGCTAGATATCCTACTTCATCTTCACTAAGATTACATCTGTAATATGTATCTATACAAAGTTTTGCCTGAAGTGCTAAGGTATAGCCGAGCGCATAATTTTTCTTAATATCTGCTAATGATGGATTCTTTAAATTGATTTTATATTTGATACGTACTTGAAGTGAAACAATATGAATTGCTAAATTCATAATGATCCCCAAGTTTTTTCTCAAATCAACTTTCATAGTAATATTAATAAACTGCAAGATTTCTAGTGTTAAGTTATGAACTTCTTGAGAGATGACAATATTTGCATTTCCAACTCCATATTTTTCTGTGACACGATGTCCAAATAAATGAACTTCAATTGCTGATATTTCATATTCAGAAAATTGAATATGAAATTCTTCTTCCAATTTTTCACTTATTTCTTTTGCTACTACAACAGATAAATCAGAGTAATCTCTAGAACTCAAAACTTCAATGTTATCGATATCAATTAAATTATTACTTTTAATTCTTGCAATAGCTGCACACAAATGTAAAACCATATTTTCAAGAGATAATTCTGACATTGATATATTGAATTTATTCAGCACTTCTAAAAATAGTCCTGATACCTTATTAATCGTATTATCACTGTTTCTTGAATGTTTAAAGCTATTGATATTATTCACAATCAATATGCGTTTGTAAAATTCATTACCCTTAATACAGATGCCTTGATCCTTTTTTATGCTTAATTTTAAATTATAGTTATTCAGTATTTTTTTAATTGCTAAACAGTTTAATTGAAATGTCGACTCACTAATACAAAAATAATCTAAAAAATATTCCATAGGGATATAGTCATTGGTTTCAACTAATTTTATAAGCATAAATTCACAACGTTCTTCATTATTTTGAGGAATTGTTTTATTATCAAATTGAGTGGATTGATTGTAATCAGAATAGAATTTCAAAAATTTTTCTTGGTCGATAATATTTAAACGATGTCCATATCCGTGTTTTGATTCTATTTCTGCACCATATTCTTTAATAATGACGGCCAACTCTTTTAAATAATTCCTTATTGTTTTTTCACTCACAAAAACTATTTCACCTAGTTGAGTAGAGGTGATGTAATTTTCAGTAGGTAAGTTTAATAAAAGTGTATAATATATATTCTTCATAATACCCTCTATTTTCATTATACAGTTTCAAGTGAATATTACAAAGAGTTACATTTCTAAATCGTCTACATAATTAAGATCATAGTCTTTAAACATTTCTCTTAGTTTTGTTTCTTTATCTCTGCACTTGAGCATTTCAGGGCTGTGTGCATCATAACCAAAAGCTACTTTGCACCCTACTTCCGAACAGATTTTAATTAAATGAGTATTCGGATAATGATAAGAAAGAACTCCATCAAACATCTTTTTACCATAAACAGTTCCTTTTACATTGATTTCAATTACCGCATCATTGACTTTGGCACACTCACATATCCTTCTTAAAGATGCTTTATGACTTTCTGTCAAATCACAACCCTTTAACAAGAAGTAATCAGGATGACATACATAATGAAATAATCCACTATTTAGTCCAGCACAGATTTGATCAGCCATTTTTTCAATAAATTCATCACTTGTATAAGGATCGTCAAAATAATCAAGTGAATTAAAATCATAGTTGTGTTGACCTAATACCAAATAATCAACTTGCTTAGAAACCTTTTTCAACCAATCTACTTGATCATCAAAATATTCTGATTCAAAACCGATACGGACATTGATTTGATTTTTATATTTTTTCTTCAGTATTTTTAATGTATTCAAATAATCTTTCATTTGAACCATTGGCATCCTGCTATAATCATCTTCCCATCCTTTGAATGGTAAATGATCACTGATTCCAATTGTTTCAAAACCAGCTTCAATTGCAGCTAATATCATTTCTTCTTCAGTTCCTACTGCATGCCCACAACGATAAACATGAGTGTGATAGTTAAATTTCTGCATGTTTGCCTCTTTTCTATTCGACAATTGTATCAAAATAGAAATAGAATTCAATCATTTTCACTAAATTCAGCCTGAAATTTTTTCAAATTTGAATTCAATTGATTTGCACCTACAGTTAAATATCCAAAATAAAGGATTGTAAAGAAAGCAATCAAGAATAAATCGATATCAAAATGAATTATGACGTAAATCATCAATAATATTGTAACACTTAACAGAATAGCAATACGATATTTATAATATGACTCAATAATTTGTTGAAAAGAAGTTATAAATATTGCATATAAAAATGATAAGGCTACAACCCATAACATTGAAATAGGTTGCAAACTAAATGACATAACGAACCCAATAATAATCAATGAGAGTATCCAATTAATAAATCCTTTTTCGATCATTGTTTCTTCTCCATTCCCAAGCACTGTTTTACATGCTTTGCATAGTTTCTGCTTACTTCCAGTTTTATTTTGTTTTTCATGATCAAAATTAACCGACCATTAAATCCAGGTTCTATGATTTCTACTTTCATTAAATTGACCATGTACGATTTCGCAATTCTTACAAACTGTCGTGGATACAACATTTCCTCAAGCTGATACAATTTCTGGTCTAAATTAAAACAGTCATTATTGGTATAAGCGAAAGTATCATGTTGAAGAGCTTCGATATATACTACATCCTCTAATCTGATTACATGCGTACGACCGTTTAATTTTCCAAGTAGTGTTTTCTTTTTTTCAATAATGAAATGATGATTCAGAAATTCAATTAACTGATCCAATTCATTTTCATCAAATATAATTCCTACTTCCTGAACTTGAGCCTTCTTTTCAATAAGTGTGATATTTAATTCTTCGAATTGACTTAATTTTTCTTTGATCATTGCCTTATTTTCTTGATTGCATATTATTTTCATGGCTCTGGCACCAGCCTAATCGTTTCTTTATAAGCGTACTCATTTGAATCTTGATTATATACATACACAATTAAAATTCCATAAGCAGGAATACCTTCTTCAAACGTCATGGAATAAGAATGGCCATTTGCGATTTGTATACCAAAGCCCATCGTTCCAGCACCTGCTGACCCTAAAATTGCATTATCATCTTCGTCATAATAAACAACTGAAGTTAAAACATTGCGATAACGGACAATATTGATCAGATAAGTATTTTTCGCTAGTATAACAGGGCTTGATTCAAAACCGTATCCTGCTTGAGCATAAATAATTTTATAATTAGTTCCCTCACCAACAAAAACCGGAACTTTTTTTATTTCGGAATTAATCTCTTTACTTAATATAATTTCTTCTTCCCTAACAATTTTATATTCTATTTTTACTGGTTGATTGACATCAAGATCAACCTTGTTTTGACTGCTTTCATACACTGTCCAGTAATCTGCCGACTGCATTAATTCTTTTTGTAAGTTATAGATACAAATATCATTTTGGTATAATTCAATCACTAAAGATTCTCCAGAAAGTATTTCATCGCTTGGATAAGCGAAGTTAAAATGAAACTCTTTTTCTCGGTAATACAAAACAGATAAAAAATCATCATCAACTGGAATTGCATAACTAACTGGTGCTTTATCATAGTATCGTTGGACATTCATAGCCGTATAACCATGATAGAATATCGTTCCAGAAACTAGTAAACAAACACACAATACAATCGGATTTATTTGTTTATTAGAAATGTGTTGACGTGTATAGAATTGTTCACAAAATTCGATAATCATATGAAATATCTGCCATATCAAAAACCATTGAATAATAGTTCGTAATTGAACCCCTGAAAAGAGGACAAAAATAAGAGCAGTGGCTTTTGCCTTTTTAATTCGCTGAACAACTTCTGCAGCAAAACTCAATTCTTCAAATCCTTGAATGCAAAAAACTAAAACACAATAAGTGGTAATCAATCGCAAAAGTGCAAAATTAATAAATAATGAAGCAGCATAGATACAAACTGCAATTGCACTATATAAAAACTTCTTATTTTCAAGCTTTCTAAACAAAACAAGCTCTACCACTACCATGCCTATAAGACTTGCCCAAGTAACGATTGATTTTGGATCATGGATTGTTAAGATCCAGCATACTAAACAAATCAATATTGTAAAAAGTAAGTTTTTAGACACATTGATTTCTTGTCTTTCAACTTGAATATTCACTGCTTTACTTTGAATCAGTAAATAACCTACTACAACTAAACTAACAAAAAGAAGTGCTGCTATTTCAAAAATATATCCCATCACTTCATCCTCCTTTGTTGTTTTGATTGTATCAAGTGATTAAAAATAAATCTTGTTTTTATACGTAAGTGGTAAAAAGCATTTCATAAGTGGTTCTTTTTAATATTCTATCATTATTTGATGGTTCTAAAACAATTATTTAAAACATTTAATACAATGAGGAAAAGAGTATGAAAAAAAATATTCAAATTATACTAGTTTTTTTATTTGTATTAATTTTAGCTAAAGGTAATATTGCCTTTGATGCAACTTATGAAGCTTTAACATTTTGGTTTAATAAACTAGTACCTTCTTTATTTGTAGAAATGGTACTCATGTCACTGTGTTTACGTTACGAAGTATTTAATTTATTTAAGCCTATAACATTTTTTCTTAAAGGTCTTATAAATATGGATCAAAGTGGATTGAATTTATTCTTTTCATGTTTATTTTTAGGAGCTCCTGCAGGTCCTGTACTTGTGAATCAAATGGTAAAAGAAAATAGGATCACAGCTCAAGAAGCAAGACGAATCATCTATTGCATATCTTTAGCGACCCCCTCTTTTATTGTGATCACGTGTGGAGCTATCTTTTTAAAATCGATAACATTGGGTTTTGCATTATGGATGATTCAAATATTTATCTGTTTCTTATTTTTAGTTGTTTTTAGAGTTCCAAAAATACATTTAGAGGAAATAAAAAATAAAGATTCCTTTTTCATAGCACTTAAAAATTCTATCACTCATACAGGAATCTCTTTATTTTATATTGGTGGATATTTGATGATGGTACTTACAATACTTAATATCATTACTTTTTCTTTACCTCAAATCAGCATTAATATATTAAAAAGTATTACAGAATTTTCACTCGCAACAAACATGGTCAGTCAACTTAATTTAGAATTATCTTTGAAGTTTATTCTAATTTCAGCAATACTTGGATTTAATGGATTGTGTGTCCATCTACAAACAAATTCTTTAGTTGATGAAGTTAAAATCAATTATGTTTTCTATTTAGCACTTAGAATCTTTCAAGCTATTTTAAGTTTCTTGATTGCGATTATTTTCTGTACTTTCTATTTTTAAAAAGCATTCCAAATAAAACAAAACGCAAAGATACATCCCCATGCATTATTTGTTTTGCGTTGTACTAACAACATCCCATAGATTGCAGTAAACGTAACTAGTATTTCAATGATACCCCAAAATGATGTGCTGAATGGATGAAATAAAATACAGATGATTGCACAAGTTAAAGCCCCTGGATCATACCACTTACTTTTAGAAGGATATCGCTTATTGATTTTATTACTTACGACAACATAATTAAATCCTTCAAAGAACCCCCAAGTAACTGCAATGATTATCATACCAATCAAGTTTACTGGAAATCCGCTACTTAAAACTTCATTAGTAAGCAGTACACAAGTGGATGATATCCTTTAAACTGTCCTGAAAGCACAAGATAAATTAGATACGGGACAAAACACAATACGGACCCAACAATTGCCCGACAAGTATTGTTTTTTATTAATCCGAAGCTCATAAAGCTTTGTTTACGATAGAGGCAAACAAGTGTGATCCCTAATCCTGCAATACCAAACTGAACTCCTGCTACAAGGATCAATCGCAACAATACAGGATTGACCACATCTTTTATATAAGCCATCAGCTGTTCAGCAAAAAGCATATAAGAAAAGAAAGTTAAAGAAGTACAGATTACAATGATCCATATATCGATATCTAGTTTTTTCCGGTTACTTGTTAATTGTTTTTTCATCACATTATTCTCCTTTTTTTAGTTGTGACAAGACACCTTGGTAGTTGATACTCAGCAGCTTTAAAACTTCTTTTTCATTCAAGTTATATTGATTAGTCGCAATCGTACAGCTAATGCCATGAGTGACCGACCAAAGGCTGGTATATAATAATCTTGCATCTTCTGCACTCTGCTGATTCACCTTTACAAGACCATCAATGATTTGTGGCATATCTGCCATATCGACAATAGAATCAAAACTGCTGATTTTTAAATAATCAGAAAGAAAAATAAATTTAAATAAATTTTTTTCATAATGCGAAAATCGAACATAATTGATCCCTACCTGTAAAAATGGTGAAATCGAATCATCTTTTATACTAAATAGATATTCTTCATAGATCTTTTCTGCTTGTTTATAAGCATCATCTTTCAGTGCTTCCATACTTTCGTAAATTCTAAAAATCGGTTTAGTAGAACAATTTAACTTATGCGCTAAACTTCGAGCATTTAAATTCTCGATTCCATTCTCACGAATTAAATCAATTGCAGCTTGAAGAAGGCTCTTTTGATCAATGATCGGACTAGGTGGCATAAATTTCTCCTTTCGGTAACTATGGTTGCGTAACATATGTTACCATTATAATTTATTTTTTCGTTTTGTCAAGCTAGAAAAAAACTGATTAGAATCAGAAATGACTCTAATCAGTTCATTTTTTTAAATTAATAATTCGTTCTTTTACTTCTTCAATGATTTGAGACGGAATAAAGCTAGAGAGTTCACCATCATACATGGCAATTTCTTTGGCAACTGAGCTACTTAAGAATGAATATTCTGGGCGAGCTACAAAGAAAACAGTTTCAATTTCCTGATTTAAAATCATATTGGCAGTGGCTTGTTGAAGTTCATATTCGTAATCTGCAACGGCTCGGATACCACGAAGCAATACTTTACAATCCATTTCTTTGGCAAGATTAACTGTAAGTCCTGTTCCGATTACAACTTTTACATTTACTAAATCACCAAGACATTTTTCAATCAATTGTTTTCGCTCTTCACTACTAAAAGTTGCTTGTTTCTTTGGATTGACAAGAATCGCAATGATTACTTCATCATAAAGTTTTGAAGCTCGTTTGATAATATCAAGATGTCCAATCGTAATTGGATCGAAAGATCCAGGATACATAGCTTTAATCATTTACAGTTTCTCCTTTGAACTTATAATAAGTTATTTTAGTAATTCCATATACCGCTTCTTTTTGTTTAATTAATGAGTGATAGTTCTCTAATAATTCTACATCTTTATCTGTTTCGCAGACAACATCACAATGAAGATTAAGATTATTATTCTCAACTAATTGATTGAGAATTACTGATATTTCTTGTCTTGCATAAGGTGGATCTAAAAATATGAAATCAAATTTTATATTCTCATTTGAAATTTGTCTTAAGGCAGTTTTGTAGTCACAAGTATACAAGTGACATTGATTTTGAAGTTTTAATGCAGAAATATTAGATTTGATTGTTTTCATTGCTAAATGATCCATATCAACTAGGTATGATTTTTCTATCCCTCGTGACAGAGCTTCCAAACTCATCGCACCAGAGCCTGCAAATAGATCAAGCATCGTTCCCCCATCGAAATAAGGTCCAATTCGACTGAAGATAGCTTCTTTAATTTTATCAGAGGTTGGTCGAGTATTTGATCCTGGTACTGCTTCAACAGTGCGTGATCTAAACTTTCCGGCAATAATTCTCATTTTTAACTCCTTTTCATGTATAAAGGCAAAAAAGTGGGCAATATTATGAATGCATCAATAATAGTAGATGCATCCCCCCAATCTTTGTTTCTCCTCTCCCTTTCTTTTGAATCCCTTATCCCCCCAAGGGATTCTTTTTTTATTGATTTTTGTTTGTACGATAATCAGAAATAATCGCTTGGGCCAATCCGATAGCGGTCATAAATGACATGGTACTTGAACCACCCGCAGAGATAAGTAAAAGTGGAACACCAGTAAGTGGTATTAGACCCGTAACACCACCGACATTCAAAACGAAATGGATAAACAGATACATAGCTACTCCGATTAATGCCATTTTTGATTTTTCAGATTGCATTTTTAAAGCATAATTGAATAAACGACAAATTATAATAAGATAGCCTATAAATATGATCAAGAAACCAAACATCCCAAGTTCCTCTACCACGATCGCTAAAATATAATCTGTATTAACTGCGGGAAAATTCATATACTTATGAATGCTTGCACCAAAACCAACACCTGTTAAACCACCAGATGCAAATGAAATAAGACCTTTGATCAATTGATATCCAGAAGAATCTTTGTCTTGAAAAGGATTAAGTGCAGAAGTAAAGCGATTGATTTGATATTGTGCAAGTGGTAAACGCTTAACAAATTCTATTCCTACAGGAGACAACAAAAAAACAACTAAAGCGATCCCTGCGATAAATGCAATAAGTAGCCAAGCTTGAACTTTAGATAAAGCTTTGTGTCTTGGAATTAAAAGCAAAATAAGTGCAATTGCTAAAATAATGACTCCTGAACCTGTATCTTTTTGAAGAAAAACAACAATTAAAACAAATAATAACACACTGATCGCTGGTGCTTTTAATAATTCTTTAGTACTTATGTTCTGAATACGAAGATCACCTAAATAAGTAAGCATGAGTACAATCGTTGATATTTTTGCGAATTCAGATGGTTGTAGCGTAAAATCGATTCCTGCGATCGGAAGTCGAATCCATGCACGAGCTCCACTGACTGCCGGAAATAGCCATGCCACAATCAACAAAACTATTGTTCCGATTAAGATGAAAGGTAGAAACGCCTTCGCTCTTTCATGAGTATATAAATTCGCAAGAAACAACATTCCGGCAAATCCTGCAACCGTAAATAAAAACTGCTTGATGATTGTACGGATCAATGTCATATAGTTTGAGGCATCAAGTCCCATTGTAGCGGAAGTTACAACGATCAGTCCAAAAACAGACAAGCTTAAAACGGAGTAATGAATCAACTTATCATACCCGCTTGGCATACTGAGTATAAATTTCCTCTTTTGCGACATAATCATCCTCCGTTTGTCTATTTTACCATATTTATGTTAAGTTGAAGTGAATAATATTTGAAAATTTTTAAAAATTGAGTATACTAAGTATGAGGTAGTACTATGATTATAAATGTTGATACAATTGTAAAAGATCATGATATTAAGATTAGAGAAAAATCCAGTAAAGTTTCTTTGCCTTTGAGTAAAGAAGATCGTGAGCTTTTGATGAATATGTTGCAGTATGTAGAGCAATCACAAGATCCAGAATTAGCGGAAGAAAAAAACTTACGCCCTGCAGTTGGTATTGCAGCAATCCAGGTTGGTGTTGCAAAACAAATGTGTGCTGTATTTTGTGAAGATGATAACTCAACTGAAGAAAATCCAATTTTTCATCGCTATGCTTTAGTTAATGCGAAAATTATTTCGTATTCCGCAAAGAAATCGTATTTAAAAGGCGGTGAAGGTTGTCTATCGGTTGAAAAGCTCCATGAAGGATATGTGGTAAGAAGTGCTAGAATAAAAGTTCAAGCTTATGATGCACTTAAAAATGAAGAGGTTACACTTAAATTAAGTGGTTATCCTGCAATCGTCTTACAACATGAAATCGATCATTTTAGTGGAATTATGTTTTATGATTACATTAATAAAATCGATCCATTTATGGAAATAAAAGATGCAATAGTAATTGATTAAATTAAAATGGTGCTCAGATAGAAAGAGGTTAATATGGTTGAGAAAACTATAAATGCGCCGAAAAAAACAGCTGTACGAGAAAAACAATCCCTCGATAATTCATTTGAAAAAACTGATACTTTAGTCTATGCCTTAGGCGGACTAGGTGAAGTTGGTAAAAATATGTATTGCATAGAACATGATGATGAAATCATTATCATTGACTGTGGAGTTGTTTTCCCTGATGAAGAGCTGCTCGGTGTCGATTATGTAATTCCTGATTTTAATTACTTAATTCGAAATTCAAAAAAAATCAAAGCATTGGTAATTACCCATGGTCATGAGGATCATATCGGTGGTATTCCTTTCCTTTTGCAGTCTATTCCCTTGAAGATGATTTATGCACCTCGTTTTGCATGTGCATTGATAAGAAAAAAATTAGATGAAAGAAGAATGGGAAATAGTGTAAAACTGGTAGAGATCAATGATGAATCAAAAGTTACCACAAAGCATTTTAGTTGTGGCTTCTTTAATACGATTCACTCTACACCTGATTCTTTAGGTGTTTTAGTTAATACTCCTAATGGACGTATTGTACATACTGGAGATTTTAAGTTCGATTTAAGTCCTGTTGTGTCTAATGCAGACTATCAAAAAATGGCTTATATTGGCCAAATTGGTGTTTCATTATTATTAAGTGATTCAACAAACTCGACAGTTCCAGGATTTTCCATCAGTGAAAAGAAAGTTGCAAAATCTTTGTTGGATATTGCAAGTAAAATCAATGGTCGCATGATCATCGCAACATTTGCATCCAATGTTTATCGTGTTCAACAAATTATTGAGGCTGCCATTGCCTGTGATCGTAAAATCATTATCTTTGGACGTTCAATGGAAAATGTTGTTGAAGTAGGACGTAAAATGGGAATCATTAAAGCTAAGGATTCTAGTTTTATTACTCCTGAACAATTAAGCAAAACCCCTGCAAATAAGATTTGTATCATTTGTACAGGATCTCAAGGTGAGCCACTAGCTGCACTTAGCCGTATCGCAAACGGAACGCATCGTTATGTTAGTGTAGTGCCTGGTGATAGCATCGTCTTCTCATCCAGCCCAATTCCAGGTAATGCCACAAGTGTTACAGGTGTTGTGAACAAATTGACTCGTGCAGGTGCAAATGTTATGGTCAACAGCCCACTAACAAGCTTGCATACTACAGGGCATGCTTCTCAGGATGAACAAAAATTAATGTTACAACTTATCAAACCAAAATATTTCATGCCGATCCATGGTGAATACAAAATGCAAAAACTTCATGCATTTACCGCAAGTGAAACAGGTGTACCTTTAGAAAATTGCTTCATTTGTGCAAATGGAGATGTCGTTGTTTTAAGAAATGAAGAATGTTTCTTGGCTAGTTCACGTATTCAAACCGATGATATTTATGTAGACGGAAATGATGCAACTGGTTTATCTACTGCGGTTATTCGAGATCGTCATATCTTAGCAGAAAGTGGATTGGTTGCGGTTATTGTAACTATCGATTCTCGTTACAACAAGATATTATGTAGACCTAATATTGTTTCTCGGGGATTTGTCTATATAAAAGACAATCAAACATTATTAAAAGAAGCAGAACTAGTTGTTTATGAAGCCTTAAAGAAAAGAATGCTTCAACGTACTACATTCGGTGATCTAAAAAACTGTGTTCGTAGTAGCTTAGAACCATTCCTATATCAAAAAACAAATCGAAATCCTATTGTCATTCCCGTAATTTTAAATCAAAAAGCGGCAATGATTCCCCCTACTTACAAAAAATAAAAATTTGAGCATTCTTAAATGAATGCTTTTTCTTTATCCGTCAATACTATCGTTGAGGTGATAAAAATTGAATAACCAGGAAACTGTAAAAGATCTGCTAGACTTAATTCAAGGATGTAAAATGGGAGAAAGTACTTTTAAAGAATACTTACTTCAAACTGATTCATTTCTTCTTGAAAAAGAACTTACCGAAGCCCTTACAATATTCCATAAACATGAAATGGCTTTAAATGAAAGAGTGAAATCCATCGATCCAAACGCTAGTGATAACGAAAAAATCACAGGGATCATTAGCGAATTCTTTGAAAAAATCAAAGCACAATTCGCTAATGATGATCGCACACTTTTAGATTATGCCATCCAGGGTATCGACATGGGACTCAAAGCAGTACAAGATTTTAAAATCAAACACGCGCCAGTAGATGAACTAGTACTCAATGCGATCAACGATATGGAAGAGGACTACAAATTCATATATCAAAGATTAGTTGATTTAAGATTGGATCAATAACCATACAAAAAGACCATTGAATACAATGATCTTTTTTTAAACATTAATTTTTAGGTTCTTCCCCTTTTTCAATAGCTTCAATAGCTTCTTTAAAATTAGGTAACCATTTCTTTTCAAGAACTAACATTTCATCTAATGCAGCTTTTGCATTGTAATAAGAGTTGACTAGTGGATTAGCTACAAGTGCTTCTAGTGCAGCATGATAACTTCCAGTTATCGCTGCTTCCACTGCCAATTTTTCATATTCTTTAGCAGCGTAGATTTTACTCATCATATGTCCTGGTAATTTAGGAAAGCAAATTGGATGAATCCCTGATCCATTTACAATTGATGTTGTAGTACATACACAATTTGGATCAAACTCTTGTATACAGCCCATACTTGCAACATCTGGGCTGAAAATTTCATTAGTATTATTCCAAAGTGCATTGATCAATTCAATTCCAGCTTTACCATAGCCATGTCCACCACGTGTATTCAATGCTAATTGAAATCCACGTGGATCTAATGTTTCATATAATTTGAACGTTCTTTCTTCTATTGCTTTAACACATTCAGCACGCGTAGCATTTGCTGGCAAATCTAAATCATCTAAAACGTTACCTACTCTTTCTTGAACACGAGTTAGCATCGATTCCCAGTGGTTTCCTGAATAGCTTTGTAAATCTAAGAATGAATTGGGAAAATCATAGTAAAATTCAAGATATGGACCCATCGGAATATAGCCAATAAATTCTTGTAATTCTGGTGCTACAAACTCTTTACGTAAAGCAGGTAAATTGATCGCTGACCAATCTAATAACTTTCTAAATGCTTCATTAGTAACATCTTCACCTTTGTAAAAAACTTTACACCAAATCATATGATTCAATCCAATTACTTCAACAAAAATATCATTTGGGTTTTCTGGCTGATAGACATCATTCATTGCTCCTCTTATTACAGTAGGACCATTACAAAGACCTGCATATTTAATGTTTGAATAGCGATTTAATGCCTCTGCAAGCATTCCTGAAGGATTAGCAAGATTTACTAAATATGCCCCTTTTTTAGCATGTTCTTCCATTGCGTGAGCTATTTTCAAAATAGCTGGAATCGTTTTTAAACCCATAATCATTCCACCAGGTGCAGTAGTTTCTTGTCCAATTAAACCATGCTTAAATGGGATAGTCTCATCTAATAAACGTCCCTCTGACATTCCAGGTCGAATCGTACATATTACATAATCACAATCTTTTACTGCTGTATTTAAGTCTTGTGTTAATGTTATCACTGTATCCATACCAGCATCTTTGAACATCTTTTGAACATATTTACCAGTACAATTCAAACGATATTCATCTACATCCATTAAACGCCATTCAGAGACTCTCATTGTATCTTTTCTTTCAATCAACATATTGGCAATATCAGGAAGATAAGAAGATCCTGACCCAATATTTGCTAAAATCATTTTTCTTTCACTCATTTTTTTCTCCTTTTTTTAATTTTTATGCTTGTTGCTCATCTTTATACATGATGAATGTCAAAGCAGCAGTTACAACAAATGCAATTCCTGAAGCAATACATCCATGCAAGAAATTATTTGCATCACCACCAATAAACGCCATAACATTTAAGAAGTTACTGGCACCAAACTGATATAATCCTACATTCATAAATCCAAGATAAAGACCAGCTAAACCCCCACCGATTATTACAGGTAGATAAGTTTTTTTATTAGGTAATAAAATACCAAATAACGTAGGTTCAGAAACACCCCCTAAGAAGTTTGCAGCAAAACAAGTTAATCCTAATTGCTTGTTGTTTGCATTTTTCGATTTCAGGAAGAACCCTATTGCTACACCCATCGCAAGCCAGTTATTAATAACCATTGCTATTGGCATATAAGCAAATTCTGAACCTGTAGTTAACAACGTAGTTAGACAAACAAAGAATAATGGACGCCCTATTCCAAAAGCAGTCATAAATGGAACAAAAGCAGCAACTAACATTGTTTCAACTGGACCTGCAACTTGTCTAAGCCACATAATAGCACCAGCTAAACCAATACCTATATATTGCCCTAAAGGTCCTAAAACACATAAAGCAATTGGAAGCATAACAAGAACTGTAAGCAATGGTACCAATAAAACTTTGACAACATCCGAAATCATTTTATTAATAAACTTTTCAACATAACCTTGTGCAAATACAATCAACATGATTGGAATAACCGACCCACTGTATGCAACGGCAGGGGCGGGAATTCCAAAAACTGTATAGGTTCCGGTATTAAGAAGTTCAGCAAAATTTGGATACAACAGAATTCCTGCTAATACCAGCGATATATAAGTATTGCATTTAAATTTTTTAGATGCAGTAACAGCAATTAATACTGGTAAGAAATAAATTATCGCTTGACCAACATTATAGAAATTTGTGTAAATGTTTGAATCGGTTGTAACTAGATTCAAGAACTGAGGACCAATTAGTGCAGCAATAACATTGATCATCCCTAATAATACAAATACTGGCACTAACGGATTCATGCATGCTGAAATGCTATTGATCACATCTGCGAAAAAAACCTTTACCGAAAATTCTTTCTTACTATCTAAATTTTCTTCAATCATAGCAGTTCTATCAATTCCTGTTAGTTTTAACATCTCGTTGTATACATTTTCTACTGCAGGACCGATGATGATTTGAATTTCTCCATTATCAACATGTAATCCTAAAACTCCATTGATACTTTTAATAGCTTCTTCATTTACTAATCCGTTATCTTTAAGGTTAAATCGTAGACGTGTCATGCAGTGAAATATATTAGATACATTTTCTTTTCCACCAATTTGTTCTAATACATTTACTGCTATTTCTTTATACTTACTCATTTTCTAACCTCCTCTTTTTAGAAAATTTTTATAATCAACACCCCGCGCGCATTAAAGTGTAAGATCCAAAAACAATAAAGACCCCACAAATAGCTAATAAGCTATTTATGAGGTCATGCCCTACTGGTAACAGTCCTCTTTTGAACAGATTCGATTGATATGTATCATCAAATATAGTTGTTCCTCTTCACTAACATCCCAATTCAGTTGTTCATTGAAATATTTTTTCATTTTCAATACACAATCATATACTTTAGGATAGGAATTTCTTATCATATTAAACATTTCTTTATTTTCACTTTTGATACTTTGATTTTCTTTTTGTCTATTCATTAAATATTGAATATGAGTAGCAAAACGATAATAATTGAAATCATCTGCATCAATCACTATATCCATTTCTTTACGTACTATTTCAGCTAAATCATCTACCACTTGTGATGTATTTATTGTTTCTTTTTTGTAATGGCTTTCTGATTCTAAAATATGCAAGGCAATAATTGCTGCTTCTTCTTTGGAAAAAACGATTTCATATTTTTTTTGAATCATATTTACTGCCTCTTTTGCAATTTCAAACTCGACTGGATGTAAATAATTCATTTCATACGTTAATCCATGATCAAATGTAATTCCTTGTTTAATTCTTTCAATCGAAAAATTAATATGATCTGCTAATGAGAATACTAAATTTGGATTTAACTTTAATCCAAGTTTTGACTCCGCATAGTTGACAATTTTTTCTGAACATTCAATAACATCACTTGGTAGTTTTTCAATCAATCTAACAAAACGATCATCGATGTTATAGTAAGTTCTTTCAATTTTTGATAAATCATTCAATTCAGATGGAAACGATCCAAAGCCAATACCTGAACCAGACACAATTACAGTCTTTCCAGTACTATCTTTAGCAACAGCATAATTATTGTTGATTTTTTTCAACATTCGCATAATTAATCTCTCCCAAATTCAATAATTTTATCACTTGTAATTACATTACAGTTTATCTTTCCTTTAATATACTGTTTGTTGATAGTATTAGTCAATACAACAATATTTGTAGCATCATATCCTTGCGATTGAATGTAGTCTAAATCCAATTGTAATAGAGGTGTTCCTTTTTTTACTGACATATTTTGGCTTACTAATGTTTTAAATCCTTCACCCTTTAGTTTTACCGTATTTGTTCCAATATGAATCATTACTTCTTGTCCGTTATCCATTTTGATTCCGATTGCATGTTTTGTCGGAAAAACCATTATTATTTTCCCATTACACGGTGATTTTACTAAATCATTAATCGGTTTAACTATAAATCCATCACCCAGCATTTTTCCAGCAAAAACCGGATCTTTACACTCTGTAATATCCGAACAATATCCATCAATGGGTGAGTAGATATTGTTATCTTTCTTGAATAAACCAAACATTGAAGGACCTCCATAAAAAAACTCTTCAAGACAATACCAAATAAATCACTTTATTGGTCATGCCTCCGAAGAGTAACAGTCCTTTAACTTCGCCTTCACAATATCATTTGTTGAAAGCGCTGTCAATATTTTTGTTGAAATTTTTTTCGAAATTTTTATTTTCCTACATTAGCACTCATTAAAATTGGTGGTTCGATTCCTTTTTCAACAAGTTTTTCAATTATCGTCACTGTCAACAATTGAGCGATCGCAATACCAATAAAATCACTTGTTCCCCCTGCTTTTACTGGTGCTCCATCGACTAAATAAGCAGCATCACCAAGTTCTGCTTGATTATCAATCACTAAATCTGCAAGCTCAAACAAACGTTTTTTACCATCATGTCTAGCTTCAACTTGTGATGAATGTTTTAAAGAAGTGATCGCAATAACTTTAGCACCACGACGTTGTGCTTCTTGACACATTTCAATTGAAGAAGCATTTCTTCCAGAATTAGAAATCACGATCATCGTATCTTGGTCAGTAACTGGATATAAATCAAGAATGGCTTTCGCATAACCTGTTAGTCTTTCAAGATTTGTACTTTTATGTAGCATTTGATGAAGCATCATTTCTGGAGGTAAAATTGCCTGAACAAATGATAGTCCTCCTGCACGAATATACATTTCTTCTGCTACCATGTGACTATGACCAGAACCAAAAATATAAAAATTTCCTTTATTAATATAAGTTTGTGCGATCCATTCAGCGGCTGTTTCAATATTATTTGATTGTGTTTGTTCTAAATCTGATAGTTTTGTCTTGAGTATTTCAAAAAAATCTTGCGTTGCTTTCATAACAATCACCTTCCTTGAACTCATTATAGCATTCAATCTTCTCAATCATAGATAAATTATGATAGTTTTTTGATTAATTCAAATTGTGTTAAACCGAAAATAACATAAATCTTAATATTATCGAACTAAAAAAGATGTCAGAATATCAATTTCCAACATCTTCAGATTTTATTTTACTTCAATGATTTTCATCATGTTGGCAGATCCTTCTCCTGTTGGATATCCAGCCGAAATAATGATTAATTGCCCTGGTTGTACACCATAAGCTTTAGCAATAGTACTCGCAAGTTCATCATCGTTTGTCAATTCATTCTTAATATCAGAACAAATTGGATTTACTCCCCAATAGCTTTCTAAAATGCGTTGAGTTGTTTTAGAGAACGTAACTGCTAAAATAGGTACTGCTGGTCTAAATTTAGAAATACGACGTGCTGTAGTTCCACCTTGAGTAAATACTACTACCGCTGCAACATTTTCAAGTGTTAACGTAGCATCGGATACGGCAATCCCAATTGCATCCTGAACTGTTTTCTTGCTAGAATTTTTAGATTGATCCAAACGTTCACGATAAGGAATAATTTTTTCAGTTGCTTCAGCGATCGTATTCATCATACGAACTGCTTCTACTGGATATAACCCTGCTGCTGATTCTGCTGACAACATGATCGCATCACTACCATCAAGTACGGCATTGGCAACATCACTTGCTTCAGCGCGAGTAGGGCGTGGATTTGCAGTCATGGAATCCAACATATGAGTTGCTGTAATAACTGGTTTTCCAATTTTATTTGCTGCTTTGATAATTTGTTTTTGATAAATAGGTACAAATTGAGTTTGAATTTCAACTCCTAAATCTCCACGGGCAACCATTACACCATCAGATACTTCTAAAATACTATCGATGTTGTCAAAACCTTCTTGGTTTTCAATTTTAGAAATGATTTGAATACGTGGTTTTCCCATTTCTGTTAATATTTTACGAATCGCTAATACATCTTCTGCACGACGTACAAATGATGCTGCAATAAAGTCTACATTCTTTTCACAACCAAAACGAATATCTGATTCATCTTTAGCAGAAATGAATGGCATTGATAATTTAACCCCTGGAACATTACATCCTTTACGGTTTTTAATTAAACCTGCAACTTCATTACGGCAAAGAACTTCACCATTTCCTTTATTTTCAAGAACAGTAAGTTTCATTTTACCATCATCAATCAAAATATAATTTCCTTGTTGAATGTCATTGAATAATTCTGGACATTGAATATGGAAACGATCGTGTGTTCCTTCGATTTCTTCACGGCAAAGAGTTACAATATCCCCGATTTGATATTCTTCTGATCCGTTTTTGAATACACCACAGCGAATTTCAGGTCCTTTTGTGTCTAGCATGATCGCTAAGTTGATTCCTATGCGATCGGAAACCTCACGTACCATATCCATTTGTGAACCATGAGTATCATGATCACCATGGCTGAAATTGAAACGAACGATGTTCATTCCTTCTTTAGCAAGTTTTTCAACCATTTCAGGCGTATTGCTTGCTGGGCCGAGCGTACAGACGATTTTTGTTTTTCTTCCTAACATATTTTCTTCTCTCCTTATACCAATCGATCAAAGAGTTGATATAACTCTTTACGCGATTTCTTGGGTAACTTTAATGCTTCTTCAATTGGATATGAAATCACTTCATTATCCACAACACCTACACAATGACCACCGATCCCTGAGACAAGTAAGTCTACTGCTTTTTCAGCTAATCTAGAAGCTAAGACACGATCCTGTGGCGTTGGACTGCCTCCTCTTTGGATATGTCCAAGTACCGTTGCACGTCCTGAAAAACCTGTATTGCTACTGATTTTACGTGCTAGATCGTTTACGTCAGTAATCTTTTCAGAAATAATGACGATGGCATGTTTTTTCTTTCTTACAGAATCTAAATAACGAAGTCTTTCTAATAAATCTTCTTCATCAAATCCTGTTTCTGAGGTAACTACAGCTTCTGCACCACAACTGATCGCAGCCCAAACAGCTAAATCACCACATCGATTTCCCATCACTTCCACCACTGAACAACGGTGATGGGAGCTTGAAGTATCTCGTAGTTTATCGACACATTCGACAACTGTATTTAATGCAGTATCAAAACCGATCGTAAAATCAGTTGAGGCAATATCATTATCAATTGTTCCTGGAAGTCCAATACAATTGATTCCCTTTTGGGTCAAGGCAAGAGCCCCACGATAAGTACCATCTCCACCGATTACGACAACCGCATCGATTCCTGATTTTTTTAACTTTTCAACTGCTTCATCCTGAACTGCTTCATCTTTAAACTCAGGTAAGCGAGCTGATCCTAAAGTTGTCCCACCGCGATCCAATATATCACTGACATCCTGTTTAGTTAGATTGCGATAGTTTTCTTCAAGTAATCCTTTGTATCCATCATAGATACCAACTACTTCAATTCCATTCGCAATCGCAACACGAGTTACAGCTCGAATCGCTGCATTCATCCCAGGAGCATCTCCTCCTGAAGTTAGTATTCCGAGTTTTTTAATCATGAACATTTCCTCCACAATTCACGTTTTATCATATCACTTTTTAAATACAAATTGTACTTTTTATACAGTATATTTACCATTTTAGTAAAACTTTTTAAATCACTTGTTAATATATTGACAAACTCTCACAACCAAAGCGCTTACAGGTTTACATTGCTTCGTCTTCTATTTTTTCCTAACATTTTTAGTTCCTTGCTCAATGTTTTTACTCGATCCATTAAACGAAGTGCTTTTAGTTCATCTGCATTGTATTTTGAACTGAATTGATAATGATTAAACAAATCTTCAAAACTTTGATTACTTGTAAACCAAGTCCATTTTTTGTTTTCCATACGACTATTTAAAATTGGAAATATCAATTCATCCCTACTCCAAGCACTGCTACTTTCAGCACCAATATCATCAAATACCACAAAATCTAAACTTTGAATCAAACGTACTTCCTTTTCATATTCTTCATAACTATTCATAATTGATTTCATATGAACTAGCCAATTGGGTACATGAATGTAACCAACTCGTTTTCCTTCTTGAGCTAATTTATTACAGGCACAGGCAACTAATGTGCTTTTCCCTACACCTAATGTTCCATGGATATAGAAACCTTCAAATGTCGGTTGGTCAAACCAATTTGTGATTGCTTCAATCGCTTCTGCATTATCAGCTGTAATTTCCAGGTCCGCAAAACTCATCGTTTTTAATTGTTCCGACATATAATTGAATACTATCTTTTTTATATGAGAAGTTTGTTCAATATTTTTTTTCTTGTATTTGCATGGTGTGATCACAAAATCAAAAAACTCATCATACTTCAAATCATAAAATAATCCCTGATTATCTTGTTTACATAAACTTAAACCTTTGCAACCCTCACATTTTTTTAAGCCTTCGAGCCATTGTTTAAATTTATAAGGATATTTTTCTAATAAGGACATCTCTAATTGATCAGTTACTAATTTATTTTTTATTACATCGTTTTTCTTTAAGCTTTGAATTAATTCATTTCTTTGTTTCACTTGTTCAGGGTTCATTTCGACGTCAAACTGCATTTTTTTCATTATGATTTTCCCCCAATCTTCGCTAAACGAGCTTTTAATTCATTTACTTTTTCATCACTAATCAATGTTTCTTCTTTGTTGTTTTGTTCAAAAGAATCTGGCAAGTTTACTTTTTTCACCACTCGTTTACTTGGTGATTCATTTTCTTTTAATACTTGTTTTACATCTTCAATTGTTTTCACACCTTTTTTAAACACAAAACTCGCAATCTTTTCAGCGTAATTCGGAATAAATCGATCATTACTTTGTTCTAAAACATATTCCGTTACTACATTTAGTATTTCATTTGAAAGCTGGTAATCCGATTGAATAGCCCTTAATTTATTCACATCTGATACCGGTATCGTCATATTTTGTTTAAACTGCAAAAATTCTACTGGTGACATATCATATTCATTCTTCTTCGCAACTGTTTCTTTTGGTTTATGCTTACTAGCTTTATAACGCAAAAGTTTTGTATCTAAAATATTAGTGCTGGAATTAATGCTTCGACCTACCATAATTCGCATAGTGTCTTTATCGATACCATACGTTGTGGCTAATTCACCAATGAGTTGAAGATTTTCCTGAGTTCTTGCCTCAACTGGAAAAGTTGAAGGCGTGCTTTCTAGCAAGAATGATTCATAGTCAAACTTGATATTGTCAGCATATGCGTATTTTACTAATCCACTTGGTTTAACTTTATTGAACTTCACTTCATCTTCATTATCCCATGAATCTAAAATTCCAGTCGTGATCGATTTTGTAATTTCGGTATAATTTCGTTTATCAAAAACAGTAAGTCCAGCTCTTGATTGTGTAATTTCAGCTTGTTTAGCACTAACGAGTTTCATGTATCGACGTCCAAGTACTTCATGACGTAAAAAACTTTCTATTGTCAAAGGTTTCTTTAAAACATAAAGATAATTATCTCTCGATTCTGTTTCTTCAACATAAGTTTGTATTAAATTATATTCTTCACATTTTTGACGAGCTAATTCAAAAGTAAAAATATCGATCCCACCCAAAATGCATAATCTTTGATGTGTTTCAGAAGAACGATTGTTACTAGCTTCCGCAACTAAAGTCAAATATAAAGAAGTTGAATTTGCGCCAATGCAAGCTTGGTAACATAGCATTAATCCTTGAATCTCTTTTTCCGAAAGAGAAAAATTCATCTGAATCCGATATGTATCTTTTCCTTTGATTTCCATAAATTATTCCCCTTTCGCTAATGTAATTTATTATATCATAAACCGGTTTATGAATTGTGTTGGTTTTGTAAAAGTTTTTGTAACCATTGCTTAATTTTTTGTTCTAATTCATTGATTGAACCATTATTTTCAATAACCCATGTAGCCTTTTGACGTTTTAGTTCATCTTTCATCTGAGTATTTAATCTTTCAGAAATTTCATTTTGATTAAATCCTCGACTACTCATACATCGTTGCAGGCGAACCTCTTCACTTATACTGATAAGTAAACTTCCATCAAAATACTGATCCCACTCAGTTTCAAAAAGTAGTGGAATTTCTGCAAAAAAATGATCATTTTTATTAGAAAGAACAGCTTGTTGCATTTTTTCTAAAATTGCTGGATGGCAAATAGATTCCAATACTCTTTTTTCTGTTGAATCGTTAAAGATTATATTTGCCAATTTCTTGCGGTCAATATTCTGTTCTTCATCAAGTATATCTTTAAAATGATCAATGATTTCAAGATAAGTTTTACTTCCAGCTTTAAGACATTCATTATTGGCTTCATCTGCATTAAAAATAGTATAGCCCATTTCTTTTAAAATTTGGCTACATGTCGATTTTCCAGATCCCAAACTTCCAGTAATGGCAATTTTCATCTTTAACCTCTTTTCTTTTGACACTTGGGACAAAAATGAGTTCCTCTTCCTGCGACAACACTTTTTTCAATGGGTGTACCACACACATGACAAGGCTCTTTTTTTCGTCCATAAACTTCAATTTGTAACTGAAATAGACCGGTAACTCCTAAACTTGATGTATAACTACGTATCGTACTTCCTCCTGCTTTAATTGCTTTAGTAAGTACAGCTTGCGTAACTTCGATCAGTTCGATTCTTTTTTGTTTAGTAAGTTTCTGAACGGGTGTTTCAGGATGAAGTTTCAATCCAAAACAAATTTCATCCGCATAAATATTTCCCACTCCAGCGACAAAACTTTGGTCAAGCAACATCTGTTTCAGACAACATTTCTTTCCTTTAATGGCGTTTCGAACATAGGTCTCATTGAATCTTTCACTGAAAGGTTCAGGACCTAATAGTTTAAAATCTTCATAATCACTTTGTTTTTCAATGATTTCAAAGCGTCCAAATTTACGTACATCGACATAATCTAGACGTTGACCATTATCAAGCAAAAAACTGATATGAGTATGTTTGAATAAAGGCTCATTTTGATTTAGTACATAGAATTTACCTTCCATGCGTAAATGACTTACTAAAGTATGATCATCCATTTCAAACAACAGATATTTTCCTCTTCGCTTAAAATCACGAAAATGCTGATGAATCATTAATTGGTTAAACTCATCAAAATTCATTGCGACAATTTTTTGATAACTAGATTGTATATTCAATATTTCACAGTCTTTGATTAACGTTTCCAGTGTTCTAACGACTGTTTCGACTTCAGGTAACTCAGGCATTATTTTGCCTCATACCAGTCTTTTCCCACTTGACACTGGACATCAAGTGGTACTTTTAGATTCATAGCATGAATCATTTGATCAACGACCAACTGCTTCATCATTTCAACTTCATCTGGATAAACATCAAATATCAATTCATCATGAACTTGTAAAATCATTTTTGATTTTAAGTTTTGTCGTTTGATTTCACGATCTACATTGATCATGGCAACTTTAATTAAATCCGCTGCAGTTCCTTGAATCGGAGCATTCATAGCCGCCCTTTTAGCTGCTTCACGCTCAAAATATTTTTCGCTGTTCACTTCTGGAATAAAACGTCTACGATTCAATAATGTTTTTACATAACCATTTCTTTGACATTCTTCAACTGTTTTATCCATAAAAATTGAAATATTTGGATAACTTTCTAAATAACGATCAATAAACTGTTGTGCTTCATTTTTTGATATTTCAAGTTGATTCGCTAATCCAAAATCGGATATCCCATAAACAATTCCAAAGTTGACCGCTTTGGCATGACGGCGATGTAAAGATGATACTTCATTTTCGTTTAAGTCAAATACTTCCATTGCCGTTTTTGTATGGATATCCAAACCACTAGTAAAAGCTTCAATCAATTTTTCTTCATTTGCCATATGTGCTAAAACACGAAGTTCTACTTGCGAATAATCGGCAGCCAATAAATAATTTCCCTCTGATGGTATAAATGCTTTTCTGATTTCTCTAGATTCTTCATCGCGGATACTAATATTTTGAAGATTCGGTGAAGTACTAGACAAACGTCCAGTTGAAGTCACACATTGATTATAAATCGTATGTATTTTAGAATCAGACATAATTGATTTTTTCAAACCTTCAGCATAGGTGCTATATTGTTTTTGAACTTTTCGATATTGCATCAACAACTTAATTACTTCATGCTGACCCAATAATTTTTCAAGTATTTCAACTGACGTTGATCTCTTTTTATTTTCTGGAAGTTTGAGTTCATCAAATAAAAATTCAGCTAATTGTTTCGGTGAATTTAAATTTAAATTAATATTTGAACTATATTTTAAAATCATTTCATTTAACTCATCGACTTGCGCCTTTGTCTCATCTGCAATACGATTCATAATATTTTGCTCAATCGTCACTCCTTCTTTTTCCATTTCAAAAAGAATCGAAGCGAGTGGCATCTCTAAACCATAAAATAGTTCTTCCATTTCCAACTCTGTTAATTCAACACTTGTTTTTAAATAAAGATCATAGATGAATTGTGCATTTCTGCAACTAAATATCGTTACTTTTTCAATGTCTGGTAAAATTGGTTTATTTTCTTTACCATAAATCATATCCAAAGTATATTCTAAACTTACATTATATTTTGATAAAGTTCTTTCTAAGCTAGTACAATTTGTATCACATAAAAATGCTGCAATCATTGTATCATACGCTAAATTATTGATTTCTAAATTATCTTTGTCCATCCAATGTTTCATTTTTTTAGCGTCCCAGACGATTTTTTTAGCATCACTTTTCAGAAAATCTAAACAAGCTTGATCTTTTCTTAATTCATCCAATGTCATATAAATAGACTGTTTCTTATCCGCTAAAGCGATCCCTAAAATGGATGTACCATAAACCGAATCAAAATTGTGTTCAAGATAAATCGCTACATCATCATGAAAGAGTTCTTGAGGACAGCTACTTACTATATTGCCCCCTGTTGAAATTCTCTTTTCTGTTTCAATTGGCTCTTCATCAAACAAGGATAATGTGGTTTTTTCTTTAAGTTTTTTGATCAATGAATTCATTTCATATTTTTGAAAAAAAGCAATTTGTTTTTCAATTACTGGTTTTTGCATCATACAAGATAAATCAACATCGATATCTTCATCAACTTTGATTGTCGCTAAAAGTTTACTCATCAATGCAAGTTCTGCATGCTCTACTAAATTATCATGAAGTTTCCCTGGGATTTCATCAACGTGGGATAAGACCCCTTCTACACTTTCAAATTGAGCTAATAATTTTAAGGCTGTTTTTTCCCCTACTTTTGGAACTCCAGGTATATTATCTGATGCATCGCCCATCAAACCTTTCAAATCAATGATTTGACAAGGTTCAATACCCATAGTTTCTTTTAATGTATCTTTTGTCATTTCTTGAATTTCACTGATTCCAGATTTCATAAGCCATACACTTGTCGTATCATCTATCACTTGAAGTAAGTCATGATCACTACTAAGCACATTGATATCCCAATCCGGATATTTTTTGACCATACTTCCTATAATATCGTCTGCCTCTATGCCCTCTTGTTCATAACGACAAATATTAAATGCATCCAAATATTCTCTAGCAATTGAAAATTGAATCACTAATTCATCTGGTGCAGCTTTTCTTCCACCTTTATAATCTTCATAGATCTCATGACGAAAATTCTTCTTTTTTGAATCAAAGGCAACCATAATTGAATCTGGTTGAATTAAATCAATTGCTTTCGTCAACATATTATGAAACGCAAAAACACCATTGGTAGGTATACCACTTGATGTCGTCATTGGCCTTCCATAAGCCGTTGCATAATAGGCTCTAAATAACACTGAATTTCCATCTACTAATAACATTTTTTTCATTTGGTTTCTCCTTTGAAAAAGACCGTCAAGACGGTCTAATCATCAACTTCATCTGTTAATTCTTCAATAATTGCATCTGAATCCGTATTATCACTAGCCATAATTTCAAGTTGTGATAAATTATCATACATAATGGATAAATAAGTTGAATTCTCTTCTTTTTGAACATTGCTGAGACTACTTAAATTACTCATTTGTACCATTGTGAGCCCTAATTCTTTAACTAATTGATCACAAAGTTCACTCATATCATCACTCATATTTTGTTCAGCAATGATGTATTTAACTTCATCAGTGATAATACGTTGTTTAATGATTTCCAGTTGTTCTGGATTTGGTAAAACACCATACTTACTTAAAATGATCGGATATACTTGAAAACCATAAGTTCTTTGCCAATTCCCAAAACTAGCAGTCATCGAAACAAATTTAATTGTTTTGTTTTCTTGTTTCAAACGAGTAGACAAACTTTGGTACTCCGCATCCAACTGAATCAAATCACTTTCAAGTTTACTAAAATTGTTTTCAAAATAGGTTGCTTGTTCAGCAAAATTTGTTTGTAACCAACCTTTGATTTCTCTTGACATCGAAACCATAGCGATAGGATCCAACCACAAATATAGATCATTGTTGTTAGTGTCGATCATTTTCATCGCATCACCTTTATAATAATCAGTTGGTGGTAAATATTCCCAAACATCATCAACTACAACACGAGTATAACGTTTAAATTGATAAATACTGCTTTTCGCCGATAAATCGATCGTTGGTACAAGTTCACGAATCTCAGGACGATAAATACTCATATAAGGTTCTAGATCGCCAATATACAAAAATAATTCGGCATTTTTTAATATATCAACATAATTGGATTTGATTTGTGCACGTTGAACTATTTCATCACTCTGTATTGATTCAGTTACAATTTTATCGCCTCCTAAACGATCTAAAATGTAACCTACAGGATAAACAGTATAAACAACCTTTTGCGTTTCTATTTTACAACCAGTTAACGCTAGGCATAATAATACACATAAGAAACTTAAAACCTTTCTTTTCATCATATCACTCACTTCCTTTTGAAATTATACCACACAATCGATTTCTTGACTTATTTTTTAATAGAATTTCATAGAGAAAATCATTTTCATCAAACAGCTGTGATCCACACATATAAATATTATGTCTATATAAATAAAAGTCATCCTTTTGATGAAAACAAACTGGTAATTTTGAAGTATCTTTTTTACGTCTGAATACTGCTTGTCTAAAATTCTCATTAACTTGTATTAAACTCATAACATTAATTGTAACTAATGTGATCAACACAAATAATGATGAAGCGCTCAAAGGAATAATATTAATAAACAAAAAAAAGGCAAAGCAAATTGAAATTACAGACGATAAAATTAATGATTTTCGATATGGAAAGAAACAATTCAACAAAGCAAATAAAATGCCTGAGCCATCAAGAGGGCCAATGGGCATACAATTAAATAAAAGTTCCTGCCAATTCATCATCAATAACCATTGATAAAAAGCTAATGAAACATAATTTTTATGAAGTAAAAAAGTTAAAAAAAAGGGACAAATCAAATGCCATATCGGACCCATTAAAAGAACACATATTTGTATCAAACAACTTTCATGCTTAAGAGTAGGTATGTTAGCGCAAAAACCAAAAGGATAAATGATGATTTCACTTATTTCAAGCTTAAAAAACAGTGCCATAAGACAATGTGAGAGTTCATGAATAAACATCATCATAAAAAGAAAAAACATGGCTTTACTACTATTGTTAAGATAACTAACAATCCATAGAAGCCATGTGAACAAGGAAATTCTAATTTTCATAAGTGATCACATCTTCAAAATTCATGGCCACTCCTTGAAGTGTGAAATCCAAATACACTTCCTTATTACTCAATCCTAATATTTGTCCTTTTAGTACACGATCATCAACTTTGACATGAGATTCACTCATCGCTCCATAAGTCGCTAAAATGTTGTTGTCTTGTTTAATGATCATCATATAGCCTGAATCTTGTTTTTGCGTAAAGACAACGATTCCGCTATCCACTGCAACAACTTGATTATTACTGCACTGATAATACTGATTTTCTAAAAATGTATAATGTGTGATCATACTGGTCGTGATCGTATCCTTTTTTTTGAACCAATTTTCAAAAGGAATCCAATCTGAAATTTTATACAATTGAAGTGGCTGCACTACTTTTTTAACATTCATTACCAACGTATCAAAGCCGCGGTTTTGATAGATTAAGTTCGCTAATATCAAAGACGCCATAATCAAAAACAACATCACAAATGAATATAATGTTCTCACAAAACGATTTTGACTATTTGAACTACCTCCATAACCTCTTCTTGATTGAATACGTTGACGAGTTCTTCTTCTGTTATCCATGTTTTATCACCCTACTGTATTGTATGTGGTGATAACCTAAATCATGTTTAACCTAGCATTTTTTGTAAGAAAGTTTTCTTGTTAAAACGAGGAAACTCGACAATTTCATCTTGCAATCGTTTCGCCATCACTTCAAAACATTCACGAGTGACAGGTGACATTTGCCCATTTCCTAAGTTATTTCCCATTTGCACAAGAGGATCATCGTAAACGATTCCAACACATGGCAAGGATAAATAATCTACTGCTTCTTGAACAGTACATTGTATTTTCTTTTTTATGTATTCTGAATTCACTCGATTTACACAGAGATTGATTTCTTTGATTTGATTTCTTAGTAATATTCCAATAACTCGGTCAGTGTCCATTAGAGATGAAATATCAAGCTGAATCACACATAATGCTTCATTGCACAAATGCATAGCATATTGAAATCCTCTTTCAATTCCTGCAGGAGAATCAAGTAATATAATATCGAATAATTCTTCACATTGCATAAAAATATTTTTTAAAGGTTCAAATTTTACTTTATCTAAGTTGACATTTTTACATACTGACAACAAGAATAAATTTGGACTTCTTTTATCTTGCACAAGTGCATCATGGAGTTGACATTTACCATCAATAATATCTTTCACATCATAAACTAAACGATTTTCTAAACCCATGACCAAATCTAAATTTTTTAATCCTAAGTCCATATCTAAAACACATACTTTTTGTCCGCTATTTGCTAAAGCTAAACCTAAGTTAGCGACGGTCGTTGTTTTACCAACTCCCCCTTTTCCACTGGTCACTAATATACTTCTTGCCATAAACGTTTCTCCTTCACTTGCTGGTGCACACTTTCATCATAAGTTACTGGGGATACTAAAAATGTCGAATTTTGCCATATATTATTGAAACAAATCATTGCATGGTCCATCGATGCACAATAAATAACACTATTGGGTTCAAGACATTCAACTTTCCCTTTGATGCAACCAGTTACATATAAATTTCCACTTTCCAGCGTTACAAAAACATCCTTTTCAATGTCACCACATACTAATCCTCCGTTTTCAAACACCAAGGGATCTCCACCTCGAACTTTAGAATGAATGATTTCCAAATCTTTTTCTTTGGTATCCAATTGTTTCTTTTGAAATCCCAAAACCATACATTCACTCAACATTTGTTTTAAACAATGATGAATTACTTCATCATCAAGGTTTGGAAAATGAAAAAAAACTTCAAGTCTTTCCTTACTATGAAGGTTAAGCTGTTGAAGTTTTTCAATCCACTGGTTCCACTGGGAATCAAAGTCGCAATGAGCATTAAATCGGACTACAAGACGATTGTTCAAAATCTTTACTTGTATTCTCTCCAAAATAATTTCTCCTCTTTACGCTTTTGGTTTTCCTGTCTTTCATCAAAATTAATTTTAACTTGATACAATCCAATAACGACCCAACATATTATGATATTCACTAATAATGTTGGAATACATCTTTGTTGTAACCAAACAGGAATACTCATTGAAAAACTCTTGCTTACTACCATAAACAAGTATACAAGAGTTTCTTTGACGAAGATTGTCGAAAGAAAAAGAATTGTCTGTTCAAATAATGAACTAGATAAATGTTTTTGCCAAAATAGTGTTATCATCGCACAAGCAAAATAAATCAACGCATACATCAACTGTTGATCAGCTGAAAAGAAATCAATAAAAAAACCTACGATAAAACTAATAAATATTTTTTCAAAAAGATTTTTATTTTTAATCATCAGCAACAAACCGATCATTGTTGCGGCAGGAATAATAATTGGTTTGATCATTGAATAATCAGAAGGAAATAACACATCAAATACAAAATCCACAAAAAAGCAAGTTACTATAAATATAAAATCACTCATTCACTTATCCCCGCTCTTTTTACTACCCCAACATAATCAAGGTCTTGAAAATCAGCTGATGGTGAAACATAAATATTCATACCGATCGCATTAGTAAGCTGTTCAATTTTGATAACTTTTCCAACTAATAATCCGCTAGGAAAAACTCCTCCCATCCCTGAGGTTACTACTTGCATTCCTTCTGTTACTGTACTTGTTGAATCTAGCAATTTAACGACAAAAGCTTTTTCATTATAATCATAACTTTCTAAAATTGCATTGGCTGCAACTGATTCACTGATTTGTATTTTTACTGACACTTTATTAGAGCCATCCCCAACAGTAATTAATTTAACGATACACGTATTTTGAGAAACACTTTGTACACGACCAATCAATCCTTGATTGGTAATGATTGCATAGTTTGCCTCAATTCCATCCGATGTTCCAACATTCAAGGTTAAATAATTATTCCAAGATTCTTCAGCACGAGTTAATACTGTTGCTGGAACTACTTCGTAATCAGAAATCGTTTCCTTAATTCCACTAAAACTCTTTAAAGAAATTATTTCGCGTTTTAATTCATTATTTTGAGCCTGCATAAAAGCCATTGATTCGATTTGTTTACGAAGCAACTCATTTTCTTCTTCTAATTGCCACATCCTTGAAAAAACTGTTAAACCATTTTTAACAGATTCGATCGGATAATCAACAAGTGTGTATTTTAACAAGCTAAAAAAACCATATCCTTCGCGATTGATCACAGATAATGGAGAAGTAACACTAATCACATTCATTAATAGTGAAAACGCAAAAGAAAATCCTATAAAAGCGAGTAATAGTTTTTGTAATCGATTTAGTTTCATTTTACCACCACGATCATTATACTTTGAAAATGTTTTTGGCGCAATCAATTTCAAAGTAAGCCTGCTTTTTTAAAACTAAAGTAATCCATATTGGATACGATCAAATGATCCATGATTTCAATCTGTAATAAGTTTGATATTTCAATCAGTTGTTCAGTAATATGGATATCCTGTACACTAGGTACTAAATTACCAGATGGATGATTATGTACGACTACAATTTTCGAACTTGAATGGAGCAAGGCGACCTTAAAAATCTCTCGCGGATGGATCATACTTGTTTCTAATGTTCCTTTAAATAGGATTTCATGATGAATAATTTGATTTTGGGTATTAAGATATACTACTAAAAACATTTCTTGTAATGATGATCCAATCTCTAAGTTCAGCCATTTCACTAAAGATAATGGATCTTGAATAACATCTTTTTTTAGACAAGTCTGAAAACTCATTCTTTTCATGATTTCAATGCATGCCAAAAGTTCATTTGCTTTGATTTTTGATATTCCTTTAATCTTGATCAAATCATTAATTGTCAATTTTGAAAAATCAGAAAAACCTGGAGTAAGCTGTAAAATTTCATCTGCGATATCTAAACTACTTACCCCATGGCTTCCATGTCGAATCAAAAGTGCTAATAACTCTCGATTCGATAAACTATCAACTCCATACTGTATTGCTTTTTCTCTTGGTCTTTCTATCATTGGAACATCTTTAATCATGAATAAGCCTCCGATAATGCTTGTGCATAGTTATTACTACTAATTGCTGAAAGTGAAGAATTACTATTAAAATAATAAGATTTGACCATAAACTCTAACCCTAATAATTTCATTGTTTCCTTCGCTTGATTTAAATCTGATTCATTGTTTGTGATTCCTACAACAACTGCCATTTTATCACTGAAATTAACTACTGTGACAGGATAGCCATTCGCTTCACATTTATTTTTGATTTCTTCAAAAGATGATGTTTGTTTAAAAATACCTAATTGTAACCAATAAAGTGTTGTTTCAGTTAAATTTGTTTTTACTTCTTGTGTTACTAAAAGTTCATCCTCGACTTTAATTTTTGGATTAGCCTTCAAACTACCGAAAATCAAAAAATAAATCACTGTAAATACTAAACAGACTACCACCGCTAATGCATTCGCAACATTTTTCTTTTTCATACATCCCACCTCAATTCAGTATATGTTTAATTCACCCTCTATATTTATTATTCCAATTTTTTTCGCATTTCCTAAAAAAAAGTGCTTCTTTGTTTAAATTATTTAAAATTTGGGCTAAAATAGAGATAACAAAGGAGAAATTGAAATGATTATACAAAGTAAGAAAGTTTGGTTTGCATCACAGTTTATTCCTGCTCAAATCGAAATGGAAAATGGAAAAATCGTGGCCATCTATAATTATGGTGAAAAAGCAGTAGACAAAGATTATGAAGATCAAAGAATCGTACCAGGATTTATTGATGTTCATACTCATGGAGCGTATGGTTTCGATACAAATGAAGCTAGAGAAGATGGTCTTAAGAACTGGTTAAAGAATATTGTTGTGGATGGAGTTACAGGGCTATGTCCAACAACAGTTACGCAAAGCAATGAAGTATTAACAAATGCAGTTGCGAATGTCGCAAAAGTAAAGAAACAAAATCCAGAAGGAGCACAAATTTTGGGTATCCACTTTGAAGGGCCTTATCTTGATATGAAATACAAAGGTGCTCAACCTCCTGAATATATCGTCAATCCAACTATTGAAGAATTTGATCATTACCAAAAGGCAGCTGAAGGATTGATTAAAATTATTACTTTAGCAACTGAACATGATGAAAACTTCACTTTGACTCGTTACCTTGCGAATCAAGGAGTTGTCGTTAGTATCGGTCACTCAGGAGCTTCCATTGATGAAGCCGCAATGGCAGTTGCCAATGGTGCAAAGTCAATGACTCATATCTACAACGGTATGACTCCATTCAATCATCGTAATAACGGTTTGATCGGTGCTGCTTATCGATTTAAAGATGTCTTTGGTGAAGTGATTTGTGATGGTAACCATTCAACTTTCAACGCCTTAAATATTCTTTTCTCTGCAAAAGGTGCTGAAAATCTTGTCATGATTACTGATAGCTTAATGGCAAAAGGAAGTCCAATCGGCTCAAAATTTATCTTCGGTGGACATGAAATCGAAATCTATCCAGATGGCAGTGCCCATTTAACTGAAAATGGTGGAACAACTCTTGCAGGAAGTACTCTTCGTATGAACCTTGGAATTAAAAATCTAGTAGAAAATGCAATGGTTCCATTCGCAGATGCTTTAAACTCATGTACAATCAATCCTGCGAAGTTACTTCGCGTTGATGATCATAAAGGTAAAATCATGGTGGGTTATGATGCAGACTTAGCTGTTTTAGCTGATAACTATGAAGTAACTCAAACCTACGTATTAGGGGTTTCTCAAATTTAAAAGAAAAACATCCTCAGACTTATACAATCTGAGGATGTTTTAATGTAAATCAACATAAATTTGCAGCTTATGATCAACCAGTTGAGCATGGATCGTTCCATTCATTTGTTCAATTAAGGTCTTGGATATTGCAAGTCCTAAACCTGTAGATTTTCGTGCATCTTCAACGGTAAAGAAACGGTCAAACAATCTGTTTACTTGAACTTCACTGAGATTGGCAGCAGTATTGGCAAAGGTGATCAGTCCTTTTTCATCAAGAATTATTTCAAGATCTCCATCACTATACTTCACTGCATTATCAATAACATTTTCAAATACTCTTAATAGAGCTGATGCATCCACATATCGCTCTATCTTTTTTTCTGTAATTTTAATTTTCGGTATAATATTTCGCTGTACCAAACTAGCATAATGAGCCGCAATACATTCTTCTAAAATCGAATTAATTATCTTATATTCCTGCTTCAGTTCATTTTGCGGTGTAACAATGACCGAATATTTAAATAATTCTTCAGTCATTTGTTTCAAAACATCAGTTCGCTCTTTGATAATATCGAGATAACGATCTATTATTTCATCCTTTTCGATTTCATCCAATAAATCCAAGTAACCACAAATTGAAGTTAAAGGTGTTCTTAAATCATGAGAAATATTCGTAATAGCATTTTTTAATTCCATATTACCCTGCGCTAATTTCCATCGTAGTTGACGAAGTTGCTGAAGCTGTTGATTTAAATTATTAGCTAATTTTTTTACATGGGAATCATTTGATGAAATCGATATTAAAACATTGGTGTCTTTAGATAAACACTCATCCATGTTTTCAATGATTTCATCCATGCTTTTTTGCATTAAGATTATTTTAATAACTAATAGAACAATAATCACGATCAATCCTATAGAAACCCATATAAACATTTTTTCACACTCCTTATTTGATATCTTTTTTATTGAATAACCAAATTCCAATAAAAGATACAATTATTGTAATCGCAATTGAACTAAGAATTTGAAAAACAGGATCAGCTACTTCTAAATTTGAAACTAAAATCGCTTGACTCGTTGGAATTATTTTTAAAGCTATTTCATAAATGCTTCTGACAAAACCAGTTAAATATAACGGATTTAAGATTGGATCAGAGTTTGTAATTGCCCCATTTACTGTATATGAAAATGTACTATAATACTCTGGCTCCGATAAACGATTATAGATATAACTTCCAAATATGACCATACAGAAAAACAATAAAATAGATAGGATAGCACCCGTTGCTTTGTTTGTACAATGCATGGCTATAAATGTTGAAATCGATACCATTGCCAGTGAATAAAATATGCAAATCGCAATATAAATTGAAACTTGCTCTAAACTCATCTGCAACGGTCCAAAAAATGGTATTCCTGCGATACCTGATATTAACCAGATAAATATATAGAATAAAGAAACTACAATACTATTTATCAAATTAGAAACATAAATATTAGATCGAACATGTCCAACTACTATTTTATTCCTTATTGTTCCATCACTATACTCTGTCCCAATAAATAAACTGATAAATATTATATAAAACAGCCATAACATTGGTGCAAAATTGAAATACAAATCATCCAATTTGTACTGTTCTAAAACCATTAAATTTTGCCTAACATTGAAATAAGTTTGCATGGTAATCCCAGAAGAGATCAAAAACAACGAAACTGCACCAAACCAAAATACTTTATTCTTAACAACACGTGTAAAATTAGCAGTTAATAATTTATTCATGAGAATTTCCTCCGACTAAATTAATATAATAATTTTCAAGGCTTTCATCTTTTACATGAATCGATTCCACTTTACATTGTTTTTCAGTCAGTTTTAGAATTAGATTTTGAATATCAATATTACCATAAATTTCTGCTTCATATTTTGATGTGATTTTATATTCAATCTTACTATCATCTAAAATACAACTTAAGCTATTAATATCTGATACTTTGATGAAGACACATTTTCTAAATAATAGTTCAAGTTCTTCTGCACTGATTTCTTTTACCATCGTACCTTTATCAATAAATCCATAATGAGTAGCGATACGAGCCAATTCATCCAGATAATGGCTGGCGACAAGAATTGTAATATTGTATTCCCTATTTAGTTTTAAAATCAGTTCTCGAATTTCAATAATACCTTGAGGATCTAAACCGTTGATAGGTTCATCCAAAATCAAAAAATCTGGATCACCAATCATTGCAATACCAATCGCAAGTCTCTGTTTCATTCCTAAAGAAAAATCTTTGGCTTTCTTGTGACCAGTATCTTCAAGTCCGACCAATTTCAAGATTTTATTAATATTTTCATACGAAGGAAGCCCTAAAATCTGACACTGCTCTTTAAGATTATCCTTAGCACTTAAATCTAGATAAATTGAAGGTGATTCAATGATTGCTCCAATTCTTCGACGAACTTTAAATATTTCTTTTTGAGCTGAATTTGTTCCATAAATTAAATAATCACCGTTTGTCGGTTTTTGAAGTCCACTGATTAGGCGGATCAGTGTCGTTTTTCCAGCACCATTTTTACCAATAAGTCCATAAATCGAACCTTTAGGTACTTTCATCGTTAATGAATTCAATGCTTTATAATCTTTGTAGTTTTTTATTAAAGCCTTTGTTTGTAAAACATATTCCATGTTTTGTCCTCCTTTTACACCTTTAATTTACCGTATAATAGTTAAGAAATCGGTTAAGAAAAGTGTTAAGAAACAGTAAAGATTATTCTCTATATCAATTTGAATCCAATACCCCAAACTGATTCGATATACTCTTTATTATTTGCCTCTCGGAGTTTTTTACGCAAATTACTCATATGAATCTTTAGTGAACTCTCAGTACAATCAGGAGTATCTTCGCTGATACGATCCAACAAGGTTGATTTTGTGATAACTTGAGTTGGATTTTGAAGCAATAGTTTCAATATGGCATATTCAGTGCGGGTAAGTTTGATCTCATGATCCCCAATCAACACTTTATGAATATTTTGGTTCAAAATCAAATCATCAAATCGTAAAATCGATATTTGACTAGAATTCGAGGACTGACGGAGCTGAACAGCGATTCTCGCTAAAAGTTCCTTAGTATTAAAAGGCTTGGTAATATAGTCGCAAGCTCCCTGAAGTAAAAGATCCACTTTATTATCAATATCGATCTTTGCGCTTAATACGATCACTGGGATCCCTTTCATTTTGGGCAATACTTCTTCACCATTGAGTCCGGGTAACATTAAATCAAGCAGCACCAGATCCGGTTTTAATGATGATAATAACAGCAGTGCTTCTGTACCGGAATAAGCTCTTGTGGTATGATAACCTTCTTTAGTAAGTAGCTCTTCCAAAACATTTCCAATATGGATATCATCATCAATTATTAAAATTTCTTTCATTTGATTCTCCCTTTGATATTCTGTGATTATTATATAATCTTTAGCGTTTCCGCACAATAAAGGCATTCTAAACTTTTTTAAAAGAAAAGACATCCCTAAAAAAACTGGAAATGTCTCATAAAAACTAGATCACTTCTACTCCATTGACAAATACTCGTTTGATACTTTCAGTGACATCAAAGGGATCACCATCGATGACAAGTAAATCCGCATCCTTACCCACTTCGATCGAACCTACACGATCTTCGACTCCCATATGACGAGCTGGATTGATCGTGATCGCTTTTAAAGCTTCTTTTTCATCCATACCATGTTGGATCGCAAGTCCTGCACACAATGGTAAATAATGTAAAGGTACGATGGGCGAATCTGTCACAATCGAAATTGGAATTCCTGCTTGAGACATAAGAACTGGTGCATCAAAACTTAAGTTCTTACATTCAAACTTACTCTTTGAATGCATTGAAGGACCCACTGCCATTGGATAATTTTCATTTACTAATTCATCAATTATAAGTGCTCCATCTGTAACATGCTCTAAAGTTAGTTTTAAATCAAATTCTTTTGCGATACGAATTGCCGTAAAAATATCATTTGCCTGATGGACATGAGCTTTTAAAGGTATTTCTTTACGAATTACTGGAATCATTGCTTCCATTTTCATATCATATCCAGGCATTTTACTTGGATCATCTTTCGCTGCTTCTTTTTTATCATTGTACTCGATCGCTTTAATAATTGTTTCACGCAGTTTTGCAGCGATTCCCATACGAGTTCTTACTGCTTTATCTTTGTATGCGCTTTTAGGATTTTCACCAAAAGCACATTTCATAGCCATGTTTTCTTTTACGATCATATCATCGATTCGATGACCAACAGTTTTAATAGCACTAAACATTCCACCAATAACATTAGATGAACCAGGACCTGTGGCAACACAGGTAACTCCAGCAAGTGCAGCTTCTTTAAAGGTAGCATCTTGTGGATTGATCCCATCAATTCCACGTAAATGCGGAGTAATAGGATCAGTTATTTCATTCGTATCTTGCCCTTCAAAACCTATCGCTGTTTCCCACATACCTAAATGACAATGGGCATCAATAAAACCTGGATATATTTTTAAACCAGTGCAATCGATCACTTCACAATCTTCTTGAATATTAGCCTCAACTTTTATAATTTTACCTTCATTGACCAAAATATCTAAGATTTCAGGTTCATCCTTAACAACTGTATAAACAAGTCCATTTTTAAATAATTTCTTCATTATGCAACCTGCTTTCCATTAATAAATGTCGCAACAACTTTTGATTTCACTTCAAAACAAGAACCTTCAACCACAACTACATCGCCATCTTTTCCAACTGCTAAAGAACCGACACGATCTTGAACTCCTATATGCTCTGCAGCATTGATCGTAATGGCTTTTAAAGCGTCAAATGGTTTCATTCCATTTTGGATCGCTAATCCTGCACACAATGCTAAGTACTCTTCAGGAACAACTGGAGCATCTGTTACAATCGATACATGACAGCCTGCGTTCGCAAGTATTCCTGGAGTTTTAAATGATTTGTTTCTTATTTCAAATTTAGTTGCATGTCCAAATGATGGTCCTACTGCCAACATTAAATTTTCTTTCACTAAATCATCAACGATCAAACTACCATCAGTTACATGTTCTAAAGTAACATTCACATCAAGTTCTTTGCAGATACGGATCACAGTAAAAATATCATCCGCACGATGAGCATGAGCTTTTAAAGGAATCTCTTTACGAACCACGGGTAACATCGCATTTAGTTTCATATCAAAAGCTGGCTTCTTACTTGGATCAGTTTCAGCAAGTTTCAATTTTGCATTATACTCTTTTGTTTTATATAATAATTCTCTAAGCTTTGCAGCAGTAGACATACGACTAAAATTATTTTTATCTTTATAAACACGTTTTGGATTCTCTCCAAATGCACATTTCATCGCAACACTTGGATTGATTACCATGTCATCAACGCGTTTACCATATGTTTTCATCGCAAGGAAAGTACCTCCAACAACATTGGCAGAACCAGGTCCAGTACAAATCGTTGTAACACCTGCACTATAAGCTTCTTTAAATGAAATATCCATTGGCTCAATTGCATCGATAACACGAAGATGAGGAGTCAATACATCAGTTACCTCATTACCATCATCTCCTTCAAAACCGATTCCACTTCCACATACACCCAAATGACAGTGAGCGTCGACAAAACCTGGATAAACATTTTTTCCAGTTGCATCAAATACTTCACATCCGTCAGGCACAACTACATTTTTTGCGATTTCTTTGATTATACCATTTTCAATTAAAATATCTGCTACATAACTCTCTTCATGAATCGCATCAAACACATTACCATTTTTTATACAAAACATATTTTATTCCTCCACAATACATACATCTTACACCAAATTATTACATATTGAAACATTTTCAGCAAAATGTAAGAAAACAATATCTTCAAATGAATAATTCTTACATTCATTTCAACAAATCGTAAACTTCTCTTATATTATTTAAAGTATAGTCAGCAATAACTGAATCGTTGACTTGTAAGTACTGAGCAAATCCTTGTCTTAACCAAATCGTCTTCATACCCAATTTAATTGCAGGTAAAATATCATTATCTATTCTATCCCCTATCATCAGTGCATTTTCAGGATGACAACTTGCTTTTTCTAATGCCATTTCAAAAATTCTACTATCAGGTTTACTTACTTTTACGTTTGCAGAAGAAATAATTAAATCAAAACAATCAAATATACCAAGAGTCTTTAATCTGTCTTCTACATTTAAGGACTGATTCGCAATGATCCCGATTTTATATTTTAAATGTAGCTTTCTTAAATACTCTAATGTTTCTAGATATAACAATTCATCTTCTGAAAACCATTTTGATTTAACTAATCCAAAGTAATCAACTGTTAACTTATAACCATCTTCACTGTATTTATAATAGTTGATCATTGTTTCATAAAAATCAGTGTAAGAAATGTTTGTATCTTTTATAGTATTTAAAATCCGATGATTTATCGCTTTACTTTCATCTATCAAAGTTGTACCTAAATCGAAAAAAAGCCAATCAATTTTGTCAACCATAAATCTCACCTCTAAGAATAATTATACCTTAAAATCTACAAACAAAAACAAGGATTTATACTCATCCTTGCCATTAATTTCTTATTGTGCATTCTATAACTTAGTTACGTTATCAAACTTTATTATTAAATTTGTAACGATAAAAACCGTATAAAGACCATATCACTTGTTTATTGTGAATAATTTTCAGCTTTCAATTCATTGATTTGATCATATGTTAAGTTTGTAGCACTTGAAATAACATCAATACTTACATTACTTTTTAATAAATTTTTAGCCGCTTTAATCATAGCTTCTGCTTGACCTTTTTCCACACCTTTTTCCATACCTTTTTCTAAACCTTTTTGCTCAACTGAGTACATCATTGCATTAATATCTTCTTGCTTTTTTTCTTCTCCGAATAGTTTACTGTATGATGCTGGATTAAAATATATTTCTCTCATGATTTCATCTGCCTTTCTAAAGCACTCTTTGCTTTCTAATAATTGTTAGAGTTTTTCATCTTTTGTTTCATAATTGTATTCTTTAAACAAAACAGCCCATTGTTCATCTTCAGGTTTTGTACAATATTCATGTACATTTGTATCTACTTTCCTTAACTCAATAGTATATACTGTTACTCCATCTGTCAAGACTAAGTCGCTGTTTTTTTCACTCATCTCAAACTTATGAAAATAACCATCTTCTTCAAATACATCACAACATAAAATA
>JAVBMW010000033.1:0-116223 GCA_031551965.1 Holdemania sp. | reverse complement strand
AAAATAAGATTATAGATCAGTGTAGTAAGAACACACAAAATAACTCCAAAACAAGTTGGAAGCAAAAAGGATACAAGTGTCCATTTTATGCTTTGAGTTTCTTTTTTTATGGTCATTAATGTTGTGCTGCAAGGCCAATGCAACAAGGTAAAGATGATCATGTTCAGTGCGGTTAAACTAGTCCAACTATTGTTGATTAGAAGTGATTTCAGTTCAACTAAGTTTGTATAATTTGTTAAAGTAGAACTATTTAAATAAGTCATGATTATGATAGGCATGACAATTTCATTCGCTGGGAAGCCTAATATAAATGAAGCGAGGATCACACCATCAAGACCCATTAATTTGCCTAGCGGATCAAGTAAATCGCAGATGATCTTTAGTAAAGATTGATCTCCAGCTTTTATGTGGATACAAATGTATAGAATTACTCCTGCAAGTATTGCAGCAAGTACTGCACGATAAAGTAAGGCAAGAGTTTTGTTTTTTAAAGAACTTATGAAGATATTAAATAAATGAGGTTTCCTATAAGGGGTAAGTTCTAAAAGGAAGTTAGAAGTATCACCTCTTAAAAGCGTTTTTGATAAAAAGAAACTGGACAAGAAAGTTAATGATATACCTAAAAGTAATATCAATAGTAAACCTATTGATGGCCCAATAATTGATGAAAATGAAAACATTGTTAATATTGCGATCAAAGTAGGAAATCTGCCATTGCAAGGTACAAAATTGTTTGTGCAGATGGCAATCAACTTTTCGCGATTGGAGTCGATAATTCGAGTACCAATGATTCCTGCGGCATTGCATCCAAAGCCCATACACATGGTAAGTGCTTGTTTGCCACAAGCTTGGCATTTTGAAAAAGCAAAATCCAAATTAAAGGCAAGTCGTGGTAATACGCCTAGATCTTCTAAAATAGAAAAAAGGAAAAAGAAAATGGTCATAGGTGGAAGCATTACACTGACGACCCAAGCTAATGTGCGATAAATACCATTAATCAGAAAATCTACGAAACTAGAAGGAAGAAACATACTAAAAAGAAAAGTAAAATGGACTTCTATTGATGAGAAAAACAAAGAAATTTGATCTGAAAAAATATTAGCACCAAATATGCTTACCCAGAAAATCAATCCTAAAAATAAAATCATGATCGGAATTCCGGTGATCCGACTAGTTAATAGTTTGTCGATTTTATAGTTATTAATTTTTTGAGTATCTGTTTTAACTACTTGATTGTATATAAGTTTACTGGCAATATTGATACTCTTAGATATTTCATCATGGGTATTACCTAGTTCTTCTTTTAAGGTTTGTAACCTATTTTTTTGAACATCATTTAACTCTTTATAAAAGTTGAAATTTTGACAAATTTGTTCATCTTGAATTAAAAACTGCAAAGCTATCCAACGGGAATGTAAATGAATAGGCTTGTGATCTTTAATCCAAGAATCAACTTCCTGTATAGCTAATTCTATTTTTTGGCGATAAAGAATTGGAGTGATTCGATTCAATTCAGGTTTTTCTTTAAAAAGGTAAGGAACAATTTTATCAACGCTTTGTTTATCATGGCCAACACATCCAATTACTGGAACTTGTAATATAGATTCTAATTTATTTAAATTGACTACAATTCCTTTTCTTTTAGCTTCATCCAATAAATTAACACAAACTATTACTTGATCTGTGATTTCTAATATCTGAAGCAATAAATTTAAATTACGTTTTAAGCTTGTCGCATCGACGATGATTATGATTTTATCCCATTTCCCAAAACAAATAAAATCACGAGCGATCTCTTCTTCTGGAGAGTTAGCATTCAAAGAATAAGTACCAGGCAGATCATAGAGTGTAAAGTGTTTCTTATCATAGACAAAATTACCGGTGGCGTTAGATACTGTTTTTCCTGGCCAATTTCCAGTATGTTGGTTCAATCCAGTCAAGCGATTAAAAATCGTACTTTTTCCAACATTGGGATTACCCGCAAGAGCCACGATCATAGAATCAATGTTTTCTATTTCTTGTTTTTTGGAATATAAGGCGAATGTCGTTTTCATAGAATCTACCAAATTTCTACTAGTATATTCTTACTGTCGTTTTTCCTTATCGCTAATAATGTGTCATTAAATTGATACGCAATAGGATCATGAAAGGGACTTGTGAATACACATGAAATGGTATTCCCAGGCCGCAAGCCTAGTTCTTGAAGCCTTATTTTTTTTGATTCGATAAGTTGTAATGAATGTATAGTAGCCCTTTGCCCAATTTGTAAATCTTTTAATAAAATTAAATTAGTCATAGTTTATTATCCTTTCAAGACGCATGTTTATAGCATTCTATGTTAAGGTATCAGCTTCACGTAGAGGTTAGCCTAAAATAGATAATAATAAATTCTTAGAGTTTTGACTTTTAGAGCTAGTAAGCGTACTATGATAAGGTATATATGGGGGGCTAAAATATGAAATATGTTTTAATTAACTGTAATCTTATTGATGGTACAAAAGGGTGTCAAGTTCAAAAAAACATGAATATCATTGTGGAAAATGATAGAATCGTACAAGTTACAAATTCAAATATTGATGAAAACATTGAAAAAATTGATTGTACAGGAAAATATGTTATGCCAGGGCTAATCAATATGCATGTTCATTTGTTTGGTACTGGGAAACCAAGTGCTATTTTAGGTGGAGGAGCATTACAAAAAGCAGTAATAGCTTTCACAAAAACAACGTTGGGTTCTAAAGTAGTCGATAAACTAGTAAGAAAAAGTGTTATAGATGAATTATACTCAGGAGTTACAACTTTAAGGGCAGTAGGTGATTTTGGTTACTCGGATGTAAGGATCCGTGATGAAATCAATAGTAATAAATTAGTAGGTCCCCGTCTACTTGTATCAGGACCGGCTATTACAGTGCCAGGTGGTCATGGGGATGGTACTTTTGCGATTACTGGAACTACAAAAGAAGATCTTGAAAACTGTGTACTGATCAATAAACAAAATAATGTCGATCTAATAAAAATATGTGTCACAGGTGGAGTGATGGATGCAAAAGTCAAAGGAGAACCAGGGGTTCTTAGAATGAATCTTGAACAAACAAAATGGGTTTGCGACAAAGCACATGAATTAGGATATAAAGTTGCTTCTCATACAGAAAGCACAGAAGGATTGATTGTTTCATTAAAAGGCGGTGTTGATACAATTGAACATGGAGCTAAAATGGATGAAGAGATCATTGAGTTATTTAAAAACCACAAATCAAGTTTGATCAATACTTTGTCTCCTGCACTTCCATTGGCTAAATTATCTCCTTCACTTACAAAGTTAGATGATATTTGTACATTCAATGCCAATGTAGTGGCTGATAATATGATTGAAGGGGCTAAAACTGCACTAGAAAATAATATTCTTGTAGGACTTGGAACCGATGCCTCTTGTCCATTCGCAACACAGACAAATACATATCGCGAATTATATTATTATCAACAATGTCTGAATGTTACCGCAAGCGATGCGATCCATGCGGCAACACTTGTCAATGCACAAATTGCAGGGATTGATCATACTACGGGTTCTATAGAAGAAGGTAAATGTGCAGATATTATTATATGTGAAAAGAATCCTTTGGAAAATATACTAAACTTAAAACAACTAGATATGGTCATTGTAAGAGGGAAACGAATTGATCATCCCAATGTAAAACGTGACCCATCGATTGAAGAGTCTTTAGACAGCTTGCTTCAACAAATTTAAGCTTGTTTATCAGCTTGATAATAATAAAAAAGTAGCTCAAGAAAAATGGGCTACTTTTTTTTTCAAAAGTTACTTTGTGAGTTTTTCGATAATTTGAATAACTTCTTCAAGTTTTTTGTTTGTGTTGTCAGTTTCGATTGCGTCTTTTACACATCCACGAATATGGGCTTCAAGTATTTCGATGTTAGCTTTTTTTAAAATGGATGTGGTTGCCATAACTTGGTTAGAGATATCGACACAATAACGATCTTCTTCAATCATTTTTAATATGCCATCGATTTGTCCGCGCGCAGTTTTGAGTAGCGTTTCTACCTTTTTCTTATCTGCGTGCATTATTTGATTTCAACAACTTCATAACCTGCATCAGTTACAGCAGCAGACAATACTTCATTTGTGACTGAATCATCACACGCAACTACACAGTTTTTTTCTTCTAACGTTACAACTGCACTTGTTACTCCAGGTAATTCACTTAAAACTTTTTCTACTCTCATTTTGCAGTGGTTGCACATCATTCCGTTGATTGTTAAAGTTTTTTTCATAATTTTCTTTTCTCCTTGTTTTGTTTGTGTTTGAATCGGTTTGAAATTTCTTAGACGTAGTGCGTTTGTAACTACACTTACAGAGCTTAAACTCATTGCCAGTGCACCAAACATTGGATCAAGTTTCCATCCAAACAGTGGCGTAAATATACCAGCTGCCAGAGGAATGCCGATCGAGTTGTAGATGAGTGCCCAGAATAAGTTTTGTTTAATGTTACAAAGGGTTGCCTTGCTTAAGCGTATGGCATTGACTGCGTCCATTAAACTGTTTTTTACTAGAACGATATCTGCAGTTTCTATTGCAATATCTGTTCCTGCTCCAATTGCAATGCCGACATCGGCAAGGGCAAGAGCTGGGGCATCATTGATCCCATCACCAACCATGCAAACTTTCTTGCCTTGTGCTTGTAAGTCTGCAACGATTTCTTGTTTCTGGTGAGGAAGGACCTCACTTCTAACTAAATTAAGATGGGCTTTTTTTGCTATACTTGTAGCAACAGTTAAACTATCGCCAGTGACCATCATAACTTCAAGGCCCATTTTCTTCATTTCATCAATTGCATCAATCGATGATTGTTTGATCTTATCAGCGATTGCCAACATACCTACTAGTTTCTTATCCAATGAAAAATAAAGAATCGTTGCTTCCGGGTTTTTGGTTTCAAAGGGTGATTCCGTAATTTCGATATTCTGTTCTTTTAAAAACTTTTTATTACCAGCTAAGGCAAATTTTCCATCTATCGTTGCTTGAACACCTTTACCAGTAATGGATTGGAAATCTTGAATGGTCAAATCCTTAGCGTTTTTCATTTGGCTATAAGTGACAACTGCATTCGCTAAAGGATGTTCACTTTGTTTTTCCAAACTGTATGCTAAATCGATAAAATTTGAATCAAAGCTTTGTGTATCAATAACTTCCGGTTTACCTTCGGTGATCGTACCAGTTTTATCAAGAACGACAGTATCCACATGTTGGGCAGTTTCAAGTGCAGTGGCGGATTTAATTAGAATACCATGAATCGCTCCTTGACCAGTTGCGACCATGATCGCAGTAGGAGTCGCAAGACCTAAAGCGCAAGGGCATGAGATTACCAGTACTGCGATCGCAGTGCTTAAACTACTCTCTAAACCTGCCCCCATAAAATACCAAACAAGTGCTGAGATCACGGAAATACTAATTACTACAGGTACAAATACAGCGGATATCTGATCGGCAAGCTTTGAAATCGGTGCCTTACTGGAACTCGCTTCATCAACTAATTGAATGATTTTTGAAAATGTTGTATCTTCACCGACTTGTGTCGCTTTGATCGTTAAGCTTCCAGCTTTATTGACCGTTGCAGCAATAACTTTATCATTGATCGATTTATCTACGGGAATACTTTCTCCGCTGATCATGGATTCATCGATCGTACTAAATCCTTCTACAATAATTCCATCAACAGGAATCTGCATTCCTGGTTTTACAAGACATAAATCATTGACCGATACTTCATCAATATTAACTTCAATGATTTGATCATCTCTTTTAATCAAAGCGGTTTTAGGTGCAATTTGAAGTAACTTTGAAATTGCATCTGATGTCTTTTGTTTCGAACGATGTTCCAATGTTTTTCCTAATGTTACAAGTGTAAGGATCATCCCAGCAGTTTCAAAATAAAGAGACATGATCATATGATGGACCATCTCAAAGTCTTGAACTCCAAGAGCCATCCCAATTTTATAGATCGCATAAATGCCATAAATATACGCGGCACCAGATCCAATTGCGATCAGACTATCCATGTTTGGATGAAGATTCAATAATGTTTTAAATCCTTTTGTGAAATAATGGGAGTTGATGATCATAATAGCTGAAGTTAAAAGAAATTGAGTAAATGCAAAATTGATCGCATTTGTTGCCCCCATAAACCAATCAGGTAATGGCCAATTCAGCATATGTCCCATTGAGAGATAAAATAGAGGGATCATGAATCCAAATGAAGTAATGCATCTTGTTTTCATTGCTTCATATTCTTTAACTGTTGTGTTTTCTTTTGGTTCATTTTTAATGGTTTTATTCTTTTGTGTTGCTGAATATCCTGCTTTATCCACTGCTTGAATAATAATATTAGGATCAACTTTTGCTTCATCGTACTCAACAACCATTTTATTTGAAAGTAAATTTACATCAGTTTGGCTTACCCCCTCTATTTTAGAAACGCTATTGTATACAGCACTGCTACATGCAGAACAAGTCATACCATTGACTTGAAATTCTTCTTTTTTCATGTTTAACCTCCACACCCCCTAGGGGTGGTATATTTATTCTATTATTCTTATATTATTTTGTCAATCAGGATGCATCATAAGAAGTAAATCTCATAATAGTGTGCTCAATACTATAAGATTATTGCAGAAAATCAGTTTTTATTTGGCTAAATAATAAAGTTGTAGTGAATTATAAGTTTACTTGGTGTAAAATAGTAAACAATGGAGGACCACATATGATAAAAAATAGAATTGAACAATTACGTTTATTAATGAAAGAGAATGGTATTGATATTTATTATGTACCCACTTCTGACTTTCATGATAGTGAATATGTAGCGGATTTTTTTAAAGCTAGAGAATTTATGACCGGATTTACAGGGTCTGCAGGGGTATTTATTTGTACTCAAGAAGAAGCTGGATTATGGACTGATGGTAGATATTTTATACAAGCAGAGAATCAAATCAAAGATACTGGAATTACACTTCATCGCATGGGAACTGAAGGGGTACTTACTCCACTTCAATACCTTGAATCACAATACAAAGATGAAGTTGTTGTAGGATTTGATGGACGAGTTGTATCTACTCAACTTGGAATAAGTGTTGAAAACGGAGTCAATAAAGTCAATGGTAAAATAGTTTATGACTTAGACTTAGTTGATAAGATTTGGTCTGATCGCCCTTCAATGCCAACAGAAAAAGCTTTTCTATTGGATTTAGAATTTACTGGACGATGTACAAAAGATAAAATTGAATGGTTGCAGAATAAACTAAGAGAAAAAAACTATGATGTTCATATTATGTCTAGTCTTGATGATCTTGCATGGTTATTTAATATCCGTGGGAATGATGTAAAACACACACCTGTTGTTTATAGTTATGCCATCGTAACTCAAAATGAAGCAACATACTATGTTGATCAAACCAAATTGGATGATAAAGTAAAAACATCATTGAATCATGATGGAGTAACAGTTAAGGATTACACAGATTTTTTAAATGATGTCAAAGAACTAAAAGATTCCACCATTCTTGCGGATAAAGATAAACTTAATTATGCAACAGTAAAATCAATTGATGAATCCAATAAAGTTGTAAGCCATTCAAGCTTTGTGGTTTTAGAAAAATCACAAAAAAATGAAGTAGAAATTGAAAATCTTAGAAAAAGTCATGTTCATGATGGTGTGGCCGTTACAGAATTTATCTATTGGGTGAAAAATAAAGTTGGGAAAATGCCAATCAATGAAATTAGTGCGGCAGATTATCTAGAGAAAAGAAGAAGAGCACATGGCGCAAAAGACTTAAGTTTTGGTACGATTTGTGCATATAATGCCAATGCTGCAATGATGCATTATAGTGCAACACCTGATAATTTTGCAGAGTTAAAACCAGAAGGAATGTTACTTGTGGATTCAGGAGGGCAATATTTGGATGGGACAACAGATATTACTCGTACAATTGCCTTAGGTCCGGTATCAGACACCTGGAAAAAATATAACACAGCAGTTTTAAAGGGAATGCTGAACTTATCAAATGCAAAATTTTTATATGGATGCACAGGAATTAACTTAGATATATTAGCTCGCGGTCCTGTTTGGCAGCTTGACATAGATTATCAATGCGGAACTGGACATGGTGTTGGCTACATGCTAGGAGTTCATGAGGGGCCTCATGGTATTCGTTGGAGAGGTGTCAATAATTCAATGGGTGTTGCCCTTGAAAAAGGAATGGTCGTTACGAATGAGCCAGGAATTTATCATTCAGGTGAGTGTGGAATTCGCATTGAAAATGAATTGGTTGTTAAACAAGGTGTTAAAAACTTCTATGGACAATTTATGGAGTTTGAAACAATTACTTTTGCCCCAATTGATTTAGATTTAGTTGTAGTTGAAGACTTAACACATGAACAAATAGAAGCATTGAATAATTATCACAAAGAAGTTTATGCAAAACTATCGCCATATCTTAGTGATGAAATCAATGTTTGGTTAAAATATCAAACCAGAGAAATTTAAGCCATCTTCGGATGGTTTTAATTTGTATTTAACATAAAAAATTAACATTTAACCTTGTCAGAGTTAAAATAACTAAAATGAGTTAAATGGATAAACCTAGAAATATAGAAAAAACCTAGTTAAATAAATATCAATAAAGAAGTTGGTATATAAGATTAAAAATAATATTATTCATAAATGATATGATAGAATAGATTTGTAGAGGTAAATGTTATGAAATGTATATCATGGAATGTGAATGGATTAAGAGCGTGTGTTAATAAAGGGTTTGTAGATTATTTCAAGGCAGAAAATGCAGATGTTTTTGCACTACAGGAAACTAAATTACAGGAAGGTCAAATAGAACTTCCATTTGAAGGTTATTATCAAACGTGGAATTATGCTGAAAAGAAGGGTTATTCTGGAACAGCAGTATTTTCAAAAGAAAAGCCATTGAATGTAATCTTTGATTTTGAGCAGGATCATCCAAAAGAAGGAAGAGTCATCGCATTAGAGTTTGATAAATACTATTTTGTGGTTGCTTATGTACCAAATTCAAAAAATGAGCTTAAGCGGTTAGACTATCGTATGCAGTGGGAAGATGATCTTAGAAATCATTTAATGAAACTGGATAAGCATAAACCAGTTGTGTATTGCGGAGACCTAAATGTTGCCCATGAAGAAATAGACATTAAGAATCCAAAAACTAATCGTCGCAGTGCAGGCTTTACTGATGAAGAACGTCAAAAAATGACAGAACTCTTAGCGAGTGGATTCAAAGATACATTTAGAGTACTATATCCAGATATAATAAAGTATAGCTGGTGGAGTTACCGTTTTAATGCAAGAGCGAACAACACAGGATGGAGAATTGATTATTTCATCGTGTCTGATCGTATCATGTCAAATGTAGTCAACAGTGAAATAGATACCCATATTGAGGGATCTGATCATTGCCCAGTGAAGATAGAAATCAATTTGTGACAAATTTAAACTAAAGTCTCCTTAATCATCAGATAAAATCATGATTTTAGTAGAAAAATAAAGAAATATTATATTGTTTAATGCTGGTCAAAATTTCTAATTTCTACAGGCTTGAAATATTCTCAATAATTAAATATAATTGAGTTAATAAAAGAAAGTGAGTAATATCATGAAAAAAAATATGAAGTGGATTTTATCCTTAACTGTCGTGTTAACAATGTTTTTCAATTTTGTGATGCCTTTAAGGGCAGAAACCTTTGAAACTGAAAATTTAAAGGAAGGAGATGTGCTAAAACCTGGAGATACTATTAATTTCGGTAGTTTAAACAGGACAAGGGTAGTGCTTATATACGCAGAAGCTTTTAATATGGTTGATAGAGCCACAAACGACTATAGCTACAATCCATATCCTAATCTTTCATCTTCAAATGTTTTACCAGGAGCATCTGATACGATGCCTTCGGATCCAGATGTGGTTGAATGGAAAATAGTATATATAAAGGATTTTGGAGAAACTTCTTCAGTCCGAATTTTCTTTTTAGCTGTTGGTACTGAAACAAATGATGATTCTGAAAGTGATTCTCCAGTTGAACATTCGAATTATGCTTATGTTGATATGAGTGGAGAAATAAATGGTCAGAAAAATGTACCTTATCTAAGTACAAACTTTGGAGAATCAAATTCTTATACATTCTATTACAACACAAGTGATAAAAACTGGGATGGAGAAGTTTGGACTTCTAAAACTACGCTTAAACCTGGAACATATTATATATATGCTATGGTAGAAGAATTAGGTAATACAACAGGTACAACTGAATTTGTTGTGAAAGATACATATAAAGTTCCAAATACTGGCGTAAAAGAATAATATTATAGAAAGATGAAAAGAGTTTATCGTAAAGATAAGCTTTTTTTGAGGGAAAAATCAAAATCAGGAAGAATTATGAAAATTAATGTAACAAATGTAAAATTTAAGATATTTTTCAAAAAGCATTGACAAAGATCCTATTTAGGAATAGACTGTAGTCAATTGAAAGTAGCGTTGAAAAGAAAGAGTAAATCTTACTTACCTTCATAGAGAGTCCTTGGTTGGTGTAAAAGGACAGGGTCACTAGATTGAACACATCTTGGAGCTATCCACTGAAACAGCAATAGCTGGAGTAAACTGGATCGGAACCTGTGCCCGTTATCGCACTAGAGTATGTTAGTACTCGAAGAGGTTAGTACCGTGAGGTGCTAATGAAAAAAGGTGGAACCACGAGATCAATCGTCCTTAGTTTAGGACGATTTTTATATTTTATGGCTCACTTCTTATTTCAAACGCAGAAATCAAGAAAAGGAGAAAGCAATTATGAAAAAGTTTGCAACAATGATTTTAACTACAGGTTTACTACTAAGTTTATTGGCAGGATGTTCTACTAAAGCGGATCCCAAAAATGAAGCGAAAGAAAAGTTGGTGATGGGTTTGGATGATACCTTTGCACCTCTTGGATTTCGAGACGAAAGTGGAAATATCGTTGGATTTGATGTGGATTTAGCGATGGCAGTTGGAGAAAAGTTGGATGTAGAAATCGTGCTTCAACCAATCGACTGGTCAATGAAGGAAACAGAACTTAACGAAGGAAATATCGATATGATTTGGAATGGTTATAGTATCACTGATGGACGTAAGGAAATGGTTAACTTTAGCCAAGCATATCTTGAAAACAGACAAGTTGTAGTCGTACTAAGTGATTCAAATATCGCTACCAAAGCTGATCTAGCGGATAAAGTGATCGCAACTCAAAAAGAATCTTCGGGACTGGATGCAATCATGCAAAATGTTGATTTCTTAGTTACTATCAAAAATCAAGCACCAGTTGAATATGATACGTATACGGATTGTTTTATGGACTTAGATGCTAAAAGATCAGAGGCAATCGTTGTCGATGAAGTGCTAGCCCGCTATGTCATCTTACAAAGAGGGGCAGAAAAATATAAGATCCTTGATGAAGATTTTGGAACTGAACAGTATGGTATCGGTATTGCCAAAGATAACATCGATTTATTAAATCGTATCAATACAGCGCTAGATGAAATGAGACAAGACGGAACATACGATGAAATCTATACTAAATGGTTCTCTAAATAATTATGGAAATGTTGACTAAGATATTGCCTTCTTTATTGGAAGGAACTAAAAATACATGTTGGGTATTTCTTTATACACTTGTGTTATCCCTTCCCTTAGCGATGATAATAACACTAGTCAGAACAGTACCAAGCAAAATCATTGAAAAAATGATAGGTTTCTATGTTTATGTGATGAGAGGTACACCCCTTCTTTTACAAATGATGTTTATCTTTTTTGGGCTACCATATCTTGGGTTAACTCTAAACAGAGAAACATCGATCATGGTTGCCTTCGTGTTAAACTATGCTGCTTATTTTGCGGAAATCTTCAGAGGGGGACTCAATGCAGTGGATAGTGGACAAACCGAAGCTGCTACGGCTTTAGGATTAAGCGAGTTTAGAATGTTTTCAAGAATTCTTATGCCTCAGGCATTTAGAAATGCCTTACCTTCTGTAGGTAACGAAATATTAACTTTAATCAAAGACACATCCCTCATCAATATTCTTGGCGCAAGTGAATTACTTAAGGCTGGAAAAAGTGCAGTGAACATGTATGCATCAGCAGTCCCTTTCATTTATGTTGGGATTATTTATCTACTGCTTAGTGCTGTCTTGAGTATACTTATTCAAAAAGTAGAAGTTCGATTCAATTACTATTAATCTAAAGTAAAAAGTGGTAAACTAGTCATTAAATGGAGGCTATATTTATGAATATAAAAGAAAGAGTATTAAGCTATAAAAATGACATGATCCAAGATTTAACAACCCTTGTATCTTATAATTCAATATTTGAAAATCCAACACCAACAGCTCCTTTTGGACAAGCAAATGCAGACTGTTTGGATGCAGCATTAAAGATCGTTGAGAAACTAGGAATGAAACCTGTCAACCTTGATAACTACATCGGTTATGGCGAAGTAGGAGAAGGGAAAGAAGTGATCGGTGTTTTAGGACACTTGGATATTGTCCCTGTTGGAGAAGGATGGAACACTGATCCTTTAAAGGTTACTGAAATTAATGGCAACCTTTACGGACGAGGCGTATCGGACGATAAAGGGGCATTAATTGCAGGAGCGTATGCGATTAAAATATTAAAAGATTTAAATGTGCCTTTAAATAAACGCATTCGTTTGATCATGGGCTGCAATGAAGAAAGTGGATCTCGGTGCCTTGAGTATTATGTTGAAAAAGAAGGTGATGTAGATTATGGATTTACACCAGATGCCTTATTCCCTGGAGCTTTTGGAGAAAAAGGAATGGTTGGCGGAACATTCTCAAGTAAAAATACAAGTATCATTTCGATGAATGGAGGAAGTGTATCCAATGTCGTATGTGCTCGTGTAATTACTGAAATTCCAAATGATACATGCGATTTAGAAGTACTTAAAAAGTACTTGACTGACAACAAACTTGAAGTAAAAGTTGAAGTAGGGTCAACAACTAAATTAGATGTAAAAGGTGTTGCAGCTCATGCATCAACACCAGAACTTGGAATCAATGCGATTGCTTATACCATGAGTGCCTTAGCTCTTGCGGGATTCAAAGATGACTTTGTAGAGTTCTATAATGAAAAAATTGGTTTAGCGACTGATGGAAGTAATTGTGGTGCAGACTTCAAGGATGATTATGGCGCATTAACTTTCAACAATGGTGTAATGAAAACAGAAAATGGAGTGATCACTGGAAGTATTGATATTCGTTTTCCTGTAACACTTCGATCTGAACAAATAATTTCAGCACTTAAAAAAGGATTCGAAAGTGATAAAGGAAATCTTGATGTTTCTAAGGGTGTTGAACCATTGTTTTATCCAAAAGACAGTGCATTAGTATCAAGCCTTGTAAAAGCTTATCAAACAGTAACAGGGGATACAGAAACTCAACCTATCACAATGGGTGGGGGTACTTATGCAAAAGGTATCAAAAACTGCATCGCATTTGGTTGCGAATTCATTGGAAATGATAATCATATTCATGATGCCAATGAAGTATTAAATATTGATGAATTCATGCTTCAAGTAGAAATCTATGTAGAAGCAATTCAAAATTTATTAGCTATTTAAACAGATAGGAACTTCAAATTGAGGTTCCTAATTTTATGAAACGACTCCTTGGAAATGCAAGAATATTGATAGAATTTATATATTATAGAGGTTAACAAATTATGAACATTAAACCATCAACATCGTTAAGAAATAAGTACAACGAGATTTCAAAACTTGCGAAAGAGTCGCAGGAACCAATTTACATCACAAAAAATGGAGAAGGAGACTTGGTAATTATGGATATAAAAGCGTTTGAAAAAAGAGATGAAATGATAAGATTAAAGACTCAAATAGAAATTGCGGAACGTGCAAGAATATATGGAGAGCACAATATAACGTTAGAGGAAGCAAAGGATTATTTCAAAAAACTTTATGAAGGAAAAGAGTAAATTAATTTTACTGGAATTTGCATAGGAACATATTATGAAAAAAGCTGAGTCAGCTCATGCCTCTACACTAGAGCTTGGAATTATGAGTGTGAAGCCAAGTATCATAAAATTATTTTGTAAACATCAGCGAGCTGCCCTTCATACTCAAAACTGCGTAGATATAATCCTCCGTTTTTTGTGATTGTTTTAATAGATGCAATGTTGTCTCGTTCTACGGAAAGGTTTAGTTCACTCATACCAGACTCTCTAGCAATGAGCAGTAGCTGCCTTAACATTTCAGTTGCATAGCCCTTTTTTCTTTCTGTGGGACTGACGCTATAACCGCAATGACCAAAATTTTTCAGAAAATCATTTAATGAGTGTCTTAAGTCAATGATTCCAATAATTTTATCAGATTCTGTATCCCAGGCAAAGAAGGTATCAGTAATGACCCAATTTGGATTTACTGTTTCTGGTTTTGTATTTAAAGTAACTGACTCAAGCCACTCTTCATACGATTCGATTTTATCAAATAATTCGCTTCCATTAATGATCGTTTCATCATGGTCGAAATGCTCTTTTCTATATGCTAGTGCTTTTTCTTTTAATTCTAATGTGGGTTTTATGAGTTTAATGTTCATATAGCATCCTTTCTTTAGGGGGGAATCATTCTTTGTTCAAAAATTATAACATTAAAAAACAAAAACATAAATTCATGACAAAAGATTTTCATAAAAATTTTGTATTATAAAAAATGAATGATAAGTTTTTTTCGATTTTAATTCAAAAGATTGATTCAATTGGGTGTTATTGTATAATGGGAATAATAAACGAGGAGAATATTATATGCCAATTAAAGTAATTATTATGGATATAGATGGAACATTAATGAATAGTAAGAAGGTAATGACTCCAGATACTAAAGAAGCACTGTTAAAAGCACAGGATGCTGGTGCGGTGTTGGTTCTTGCCTCAGGTAGACCAACTAGTGGTTTAAAAGATTTAGCGAAAGAATTAAAAATGGATGAACATCACGGAATGCTTGTTTCTTATAATGGTTCAAGGGTAGTTGATTGTAAGACAGATGAAGTATTATTCAATCAAGCGATGTCTGTTGAACAAGGTAAAGCAGTGCTTGAACATATGAAAAAATTTGATGTACGTCCAATGATCGATAAAGATGAATATATGTATGTCAATGATGTTTACAATTGCATGTTAGATATGCCAGATAAAACTCAGTTCAATATTATTCAATATGAATCAAGAGGTGGTAAATATATGTTATGTGAGAAACGTGATTTAGCACAATTTGCAGATTTTGAAATAAATAAAATATTAACTGCTGGGAATCCAGATTATTTGCAAGCGCACTATAAAGAAATGATGGAACCTTTCAAAGATGAATTAAACTGTGGATTTACAGCACCATTCTACTTTGAATTTACCGCAAAGGGTATCGATAAGGCGAAAGCGCTTGATACTGTACTTATTCCAATGGGCTATAAACGTGAAGAAATGATTGCCTTTGGCGATGGTCATAATGATGCAACTATGGTAGAATATGCGGGTATAGGAGTAGCGATGGGCAATGCTGTGGACGCATTAAAAGATATTGCAGATGAAGTTACTTTGTCAAATGATGAAGATGGAATTGCGAAATCTTTATATAAACACATGCCTGAGTTGAAATAGAATATGAACATATTTAATCAGATAAAACTTATGAACAATTTGACTGACAATGAACAAATTCTTGTCTCTTATTTGTTGAAGAATCCAATTGATTTTATTGAACTCAATGCACAAGAAATCAGTAAACGATGTTTTGTGTCCGTTTCTTCAATCTATCGATTATGTCAAAAATTAGAATTATCAGGATTATCTGAATTAAAAGTTCAAATGTCATCTTCATTGAATAACTACTTAAAGGAAAATACAGATTTCGACTTTAATTTTCCAATCAAGCAAAATCAAAAACCATATGATATACCTCGTTTATTAGAAGAAGATTATCATCAAACTATTCAAGCGACAATCAATTTGATGGACACTGAAGAACTTCAAAGAGTAGCGAAAGCCATGAAAAAAGCAAAGCAGATTGATATTTATACTTCAGCGGGCAATTTATATTTTGCCCAGAATTTTGTGTTCCAGATGTTGGAAATCGGAGTTGATGTTCATATTACTTCAGAAGAATACTCCCAGCGTTTGCAAGCAGGGAAGAGTAATGAAGATAATTTGGCAATTGTAATTTCGTTTGGTGGAAGAGGGGCAATTATTGTGCCTCAACTCAAAACACTAAGAATGAATAAAACTCCTGTAGTCGCAATCACATCTTCTGATCAAAACAACAACATTGAAAAGTATGGCGATTATTGTCTGTATTTGTGTTCTAGTGAAGATCATTATTACAAGATATCTTCCTTTGCGACAAGATTATCGTTATTATACATATTGGATTGTTTATATACTGCATATTTCAATCTTGATTACGAAAAAAATATGGAAAAGAAATTAGAATTATATCGAAAACTTACCTATTGTGATATCAATTAAAAAGCAAGGTCTAAATTTGACCCTGCTTTTTTAATCGATTTTAAGTTGCATAATTTCTTCCAATGAAAGTTGAGTTGCATTGGTAATTATGTCAGTACTTAGACCTAATGATAATAATTTTTTTGCTACATCAAATCTTGTCTCAGTAATTCCCTCTTCTTTTCCTTCAACTCTTCCTTCTTCTCTTCCTTCTTCTTTGCCTTCAAGTTTAGCTTCATAGCTTAAAACTGCAAGGTCAAAGAGCCTCATCTTTTCTGAGTAACTTTGATAAAATTCTGCGTTATAAATTTCATCTAACATTTTCGCTGCCTCCTGTAATGCTTCATCATGAGCTATTAACTCAAGTAGTTTTGAATCTTTGGTATTTGGAAAGTAATCCCTAATAAAAAATGCTGTATTGTTCAATTTTTGTCAATGTACAGTAACTATGTACATTTGTATTCACCTTATCTAACTCAATCATAATAATTTTCCATACGTCTGTCAAGACTTCTTTGTGAATTAAATTACTCATTGTGAATACTCGATTATTACTTTTTCCATTGAATTTGTTTTGCCTTAAAATACCTAGTTGAATCAATGGAGTTAATGTTAAAAAAGGATCACCTCTCAATTTTATCCGGCTTAAAATTAATGCGTCACTGTAGATTAAACGATTCACAAAGGTCTCTAAAACAGTATTGACTTGCATTTCGATTTGGACAATGTAACTATCATCAATATTAACCAGCAAATCTGCGATAACATTTTTCCCCTCAGCAGTTGGTGCTAAAATTTCCGTAGGAACTAAAGTGAGTTTAGTTATTTTTGTATCTAAAAACACTTCTAAAAATCGTTTAAGTATAAGATCTCCTTCCTTTGTAGTACTCATTAATGTTTTTTTGAATGCATAATCATACATCATTCTTTGATGGGTAAGCACTCTTTCTTTTTTTGAATTTATGATTGTCATATTTGCTCTCCTACTATTATTATTCTAAGAAAATAGGGATGTTCCTCACCCAAAAAACAAAAATAGTTAAAGTTGTGGAAAACTTAAAACAGTCTCACTAAAAATGTGGAAAAAAAGATGTACTTCATTGTCCTTTGAAAGAATAATATAAGTACACCTAGCATTTATTAACAGAAACTTTTTATCACTTTTTAATATTACAGATTATTGAATTCAAATTTTCCGTCGATCATAACTGCTACACATTTTGAAAGATTACTAAATGGCATATCAGTAAATATTGAAATATCAGCATCTTTTCCAACTTCAAGTGATCCAAGTCTTTGATCAAGTCCGAGTAATTTTGCAGGACGAATAGTTACAGCTTCAAGGGCAGCTTCAAAGCTTAACCCTTCACGCATTGCAATGCCGACTTGCATTGGCAACCATTTTGTACCTGATGAAGTATCTGCAGTTAAACAGAAGCTGATTCCCTTTTCTTCCATTTTGGCAGGAGTATCTTGACGTGTACCCCAAATTTCATATTTCATAGGTTCCATTAGTAATGGGCCTACTACAGCTGTAACTTTCTTTTCTTTTAAGAAATCTAAAATTTTATAACCTTCTGTACAATGCTCGATAGCATAATCAAGGTTAAACTCTTCTGCTATACGAATCGCAGTGACAATATCATCTGCTTGGTGACAATGAATTCGACATTTCATTTCTCCACGTACAACAGGTACAAGTGAATCAAGTTTGAAGTCTGGTTTTACTTTTTTAGAACTGTCTTTTTCTGCTTCTAACAATTCATCTGAATATACTTTTGCGTTCGATAATGCTTCGCGTAATACAGCCCCAACTCCCATTCGAGTCATTGGAAGTTGCTTATTTGTTCCATAACATCTCTTTGGATTTTCACCTAATGCCATTTTCATCATTTCTGAGCCTTCAATAGCGATTTCAAAGACTGTAGAAGCCTTTTTGAGCTTAAATGATAATCCAGTACCTCCGATGACATTGGCACTACCAGGGCCTGTATAACAGGTTGTGAATCCAGCTTCACGTGTTTCGGTGATTGCCATATCAAATGGATTAAGTGCATCAATACCGCGAATGTAGGATGTATTTGGATTTGTGATTTCATTTCCATCACCAAGTCCAGGCATTGTACTAGGTTCATTGAATGTACTGATATGTGTGTGGGCATCGATCAATCCTGGAGTTACCCATTTTCCTTGTGCATCAAAAACATCTGCATTATTTGGTATCTCTAAATCTTTTCCAATGGCTTTGATTTTCCCATCTTCAATTAAAATGGTTCCATTTTCAAAATTACCATTTGTAACAGTAATTATTTTTGCGTTGATAATTGCGATCATAGTGACCCTCCTTAGTTAAATCAATTTTATACCATTTCCAATAGAATACAATAAAAAAATACTGCAATTTCTTACAGTATTTGAATAATCATAAAACCAAATAAGAATCCTGAAATCAAAAATAATAAAGAGACCTTTTTATTACCTGCAAATTTAATTTGAGGAAGCATTTCATAAATAGTTACATAAAGCATACATCCAGCAGCGAATGCTAATGTGAAGGCGATGATTTCCTCGGAAATGGTTCCAATCAATACACCTACGAAACCACCAAGCAAGGTAGTTGATCCACTAAGAGATACAAGAAATAATGCTTTTGATTTCGAAATTCCAGCTTCGATCAATGGTGCAATCATCCCCATCCCTTCAGGAAGATTATGAAGTGCTAATAATATGGACATCATAAACCCAGTATGGATGTGGTGAAGAGTACTTGAGCCAATAGCCATACCTTCAGGGAAATTATGTAGAGAAACCGAAATGATCATCATAAATCCTAGTTGTATCATTTTATCATTTGGATGCAAATCATGATGATGTAAGTTGTTTTCTATTTCATGTTCATGATTATGGTGATGAAATTTCCCATCTAAAATCAGTAATAAAAATATTCCAAGTGCACAGCCACCAACGCTGATAAAAACCCCACCCATTTCAAGTGCTTCAGGCAGTAAGTCAAAACAAACCATGCTTATCATCATTCCAGCAGATAAGGCAAGCAAATAAGTAATAGCTTTAGAAAAACGCTTATGTATAATAATGCCAAGTAAACCACCCAATGATGTACCTAGTATCCCAGTAAAACCCGTTAATAATAATGCTTCAAGCATTCAAACCCTTCTTTCTTACAGCATGTCTAAGTATAATTGTTTTTCGAAAAAATGTACACTGTTATTATTTCTTTCTAAATTGAATTTAAACTAAATTTAAGGTGACTATGGTACAACTTCCTTTCTTTAAGTATACTAAAACCCCGCAAGGCTGACACGTTTTTTTTCGTGTCTACCTTACGGGGTATAGTTTATCCATTTCTGGTTAGCGATTTTTTTGAATGAATCTAAAACAATTTTCTTATTGTCATCAATCTAAATTACTGAAAGGATTATCTACCAAAATATCATTTCCATCAATAATCACAACTTTGGAATCATTCTTTTCGATAAAAACAATAATATTTAAAAGTGTACTTTTTCCTCAACTTGATGGGCCACAAATGCGACCATTTTCTGAGGATAGATATATTTCAATATATGTTTAATAGTGACAGTATTCATCTATAATCTAAATGCTATTTTATTATGTCGTCTTTGATTTCTCCAGAAAAAATACTGATTCCAACTACTTCCTCTAAATCTTCAATGTGATCAACGTTTACGGCTTCTTTCCAAAAAATCGATTCAGTTTTTTTCAATTTAAACTTCTTTTTCTGATTGTTTAGTTGTATTGAAATAGAATCTAAAACTGAACTAATAATTTTTTCTAAGCTATCTGAAGCATCATATTCTACTATGAATGCCCTTGTTTCAATATATGCATTGATTTCATTTTCGAAAATATCATTATAAGTATTTGGATTTACTATTCCGTATGGAGTGGTAAAAAATACATAGCTACTACTTTGAATATATTTTTTATTTTTTGAAGAAAGCGAGAGTGAGTAACTCATATCAATATAATCCTGAACTTGATTAGGTGCAATCGCAATCCATAAATCAAGAATGGCGTACTCTTTATTTTTTTTGAAATATTCACTTAAAGGTTCATTTTTTTCTTTAATATTTAATGTATAGATATTAGCTTGATAAATACCAATATCTATTAACTCAGTACGTATATAATTTTCACCCATTATCTTATAATATTGAGCAAGGTTTGTATTTTGATATGATTTACTATATTCTGATATTTCCAAATATTCAGATTTATTTACGGATGAACAAGAAGTTAAGGTGGTGATTAGAATACATAAGATAAAAATTGTAACAAGTATTAAAATTTTCCTCATGGCTCCTATCCTTTCCAAATATAAATGCGAGTAAGGCAGGTTTTACCCTGCCTAATTAAATAATTTAGTATATTTTGTATCCATGCTCATGGTAATCATATGGACTAGCTTTAAGAAATCGAAAGCTAAATCTTCTTTATCTATTTTTTATAACCCACACTTTAATTGTGCATTACAGTTAGTGCATGTATTACATCCACCGATTTCTTCGACTGTTCCTTCCAAACAAATTGGACAGATATCGCCGACTTCAACACCGATGTTACGATCTTGACGATCGCTGCGAAGATCAGTTTTCTTTTCTTCTTCCTGTACTTTTTTTACTTCAACTCCAAAGTCTTGAGTTGTCATTTGATCCCAGACTTTATCTTCATCATTTGTCAAAGAAAGAACCTGAGAATCACGAGAACCATCTACATAAACGGTTCCGCCTTTAGCACCACCCTTATATAAACGTTCATATATGCCTTGAACTTGTTTAACAGAGAATCCGCGTGGGGCATTAACTGTTTTTGAGATACTTGAATCGATCCAACGTTGAATAGCACATTGTGTATCGGCATGTTCTTCAGGTGTCAATTCCATAGCACTGACAAACATATCTGGTAAACTTTGTCTTGTGTATCCAGGATGGAAAGCTAACCATTGATCTACGATCGATGCGTTGACTTCAATGAACTTACCAAGACGACCTGATCGGAAGTAACTAAAGCTGAAATAAGGTTCAAGTCCTGTTGAAACACCAACCATTGTCCCTGTAGAACCAGTTGGAGCGATAGTTAATAAGTGACTATTACGAATACCGTGTTTTACGATGTCTTGTCTGATATCTTCAGGCATAGTTTTCATGTAGCCTGATTGAATGAAGTCTTCTCCACTTGTGAAGAATGGGAAACTTCCTTTTTCTTTCGCAAGATCAATGCTTGCACGATAGGCACTTGTTGCGATGCATTCAAATACTGTATTGATTGTATCGATCGATTCAGATGAACCATAACGTTTACCAGCCCAAATCAACAAATCATGAAGACCCATAATTCCAAGACCAACTCGTCTTTCACCTAAAGCTTGATTTTTATTAGCTTCCAAGAAATAAGGAGTATCATCAATAACGTTATCTTGCATACGAACTGTTAAGGCAACTGTATTAGCCAAATCATCCAATAATAATTCACCAGTTTGTTTATTGACAAAATTCGCTAAGTTGACCGCAGCTAAGTTACAAACAGAATAAGGGGCAAGAGGTTGTTCACCACAAGGGTTTGTAGCGACTACTTTTTGACCGTATGTTTTTGCGTTAGTCATATCGTTAGCGTTATCGATAAAGAAAATACCTGGTTCTGCTGAATAGGTTGCACAGAAACAAATCAAATCCCAAATATCACGGGCATTGACTGTACGGTAAGTTTTGATAGGATAGCCCATTGCTTCCCATTCACGAACATCTCCAATGTCATGCCATTTTTCATCATAATCCGCTTTTTGATCATCGGTATAGTTTTGAAGATCAGGGAAACGTAAATCAAAAGTTCCATCTTCTTCAACGGCTTGCATAAATTCTTTAGTTAAAGTAACTGAGATATTTGCACCAGTTAAGAAATCAGGATTGTTGACTCCCAATGTTCCTCCATCGAGTAACATCATTCTAGCGTGATCTTGAATGTGACTTGGAATATTTTTTGAATCAACGATTGATTCATACATTTCTTTATCAACTCGGCTAAGTGGTGTAAATTTTAACTTAGCTTGAGATAAATTTCTAACTTCTGGATCTTTTGAATTTTCAGAAAGCCATTTTAATACTTTTGGATTCTGCATTTTTGAGATAATGAATTCAACGATATCCGGATGCCAATCCGCAAGCATGATCATTTGAGCTCCACGGCGACTTCCACCTTGTTCAACTAGATTAGTTAAGTTTGCGATATCATTCAACCAGCTTACAGCACCACTTGATTTACCACCTACTCCTTTTGCAGGAGCAGCTTTAGGTCTAAGCGTTGATCCATTTGTCCCAACACCACCACCACGACTCATGATTTCCATGACTTCTTTACGATGTTCTGCAATTCCACCACGGCTATCTTTCACAAAAGGCATGACAAAACAATTGAAGTAAGTAACTTGTGTTCCACTACCCGCACCATATAAAACACGCCCTGCAGGAATCACATTCAACTTGCGTAATTGTTCCGCAAATAGTTCACCGTAATGATCCTGAGTTTCTTTGTCTTTTTCTGGATGAGCTAATGCTTTACCTACACGGTCCGCAATTTGTTCATAAAATATTTCAAGGGGTTTATCGATTTGAGAAAACTTTCGTGTGATCATCCCACTATTAGCTTCTTTTTCATCTTCTAGTGTTCCACGAAATTCTTCTTCAATTTCAATAGTAACGGTTTCATTACTTCTATCGATCGTTTTAATAACACCTACGCCACGCGCAGGATATTTAGGGTCTTCTTTAATGACAGTAACGACAACATCTCCAACTCCAATCGATTCTAAGGCTCTATCTTTTTGAGAATAACGATCAAGCATTACAAGTCGAGAAACTCCTTCATGAATCGTATGAAAAGAATCTTCAATTGGTGTTATTAAAGGAAAATATTTTAAAATATCTGCATTTAATTTATTTATTGTCTCTTTACTATATGTCATTTTCTATACCCCACTAATTCTTTTTATAAAAACACTATTAGTATAATAGCATAATTTCATCTCTTTTTTTCTTGAAAATACTTACATTCAGAATTATTTTATAATTTGGCAGAAATACCAATCTGATAATCGGTTTATATAGGATTTTATAACCGGATTAGTTAAATTATTACATTTATATAACCATCTTTCTACAGTTCTAACTTGTGTTCTTATTAAATTGAAACTCGCATTTTCTTCATTATCAAATGGATAGATAAATTGATTAAGAGAAGAACTAAGTTCTAAATCTTTATCCAATCGTTCAAGAAATTCGATTTTAAATTCTTCTTCATTACTATAACCACTAATAATTGCACATAGTAAAGACAATTCATCAACGATCATCATTCCATCTTTGGTATGATCATTAAATTTTGCACAATGCATTATGATCAAAGCCATCAAAGTATCGATCTGACCAAGTACTTCAAAACAAGGATCAGACTTTAAGATTCTTTCTTTTTTGAAGTCACTAAAACCTTGATCACCTTTCTTAGTCGAAATTGCCATAAATGAACCTCCTTAAGCATAAGTATCATAACACAGGGCATTAAGTTTTTCTTGTTTTATGATTTAATGAAAAATGGAAGAAGGTGGAAATCTTAAATGTTAGGTTTCGGACATAATACAAATGCATACACTTTATGGAAGGAGGGTGAACTAAGTGAAATATCACTTTAATACACAAGCCCAATTGGCTCTTTCAAATGCCAAGAAAATAGCGAAACAATGTCAAAATAATTATATAGGAACAGAACATCTGTTGCTAGGAATATGCATGATCGAAGAATCAAAATTAGCCATTTATCTTGAAAAACAGGGATGTAGCTATCAATCGATCATGGATGAAGTCGTTTCTTTATTTGGTTTTAATAAAGAAGCAACAGGAAAGATAGAATACACCGCAACTGTTGAAGAACTAATGCAAGATGCACTTATTGTAGCTTACCAGAATCAGTTGAAGCTTGTAGACTTAGATACATTGAGCTTATGTCTTTTGCAGGCAGAAAACAATGTCGCAAACCAATTGCTTGTAAGACACAATATCGATGTCGAAGATTGTATACAAAACTTTAAAATTGAACAAAGTTCTATTTTGGATAAATTTAAAGAGTTAAAAAATTTAAATAGTATCAAAAGAAAAGAACCTATTCACATTGTTGAAAGAGAAATACAGATTCAAATGATCATTGATACATTATGTCGTAAACAAAAAGCGAATCCCTTATTAGTTGGAGAAGCAGGTGTTGGTAAAAGTGCATTGGTTGAAGAACTTGCACTATTGATCGTAGAAAATAATGTTCCAGCTGAATTAAAAGATTGCATCATTTATGAATTAAATTTGAATAGTCTAGTTGCAGGTACAAAATATCGTGGAGAATTTGAAGAGAAAATTCAAAAATTATTGGATACAGTTTTAAAATTTCCCAATGTGATTCTATTCATAGACGAGATCCATATGATGATCCATGCCGGTAAGGCAGAAGGAAGTATCGATGTTGCGGGTGTTTTAAAACCTTATTTAGCACGTGGAAGTTTACGCTGTATCGGAGCTACAACATTTGATGAGTATTTAGTAAGCATAGATAAAGACAGAGCTTTAAAAAGAAGATTTCAAATGATCAAAATCGATGAACCTTCAATAGAAGATGTTAGAAAAATGATTTTAAGTAAAAAAACAGAGTATGAACAACACCACCAAGTTCAGTTCCCTGAAAAACTAGTCGATAATTGTATCGAATATAGTCGTAAATATTTACCACACTTAACATTTCCAGATAAATCAATCGATGTTTTGGATTTAAGTTGTGTGAAAGCTAAATTATTAAAAAAGAAGATGGTTGATGAAGATTGTTTAAAAATGGCTATTGAATCTTTAAGTCAAATACCCTTGTCGTTTTATCAAAAAATTAAAGCGAATGAAAAAAGATTTATTGAGTATTGTGATAAAGCAGAAATGAAGAAATTGTTGGATCGCCTACAAATAATGGATAAAGATAAGAATCATCAAGGACCAAAAGATATTTGGTATTTGGTTTCAGAGGATGAGAAACAAAAAAGGCAATTCTCAAAATTGATCGCAAAAACATTCTTAAATTTAGAAACTGAGCTTATCTTAATCGATGGGGAAACTTGTGATCTTCAACAAATCGATGTCATTTTACAGAAACTCAAGAAAAACCCTTTTCAAATTATTTATATTGAAAACTATCAATCATTGAGTGGGCAAATTCAGTATATCGTTAAAGAAATGTTGGAACAGGGTAGAATGTTGATACAAGATCAGAATTGTGATGCTTCATTCTGTTTGTTTCTGATCGATTCAAATCCAAACCCAACTAAACATTTAGGCTTCTTAAAATCAGTTCAACAGGAGAGTGAAAATCATTTTTTTATTAAAATAGCACATAGACAACTAGCTATATAACATAAAAAATGATATTGTAGCAACATGGAGGAACTAGTATGGAATATTCTGTCATTGTTGTTGCATCGGGAAATGGAAACCGAATGAATTTAGGTTATAATAAAATGTTTTATCGTTTTAAAGATGGCGAAACAGTCCTTGATAAAACGATCAATCATTTCTTAAATCACAAAGAATGTTCAGAAATCATCATTGTAACTCAAAGTGAGAATTTTGATGCTTGCCCAAAAAGCAGTAAAAAGAAAATCATTACATGTGTTGGTGGCAAAGAACGTCAGGATAGTGTTATGAATGGTTTAAAACTAGTTACAAACGAGTATGTTTTCGTTCATGATGGAGCTAGACCATTTATCGACCTTGAAGTATTGGACCGCTTAGTAGCTGGATTAAAAGAGAACGATGCTTGTTTACTGGCGGTTCCCTGCGTTGATACGATCAAAGTTGTTGAGGAAGGCGTAGTCACAAACACACCAAAACGGAGTACTTTGTATCAAGCTCAAACACCACAGGCATTTAAGACAGAGCTTTTACGAAATAGTTACAAAAAACTAATAGAAGCGAATGCCATAGTAACTGATGACAGTCAATGTGTAGAAACATTCTCGAATGAAAAAGTTCACATCGTCTTAGGAGACTACAAAAACAAAAAGATTACTACAATTGGAGATATTAAAGAATAACTAATTTTCTTAACTGAGAATTAGTTTTTTAATTGCTTTACTCAAAAAAAGGAATCATCTATCTGGATGATCCTAATAAATGTGAATAACTGAAACAGGACAAGATTGTTCAGCTTCCTGTGCTAGTGCAGTTAGATCATCTGTTACTACGCCAGTTGCTTCTGCAACTCCATCATTTGTCATTTGAAACACTGAGGGACAAATAGTAGTACAGAGTCCACAACCGATACAACCATCTTGATCAACTTGAGCTTTCATTGAAACACCTCCATATTATAGTATAGAGTTAGTTTGCTGTTTTAATCATTGAAGAAACCACAATGATATTAAAGTGTGCATTATAAGAAAGATATCGTTTCGTTAAAATCTTTAGTCACTTTCAATAGCACCAGTATATAGCTGGTAATATGTGCCTTTCTTTTGTATGAGATGATCATGACTACCACGTTCAATGATGCGTCCATGATTCATAACCATAATCGCATTTGAGTTTTTGATGGTGCTTAAACGATGGGCAATGACAAAAGTTGTGCGTCCTTTCATTAATTTATCCATTCCTTCTTGTACAAGTTTTTCTGTACGAGAGTCGATTGAAGAAGTAGCTTCATCGAGAATTAGCACTGGTGGATTGGCTAATGCAGCACGTGCGATAGACAACAATTGTCTTTGACCTTGAGATAAACTTGAACCATCACGAGTAAGCATCGTATCATAACCATTTTCTAGGTGTTTGATAAAATAATGCGCATTCGCAAGTTTTGCAGCTGCGACAACTTCTTCATGAGTAGCTTCTGGTCGAGCATATTTGATGTTTTCTTCAATAGTCCCAGTAAATAAATGAGTATCCTGTAAAACGATTCCTAATGATCTACGAAGATCATCCTTTTTTATCAATTTAATATCGATGCCATCATAAGTGATCGATCCTTTTTGAATGTCATAGAAACGATTGATTAAATTTGTCATCGTTGTTTTACCTGCACCAGTCGCTCCGACAAAGGCAAGTTTTTGCCCAGGTTCCGCAAATAAATCGATGTTATATAAAACTTGTTTACCTTCAACATAACTAAAATCAACATCATGGAATCGAACATCGCCAGTTAATAAAACTAAATCAAAGCTGCCATCATCATGGGGATGTTTCCAAGCCCAAGTTCCTGTTTCGTGATCAGCTTCCTGAAGGTTGCCGTTAGTATCTATTTGAGCATTAACTAAAGTAACAGAACCTAAATCTGTTTCAGGCACTTCATCGAGTAATTTAAAGATTCTTTCAGAACCAGCCATTGCCATAATAACCGAATTTAATTGTTGTGATATTTGGTTAAGAGGCATATTGAATGAACGGTTTAGGGCAAGAAATGAAGCCAATGATCCAATAGTTAAACCACCAATTCCATTGATGGCGAGTAATCCACCTACAAAGGCACAAAGTACGTAGGAAATATGACCTAAGTTACCAACGACAGGCATTAGAATATTGGCATATTGATTTGCTTGGTAAGAGGCGTGACAAAGTTCATCATTGATCACATTGAATTGATCGATTGCGATCTTTTCATGTGTAAATACTTTAACTACTTTGACTCCTTCCATCATTTCTTCGATAAAACCATTTTCTTTTCCGAGTTGTTTTTGTTGCGCCATAAAATAACGACCTGAGCGAGACATAATGAAACGCAATGCAAACTGCATAACGAACACCATACATAAAGTTACTAATGTTAAAGGAACGCTCATAACGATCATCGATAAGAAAACAGATACAACAGTAATCAAAGATGTTAAAAATTGAGGAATGCTTTGAGAAATGACTTGTCTAAGTGTATCGATATCATTTGTATATACGCTCATAATATCACCATGAGCATTGGAATCAAAATAACTGATCGGTAGTTTTTGCATGTGTTCAAATAAATCATTTCGTAAACTATTCAGTGTTCCTTGGGAAACGACAACGAGTATTTTTTCCTTAATAAAATTTGCGATAACACCCACTAAATAAATTGAAGCCATCGTCGCTAATGCTTTGAATAAAGGGGTATAGTCAGGACTGTTGCTTATTGTAAGAGGCACAATATAATCATCTATTAAGGTTCTCATAAATACACTTGAGGCAACCCCAGCTAAACTAGAGATGATGATCCCAATAATTACAATAATATATTGAAATTTATAGAATTTAAAAATGTAACTCATCAATCTCTTTAATACTTTCGTATCCAATTTTTTACCATTGGTACCTACATTACGTGGATGATTACTCATGATCTTCATCTCCTCTCTTTTGAGTTTCATAAACTTCTTGATACATGGTATTAGATTTTAGTAATTCAGCATGCGTACCAATACCATTGATTTTACCTTCTTCGAGGACAAGAATACGATCAGCATCCTCGATTGAAGAAATACGCTGTGAAATAATGATTTTTGTAGTATCAGGTAAAGATTCTCTAAATGACTTTCTGATCATACTATCAGTTTTTGTATCGACAGCACTAGTGGAATCATCTAGAATCAAGACTTTTGGCTTCTTTAATAAAGCTCGTGCGATACATAATCTTTGTTTCTGTCCACCAGAGACATTGGTTCCACCTTGTTCAATATAGGTTTCATATTGGTCAGGGAACTGATTAATAAATTCATCAGCGCAAGCTAAACGACACGCTTCTTTGATTTCTTCGATCGTTGCGTTTTCATTTCCCCAACGCATATTGTCTAGGATCGTCCCTGAAAATAGAACATTTTTCTGTAGGACCATTGCAACACTATTTCGAAGAGAGTCGAGATCATAATCTTTGACATCAACGCCTCCGACTTTAACTGTTCCACTGCTTGGATCATACAAACGAGGAATCAAACTCATCATTGTGGATTTACTTGAACCTGTAGGTCCAAGGATACCAATGGTTTCTCCAGCCTGAATGTGAAGATTAAGATCTTGTAGTACATATTTATCTTCGCCTTTATAATAGCCAAAGTTGACCTTTTCAAAATCGATCGATCCATTATCTACAGAGGTGATAGGATTTTCAGGATTTACAATGCTTGGAACTTCCTCCAAAATTTCAGTAATTCGTCCTGCTGAGGCAAATGACATACTTAACATTACAAATATCATAGACAACATCATTAAACTCATTAAAATGCTCATGGTATAAGTAAACATACTCATAAGTTCACCTGTAGTTAATGTATTTTGAACTACCATATGAGCACCGAGCCAACTGATCGCAATCGTGCAACAATACATGGATAACTGCATTACAGGATTATTGAAAACTAATATATTTTCTGCTTTCTTGAACATTTTCATTAAGTTTTCAGCAGCATGTTTAAATTTATTAGCTTCCGCTTCTTCTTTTACATAAGCTTTTACAACACGAATATTGGTGACATTTTCTTGGATACTTGCATTTAAATCATCATATTTCTTAAACGTTGACGAAAAAATTGGGTAAGCTTTCATTGTGATGAATCCAAGGACCAAAGACAAAAATATCATGGCAATAAAGAAAATCATGGCAAGTTCACTATTGATATAAAAAGCCATAAACATCGCAACAATTAATGTCAACGGTGCACGAACACACATTCTCAAGATCATCTGATAAGCATTTTGTACGTTTGTTGCATCCGTCATCATACGAGTAACTAATCCACTAGTGGAGAATTTATCGATATTAGCGAATGAGAAAGATTGAATTTTTTCAAACATGGCTTTACGCAAATTCTTTACAAATCCGGTTGATGCGAAAGCTGCCATTCGTCCACTCATAGCCCCACAAAATAAGGAAATAAAGGCACAAACTAGCATGAGTCCACCATATTTCAGAACCTCATTCATATTTCCTTGTGATACACCTTTGTCGATAATGAAGGACATTAAAAAAGGTAGCATCAACTCGGTCAAAACTTCACCAACCATAAATAATGGAGCCAATAATGAAGCTTTTGTATATTCTTTTACTTCTTGTAACAATCTTTTAATCATTTTAATCATCCTTTCCTTGTAGATTGATTTTTAATTGATCAAGCACTTCAAAAAAACTTTTTAATTGGTCTGCAGTTAAGTTTTGGCATAATAAAGCTTCCATCCTTCGAAAGTTGTCGTGCATGATCTCATCAAGTTCAATTGCTTTTTCTGTCAGAACCAGTTTTTTTAATCTTCCATCGTTTTCATCAGGAACACGATTTAAATAGCCATCTCTTTCAAGCACATTTAAAATTTCTGTTGCGGTAGATCTTCTTATTTTCATTTTCTCTTCTAAATCCTTTTGATAAACATTTTTTTCTTCATTGTGAAGAATGAATCCAATAGTTCTGCTTTGGACAAAAGTAATATCAAGTCCGCTTTCTTGTCGAAATTGTTCCATCTTTTGATGAATCATTTGTTGAATACAGCGTAATTCAAAACCTATTTCTGGGGTACCTTCATTTTTATGCATTATATTTCACCTCATTTTTATTTGTTAGGACACTAACAATATTCTAATCATTTAATTATAAATGTCAACTCTTATTATTGAAAAGTGTATAAAATTGAAAAAAATTTTATACACAAGATACAAAAAAAACAATATTTCAAATATCGTTCATAGTCTATTGAGTAAATTAGTACTAGTAAGTAAAATATCTTTATAATATTTAAACGGGGAGGTTTATTATGGTAAACGGTTTTGATACTGCGATATTAAAGTTTTTTGCAGATTTGGCAACACCTGCTTGGTTGGATGCATTTATGTTGTTTTGGACAAATTATGTTCAACAAGCATTAATGGTTCTTGTAATCGTGTTAATGTTTTTCAAAAAAACTAGAAAAGCAGGGATCACAGGTTTCATCGCAATGTTTTTATCACCTCTTATTATTGAAGGATTCTTAAAAAATATGATCGGACGTGTTCGTCCCTATGATCAATTTGAATGGGCTAAGTTATTAGGAGATCCATCAGAAACTTTCTCATTCCCATCAGGTCACGCTTCATTTGCGTTCGCTCTTGCGACAGGGCTTAGCTTTGGCCAAAAGAAATGGATCAAAATTGCATTATTTGCATCAGCAGCATTAACGGCATTCACTCGTGTTTACATTAGTATTCACTGGACAACAGATGTAATCTGTGGAGCAGCACTTGGAATCACTTGCGGATTTATCGCAAAATTCATTGTAGACAATGTAAGCAAACTACTCGCAAACAGAAAAGCTAAAAAAACTGCTTAATTAGCACATACAAAACAAAGGCCCAGTTTCAAGGGCCTTTTGTATATCATTTTTTCATGTAGGCGAATGCTAATTGTATTCCCTTTCTATCATTGTTTGTTGTGCGATAAGAATCGGAAATATACAAATAAGTTTCTTCCCATTCATCAAAAGTTGCAAATACGAAGCAACGTGTGATTTCGTTGGTAAATGCATAACAATAGCTTTCAGAAGTTGATTCTGGGGTTAAGAATTCAAGCTTGTCTTCACTTAATAAGTAATAATTAATCGCGTAATAATTTGGAATGTTAATCCACTCATGATTATTGATTCGGCTCATTAAATCTTCACTTTTTACTTCAATGATATCTTCTAGATTATAAGGAACACCAGGGATATAATTAAGTGTTGTGTTTTCAACTTTAAAGTTATTTACATCAAATACTTCATCAGTTGCTTTTTCATTAAATGCATTACAACTTTCAAATCCTGCATTCATTTCAAGCCAAGGTCCTGAATCATCACAATATTCATATTGAATGGCTAGGAATTCTTTTCTTTCTGTAAATATTGGAATATTCCAGTACTCTGTAGCCTTATGGTGAGTATAATCTTTTGTGTACTTTGCGAACTGTATTTTGAATTCTTCTTCACTCAACAAAACTGTACCGTTAGAGTTAACTCCATGCGAAGATAAATAATCGATCACTAAGTCTTTTAAGCTTTGTACAACTCTATCGACATTACCCAAATCTGGATTTTTGACATAAGTTTGCTTCAACACAATATCTTTATAACTTAGATTTGGATATAAAAGTGAAATTAAATCATAACAAACATAAGTATCGTTTTCAAAAAGCACTAAACTTGAAATATCTTTGTATAAAATCTTATTTGAATTCACATTAATGCTACTACTTTCTGACAAAGATTTTTTGTTTGCGAAGACTAAAGCCATTACTTCAGCTTGCTCATAAACAATTTGATTTGATTCATTCAACCAATTCAAATCAATAAACAATACATCTTGATCTTTATAGAATTCTTCATGTGGGTCTCCTGGCAATTTAGAAACACCATTAATATAATTATTGATGGTAGCACTAATCGTTTTGAAAACACCATTGATCTTAAAATTCTCTGTTAAGTGGTTAAATAACCCAAACTGGAAGTCTTTTAAATCAGAATAACCGGTAGCTCTACTGGCTTCTGGAACGATTCCACCATTTGAAAGATAAGTGTTAATCAAATCCTTTACTTTATTTACAGCTTTTTCAACATCTCCAGGGTCAATGGTTTTGTCGTTAGTTTGTAGTTGGATAATTTCTTTGTAACTAAGATTTGGATATAAAAGTGGAATTAAATCATAGTAAATATATTTTTTGTTTTCACGAAGTATTAAGTCTGAAATATCCTTAAACAATATAGTTTCTCCATTAAAAGTAAAGCCACTTTCATCTGTAATCAAATCTTTTTCAACATAAGCTAAAGCTAGAATCTCAGCAGTTTGATATTCGATCGAATTTGCCTCATTTAACCAATTGAGTTCAATGAATAATATATCTTGATCACTATAAAATGCTTGGTGTGGATTTCCAGGTATATTAACTCCGTTTGTATACTTATTGTTTGTTGAAGTAACCATTTGGAAAATGCCAGTTGACACATAGTTTTCATTTAAATATGGAGCTAAACCAAATTGTAAATCACTGAAATCAGAAAAACCGATGTTTTTATCAAGTGTATTGTTTATAAGGTTGTAGTTAATGATGTGTTCATTGTTGTATTTATCAATTAAAGTCTGAGTATAATTTTCATTATTAGTAAAGATATCCCAATCAAGACTTGAAATTTCAATTGAGTAGTTAATACTGTAAATATTTGCAGATTCATCATAACCACAATAATGCATTAATTCTGGATGAATATTATTATCAATATATTGAGAAACTACTGGAATACTATTTCCGAAATAATTGGTTGTTACATTTGTATCTCGATTTAAAGTAAAGAATTCTTTGAGTTGATCCTCAACATTATCTACTTTAATGTTATTTGGTAAAGCAACAGATATTGTTGCAATGTGATCAGTATTTTCATTGTGGAGTAATATACACCCTACAGGCTTAAATGAATTTTTTGGATTATCAATGATAGAAGAAAAGACAAAACATCCAAATATTAAGGAAACACATAAAATAGTGGTAGCTAGTATCATCAATTTTTTGTTTTGTATTTTTGCGATTTTGAGAATTCGATTTTTTACTTCTTTTTTTGAACCAGTCATCGATGTGGTTAATGACTGAACAGAAGATTTTTCTACTTGAAGCATACTTAAAATTGTATTTCCATAATCGATATGATCTTCTTTTGAAAGATTTTGAATTACAGAATAATCACAAGCTACTTCACAGTCTTTATTGATTTCTTTTAAAATAAAATATACAACAGGATTGAAAAAATGTATCCATGAAACGATCATCGCAAACCATTTGATCCATAGATCATGATTTTTATAATGCATACACTCATGTCTAAGAATATAATTCCATTGACTTAAACTTCTTAGCTTATTTGGAAGGTAAATCGTAGGGCGTACTATTCCAATTAAAATAGCACTAGGAATATTATCTGCATAATAAATTTGCAGGTTAGAGTTTATTTTTAATTCTTTTTTTATATTATGAAACAACTCAATTATTTCATTGTCACAAACGCTACTACTTCTTTTTAATTTTAGTTTGAGCTTAAAATAAGGAATAAGCTTTATTATCATGAATATAAGAATGCCAAACATCCAACCCACAAAGATAAAATCGCTCATTTGATAGGAAGTCTTTTTAGGCTCTACTTCAATTGAAGTAGATGTAACATTGTCTTGTACTACATTTGAGCTACTAATTTGAAAGACTTCTCTTTCTAAACTTTCAGTAATGGTTGGATAAACTTGATGCTGATAAACTTGAGTTAATTGTTCTGTAGGAGGTACATAAGTTTTGTCTGGAAGTGTTGGTATTTGGATTGGGATAATAAAAAACAACAAAACTAAAAACCAAAGGCTTGTCCTCGCCTTCAGATTGAAATAATTATCAAATAGTTTCTTTAATATGAGTGCTAAAATACTGACTGCAGTACCCACTAAAGAAAGTTGAATAAGGGTTTCAATAATGTTTTTTGTCATATTCTTTTCTCCTTAGGCCTTGTTAAGCAACTCTTTTAACTGTCTCATTTCTTCTACGCTAAATACATCATCGCTGCATAATGCTGCAACAAAACTATTCATTTCATTTCCATGTATCTTTTGTACAAATGCTTTTGTTTCACTTATTTTATACTCATCTTCATCAATAAGTGAATAGTAAGTGTATACTTTTCCACTTTTATCAATGGCGATGATATTTTTTTCGACCATTCTACTTAATAAAGTTAAAATTGTCGTTCTTTGCCAACTTACATCACTTGGCAAACTTGAAATGATCTCATTAGCTGAAACTTGTTTTTTTGCCTTCCATATTGCCTTTAATAAAATTAATTCTGAATCAGGAATTGAATTATTCATACCATACCTCACAAGTGTCTACATTTGTAGATTCGTTAATACCATACTACATTTGTAGACACTTTTTGTCAATGCCTTTAGTTGATAAATTAGAAAGAATTATCAATTCAGTAGCCATAATATTCAATAGTAGATTTGTAGCGTTATTGTAGCGGTTCGTATTGTAGTATTTTAAATGAAGAAAACTGTAGACAAAATTTAGTAAAGAGATAGATTTCAACAGAGTGCTTCATTAATAAAAGCTTAGTATGAAGGAGATACACATGAAGAAAACAATGCAAAAACTATTGTCATGGTTATTGTCGATATCAATAATATTGATTACTGTATCAACAATGACTGTACCAGTAATGGCAGCGACAAACACGCTTAATACATCGACAAATGGAACCAATTGGGCATGGGATGCCGACTCACAAACATTGACATTAAATGCAGGAACTATCATAGACACATTTATTCTGCCAGATGGTGCTTACATTAAAGTAAATGGCGAAGTAACGATGAACTATGCGACTAATTCAACTACTGCAATTTCAAGCACCGGTATGATAGCGATTGTAGGTGTAAATGAAAATGGTGGCGATAAATTGAATATAAACATGAATGGGGTTGCCACAACTACAACGAACGCAAACAGAGCTATCTCTGGGGGTGTGTCTTTTCGTGATGTTGAGGTAAATATCAATGCATCTGCGGACATTTATAGTCGTTGTATTGATTTTGGATCTAAAGAACTTTATATACTTAACGGAGCAAATCTAACCATTACAACACAAGCATCAGGGATAGTGGGTAGCGGTGTTGGATCAAAACTCTATTTGCGCGGAGGAACACTAAACATTAACCAAAATGGTGTAGCAGGAAAGACTCAACATGCACTTAGCAGTTTAAGTCTAATTCTTGATTCGGGAAATCTAAAAGGAACCTCACTTAATGGTAGAGGAGGTAATAGTGGTGCGGCAGATCAAGAAGGTCCTAGAATCTTCAAACTTTATAGTGGTTCTACATTTTCACTAACAGGAACTTTAGACACAAGTGTAACACGATCAACATCTTGGGAAATTTATCCTGGAAAAGGATCTGCAACATTACAAACGGATGCAGATGTTAATACATATCTTGGTGGAAATTATGGCACAACAGATGTGAATATTACTATATTACCCCGCTATGCTGAAACAGGTGGTACACGAGGTGCATTGGATTTCACAACTATGGAAACAATTTCAAATGGAAATAGTTACAACTTCGGTCCAGGCACAACAACAGCTGGATTTTATGATTGGAATAAAGATACAAAGATATTAAAGTTACAAAATTTTACTTATGCTTCAGCTGATGCAGATGCGATTATTGTCCCTGATGGAACAACGATTGAATGCATTGGAGAAAATACAATAACAGCACTTTATCATGATCCGATGTCAAGGCTTGATTCATCTGGTATTAAGAGCAATGGTAAAGTTACTTTTGTGGGTAACAGTACTTCGAAACTAACAGTTATTGCGGATGGTAAAAGTACAAGCTATGGAATTAATGCAAATATAATCAAGTTTGATAGTGGAACGTTGACTTCTGTAGGTATGACTGCAGCTTTGAGTACAGGAGCTACAATGGATCACGATAAGTGGGCAGGTAATATGAGTAGTAATACTGATGGTACTTCATCATCTGTCTATAACAATACAACATATTCAAACACATCACATAAATGGATTAATCTTTCTAGTATACAGGATACTAATCCAAGTATTAGTCTTGATTTTGATGCAATGAAAAGCTTAGTTCCTAATATAGATGATGTGATTACAGGAAGTGACTGGGCTTATTGTAGTTCAGCTTACCATACTGACGGTAATTTCGGAACTTATACAATGAAAAAAACCGATACAGATAAATATGAAATCACACTGGAAAATATTATTGTCAATACATCTGCAAAAGACGGAATCATTTTTCCAGCTAACACAACTTTGATTCTAAAGGGAGACAACAAAGCATTAACAACATACATTGCAACTGCAAATGTTGCAAATTCAGCAGGAGTACTTGCAAAAGGCAATCTAACTATTCAAGGAGATGGTTCACTCACTGCAAGGCAGGAAAAAAAGTGGAGCTACAGCAGTTCGAATAATTTAACCAGAGTAAACACAAGTGGAATTTTTGTGGAAAGTGGAACTTTAAAAATTATCAGTGGAACTGTTGATGCAAGTTGTGGAGGTATAGGCTATACAGCGTCAGGCACTCAAAACTCATCTTTATTTGCTAGTGCAGGTATTATTGGGGGAACAGTTGTTAAAGATGACACATATGGAGTGTCCGTATCAAATTTCAATATTGAAGTTACTGGTGGAACTTTAAATGGAACGAGTGGAGCAATTACAAAAACTTCTGGATCATCTGTTTCTATTAATGCTGGTATAGCTGCAAACAATATTACAATTTCAAAAGGAACCATGAATGGAGTTTCTAATGGAACAGCGATGGGCTTAGGGTTTGGTATTTCTGCAACAAATATTACTTCTACTGGTGGGAAAATATATGCAAAATATAATTATAATAGCTCATCAAGTGGAACGTATTATGGTGCAATCTCCGTTTCGAATTCAATAAGTTTTCCGAGTGGAAAAGGTTCGGTTTATGCTGCAGCTAGTGGAGCTGTTTCTATGGCTATAGTGGGTAATGTTATTGTATCATTAGGTGCATCGCCATACATTTATACTACAGCAACTTATCAAAATGGTTTTAGTGGAACATGGACAATGAATAATACAACATTACCATTTAGATATAGTACTAGCACTGATACAAGTTTTATTTCAAGTGGAGTACCTTCTATAGGTCTTAGCGGAACTGGAAACGCATCTACAATGAATATGGATTTGACTCCATATAGTAATTATAAAACAATTCAAATCGGTACTTTACCTTCTGCATCTGGGCTTGATTTGAGTGATCCTACTAGTCTTTCTCTACCACTAAACACAACGATTGAAGATTATTGTGGAAAAGGAGACGGTTCGTTTATTTTTGTAAAAAATGAGGATTCCGAATATACTTTAACACTTACCGATGTTAATCTGACAACTACTGATCTTGTTGCGTTAAAGGTACCTGCAAATACTACAATTATTCTTAATGGAGAAAATACATTTACAGCATCAAAAGATAGCGTTGGTTCTTACGGTATTTCAGCTTTAGGAAATTTAACAATCAAATCAGGTAGTAATCCATTAAATGGGCTAGAAACTCTTAAAGCTCTTGGTGGAGAACAAGGAATAAATGCGGTAGGAAATTTAATCTTGCATGATGATGTAGTCGTAACAGGAGAAGGAACCGGTAACCAAAATAATCAAAAAGGAATCTATGCATCCAAGATTGCTTTGGTGAGTAAAGCGGCGAAGCTTATTGGTAAGGTAAAAACAACTGGAACTTACGTTGGAAACTATGTTGCAATCCAATTTTTTGGAGGTTCAAGTATTTACCAAGATGAATCAACATCTACTCCAATTTATCCTTCTGACGGAGGGCTTATTATTGGTAATGCGGGTGGGGCAAACGAAACCGGTACAATAAATAATAGAGTTGCCGTGCTAAAAAGCAATCCTTCAACATATTTAAAATATGCTGAAATAACTCGTGGGAAAAACACCGCTAATATTACAAGTGCTGGAACTTTACAAATAAAATCAGGATCCGATATTAAGTATAGTAGTTCAACAACAGGTAATGTAGCGGGCAATACAACTTATGGTAGTGATGTATTTACTATCACGGGTGCTCCATACTTCAGTGGAACCGATGGGTCAAACTCTCCAATCTTTAATTACACTTGGTACGTAAAGAATAGTAGTGATGGATATGATCTAGTTGGAAACTTGGCACCAACTGACGCTGGCGAGTATAAACTTGTAGTTGATGTTGCCCCAAGTGATGTCAATTACAAATCAGGGACAGCACTTGAAATTTTATTTACAATTGTTCAAAAAGAATTAACAGTAAATATAAATTATACAGGTGTTACTGGTAAGGAATATGATGGGACAACTACACTCAGTGGAACTCCAGTAATTACTTTATCAAGTAATGTAGCAGGAGAAACACCTACACTAAAAACTGGCACAACTTTTGCCTTCTCGGATAGTAATGTTGGAAATAATAAAAGTATAGTTGTTTCAGGGCTTCAATTAGATGATTCTAATGCAGTGAATAAAAACTACAGCTTACAAGGTGTAAGTAATAATAGTATGACATTTACAAATAGCGGACTTTCTATTACAAGGGCAGATTTATCAATTAATTCAATTACATTAAATAGTAAGACTTTTGATGGAACAAATAGTGCAACAGTAGCAAGTGTTACTTTTAATAAGGGAAGTATGACATCTGCTGATTATGATGCAACAGCGAGTTACAATAGTGTAAATGCTAATACAGGATCAGTAAATGGAACTGCTACAATTACACTAAAAGGAACAGCGGCAAGTAACTATAATCTTACTAATGGTACTGGTTTTGTAGCGACAGGAAGTATAACTAAAAATACGACTACGACAATTACTGCAACAGATGGAAATAGTGCAACATTCTTTAAATCAAAAACCAGTGCTCAAACACTTGATCTTAATGATCTCGTATTAAGCGTAACAGATGCTGGAAATTGCACATATACTCTAGGTACGTTTGTAGATTCAAGTGGAATTTTAACTGCTAAACCTACTTTAAGTGATAAAGTACTTAACTTTACAGGTACAGGTGCAACAGGAACGGCTACATTGGTAGTTACTGTAGGCTCAGAAAATTACGCTGATTTTAATGTGGTGATTACATTTACATCTGCTGAAAAGACAAATGTTGATAGTAAAATTACCTTTGATAGTGGTGTACCAACTTCTGTTACTTATAATGAAAGTTCTCAAAGTTATAATGCAGGATTATTTGAAGGATTATCTTCAGTAAACATCACTTATTCATATGTAGGGATAAATGGTACAAGCTATGGACCAAGCGCAACTGCACCTACGAATGCAGGAACTTATACGGTTACTGCTACTTATGAAGATGAAACTCAAAAGGGAAGTAAATCGACAACATTTACAATTACGAAGGCAACACCTAATGCTTCGCTTTATTCTGATTTAACTTCGCATAGTTTTGCGGCTACTTTTGGTCAAATGCTATCTGATGTAACATTACCAACAGGAGTGAATGGTACTTTTGCATGGAAAGAAGTAGCTTCTACAACTTCTGTAGGTTCAGTGGGTTCGCAAACACATGTTGTTGTATTTGCACCCACAAATACAAGCTATGAATCGGTAGAAGTTCCGGTAACGATTACTGTTGCAGCAAAATCTGCCAGCGGTTTAACAATTAATATTACTGGAAGCAAAGGTTATAATGATGGCGAAGCAGTTGAACCAACAATCACAGTTATAGATGGAAGTACTGATTTGACAAAAGATACAGATTATACTGTCTCTTATACGGGTGGTACAACAGTTGGAAGTACAGTAACAATCACGGTTACAGGACTTGGAAATTATGATAGTTCAACATCTAAAACTGAAGATTTCCAAATTGTTAAAGGTACAGGTTTAGCTAATAGTGAAACAATCTCACCTATGATATATAGCGCAAATACGAGTTTGAATACATTTGATTTGGACAGTATTACTTTCAATAAATCTAATCCAGGTAATCGCACTTACACATTAAGTACATTTATTGATAATTCAAATATACTGAGTGCACAACCAATCCTAAGTGGTAACTCTATCAATTATACTGGTACAGGAGCTACATCAGGAACTGCTACATTAGTAGTAACAGTCAGTTCAGAAAACTATGTTGATTTTGATTTAACAATAACATTTACTGCATCTGATAAGGAGAATGTAGATAATAGAATTACCTTTAATACTCAAATTCCAAACACATTTACCTATGATGATACTGCTCATAGTTATGAGACCAGTTTATTTGATGGGGTAGCTTCTTCGAATTTCACTTATACTTATGAAGGTACTGGTGGAACAAGTTATGGACCTAGTACTGATGCCCCAGTTCTTGCAGGCTCGTATACTGTTACTGCTAAATATGAGGACGCTACAAGAAGAGGTAGTAAGACGACAACATTCACAATTATGAAAGCAACACCAGGTAGTTCTTTGTATCAAGATGTTTCAGGATATTACTTTATTGCGACATATGGACAAATGTTATCAGACGTTATTATGCCAACTAGTACTACCGGAACTGTTGCTTGGAAACAAACTGCAGCTACAACATCAGTAGGAAATGCTGGAGAACAAACACATATTTTAGTATTTACGCCAAATAATACTAACTTTACTCAAGTTGAAATTCCGGTAATAATCAATGTTTCACCAAAACATGTAACAAATTTGACGATTACGGTTGACGGTAGCAAAGGCTATAATGATGGTTTAGATATAGAACCAAGTATTATAGTTAAAGACGGAAGTACGATTTTAAATAAAGATAGAGACTATACAGTTTCTTATTCAGGTGGAACAACAGTTGGAAGCACTGTTACAATCACGGTTAGAGGTAAAGGTAACTACGAGATCGGAACTACAAAAACTGAAAATTTCCAAATCGTAAAAGGAACAGGTTTAACTGCAAACAATACAACTATTCCAGCGATTTATAGTGCTAATCAGAATTTAAATACATTTAATCTGAATGACATCACTTTTAATAAGAATATTCTTGGAAGTCGTAGCTATTCATTAGGAAACTTTTCTGGGGATACTCAAATTTTAACTGGAATTCCAACATTAAATGGAACAACAATTAGCTATACAGGAACAGGAGCTGCCTCTGGTATAGCAACTTTAGAGGTTGTTGTGACATCAGACAATTATGAAAATACTACTGTTTTACTCAGTTTCATAGCATCTGATAAAGTGTTGGTCAATAATTCGATTGTATTTGATAATAGTGCAGCGAACGCATATGCTTATAATGGTTTGGCTCAAACTTATGAGGTTGCCAACTTTGATGCAATTACTGCGAGTGGAAATGCGACCATCATTTATACTTATACTACGATTGATGGTACATTGGATGGAAATGGGAAACCAAAAGGACCAGGTACTTATATAGTTACTGTTTCTTATGAAGATGATGCACAAATTGGAACTGCAAGTGCTACATTTACCATCGATAAAGCTACACCAAGTACGACAGATGTTAGTTTTACGATTCCAACTAATCATAAATTCACTGGAAATGTACTCAGTGGAATTGGAGCTGTGAACGCAAATTCAAATGTAGCAGGTATGGGTAATATTGTTGTAGAATACGAAGTTGATTCGCAATGGACAACAATACCGCCTACAAATGCTGGTAGTTATGCAGTAAGGGCAAATGTTGCAGATGGAACAAATTATAAGGCATCTTATGTGAACTTAGGAAATTATGTGGTTGGTAAAGCTGAAGGAACTACTGTAAATGTTGTAGCTAATGTAAGTGATAAAACTCATAATAGTGTAAACATTACATCTGGAACACTCAATGATACAGGTACAGGGCAGACACAACTTGAATACGCAATAAGCACAGATGGAATGACTGCACCAAATTCTGGTTGGACAACGAATTTAAGTTTTTCAGGATTATCTGCAAATACAACTTATTATATTTGGACACGTGCTGCCGCAAACGACAATTATGCAGCAGGAGTAGCAAGTGTAGGCAGCTTGTTTATTACAAACGTTGAACCAAATAATAATCCGCAAAATGATAATAATTTGCCGGCACCTACACCAACACCGATTTCAAAAACTATTAATCAACCAAGTGTTACTCAAAGAACGAGTTTACCTGAGTCTCAGGAAAATGCACAGACAACTGAGCCAACGCAAACAGTTCAACCAACACCTCAAACAACTTCTGAAACTACTCCACAAAGCACATCAGAATCCAATCTTCCAAGTGAATCAAACAATGGATCTTTCATGAATTTTGTGTGGGTGCTCATATCAATAATTCTTGTCATCCTATTTATATTCTTCATTCTTGTTTACAGAGAAAAAGAGAAAGAAAAAGAAACGATAGAATAAATAGAAAATGAATCAAAAAAACATCCTTGCTACACTTTAAGGCGGGATGTTTTCTTTTGGTCAGATTCAATTTACATGGTTCAAATTATTTAAATACGCATTTGTATATTCAGCCCAACCATATTGTGTCATATATTCTCCGGTATAACTGTTAATTGCGTTTGAATCACCGTTCACAAAAGCATAAAAATCACATCCGAAACAATTGGTTTGCAATGCAAGCATTCCTCTTTTTTTGAGTAATATATGTTCAGCACCTATGGATTTCAATAAAGTTATTAATTCGGATACCAAAATACGTAAGTAGCTTTGAAGTGATGTACCATCTTCTTTATCTTCCCATAAAACAGCGGCTATTTCACGTACACTACACCAAGCTCCTCGTCGATTCACGAGATATGCAAATAATTCCTTTGTTTTGGCACGTGTAAAATAAAGTGCTTCACCATCATTGAATACTTCAAAATTGCCAAAACATTGAATATACAATTTATAACTTGATTTAAGATCGACAGCGTTTCTTAAATTTTTAAATGCCAATTTCATTGAATCTTTTGTTATTGGTTTTAAGAGATAATCACTAGCTAAAACTGAAAAGGCATCCAATGCATATTCTGCATATCCAGTTACAAAAATAATGTTTATTTTCGGATTGATATCTTTTAATTCTTTTGCTAGAGATATGCCGTTCTTACCACGCATTTCGATATCTAAGAAGGCGACATCATAATGGGTTTGTGTTGCTGATTTTAAAGACTGTGAAACTTTTTTGAATGGGAAAACAGTGGCATGTGGTTTTACGGATTTTATGGTATCAACCAATAGTTCAAGGGCTAATTCTTCATCATCGACTGCTAAAATATTCAAATTAAATTCCTCCATTCTTTGGGATACTTATTGTAACTGTTGTACCTACATCGATCTCACTTTTTATAGATAAAGACCCTCCACATTGTGTTAATAAACGTTGCTTAACAGAGTTGATTCCAATATGACTTCTTTCATCGGTTAGAAGCATGTTTTGATCAAAACCTGCACCATCATCTGAGATGATGATCAAGTATTCATTATTGTTTTCTTCTGTGGAAATTGTGATCGTACCACCATCTTCTTTTTTTCCAACACCATATCTTACTGCATTTTCAACAATAGGTTGAACTGTTATGGCAGGAAGTAAGAAACTATTGACCTTAATATTATAGATAACAGTTAAATCTTCTTGATATCTCATTTTTTCTAATTTTAAATAGACTTCAACATGATTCAATTCTTTTTCAAAAGAAATCATTTTAGTTTCAGTGAGTGAATCCATATTAACTCTTAAATAACGAGAAAAATCAAGGATTGCTTCTTCAGCTTTCAAAGAATCTTTTTTACAAAGCATCGCAATCGATGTAAGCGTATTGTATAAGAAATGAGGACGTATTTGACTGAGCATGATTGAAATTCTTGCATCAATTAATTCTCTTTCCTGATTTTCCAGCTTTTGAGCAAGATACACTTCTTGAGCTGTTGTTTCCTCTACGGTAGCTAGTAACGCGGAAGCTGTCATCAACAAAACAAAAGAAAGCATCATTGGCTGCGATATTGAAATCGGAGCCCAACCATGACTGAAATAATCGGCATCCCATGCGAAAGCAAAAATTGACAAAGCAACTCCGATCAACATGATAATTTGAGGCAATGTAACTTTGTTTTTTCGTAATGAAAAAAGAATAAAAGGAAACATGATCGCAAGAACAAGATAGATCAACATATTAGTGTAGGAACTATGTCCGAAAAATTTATACCAAGGTATAATGAAAATGCCTATCACAAATGCACTGGCAGCACTGATCAATCCCCATCGTAACCATTTAGGTAAAGCTTTTGGAAAAGATGAATGTAAAATCAATACAAATAAAATAATCGTTAAAGGACTAGTTAAGATTTCTAATTTATAAATTACTGGCCATTCAAATACAGGGAATAAAGTAAGTAAGATTTTTACACCTTTTAAACCAGTTCGAATACTCCATACAATACCTAAAAGTGCTAACCAAACATTTGCTTTGTATCTAGGTAGTACTAAAAATAGAAGCAAGGAAATAATAGAGGCAATCAGATACCATGACATCACAATAATATGAGAAGTAATATAACGCGTATGAGATACTCTTATCATTTGATAATCTCCGAAGGACCAGCCCATACCGCTTGAGTTATCTACATTAGAAAAAGCACTGGTTTGAACAACGATCTCGATAACACCATTTTCAGGAACAACACTAAAAAGATAATAAGATTCACTTGATCGTTCTTCATCAATAGTTAGTGCAGTCTTACCTTCATCAAAAACCCAATTGCCATTGATATAAACTTTACTTGCATAGTTCATTGAATAACCAACTATTCCATAATATTTACCATCTGGAACAAGTACTTTGATACGAGCAGTATAAATGCGCTCTCCATCAGGAACTCTACCAACTAAAATATCATCTCGTTGGTCAAATTCTTCAGGAGTTAGTAAGGCATCAAGCACATACTCAACATCTTTACGGATGCCACCATAAGTACTACTGAAATCTATATCTCGCATATCATAAAACCCATTGTCAAAATCAACATTGACAGTTGGTATCGGATCTACTTTGGATAGCCATACGGCAAAAGATACTAAAAGAATAATTGGTAGAATAATAAGAGGCAGGTAGTTTATCTTTTTATGTTTTATGTCAAAATATTTATTTAATTTCATTTGTCTTCCCCTGATATAATTATTGCGTAATTGCAATCATATAACTACTAATAATTATAACATTACATTGATTGACCGCCTAGATATTATAAGGAAATTAAGCTAAAATACGGTAAAAATTAATGAAATAAAAATATTTACAAAATTAAATTAGGTACAATGCATTTTCCTTAGAATAATAATAGTAGGAGGACGTTTTGTATGTCGATTTCTACACAAGAAAAAAGTATTGAAAATTTGATTTATATCATTCGGGGAAAACAAGTAATGTTAGATTTTGATTTAGCGAACTTATATGGATACACAGTCAAATCTCTAAATCAACAAGTCAAAAGAAATATCGAAAGATTTCCAGATGATTTTATGTTTCAAATTACAAAGGAGGAATTAAAACTGGTGAAGTCACAAAATGTGACTTCACCGATTGAAGGCTATTTTAAAGGACAAGAAGGTGGAGTAAGAAAACTTCCGTATGCTTTTACTGAGCAAGGCATTTATATGATTAGTACAGTTCTTAAAAGCGAGTTAGCGATTTCTCAAAGTATTCAAATAATGAGGATGTTTAAAGAAATGCATCATTATCTTATTGAGAACCAAGCAATTGTTTCACCTTTAGATTTTAAAAGGCTTTCTAATTTGGTTCAAAAAAATAGTGATGAATTAGAAACACTTAAAAGTGATGTAGTTAAAATTGCTGATAATTTTATAAGTGATGTTCCTATAAAAGAAATTGTAATATTAAATAATCAAAAATTTACTGCTAAAGAAGCTTATTATAAAATTGTTTCTGAGGCAAAAGAAAAGATTATTATGATAGATGATTATGTAAGTGTTAATACATTAAGTATTTTTAAAGTTAAAAGTCCACATGTGCAAGTTATATTGTTTACTGATAATAAGGGTCATGGCGCAAATAAATTAACTCAAAAAGATATAGATGATTTTAATCACGAGTTTGGTTTATTAACTGTCAAAAAGAATGGTATTTGCCATGATCGTTTCATTATTCCAGATTTCGACACTCCGGATGAAAAAGTTTATTTAAGTGGTGCTTCAAGTAAAGATGCAGGAAATAAGCTAAGTGCAATTGTGTTGCTGAATGATGCCAATTTAATTCATGATGTTGTTGAGCGTTTGTTGAATGGGGAATAAAAGAAATGAAATGCCCGCGATGTTTAAATACGAATGAATCGCTGTTTTATGAAGGCAGTAAAGGGATTTATTGTAGAGCATGTGTTCAATTTAAAAGACAGTTAATTTTGGAAGAAATACATAGTGATGAGGTAGTTAAGTTAAATGTAAATAGTGAAGTAGAGATCAAATTCGAATTGACATCATTACAAAAAAGAGCGAGTGCAGAATTAGCGAGATTAGTTAAAGCAGAAGATGTTTTACTAGAGGCAGTATGTGGTGCTGGTAAAACAGAGATTATGATTCAAAGCATTCAAGAAGCACTTGAACAAGGAAAAAAAGTCGCTGTAGCAATCGCAAGAAGACAAGTAGTAATTGAATTAGCAGAGCGGTTTCAAGAGTATTTTAAGAAATGTAAAGTCATTGCAGTTTGTGAGGGATTTACTGAAATCATTGATGGAGATTTGATTGTGTGTACTACACATCAATTATATCGCTATCCAAATACTTTTGACTTACTTATCATGGATGAACCTGATGCATTCCCATATAAGGGAAATAAAGTGTTGGAAGGAATCGCGAAAACAAGCTGTAAAGGGAAAATGATCTATTCAACCGCAACACCAAGTCTCATGATGAAAAATTTAAAATCAGTTTCTTTAAATAGAAGGCCTCATGGATATCCGTTGATCGTACCTGAAGTTAAATTATTGCCTAAGTTTTTGTTGTATATAGAATTAATTTGGAAAATGAAAAAAACTGATAAACAAACACTTATTTTTGTACCGACAATTAAATATGCAGAATGGTTCGGTCTATTATTTAAACAAATTTTACAAGTAGAAGTTTGTACATCGAAAACGGAAAAGAAAGAACTAATTATCAAAAAGTTTAAGGATAAAGAAGTTCAATTTTTAATATGTACCACAATTTTAGAAAGGGGAGTAACATTTGAAAATATTGACGTTATTGTATTTATGGCAGATCACATAATATTTGATGAATCTTCTTTGATTCAAATATCAGGACGTGTAGGGAGAAGTATAAAATATCCGACAGGAGAATGCTCATTTTTGTGTTCTTCTAAATCAGAAGCAGTAAAAATATGTTTAGAAAGGATCATGAAAGCTAATGAAATGTCTTTGGTGTAATCGTGAATTAATACAGAGTCAACCTTTGTTAAATTCTGATTTAGCAACATTGTATGGATTAACAGTTAAGGCTCTTAATCAACAAGTTAAAAATAATATAGAAAAATTTCTGGAAGATTTTATGTTCCAGTTATCTGAAGAGGAAATGATTAATTTATCGAGGTCAAATTTTTTGACCTCGATGCAGATGAAATGTGTAAGAAGTTATAAGTTATATATATTTACTGAACAAGAAATCTATATGAAAAGTGCAGTATTAAAAAATGGTTTGTGTCATGACCGATACATTATTCCGGGCTTTAATACAACAGATGAAAAAGTATATTTGAGTGGAGCTTCTAGTAAAGATGCAGGAAACAAAGTAAGCACGATTATATTATTAAGTGACATTCATTTGATTCATAAATTTGTCGAAAAATTGTGAATGAAAAGTTGGATTTAAAATGAAAAACAAACTAATGAAATGTCTTTGGTGTAATCGTGAATTGATACAGAGTCAACCTTTGTTGTATCAGTTATTTAATGAGGATGAATTGTGTTTTGAATGTCGCAAAAGACTTAAAGTTATAAACAAAAAGATCAAAATAGAGGGTTTATCAGTTCATGGTATTTATGAATATAATCAAGAATTTGAAAAAATGATTATTCAATTTAAAGAATGTATGGACGAAGCATTGAAAGATGTTTTTTTAACTCCCTTTAAAGATGAGCTAAGGTTTAAATATCGGAATTGTGTTTTTGTTCAGGCTCCTAGCAGCGAAGAGAAAATTAAGGAGCGGGGATTTGAACATGTCAAATTGTTGTTTGAATGTTGTAAAGTGCCGATTGAATCATGGTTTATTAAAACAGATGATACAAAACAAGCAAACCAAAACAAACTAAATCGTAAACAAATCCGTGAAAAAATAAAATTAATAAAGAAAGACTTTAGTGGTAAAAAGGTAGTATTGATCGATGATGTTTGTACAACTGGGAGTACTTTAATCGCAATGCAAAAATGTATGAATGAAGCAAACATAGAATGTGTAGCTCTTGTTTTGGCGTTACATCCACTTTTAATAGAAAAATAAGAAACTATTTTCGTTTCAAATGATATAATAGTGGGGATAAATGTCTAGGTTTGTTAACGAAATACACACATTATTCACACAAATCTATGGTATACTTATAAAGTTATTGGAGGATTTTATGGCGAACTTTATTGAAAAAATGTTTAATGTAGATAAAAAAAGATTGGCTGAGTTAGAAAAGAAAGCAGTATTGGTTGAAAAATTTGCAGAACCAATGGCTGCGTTGAGTGATAGTGAATTAAAAGAAAAGACAAATGAATACCGCGAAAGAATCGCAAATGGTGAAACTTTAGATGACCTATTACCCGAAGCTTTCGCAACTGTTCGTGAAGCAGCAAAACGTGTTATTGGAGAATACCCATATCATGTGCAAATCCTAGGTGGTATTGCGATGCATGGTGGAGATATTGCCGAAATGAGAACGGGAGAGGGCAAAACATTAACCTCTATTTTACCAACTTATTTAAATGCTTTGGATGGTAAAGGTGTACATATTGTCACAGTCAATGAATATTTGGCAGAACGTGATGCAAAGTGGATGGGACAAATCCATGAATTTTTAGGATTAACAGTTGGAGTAAACTTACGTCAATTGACAGCACCTCAAAAACGTGCTGCTTATAATTGTGATATTACTTATACAACAAATGCTGAAGCAGGATTTGATTATTTGCGTGACAATATGGTAACTCGTGTACAAGATCGTGTTATGCGTCAATTGCATTTTGCGTTAGTGGATGAAGTGGATAGTATTTTAGTCGATGAATCGAGAACACCATTGATCATTTCTGGAGGTCAAAAACAAACAGCTAATTTATACATTCAGGCTGACCGTTTTGTAAAACAATTAAAAGAAGAAGATGATTATAGTGTTGATGTAAAAAGTAAAACGGTTCAACTTACGGAATCAGGAGTTACTAAGGCGGAAAAGGCATTTAAAATCAATAATCTTTATGATTTAGAACACACAAATTTGGTTCATCATATCAACCAAGCTATGAAAGCGAATTATACGATGGCTATTGATGTTGAGTATGTTGTGGATGAAGATGAAATCGTGATCGTTGACCAATTTACAGGGCGTCTGATGAAAGGACGTGCTTATTCAGATGGTCTACATCAAGCGATTGAGGCAAAAGAAGGAGTAACTGTAAAACAGGAAACTTCTACACTCGCAACAATTACTTATCAAAATTTCTTCCGATTATATGATAAATTAGCAGGGATGACAGGTACTGCAAAAACTGAAGAAGAAGAATTCATGAGTATTTATAACATGCGTGTTATTGAAATACCTACAAATCGCCCAGTAGCACGTATTGATTATCCAGATGCGATTTATGGAACTAAACGTGCTAAATATGAAGCACTATTAGATGAAGTGGTAGAATGTCATGAAAAAGGGCAACCAGTTCTAGTTGGTACGATCGCAGTTGAAACTTCAGAGCTGATTTCAGATATGCTTAAAAAACGCAAAGTGCGTCACGAGGTTTTAAATGCGAAAAACCATTTGCGTGAAGCTGAAATTATTAAACTTGCAGGACATAAGGGAGCGGTAACGATCGCAACCAATATGGCTGGACGTGGTACCGATATTAAATTAGGTGAAGGTGTTCGTGAACTTGGTGGACTTGCAGTATTAGGTTCAGAAAGACATGAATCTCGCCGTATAGATAACCAGTTACGTGGTCGTTCAGGACGTCAGGGAGACCCTGGATACTCTCGTTTCTTTGTATCAGTACAGGATGAACTTATGGTTCGTTTCGGTTCTGAAAGAATGGAAGGAATGTTTGCACAGTTAGGTGATGTCGCAATTGAATCTAAAGTAGTTTCAAAATCAATTTCAACAGCTCAAAAACGTGTTGAAGGAAACAACTTTGATGTGCGTAAAACATTACTTGAATATGATGATGTTTTAAGACAACAACGTGAAATTATTTATGAACAAAGAAACTATCTGTTAGATAATGATGATGTTCACAATGTAGTAGAAGATATGTTTAAACGCGTTATCAGCAACACTGTGGCAAATCATGTTACCCAAGTAAAAAAAGAATCAGAACTTGATGTTGAAGGATGTTTAGAAGCCCTTTCTAAAATTGGATTTGCAGACATTCTTAAGAATGAAGATTTAGAAGGTTTATCTGTAGAAGATGCCCAAAATGTTTGTGTTGAAAAAGCATGGCAAGCTTATGAAAATAAGATTGCAGCTGTTCGTGAACAAGTATTGCCAATTGAAAAAACAATGGTTCTTAAAGTAATAGACCGTGCATGGGTAAACCATATTGATACAATGGATAAACTTAGAAATGGTATTCATTTACGTTCTTATGCTCAAGGAAATCCTTTACAGGCTTATGTTTCGGAAGGCTTTGAATTATTTGAAGATATGTTACAACGAATTTCCCAGGAAATCGTTAATTTCTGCTTAAATGTGAGAATCGTGATTCAGGAGAATAAAAAATAATGGAAATTTATGAAATCAAACAAGGCTTAGCTGGGTTTAGCGAGAAGCTTCTGCAGCTAGGCGACTCTCTTTGACGTTGTTGGTAAACAACAAATCATTGATGAAAATAATGAAGTAATGCTTCAGGAAGGATTTTGGAATGATCCCAAAAAAGCTCAATCCTTAATTCAGACAACGAACAGTATTAAAGAGACTTTAGAACTTTTTAAGAAACTTAAAACGTCACTAGAATCATTGAATGAAACATGTGATGAATTAAAACATTCCTTTGATGAAGATTTAATGATGCTTGTGGAAGAAGAATATCTTGAAACTAGTGAAATCTTTGAACAGTTTGAAGTGCGTGTATTGCTTTCTCATGACTATGACAACAGCAATGCGATATTTGAACTTCATCCAGGAGCTGGAGGAACAGAATCGCAGGATTGGGCGAGTATGCTTTATCGAATGTATTCCCGCTGGGCTGAGAAAAAAGGATTCAAGGTAACTGTTCTAGATTGGCAAGATGGAGACGAAGCAGGACTTAAATCGTGTAGTGTTCTGATTGAAGGTCCTTTGTCCTATGGATATCTAAAAGCAGAAAGAGGAGTTCATCGATTAGTGCGTATTTCTCCTTTTGATTCATCGGGTAGAAGACACACAAGCTTTGCATCTTTGGACGTCATGCCACAGTTTAATGATGAAATCGAAATCAACATTGAAGAAAAAGATTTGATCGTTGATACGATGCGTGCTTCAGGTGCTGGGGGACAACATATCAATAAAACGGATAGTGCTGTTCGAATGACCCATATTCCATCGGGTTTTGTGGTAAGTTGCCAAACTGAAAGAAGTCAAATCCAGAATCGTGAACGATGCTTAAATATGCTTAAATCAAAACTGTATCAAAAAATGATCGAGGAACAGGAAGAGAAGCTAGCTTCGATTCGTGGTGAACAAAAATCAGTGGAATGGGGAAGCCAAATCCGCTCTTATGTATTCTGTCCATACACATTAGTAAAAGACCATCGTACAAACTATGAACAAGGAAATGTAGATGGAGTTATGGATGGAGATTTAGATGGATTTATCTTCAGTTATTTAAAAAATAATATACAATGACATAAATAGACCATTATTATCAAAAATAATGGTCTATTCCTTTTTTAAATGCTGAATTTTTGGTATACTATAGAAAGATCAAAGGGGAAAAGATTATGAAACGTTCTTTTATATTATTCGTTATGGTATTTCTCTTAATTGGCTGTCAAGAGAAAGTAAAAACAACTACTGCCTGTGTAGGAGTTGAACAAGGGATTCTTGTGAATCAAGAACTAGTGGCCATAGATGATCGCATTACAAGTGCTGTGATCACAAACACTTATCCTTTTGAACTTTATCAAATCGATAATAAAAATGAAAGTCAGGTAAAACTATTGGTTGATTCACTTGAAGACCAATTGTATATGGATAAATTTGAGGGGTATCAATGTGAAATTTCACAAGATAGCACTGGTATAACTGTAAAAGTTGAAGTAGACTATGTCCTTGCGGATATGAATAAATTGCGAGAAATCGGTTTGATTAGTGGAAGTTCTGACGAAGTAAGTCTGAAATTAACTGTCAATAATTTAGAAAAAGTTGGATTAAGTTGTCATAATAATTAGAATCTATTGTCAATAAAGTAATGTTGGAGTAGACTAATTGTGGGAAAGATAGGTAAGAATTAAAATGGAAATAGAAAATAGAATCGAAAAGGATTCATTAGGAGAAGTATATTTACCGAAGAATGCTCTTTATGGTGCTCAAACTCAAAGAGGAAAAGATAATTTTCAAATTACAGGACATCGAATGCATAGTGAAATGATTCGATCTATTGGTGTTGTAAAAAAAGCTAGTGCGATAAGTAATCACGCTTGTGGATATATCGATGATGAACGTTTGAAATATATTATTAAGGCTTGTGATGAAGTTATTTCAGGTGATTTAAATGAATGGTTTATTACGGATAGTATTCAAGGAGGAGCAGGAACTTCTTTTAATATGAATGCGAATGAAGTTATTGCGAATCGTGCTCAGGAATTAGCAGGTAAAGAAATTGGGGTATATGATTATATCCATCCCAATGATCATATTAATTTTGGACAATCAACAAATGATGTTTTTCCAACTGCGGCAAGACTTACATGTCTTACGCTTGTCGATCGTTTATTGGATGAGTTAGAAGCACTTCAAAAATCTTTATTTCAAAAAGGAGTAGAGTTTGATGATGTCATTAAAATGGGAAGAACACATCTTCAAGATGCAGTTCCTATTCGCTTAGGTCAAGAGTTTCATGCCTATGGTACTTCATTTGGTAGAGATATCAAACGTATCAAGCTAGCGTTTAATGATTTAAAATCAGTCAACATGGGAGCTACTGCGGTAGGAACAGGAATGAACGCTGATGAGCAGTATAAAAAACTTATTGTACCTACATTGAGTGAATTATATGGAACTAAACTCTCTGCGACAAAAGATTTAGTTGATGGGACCAGAAATTGCGATACATTAGTTTGGGCTTCAGGATCGTTAAAAGCGTTGGCAGTCAATTTGTCAAAAATGTGTAATGATATGCGTTTAATGGCATCAGGTCCTAAAGCAGGACTTGCAGAAATTAAATTACCTGAAAAACAACCAGGTAGTAGTATCATGCCAGGTAAGGTAAATCCGGTTATTTTGGAAGTGTGTAACCAAGTGTGTTTCAATGTATTTGGTAATGATCTAGCGGTGACTAAAGCCGCAGAAGCTGGACAACTTGAGTTAAATGTCTTTGAACCAGTGTTATTTAAAAACTTGTTTGAATCCATTGAAATTTTAGCGAATGCCTGTCATACATTAAGAGTGAACGCAATCGATGGAATTGCGGCAAATCGTGAAAACTGTTTATTCTTTGTAGAAAGATCAGTAGCACCAATCACTGCGTTTGCCCCTCATATTGGATACGCTAACGCAAGTCGCTTGGCAAAACAAGCGTTAAAAGAAAATAGAACACTTCGTGAAGTTCTACTTGAAAGTGGTTTGATTACACAAAGTGATTTAGAAACAATTATGGATGTCAATGAAATGACCAAACCGGGAATTCCAGGGCGCAAAATCTTAGATAAAAAGAAAAAATAATTGAAGGACATCTTTTGTCCTTTTTTCAAAAAAATTATGTAGGAGGATATCAATGAATATAGTAATCAGACAAGCAACACCTGAAGATGCTTATGATTTTGCAGAATGTCACGTTAAATCATGGCAAACAGCATATAAAAATATCCTTCCAAATGATTATTTAAGTAAATTATCAATCGAAAAAAGAGCAGAAAGATATGCAGAAACACTTAAAAATCAAGAAGGAAGTGTGCATTATTGTGCGCTTTCAGACAATGATTTGATTGGTTTGCTTGTGATTGGAAAATGTCGTGATGAAGATCTAAAAGATACAGGTGAAATACAAGCAATTTACTTTCTTGAACAATATCGAAGAAATGGTTTAGGCACACAGTTAATGAATTTTGGAATTCAAACTTTAAAAGATCAAGGCTACAAAAAAATAGTTCTATGGGTATTAGAAGGAAACATGGATGCAATCAAATTTTATGAAAAAATAGGGTTTGTAGCAGATGGAGCCAAGAAAGAAATAGTCATCGTTGAACCATTCATAGAGTTGAGATATCAATTTATAATATAAAATCTACAAATTATTGATATAATTAAGATGTATGGGGGTGTTAAGATGACTACTGCACTTGAAATTATTAAGGATGAAAGTCTTACATTGAATCAACAAATTTATAATCTTTACAAGGTTGGAGAGAACACTGACCACTCGATAAAACTAAGTCCAGAATATATTAAGGCGTTAGAAGATGGAATTATTTGTGACTTAAATGAAGGGAATGCACCGTTTAGACCTCGTTATACAGTCCCTGATTATACGATTTTAATGGAAAAGGGTTGCGAATTTTTAGATTTGCCTGTTCCTACAGATATTTGGGAAGCAACTAATTCTTTACTGATTCTTTATCGTTATGCCGCGACAGGTAGTACATTTCCTGTCTATTTAGGTGATATTGATGTTTTACTTGATCCATTTATTAATGATGAAAATGAGAATGAAGCTCGCAAAGCAATTCGTTTATTTTTATTGAATATAGATCGAACGATGCCAGATTCTTTTGTCCATGCAGATATTGGTCCAGTTGAAACTAGGGTGGGTCACATTATTTTGGATTTGACTCAGGAAATGCAGTTAGCTGTTCCTAATATGACTATTAAATATAATGAAAAATTGACCAGTGATGAATTCGCCCTACATGCTTTAGAATGTATGTTGAAGACCGCAAATCCAAGCTTTGCCAATGATGAAATGTTTAAAAAAGATTTAGGAGATCAATATGGAATAGCTTCTTGTTATAATGGTTTTAATGTAACTGGCGGTGCTTATACAATGAATCGCTTACGCTTATCGAGTATGGCAAAAGAAGCTAATTCAGTTGATGATTTTAAAAATAGAGTACTACCATATTATTCAAATATCATGATTGATAATATAAACAATCGCATTCGCTTTCTAGTTGAAGAAGCAGCATTCTTTAAATCGAATTTCTTGGTAAAAGAAGGGTTTTTAAAACGTGAAAATTTTGTGGGGTTGTTTGGAATTGCAGGTTTAGCAGAATGTTGTAATACATTACTTAATATAGAGGATAAATCTAAAGGTTTTGGTCACAATGAAGAAGCGAACCAATTGGGCGTTGAAATTCTTGAAATTATTGATCGCTTAGCAGCTGAAAAAACGTCACCCTACAGTGAAAATAGAATGAACAAAACTTGGTTACATGCACAGGTTGGTATTGATTCAGATGGTACGGATTGCAGTCCTGGAACTCGTATTCCTATTGGTTATGAACCAAGTTTAGCTGATCAGTTATTGCATTCGACGCTTTACCATAAATTTTTCCCAACTGGAACTGGAGATGTTTATAAATTTGATGAAACATGGTCTAAACATCTGCCTGCTTTATTGGATGTGATCAAAGGATCGATGAAGGCTGGAGTACGATACATCAGTGGATATGAAGATGGTGGAGAAGTAGTTCGAGTTACAGGGTATCTAGTTAAACGTAGTGATTTAGTAAAACTAGAGAACAATGAAACAGTATTAAATCAATCTGCCATTTTAGCGGTAGGAGCTAAAAACAATGGGCATGCGTTAGACCGCAAAAAGAATACAATCAAATAATTAAAGAGGACGTACCATATGAATGGTGCGTCCTTGTGTGTTAAGTGGTATGTTTGAGCCATTGAGGAAAGATGTTTTTGAAAATCTTAGCAATATTTTGCGCATCATCAATTCCGCGATGATGAGTTCCGATTAATTCAATGTTGAGAATATTCAAAGCTTTTTGCATACCGCAAGGTTTTCGCTTTGTGATTTCTGCAAACTCATGTTTCAAGCTATGATGATTATTAAGAAGTTGAATAATTTCACTTTTTACTTTTTTTTCTTCACATTCTTTGATCAATTGAGATTTATCATAATAACCCCATGATAATACAACTGGTTCATGATCATCGATCCATCTCACAAATTGATCAATGGCATCTTCAAAAGTTGGAGCTTGATCTACATCACTTTGTTGAATGCTAGTAAGTTCAGTACAAAAATCAGATAATATCGGATTGATAGTAGGTTTTACAAAGCACTGAAACAGACTGATTTCATTTAAATGTTGATCCAATTTAACAGCGCCAATTTCAATAATTTCATGTGATAAATTCAATGTATTTGATCTTTCCCAACAAGTTGCCTCTAAATCAAAAATGATATATTGCATGATATAAGCTCCTTCCAATTTATACTATAATAACAAATTTCCGATTATAATGCGCAATGTTTCACAAGAAAAGCACAAGATTTCCTTAAGAATAACCAAACTAACTTCATAGAGGAATATTTCTTATTTATAATGAACTAGGAGGATATAAAGATGGCAAATATACTAGTTGTAGATGATGAAAAAGAAATAGCACAATTAATTGAAGTTCATTTGGAATTAGAACACCACAATGTGATTAAATATCTAGATCCAAGATCAATCGATGAGAAAATATTAGGTGATATCGATGTCGCTATTTTGGATATTATGATGCCAGGAATTGATGGGCTTACCTTGTGTTATCAGTTGCGCGAAAAAGGCTATATTTTTCCGATTATTATGCTGACCGCAAAAGATAGTGATATTGATGTGATCAATGGTTTAGCTTTTGGGGCGGATGACTATATCAAGAAACCATTCAACCCTATGGAACTTTTAGCTAGAATCAATGCACAACTCAGACGCTTACAACGTTTTTCAGCATCTGAAAATAATAACCCAAGTACTTTATACTTTAATGGATTAAGTATGGATGAAGAAACTCACCAATGTTACTTATACAAAAAACAGGTTATGCTTACACCAATTGAATTTTCGATCTTGTATCTATTGATGAAAAATCAAAAGAAAGTTGTAAGTAGTGAAGAAATTTTTGAATCGATTTGGAAACAAAAATATCTTGAAAGTAATAACACCGTTATGACACACGTTCAAAACATAAGAAAGAAATTGAATGATATCGGTAAGGATAGAAAGTTCATTCAAACCATTTGGGGAGTGGGGTATAAGCTTGATGATAAAATTTAAATTGTTTAATATAGAAAGTATTAAAAGAGCAGGATTGATTTCAATTGGTGCCGGTATTTCCAGCTTTGTAGCGGGAGTTTTTGTAAGAAGCATTTTAAATTCCATTTACTATGCGACTGATGCGGATATAGTTCGTAGCTTGTTTTATGCGATATCAGCACTTCAGTCTGAAATTGAATTAGCTGTATGGATCATGGTGTTTGTAATGTTTTCGAACTGGATTTTGTATCCCTCTTACTTAAATTTTACAGAAGCAATCGCAGATTCTTTGAAAAATGAAGATATTCCTAAATTTCCTAAACAATTTGCAGGTTTGCAACAACAAATCCAAGATATTCAAAAAGATTTGAAATTGTGGAAATATCACATGCAGGAGTCGGAAAACCGGAAAAATGAATTAGTTGTTTGTTTAGCTCATGATATCCGCACACCTTTGACTTCAGTGATTGGTTATCTTGAATTATTAAGTGAAAACAGTGATTTGAAAAAGGAAACACAAGAAAAATATACAAATATTGCCTTACGTAAAGCGGATAGAATAAGACAATTAGTTGAAGAATTATTTGAGATTACTCGTTTCAACATCGGACAAATTGAATTACGGAAAACTTCATTTAATGCTCAGGTGATGTTGAGACAATTGGTTGAAGAAATGATGATCCAAATCAAAAGTCGTGATCAGAGTGTGATATTTGAAATGGATGAAAATGTTGTTTTGTTTGCTGACTCGGATAAGTTAGCTCGGGCACTTGAAAATATTTTGAACAATGCGATCAACTATACTCCAAATAATGGAGAACTTCGAATTGAGTTGCGTAGAAAACAAGATCATATCTGTATAAAAATCGAAAATGAAGGAAATGAAATATCGCAAACTGAGCTGGATCGCTTTTTCGAGAAGTTCTATCGAGCTGATCAAGCTAGGCAAAGTAACACGGGAGGGAGTGGGCTAGGCTTAGCAATAGCTAAAAACATTATTGAAGCCCATGATGGTACGATCACTGCGACCAACTCAAATCGGATCACAACTTTTGAAATTAACTTACCACTGTAAATCTTGTGAAAATCTTATGTTTTTAGCGATTAAATATTAATATATAAAAATCTCTCTTGATTTATATTGAAGTCAAGGAGATTTTTTTATATGATCGTAAATCAAGACAAAGAATTAATTGTAAAAGATGCAGATAAAGCATATGAATGCTATGCAATAAAAACAAAATTGATCACCCAACATGATCAGATTCAGGAAGTAATCAATACATATGTAGAACCGATTTACCAAGCAGAAGATATTTTGTTTATCAGTGAAAAAATGATTGCCTGTATTCAAAAAAGAGCGATTCGAATTGACCAGATTAAACCAAGCTTTCTGGCAAAACTATTAAGCAAATTTGTGACTAAAACCCCTCGAGGAATAGGATTAGGAATGCCGGAAACGATGCAATGTGCTCTTGATGAATGTGGAGTGATCCGTATTTTAGTTGCGGCATTTGTTTCTGGGGTTAGTAAAATATTTGGTGTTTCGGGCTTGTTTTATAAAGTGGCAGGACCAAAAGCAGCTTCAATTGATGGACCGTGTCATTGGACGATCGAGCCTTACAACAATTATGTCGTATTAGGACCACTGAGACCAGATGAAGTCGCTAAAGAAATATCAAAACAACTTAATGATCTTCAAGTTGTGATCGTTGATTTGAATGATTTTGGTGGAAATATTTTAGGTAAATCTAATTCTTTGATCAATGAAGAACACATTCTAGCCCTTTTGAAACAAAATCCTTTGGGACAATCAAAGGAGTCAACACCCATGGGAATACTTAGACCACGAAAAGAAAAGCCGGATTTCTCCGACTATTGAATTGGTGTTAATTCGATAAATTGATCAATGTATCTTTTAGCGATTTCCAAACTGCTGATCCAGAAATCTTCGGTTGTAATATCAATGTCAGCCATCATAGCGACATCTTCGCAAGATTTAACTGTAGTCGCGGTAAGAAGGGCATTGTATTTATCAACGAAAGTTGGACCTTCTTTCATGAACTGAGCATATAAGCCCTTTGCGAACAGGCAACCAAATGCATAAGGGAAATTATAGAAGTTCAAACTAGCACGATAATAGTGACTCTTACATATCCACATATATGGATGAAGAAAGTTATGATCAAGTCCAGTTCCATAAGCTTTCTTTTGAGCGTTGATCATGATTTCTTCTAAATCTTTAGCGAATAAAAATTGATTTTTTCTTTTTTCAACTACTTCAGATTCAAAAGTAAAACGAGAATGAATATCACAAATTACTTGAGTAATATCTTGAAGCATGCTTTCTATAAGCATTGCTTTTTCTTCGTTTGATTTTGCATCTTGGATCGCCGCATTCATAATGATCGTTTCATTAAATGTACTTGCGGTTTCTGCAACGGGCATGGAGTAAGTTGTATTCAAAGGACTATGATCTTGAATGCGTGCTCCATGATAAGCGTGACCTAATTCATGGGCCAAAGTTACTACATCACTAAGTGAACCATCAAAGTTTGTCAATACACGACTTTGTTTAATGAATGGAAGATTACTGCAAAATGCTCCGCCAACTTTTCCTTTATTAGGATAGAAATCGATCCACTGCTCATCATAAGCACGATTTACAATATCACTGATATCAGTTGAGAAAGTATTAAAATTCTTAACTAGATATTCTCTAGCTTCTTCGATCGTATATGTTTTAGTTTCATCACACTTCATTGGGGCAAACAAATCATAGAATGGTAAGCCATTAGAATGCCCTAATAATTTTGATTTATGATTTAGATAACGATGAAAATCAGGGAGATATTTTTCGATTGCGCTAAACATTGCATTAAGACTTTTTTGTGATAAACGTGATGTATCCAATGTCATATCAAGAACTGATGAAAAACCACGTAAGCTAGAAATTGTATTTGCTTCACCTTTAATACTGTTGATAGAAAAAGCAACTGCATCTTTTACTTGATCATAGCTTTTTAATTCAGCTTCATATGCTGCCTTTCGAACAGAGGCATCATCGCTATAAGCTAAATTACGAATTGATGTTAAAGTGCGTTTTTCACCTAAGCAATCTATTTCTACTAAGCTAGTTAAATAACTTTGTAGTTGAGCCCAAGCAGATGATCCGTTAATTTCCATCTTAGAAATGACATCTTCAACTTCATCATTCAACATATGTTGAACACTTGTTTGAATTTCCTTGATAAAGAATTCATGTTCTTTAATATAAGGATCATGATAAAGAGAATCAAAATCTTCTACTTTGCTCAACGCTTTTTGAAGAATACTTACAGATTTAGTCGCTTCACTCAATTTATTTGCATATTGATTACGATACGCAACAGTAATTGAATCTGTTGTATCAGTAGATGCATTTAGAAATAAATAACTTCCAACTTTTCGTGAAATCAATCGTAACTTGCTGATAAGGTTTAAAATCATTTTAACTTCATCAAGCTCAATTGAAGCGGGTAAAGAACTCGCATAATCATTGACTTCTTGTACTACGGTATCAATGAAATTAAAATCATGTTTGAACTCTTCACTTTCATAACTTGTGTATAGAGCATCTAAATTCCATTTTGACATTTTTATTTCCTCCTTTTGAAATATTTAATGATAAATAGACAAATAGTAAAACCAGTTAAAAAACCTAAAGAATCGATTCCTACATCAATGATCGAATTATTTCTGCCAGGAACAAAGGCTTGGATTGTCTCATCGATAAAGGGTACTAGCAGAAAGACAAGTAAGTATTTTGTGTTTGAAAATACTTTTAGAGGTGAAATGGTTTGTGCAAGAACTGAAGAAAATCCAAGTAATGCATATTCAGTAAAATGAGCACCTTTACGGACTAATAAACTGATTTGCTGATACCATGTAAGTGGAGCTTTTGTAGTCTCTATTACCCAATAAACAATGACATCACTTGCAGATGTAGAATCTGCTCCAATTTGACAAGAATTATAAAAGATAAAGCCAATCCACATAAATAACAATATCCAAATTATCTTTTTCATTCGTACCTCCAATTAATAATTATTATAGTTCAAAAAAAGATAGTTTAAAAGCTAAAAAATAGATATAATTATAAAAGAGGGTAAAATATGAAAAAAATGCTATTTCAGACAATCATGATTCTTTTAGGAAACTTCATTTTGGCAATAAGTGTAACCTATTTGATTTTGCCTTTTAAGATTCTTTCGGGTGGTGTAGCGGGAATTGCGATCGCAATAGAACCTTTGTTTCACTTAAATCAAACACTAGTCATCAATGGATTAGTTTTGGGAATGTTTATTTTAGGTTCACTTGTTTTAAAGAAAGAATTCGCAATAAAAACAGTAGTTTCATCACTGGTTTATCCAATATTTATCAGTATTTTAAGTTATTTCCCTTATCAGATCCAAATAAGTGAAGTTGTAGCTTCTTTTTATGGTGGGGCACTTGCAGGGCTTGGAATCGGTTTGGTATTCCGTGTTGATGCGAGTACAGGGGGAATGGATGTCCCTGCACTTATATTAGCGAAATGGACAGGGATCGAAACAAATAATTTTGTCCTCATCATCGATGGCATTACAGTCCTTTTAGGTTTATTTAACTATGGACTAGAAGCTGTGTTGATCGGACTAATATCTGTAGTGTCGTGTTCTTATATGATTGGTAGAACCGTTACTTTTGGCGGTACAAATTCTAAAGCGGTTCAAATTATCAGTGAAAAATGGGAGCTGTTAAATACTCAAATCAACCAAGAGTTGGATCGTGGAACGACTTTGATCAGTGCAAAAGGTGGTTATACCATGGATCAAAAACAAATTATTTTAGTTGTGGTCGATCAAAGACAATATCCTAAATTGGTTGAACTTGTCAATTCAATCGATAAAACAGCCTTTATGATTACGAGTGATGCAACGGATGTGCATGGTGAAGGCTTTAAACTTGAATTTAGAGTTTAATACTATTTTGGTTATAAAATTATTAAGAATAATTAATTGACAACTTTTACATAACTTTGTAAGCATAACGTGTGCTATAATATTTAGGAAATGGAGTTGATTCTATGCTCGAATTAAAAGGAGTATCGAAGACATATAAAAATGGTGTAAATGCACTGTATGATGTAAATTTGCGTATCGATCAAAGCGAATTTGTTTATATTATAGGACCTACAGGTTCTGGGAAATCGACATTAATTAAAATTTTGCATGGTGAAGAAATACCAAGTAAAGGAATTGTCGATGTTTTAGGTATCAACGTTGGAAAGTTGAAACACTCTCGTGTTCCTATTTATCGCAGAAATATTGGAGTGGTTTTTCAAGAGTTCCGTTTATTAGAAAGAAAGACAGTATTTGAAAATATTGCCTTTGCTTTAGAAGTAATCAATTTACCGACAATTGAAATAAGAAAAAGAGTTCGTGAAGTTATGAATCTTGTGGGTTTAGATGACAAAGGAGCTAGTTTTCCTAATGAATTATCCGGTGGTCAGCAACAACGTGTTGCGATTGCTAGAGCGATTGCAAATCGCCCAAAAATATTGATTGCGGATGAACCTACAGGGAATTTAGATCCTCAAAAATCAGATGAGATCATGTCATTACTTGAAAAAATCAATCGTGAAGAAGGAACGACCATATTGATGGTTACTCATGATATCACCTTAGTTAATAAGCACAGAAAACGCACGATAGCCTTAGAAGCGGGCCATATCATAGCGGATTTGCCTCAAGGAGGATATGTTGCCCATGTTTAGAAGATTAGGAAGACATATTAAAGAAGGTTTTTTTGGTGTTATTAGACACAGTGCGATGGCTATATCCAGTGCTTCAGCCGTTACGATCACTTTGATGTTGATGAGTATATTCTTTCTTTTCTCGTTTAATGTCGATATGATCACAAAATCAATTGAAGAAACAGTTAGAATACAAGCATCAATTTCGTTTGATTATGAAACCTCTGAACAAATTACATCAATGCAAAATCAAATCAGTGCAATTCCAGGAGTAAAATTTGTCGAATTCTTTACAAAAGAAGACGAACTTGACTACTATTTGGAACATGTCCTTTCAACAGAAGAATCTAGGGAAATTCTTGAACCTTATCGTGAAGATAATCCTTTCCATCATGTATTTTATATTGAAGTCCTAGACGGAAATAATGTGAAAGAAATTACTGCTAAAATTGAATCGATCGAAGGTATTGTTGGAGCAAATTATGGGGGAGATAGCGCAGTAATGCTTATCCAAACAATGAACTCGATTCGTTTTGGTGGATTTATATTGGTTGCAGCATTAAGTGCCTTGGCTATCTTTTTAATCAACAACACGATCAAATTAACAATTTATGCACGAAGTAATGAAATTGCGATCATGAGAAGTGTTGGGGCTACTAATGGTTACATACGAGCACCCTTTGTCATAGAAGGTATTTTTATTGGAATACTAGGCGGGATCATCCCTGTACTCTTCACTATTTTTGGATATATTTATTTATATAATGAGTTAGGTGGCGTACTTTTAACGAATATGTTCACGCTGATCCATCCTCATCCATTTGTACTGAATATTGCATTACTACTTGTTGGAATTGCAGTGGTTGTAGGTTTGATCGGAAGTTTCTTCTCTGTTACACGCTATTTGAGGTGGAAACGATGATGAAAAAAGTCATCTTAATTTTAGTATCATTTAGTTTAACTTTAATGAATTCTTTTGGGATAATTCTCGCAGTTTCGAATGATGAATTTAAAGAGAACGAAGAATACTATCGTAATTATTGTACAGCTGCAGAGCTAGACAACACTGCAAAAGCGATCTGTAAAGAATTTGCCTACTATTTAAGCTCTAAATCAGAAGACTTAAACAATAAAATTAATGAGATCAATAAAAAAATAGATCAGATCCAAAAAGATATAAAAACTGCAGGAGCAAATCTACAAACCTTAAAAGTTGAACTTGAAACATTGACAAATGAAATACGTATATTAAATGGTGAAATTACAGAATTGACGGTGCGTATTGAAGAAAAAGCAGCGGAAATAGAAACAAAAGAAAAAGAAGTAGAAGAGTTACGTACAAAAGTTAAGAATCGAATGGTGGCAGCTCAAGGAACGATGAGATTAAATCAATACATTGATTTTCTGATGGGGGCAACCAGTTTTGAAGATATGTTACGTAGAATCAGTATGACAAATGATTTAATGGCTTATGATGAAAAAGTACGTGTTTCCTTAAAAAATCTTATTGAAGAGTTGAACATCGCAAAAGCTCAGCTTGAAGAAGACAAAATAGCAGTTGAAGAAAAGAAGGCAGAACTTGAAGCGAAGCAAAACAGTGTTATATTACAAAGAGAGTTAGTAGAAGAAGCATTGAATAAGTTATTTGCTATGGAAGCAGACTTAGAAGCTGAGGGAAATAAATACATAGCAGAAATTGATTCTTTAAAGAAGATATGGAAAGATTTGGAACAGAAAATCGATGATATACCTTCGTCAAGTTCGTGGACAAAACCGGTAAGTGGTGGAACAGTGACGGCAAATACATGGTACTATCCAAAAAGTTTTGGTGGAGGCGTGCATCTAGGTTTAGATATCTCTAAAAGTATGGGAACAGAAATCAAAGCTGTTGCGAATGGATTTATTTTAAAAGTGGTCGATGGATGTAAAAATGAGGGTTATATCGGTAATGCCTGTGGTTCGGTTCAGGGAGGTACTAGTGGCGGAGGAAATCAAGTCCTTCAACTAGCTTATGTTGATGGTAATTTGTATGCGATCAAATATTTGCATCTTAGTCCAGGACTGGATAAAAACTTAGAATCAAGCTCAGTAATGGCTGGTGATAAGATCGGAAGCATGGGAGCATCAGGGAATGTAACGGGAACTCACTTGCATATCGAAATTTACCGTTTAGGAAAGATGTCCATTAATTCTTACTTAAGCAGTTGGGATGGAAATCTATCTTTCGGTTGTGGTTGGGGAAGTGCAGCATTAAACCGAACTTGTGCAAATTCAGGAACACCTTGTAGAGAAAGACCAGAAGATAAACTAGGATACTAAGAAGCTGTGACGAAATAGAGTAAAATCTATGGAGTTTATAGCTTTTTTTATTTGATTGCGCTTGAAATAAAATCATGTACATTCTTTAAAATATGATGTATAATAGCACATATATGCAAACTTATGATTTTATAAAGTTGGAATATCAAAAATGAAATTGGATAAAATAAGAAGGAAGTCTTTAAAGTTCAGATGAAGTTCATTTAACTTAAGATAACTTTGTGATAAAATACTAACGTTGAGGTGAACATAAAATGAATGAAGAAAAAAAAGTACGTGTTCAATTAGAAAAGCATTTATGGCCAGATGAAGTGCTTGAAATAAAAAGAAAAAAACGCTCTAAAATGATTACAGTCATTTTAGCATTGGCGCTATTTTGTTCAGGATTAATGATTGGGGTAAAACTAACTTCAAATCAAACTAGTCTTATAGGAACAAGTAATTCAAGTTCGACAAATCTTTCAAAGTTAGATTCAGTGTATAATATTTTAAAGAATAAGTGGTATTTTGCACAAGCTGATGAAGAATTAAAAAATGAATTAATTGACAATGCAATAAAGGGAATGGCTACAAGTGATCAGGATTTGCATACTTATTACATGAGTCCAAATGATTTGTCTAATTTTACTACATCCATTGATATGGGATTTGTAGGTATTGGTGTACAATACAATTCAAGTGATGGAACTAAACTGATTACTCGGGTGTTTCATAATTCACCTGCAGAGAAGGCAGGAGTATTGCCAGGAGATATTATCTATCGTGTAGATGGTGTACTTTGTGAAGATTTAAGTTCTGATGAAATTGCTGGAATGGTCCGTGGAGTAGAGGGAACTGATGTCGAGATCGAGTTATTAAGAGATAATGAAATCATTACTTTAATCATCACCCGTGGAGCAGTTCAAAACTCTGCATTCGGTAAAATGTTAGAATCTGATATTGGATATTTACAAATTTATCAATTTGGTTCAACTACTGCCGATGAAGCAAAAGGATATCTTGAAATGATGTCTGAACAAGGTTTAAGACAATTGATCATTGATTTACGTGATGATGGTGGTGGATATTTAGGAGCACTAGTAGACATTGCGAGCTTATTTTTACCTGATGGAACTGTAGCGATGAAACAAGTTTACGCTGATGACTCTATTCAATTGAGTAAGACTCATGCAGGAAACTTTACGAATATTGAAAATATCGTGATATTGATCAATGGAAATACAGCAAGTGCTGCCGAAGTATTAACTTTAGCACTGAAAGAACAACGTAATGATGTAACAACAGTTGGAACACTGACTTATGGAAAAGGAACAGTACAAGTTACTCATTCTTTCAGTGATGGATCAGCGTTAAAATATACAACATCAAAATGGTTATCACCTAATGATATCTGGGTCAATGGTGTAGGAATTACACCTGATCAAACAGTTGAGTTACATGAAATTCTTTATATGTATTCTTTTATGTTGGATGAAGATCGTGATCCGATTGGCTTTGATGAAGTTGATAACGCAGTTAAGCTTGTACAAAATGCTTTAGATTTTTTAGGCTATGATGTCAAGAGAATGGATGGGTATTTTGATCAGTCAACGGTAGAGGCAATTACGAAATTCCAAAAAGAATTTAATATTACTAATTTAGGTAAAATTGATAATGAAACTTTAGAAGTTATTACGGCTCAAGTTACAAAAATTTGGGCACTTGATGAATCAGTAGATACTCAACTTCAGGCAGCACTTGAAATATTAAGATAAAAAAACGAGTGAGAATACACTCGTTTTTACTCAAAGGAGGTTTAGATATGAGCGAGAGAAAATTTGAATTGGTATCACCATTTAAGCCAATGGGTGACCAACCTGCCGCAATTGAAGAACTAGTAAAAGGTTTAGAAAGTGGAAAAAAAGCACAGGTCTTATTAGGTGCAACAGGGACAGGGAAAACCTTTACAATTGGAAATGTAATTGAGAGAGTGAACAAACCAACACTCGTTTTTGTGCACAACAAAACACTTGCAGGACAATTGTATGGTGAGTTCAAAGAATTGTTTCCAAATAATCGTGTAGAGTATTTTGTATCAAACTTCGATTTTTATCAACCGGAAGCTTATATGCCAAAAACAGATACTTATATTGAAAAGAACTCAATGACCAATGATGAGTTAGATATGTTGAGAATGGCTGCAGTTAATTCAGTTTTGGAAAGAAGAGATACGATTATTGTTTGTTCAGTAGCCTGCATCTATGCAGCAAGTGATCCTGAACAATATCGTGATATGTTTTTTACTTTACGTGTAGGTGAAAAAATTGAACGCAATGAATTGTTGTTTAAGTTTATTGACCGTCAATACAAACGCAATGATATGGATAGACAAAGAGGTACTTTTCGAGTTCGTGGAGATGTCATCGAAGTATCATTTGGACATACAGATGAATATGGTTTAAGAATAGAAATGTTTGATGAAGAAATTGAAAGAATCAGCGAAGTTGATTTGTTGACAGGAAAAGTTATCAAATCCTTTGCCGTGTATGTCGTGTTTCCGGCTTCTGGCTACGCACGCCCTATTGATCATATGCAAAAAGCATGTGTTGCGATTGAAGAAGAACTTGAACAAAGACTGGAATATTTTGATAAAGAAGGAAAATTACTTGAAAAACAACGTTTAGAACAACGTTGTAGATATGATATCGAAGCATTAAGAGAATTAGGAATGTGTTCGGGAATCGAAAACTACTCAATGCATATCGATGGACGTGACCCAGAAAGAAGACCTTTTAATCTGTTTGATTATTTCCCAGAAGATTTTTTATTGGTGGTTGATGAAAGCCACGTTTCTCTTCCTCAGGTAAGAGGAATGTATAATGGAGACCGTGCTCGCAAAGAAGTATTGGTAGAGTATGGATTTAGATTACCATCAGCATTAAACAATCGACCAATGAAATTCGAAGAGTTTGAAGGAGTAATCAATCAAGCAATATATGTTTCCGCAACACCTGGAGACTATGAGTTGGCATTAACGGAAAATAAAGTAGTTGAGCAAATCATTCGACCTACGGGACTTTTGGATCCTGAGATATTCATTCGACCTTCAAAAGGTCAAATCGACGATCTTTATGATGAGATTTTAGGTTGTATTGAGAAAAATCAAAGAACTTTAATTACTACACTTACGGTAAAAATGGCAGAAGATCTAACTTCATATTTAAAAAATATGCAATTAAATGTTGCATATCTTCATCATGAAACGCAAACACTAGAACGTATAGAAATATTGCGTGATTTAAGAAAAGGAAAGTATGATGTCCTAGTGGGGATCAACTTACTTCGTGAAGGGCTAGATTTACCTGAAGTCGCCTTGATTGCGATTCTTGATGCGGACAAAGAAGGATTCTTGCGTTCAAAAAGATCTTTGATCCAGATCGTGGGTCGTGCTGCCAGAAACTCAGAAGGACGTGTCATTATGTATGCCGACAATATGACAGAGTCAATGAGAGGTGCGATCGAAGAAACAAAACGACGTCGTGATATTCAAATTAAATACAATGAAGAACATGGAATCACACCAACAACGATCAAAAAAGAAATACGTGATGCGATATCAGGAAAAGAAACTCAAGAAATGGCAGCACGTTACATGAAACGCAAAACGAAAGGTACTCAAAAAGATCGCGAAGCACTTATTCAGAGCCTAGAAAAAGAAATGAAAGATGCTGCAAAAGTGCTCGATTTTGAAAGAGCGGCTGAACTTCGTGACATTATTTTAGAGTTAAAAGCGGAATAGGTTTCTAAAGAAAATCTTAAGAGTTAGTTAAAACTTTGACAAAGCATTTCAAATGAGGCGAAAAGAAGTTATAATTATAGAGAAATCAAGAGGGGGTAACCAAATGAGTGAGAAAAAAGATTACTTAAGCATGTTGGCAGATGAAGCAAATGAAAAAAACAAACCAGCAAGCTTTCAAGAAGAAAAGTTTGAACGTGTATCAAAACCAAAAATGAGTTTTGATCCGAAAATTATCATTGGTAGTGTTGTGGCATTATTAGTTGTGGCTGTGGCAGTATATTTTTTCTTCTTTAGTCCAAAAATTTCAATGCCTGATTTTGAAGGAAAAACAAAAAATGATGTAGGAGTTTGGCTAAAACAAGAAGGATTATCTTCATCAGATGTAATTATGGTTGATGAATATAACTTTGATTTTGAAGAAGGTCAAATTTTTAAGCAAAGTAAAGAAGCAGGTTCAAAGGTTAAAAAAGGAAATGTGATCACATTTAACGTTTCTAAAGGTGCAAATCCTGATGAAAAAGTTACAATGATCGATTTGAATAATAGTGATTTGACTGAAATCCAAAAATGGATCAATGACAATAAACTACAAAAAACTAAAGTGAGTCAAGCATATAGTACTACTGTTGAAAAAGACAGTGTTATTTCATATGATTTAAAAAATGTGGATGAAAAAGATTTCACTCGTGGAACTACATTAACGATCAATGTTTCAAAAGGTCCACAACCAGCTCAAGAAGTTACAGTAACTGATTTCTTGAAGAAATCAAAAATCGAAGCTGAAAGCTGGGCTAAGACAAATAAACTTGAATTTGATGCGATCGAACAATACAGCGATACGATTGAAGCAGGACAAATCATTTCTCAATCTCATAAAGCTGATTCAAAAATAACACAAGGCTCAACATTTACGGTTTATGTTTCTAAAGGTAAAGCTGTAACAATGCCGGATTTATCAACTTATAGTCAGAAAAAAGCGAATGAATGGTGTGCTACAGTGTCAGGTTGTGAAATGTATACACGATATGATCGAAATATCGGTAAAGGCGGATTTATTTCTCAATCTGTTGCGGCAGGAAGAATTTTAGAAAATGACGCTAAAATTTCAATTGTATTTTCATTAGGAAAACCAGATTTATCAACATTTAACGGCTCAACATTTGATGATCTTCAAACTTGGGTTAATGATTTAAATGAAAATGGTGATGCACAAATGCCTAATCCTAAAGCTGTTTGGGAATATTCTGATTTAGCATATGGAACAATTATTAGAATCAACAATAAAGATTTAACTGTGGGTGCAACCGTTGAAGCAGTTGTATCGCAAGGTAAAAATATTTTGGTATCCGGAACAGTACCAAGTAATGAAACGGATGCCCGTAGTTTCTGTAATACAACTGAATTGACATGCAAATTTGAATATGAAACAGCTGCTGGAGCAATAGGAGATGTAATAGGTATGTCAGTCAATGGGGTAAACTTTGGACCTGGTGCAACCATCAACCAATACATTCCTCAAAAAGATACAGTTGTATTCAAAATTGTTGAGAAAAACTAGGAGGAGAACAATATGAATTTTATTAATCGTGCAATAAAAAACGTTACACGCAAGTTATCCAAATCAGTATTGATGTGCCTTACATTCTTTGTGATCGGTAATCTAGTTATTATTGGTTTAGGTATCAACAATGCAGCTGAACAAGCAAAAATACTGACACGTCAAAAAATGAATGCAGTTATATCATATGAAGTCAATTATACAGGTTACTGGAACTATGTTGATGAATTGACTAGAGATATGACTATGGAAGAAAGAGATGCTTTCTATAGCAGTCCAGATTATAAATATCCAAGTATTACTTTGGATAACGTAAGAAATATGTTGACTGATGAAAGAGTTAAAACTGTCAATTATTTAATGACAAATCAACTAAATTCTGTAGGATTTGACCCAGTTCCATTAGGGAATGAAAGAGAAGCTAACCCAGATCGTTATGGTGGCGGATATTCTAGTTGGTGTGATGACTCAGGTTGTTATCAAGAAGAATACAAAGAACCAAACATTGCGGTTATGGCTAATATGTTTCCAGGTATGATCGAAATTGAAAATGGTCAATATGAAATTCTTGATGGTGGACGATTCTATACACAAGAAGAAATTGATAAAGGAGCTCCTGTTTGTTTAGTTACAAAAGAATTAGCAGAACTAAATAACATTCGAGTTGGAGATACTATCACTATCGATACAATCAATCCTTGGAGCAAGAGTTACTATGCGAATGCAGGAGTAACTGATGAAGAAGGATATATTGATCTTGAAGTTATTGGAATTTATGTAAACTATGATGAAAGTTACTTGTTGAGTTCAAATTTTCAATATATGAATACCTATGATTCTCCAAAAAATATAATCTTAATGCCTTCTACTACGTTAGCGAGTGCTTCATTAAGTGTTCAACAAAAAATGTGGGCTTGGAACGCTGAGCAATATCCAGAAGAAACTTATTATCAAGATCCAGACAATGTACCAACATTAGAAAGTATGGTATATGGAAATCAATGTATATTATTAATCACTGACCCATTGTTGGTTGATGAATTTGTAGAAGATCATAAACCAGAATTGGCAGAATGGACAAAACTAAATGCAAACAATGATACATTTAAAAAGTTGTCTAGACCTTTAGATACATTATCACTATTCTCTAACATTATCGTTTGGATCGTTATGTTTAATGCGATCGTAATCATTACATTGATCACAGCCTTAACAATGAAAACTCGTGAGTTTGAAATTGGGGTACTACTATCAATGGGGGTTACAAAGGCAAAGATTGTCGGTCAGTTCTTCTTAGAATTATTGATTGTAGCTTTGATCGGATTTACATTAGCTGCAGGTAGTGGATCAGTGATTGCAGGAAAAGTAGGAGACATGATGTTGAATTACCAAGTTACTACTGAAGAACAATATACTGAAGATACTGATGAATATAACGGTGGTAATTATTATTGGTTTGGTAATCAAAATTACTTTACTGAAGTTAGTCAAGAAGAAATGCTTGCTGAATACAAAGTTAGTGTTAATCCAATCATTATTCTAACTGTTTATGGATTAGGTATTGGGGTATTATTCTTAAGTATTTTAGTTCCAACTGCAATGATTATGCGTTTTAATCCTAAGAAGATTTTAACGAACATGAACTAAGGAGGGAAATAGAATGTCATTATTAAAATTAGAAAATATTAACTACAGTTATATTGATGGAGGATTTAAACGACAAATCTTAACTGATTTAAGTTATGATTTTGAAGAAGGAAAATTCTATACAATTCTTGGACCTTCTGGTAGTGGTAAGACAACTTTATTGAGTATTATTGCAGGACTTGATTCACCTGAAAGCGGAAAAATCTATTATGCAGGTGAAGATTTAGATAAAATCGGATTGAATCAATATCGTCGCAACAAAATCGGTATCGTATTCCAACAATTCAATTTGATCAACTATTTGAATGCAGTAGAAAATGTTGAACTTGCAATGACTGAAACAGACAATTCAGTTCCAAAAAATGTTAAAGATGTTGCGTATACCTTGCTTGAAAAATTCGGAATCGTGAAATCCAAAGCAGATCGTATGATCGGTCAGCTATCCGGGGGAGAACAACAACGTGTTGCGATCGCTCGTGCAATAGCTTCAAACGTTGATTTAATTTTCGCGGATGAACCAACAGGAAACTTAGATACAGCTACTGAAAAAGAAATCATTGAAACATTTAAAATGTTGACTCGTGATTTTGGTAAAACAGTTATTGTCGTAACTCACAGTAATTTTGTATCTGAAATGAGTGATTCTAGAGTATATTTAAGTGAAGGAAAACTTCAAGATTTGAAATAAAAGACAGAGTTTGGACAAGTTCCAAACTCTTTTTCTTGCTTAACTATTAAAAGGCTATTAAAATATACATATTGAGGTGAAATTTATGGAAGAGATTAAATTATTACAAGCGATTGAAAATAACGCTAGAATGGATATAGTTGATTTAGCGGCCATTCTGAATGAGAGTGAAGATGCAGTCGCCAATAGTTTGTCTGATTTACAAAAAGACAATGTTATTTGCGGATATCATACTGTAATTAACTGGGATAAGACTAATCAAGAAAAGGTAATCGCAATTATAGAGGTCAATGCTACACCTGAAAGAGATTGCGGTTATGATAAAGTAGCTGAAAAAATTGTGAAATATCCAGAAGTAAGTTCGTTGTATCTAATGAGCGGATCTTTTGAGTTTACAGTAATTATCAAAGGTCATACGATGAGAGAGGTTGCAGATTTTGTAGGACAACGGTTAGCACCAATTGAAGGAGTACGTGGTACAGTGACTCACTTTGTGTTAAAACAATATAAAGTGGAAGGTGTTTTATTGGATAAAGAAGTAAAAGAAAGTGATCGTTTGGTGGTGACTCCATGATCAAGGCAGAAACTTATTTAAGTGATTTGATTCAAACGATTCCACCTTCAGGGATACGTAAATTTTTTGATCTTGCAACTCAAATTGAAGGCGTGGTTTCATTAGGGGTTGGAGAACCTGATTTTGAAACACCATGGCATATTCGAGAAGAAGCAATTTATGCGATTGAAAAAGGAAAAACTGCTTATACTGCCAATACTGGTTTGTTGGAACTAAGAAAGCAAATTAGTTTTTATTTGGATCGCCGTTTCAATTTGAAATATGACTACAACAAAGAGATTCTCGTTACAGTGGGTGGTAGTGAAGCAATCGATATTACAATGCGTGCAATAATTAACCCTGGCGATGAAGTAATTATGCTTTCACCAGGATATGTTGCGTATGAACCGTGTATTCGATTAGCACAGGGAAAACCTGTGATCATTGATTTGAAAGAAGAGGATCAATTTAAATTAAAGAAAGATCAATTACTTTCAGCAATTACTCCTAAGACAAAAGCTATCCTAATCAATTTCCCAGGAAATCCAACAGGTGGGATCATGACAAAAGAAGATTGGCTGCCTCTTGTCGAAGTTATCAAAGAATCAGGGATTCTGGTTGTATCGGATGAAATCTATGCGGAGCTCACTTATAGTTGTCATCATACCTCGATTGCAGAATTTGATGAAATCAAAGATCAAGTTATCTTGATCAGTGGTTTCTCAAAAGCATATTCAATGACTGGATGGAGACTTGGTTATGTGTGTGCTCATGCTGCATTTATTGCGGCAATGAATAAGGTGCATCAATACGCAATCATGTGTGCTACAGGTATAAGTCAATATGCAGGAATTGAAGCACTCAAAAAAGGTGATGCAGATGTACAAATGATGAAAGCATCTTTTGAACAAAGACGTAACTTTATCGTGAATGGATTAAATCGCATTGGTTTAAAATGTCATATGCCCGAAGGTGCATTCTATGTATTTCCATCGATCAAATTAACTGGAATGACTTCTGAAGAATTCTGTTCAAGACTGTTACAAGAACAAAAAGTTGCGGTTGTACCAGGTAGTGCATTTGGGACTTGTGGAGAAGGGTTTGTGCGAATCTCCTATGCATCGAGTATTGAACAGCTAAAAGAAGCATTAGCACGCATAGAATTATTCTTAAATAGTATTAAGTGAGAAATATAAGACATTTTGGGAACATTTACTCAATGTGTCTTTTTATTGTATCCAAATGTTTAGAATAAGGTTACAATGTAATGGAAAAGGTAGGGGACTAGTATGAAAAAATATATTAAAATAGGTGTCTTTTTGTTTGTAACGATGCTTTTCTTGTCAGGATGTAGTAAAGTTGAAAAAGATTGGGATGCATATAAAATTGCAGAAGCAATAATAAAAGAAAATTCAGGACTTCGAGTTGAGACGATTGAACGTGAAATAACAGAATTCACATCGCAGACCGCAGTAATGATCTATGATGAGGCACAAGAAGAACCGATTATGCAGATTTATGTTTATTTAAATAATGATATTTTGGAACTTCGAAAATCATTATATGAGTTGGGTATTGAAAAAGCCAGAGAAGTATTCAGTGAAGAGAATTATGGTGTTTTTGCTGCAAAAGAGAATCCGGTTGTTTATGAGTTCGTCAATAAAGGAAATGTAAGAATCGGAATTTTAAAGTCAGAAGTATCAAAATATGAAAAAACTGTTGAAGAAGTTCTGACTAAGTTCAGTCAGACACAAACAGAGTATAACAAAGAAGAATTTGAAGCTTGTAAAAAAGAAGAAATAGAAGAAATAAATGAAGCGGCTATACTAGAAAAAGAAAGATATGATTTAGAGATAATTAATTATTTTGACAATGTTTTTAGCGACTATGAACTTATTGATGAAGAGTCTTTAAGTTGGATTGAACAAATGGTTGAGGGACTAAATGTTTCGGAATTTGAAGAAATAAAAGAAACAACATTGCAGAGAGTTCAAATATTCAGAGAAAAACTTGCAATAGAAATATCTTCATTATTGGGAACTGCATCAGTGAATCGTGATGAAAACTTGTTAAGTGAAATCAAAAATGAAATTGGAAATATGAATAATAATTATTATGATTCATATAAAGTGGATTGGAACAAATTAATAGAATCTACAGAAAAAGCAATTGAAGTTGATAAAGAAAATAAAAAGCCAATTAAACCTGGAAATTATAAAGTAGGAAATGATATCGAAGCTGGAAATTATGTTATTCTGGGAAGTGGGTATTTTGAAGTTTGTTCGAAATCAAATTGTGATATCAGATCAGGTGAATTATTATATAATAAAAATTTCAAAAATCGAGCCTATGTTTCCTTGAAAGAAGGCCAATATTTCAACTATAGCGGATCAGGTTCCATCTATAAAGAAGCAGGTTATACTGCTACTCTGTCATCTTCATTTGATAAGCCTGGATATTATTTAATAGGCAGCGATTTAGAAGCTGGTGAATATAAATTAAGTGGAAGTGGATATTTTGCGATTTGTACAAAACCTCGTTGCGATATCAAGTCAGGTGAGTTGACTAAAAATGATAATCTTAAAAATGGCGGATATGTTACTGTCAAAAAAGGAAATTATCTAGTGATTTCTGGATCATTAACAGGAGAAAAGCAATGATTTAGATATAAGTCAGCCTGATCAGTTTGAACAGGCTTTTCTTTTTTCCATATCAGATCTATAATGATATTGAGGTAAGACATGGATAAAAGAATAAAAAAAATAGTAGAAGTCCTTCAGGAAAACGATAATTTTTTAAATCAAAAAAAATTATCTGATATTTTAGGGTACTCTAATCAATATATCAATAAAACAATCAATGATACGCAAAAACTTTTTGAATCCTATGGTTTTCAACTGGAAATTGATCGTTTAGGAGTTCACTTGATTGTGTTAGATGAACCATTATTAGAAAAAGAGTTGAGTAATCAAACTGAAGTGGATGATGAAAGGATTGCATCAATCATCATCAAATTGATTGAAGAAAAAGACTATGTAAAAATTGAATCGATTGCAGAAGAGTTATATGTCAGTCGCATGACAGTTGATCGATTAATGAATCGTATTAAGAAAAGACTAGCTGAATTTGATTTGCGAATCACTCAAAAGCCTAAGTATGGGATTCGTATTGAAGGTTCTGAAATCAACATGAGAATTTGTTTAGGACATCAAAAAGAATTTTCTAAACAGCTACAACAAGAAGAAATGGTGCAGAACATTCAACAAATTCTATATGAGGTATTAGTTGAAAATAATTATGAAATCTCTGATGTAGGATTCAATAATTTGGTTTATCATATTTTAATTGCGATACAACGAGTACAATCAGGTTATGAGCTGATTGAAAATGAGGAGTTAGAAGAAGTGTACCAACCTCAACAAACAATGGCAGATCAGATTATTAGAAAACTTCAGGAAGTATTTAAAATAAATATCCCTAAAGCGGAGTCGAAATATATTGTATTACACTTGTTGGGAAAACAAATCATTAAGAATTCACAGTCAATCGACAATGAAGTTCTAGATACTGTTGATGATATCTTTAAATTAATAAAAGATTTAAAGAATAAAGATTTTACACATAATTTTGAGTTTAAACTGATGATCGCTTTACATATCCAACCTATGATTTTAAGATTGAAATATGGACTTAAACAGGAAAATCCATTACTTCAAAAAATAAAAAGAGAAATGATCCAAGGTTATGAATTGGCACTTATTGCGAGTCAGGTCATTGACAAAAACTATGGTCTTGCCATGGATGAAGATGAAATTAGTTATTTAGCAATGCATTTTTCTTTGGCTATCGAAAAAGAAAAAGAGAAGAAAGAACCGATGAAAATCGTTGTGGTATGTTCAACAGGGAGAGGAACATCTCGCTTAATCCAATATAAATTAATGAATAAATATGATATCAAAGAAGAAAATATTACGATGTCATCTTTGATTCAGTTAAGAGGTTTTGATTTAAATAGTTATGACTGTATATTGACAACGATACCTATTCCCTTTGAGTGCCCAGTTCCTGTAATTATGATTAGTTCAACAATGGATGATAAAAGCTTTGAGAAAATAGATCACTATTATCAATCCTATAAGAGTAAACAATCAACAGAAAAGATTATGAATGAAGAATTACTTTTTGCGAATATGGATTTGAAAAGTAAAGAAGAAGTTTTGCATTTTATGTCATTTGAAATAAATAAAAGATTTAAATTTGATCAAGATTTGGAAAAAGCACTAATAGATAGAGAAAAACTTAGTGCAACTGAAGTTGGAAATGATTGTGCTATGCCTCATCCACTTGGAATTTTTAGTGACCAAATCCTATTTAGTGTGTTAACATTAAAGAAATCAATACTATGGGAAAAAGAAATGGTAAAAGTAGTTATATTATGTATTTTTCCAAAAGTAGATCCAAATATCAATAAAATGCTGGATGCGGTATCTAAGGTCGTATGCAGTAAAGAACTAGTTACAAGAATTATACAAAAAACAGATGTTGAAACAATAGCGGATTGTCTGTTTGGGGGATAAACATGAATATAGTAATTGTTTGTGTAAGTGGAATGACATCCAGTGTACTTGCAAGAAAACTCAATGCGATTGCTGAAGAAAAACAATCCAATGAGTATTTTTATGCGTTGGGAGTAAATACACTGCATGAACAAATCGAGAAGATGGATGTTGTATTAATTAGCCCTCAAGTAAAAGTATTTGATAATCAAATATTCATAATGTTGACTTAATGCCGAACACGCACTAACTGCCACCGTATAGGCAAAAGCATATTCTAGTTTCACTTGTTCAAGAATTGGATTTTTCAAAGGAATGTCATATCGCATACGCACATCCAAAGGAACCATATGCTGATTCAATGACATTCTTAATTCTAGATTATCTCTAAAATCCAAACGCAGTCCATCATAGACTGCATTGAGCATCCTTAATACTAGTTCATCAATATGACTAGAAATAACTAAATTGCTTCCATACTTTCCTTGAGAATCTGAGCTAACTTTTCCACTTAAATGAAGTGCTAAATAGAGTGTTTCATCCTCATTGTAATGAACTCCGATTCTATCATTAATCATTTTACACATCTCTTCCGCAGCATTGATCGCTTTATCTCCAACTATTTGATAAAGTTCAGTTCTACTTTCATGTGTATAATTCATTGACTTCCCTTGACGTATACGATCATTCGCAATAAAGGCGTGTACAATTAAATTCTCATATGCACTTTCAGTCATTTTTAAGCGATATTTTTTCGCTATTTCACCGACAATACGAGAAAGCTTTTGTCCCTCTGACTTTTGATTTGTAACTTCAACATGACTTAATTTATTTTTATATAAACAATTCGCAATGCATATTCTGCGATTTAGTTCACTTCCTTCTATACAAATACCATAATTGGGTCTACGTACTATTTTCAAATGATATAAATTTAAAATATACTCAACTTGTTTCAAATCAGCAGTAATTGTATTTCTTGACACATATAACATTTGGCTTAAGTCTTCTAATTTTACATAATCCGGTTCATTCAATAAATAAGAAAGTATATATTGAACACGTCCTGAAGAAGTACTCGGTATCAGTTCAACACTATTTGAGGTTTCCTCTACCCAATTTTGAAATTTATTTTCATCATTAACCTTAATTTGAAAACCACTTCCAGGTCTTGCGATAAGCTCAGCACCATTGTGTTCAAGTTCATCCGACAACAGTTTTAATCTTGTGCGAACTGTTTTTTCACTCACATGAATTAAAGAGGCAATTTGAATTGAAGTTAATATTTTTTCGTCTTTTAATACATCTAACAATTGTTTAAGATTGCCGTCCATTAGTTCACCCCTCGTCTATCTAGTCTTCGCTAATTTTAATTTATCACATAACCCATAAAAACTCCAACCAAACTCTGTGAGAATACTTACGGTAAAAATTGAATAACCCTGGTTTTTAAAAAACAATGAAAAATCGTTGCAAAAAAAAGAAAGATATTGCGATTTAATTCTCTTAATATCTTTCTTATCTGAATTATATCATTATAAGTGCTTTTCGAAGATGTTGATCTATTTTATTTTTATAATCATTTTTTTCTAATGGATACAGCGAGCCTTGCACAGATTGTATAAGGTATTATTGCGATAAATAACGCAACTAAAAACAGAGTTAGAGCTTTCAAACTATTATTCTCACGTGTCACACTCTGTACACTCATGATGATTATAAAATAATTTGAATAATGCAATATTCTTTCAATTAGGTAAATGATTTTTAACGAAAATGTTACTTCGTAACTTATATCATTATAGATATATTTGTTTTCATGTTTTTTAATTGACTTAACTACAGATTCATAGTGTTCACGAATGCTTGTAGGCAGTAAAAACTCTCTTATATTTTTAGCCATAGTTTCAAATACCCTTTCTAAATCTATATTTTAAAAGCAAATTAAGAAAAGAAGCTATGACTCCATAGATTTTTCTCTACATCATCACAGCCTCTAAAATGTGTTAACCTTCTATTAAAGCAATGGCAGTAGTTAAAACTTTTTTACCATCCATCATTCCATAGGCAGCCATCTCGATAGCCTCAACTGGTTTGTTTGGAAACAAGGATTTAATTTTGTTTAATTCAAAGCGAACTTGTGGTCCTAGTAAGATTACATCTGCATCTTCGCCCACACGGCTTGCTTCACTTGTTCCATAAGCATTGATATCACACTCGTAGTTTAATTCTTCTGCAGCTTTTCTCATTTTAGTTACTAACATGCTTGTGCTCATTCCTGCAGCACACAATAATACGATTTTTTTCATTAGTCCAAATCCTCTCCATTGGTTGCGATGACTTTCTTATACCAGTCAAAGCTTTTCTTTTTACTTCTTTTTAGCGTTCCATTTCCTAAATCGTCACGATCAACATATATGAAACCATAACGTTTACTCATTTCACCTGTGGATGCACTAACTAAATCGATAGGTCCCCACATTGTGTATCCCAACAAATCCACTCCATCTAGCTCAACTGCATCTTTGAGTGCTTTGATGTGTTGTCTTAAATAATCGATACGATAATCATCTTCAACATATCCATTTTCATCGACTTCATCCTTTGCCCCTAACCCATTTTCTACAATGAATAAAGGTTTTTGGTAACGATCATAAAGTTCATTCAAGGTAATACGAAGTCCTAGTGGATCGATTTGCCATCCCCATTGACTAGCTTGTAAGTGAGGATTTTTTACTCCACTAAACATATTTCCACCTTGTGCTTTTGCGAGTACTTCAGGATCAGTAGAAATACAACGGCTTGAATAATAGGAGAATGAGACGAAGTCTACGGTATTTTCTTTCAATAATTTTTTATCATCTTCAGTAATATCCAACACTACACCTTTTCTCTCGAAATCTTTTAATGCATACGCAGGATACTCTCCACGGCTTTGGACATCAATAAAGAAATAGTTTTGTCGGTTTCCTTGTTGCGCAGCCCATACGTCATCCGGTCTGCAACTATAAGGATAAACTGCACCTGCTGCCAGCATACATCCAATCATATTATTTGGATCGATTTCATGAGCGATTTTAGTAGCTAATGCACTCGCCACAAGTTCATGATGGACAGCTAAATATTTTGCAGCTGTTGGGTCTTCATCTTTTTCAATCAATAGACCAGCCCCCATAAATGGTGCATGCAAGATCACATTGATTTCATTAAAGGTTAGCCAGTACTTTACAAGTCCTTTGTAGCGTGTAAATAAAACGGTTACTAATCTTGCATAGAAATCGATCAGTTTTCTATTTTTCCATCCACCATATTCCGTAATTAAATGAACTGGGCAATCAAAATGAGTAATTGTAACTAATGGTTCAATATTATATTTCTTACATTCATTAAATACATTCTCATAAAACTTCAAACCTTCTTCATTTGGTTCAGTTTCATCTCCTTTTGGGAAAATACGCGACCAAGCAATCGACATACGATAAACTTTAAATCCCATTTCCGCAAATAGAGCGATATCTTCTTTGTAATGATGATAAAAGTCAATTGCTTCAAGTCCTGGATAAAAATGTTCATCATCATGTTTCAAATGATGCATAGCTCCAAACATAATTGGATAGCGATCATTTCCATGTGGCATCAAATCCACATTCGCAAGCCCTCTTCCATCTACATTATAAGCTCCTTCACATTGGTTAGCGGCAGTAGCCCCTCCCCATAAAAAATCTTTTCTTAAACCCATATAACCATCCTTTCTTTTAACTAGTATAACATTTCATTGACACTGAAACAATTTGAAAAAGAACTTACAATTATCGAATATCTTTTCGATTTGGAACGATATCTGCAGTTTCAACCATAAATTCAAGCATTCTACTTTTAAATTTTATTATTTCTTCTTTATAAGAAGGATCTTCAATTCTATTATCAAGTTCGAGTGGGTCCTTCTCTAAATCATAAAGTTCATCTTTTTCGTATAAACGATAAACATATTTTAGATTACCCATACGAATCATGACTGCTTTTGTGTGTTCTGGCCCTTCCATTTCCTGAGTTGATAAACGTGGCCAATACTGAGATGCTGGACCATGCCCTTTTTCCATTGCCCAAGTTTCTTTATGAATTCGCCCGCCTTCGCAGAAGACTGCCTCTTTGTGGGTTTCATTACCTGCAAGCGTTTCTAATAATGATTTACCAAAATTGACATATTCAGTTTCGATGTTTGTCATTTCGCAAACTGTTTGGGTTAAATCCACAAGCTCAACTAATGCTTTACTGATTCGCGGTTTAGTATTGAACTGTTTAGCTGGTTTTACGATTAGTGGAACATTAGTAATTGGGTTTTCAAAACAATTTTGAACTTTTTCAGCGATGCTATAATCGGCGGTATAATCGCCATGATCACTAAACACAAAGATACTTGTATTATCATAGAAGTTGCATTCTTTGAGTTTATTTTTCAACATTCCAAATTGGTGATCAAAACGAGATACCATGGCAAGATAAACAGCTCGCAATTCATTCATATTCTCTTCACCCCAAGCATCAAGATTTTGTTTCTCACAAATACCTTTAAGCATACTTGGCTTGTCTAATGTTAAAGCACTAGGTCGGCGTGGTGGTAATTTGGTTCGATCAATGCCACTAAACCAAGGATCCTCACAACCATATGGTGGATGTGGAAATGACAAAGTAACATATAGAAAGAAAGGTTTTGAATCAGGGTTTTTACTTTTTTCATCAATATAACGAAGCGCTTGATCAATGCATCCCCAGTCACCACCTGTCATTGTCATTCCTCTGGCCTTTGATTCATCGATTTTCCCAATGAAATGAGAGTAATACCCTGGTATTGTCGTATCTACTTCTTTATTTGAAACGGGATGAGTAAAAGCTGAATTTCGAATTTGAGATTTCGTATCATAATTTTGATAACCATCAAAATAGGCATCACAATATTCTTCTTTTGAACGGTTTCCAGGCACTACATCATTTCTTCCAATCCAAATTACTTCATAACCATTATTTTTCATCGTCCTTAAAAAATTAGGCTCACCCTCATTTTGTAGATAATGGATCGTTCGGTGTCCTGTAGTATGGGGATAAAGTCCGGTTAAAAAACTACAGCGACTTGGCACACACACGGGATTTTGGCAATATGCATTTTCAAATGATACCCCTTCTTCTAATATTGAATCAAGATTCGGTGTTATTGAAGCAGGATTCCCCATATGAGCTAGTGAATCGCTTCTCATTTGATCTGCCACAAAATAAACAATATTTGGTTTTTTATTCATAGTCGTCTCCTTATGATCAAAAAGTTATAGTCTCCTATAACTTTAATTATAACTGAATTAAGCTTGTGTTTCTTCTAATAATGCTTGATTATCTAAAACTTTAAAGAATGGTAAATAAATTGCGATTTGAATACAAATCAGAACTACTTGAAGTACTGCAGCTTGCCAACTACTCGCGATTAATCCAGAGAAGATCGCTGGTGTTCCTAGTGGAACTCCAACACCATTAGTATAAGGCACAAGTCCAATACTCATCGCAAAGTAAGCAATTAAGAAAGTAGTAATAGGAGTGATGATAAGCGGTATCAACATGATCGTGTTAAGAACCATAGGTAGTCCAAAAGTAATTGGTTCATTGATTCCACAAATTCCTGCAGGCAATGCAAGTTTACCAAGTGTTTTGTATCGTGCACTCTTCGCAAAGAAGAACATAACTACACATAATCCAAGTGTTCCTCCTGCTCCGCCTAGTGATGCATACAATCCCCATACTGGTTGCGTAATGATATTTGGAATTACTTCACCTGCTCCATAAGCAGCTAAGTTTTCAAGTCCTGCAGAGGTATACAACATTGTAAGGAATGGCATAACGATCATTCCACCATGTAAGCCAAAGAACCACATTAGTGAACACATAATTATGAAGATAATGAATGTGAATGGACTTGCCCCAAGACTTGCGAGCGGTGCTCTCAACATTGAATAAATGAAATTATTGAAATGACCAAACTGAGTTAATGAGAAACCAAATCTTACAAAGCTAAACATCAATCCAATCGCAAGCGCCGGTACCATCGCACTAAACGATTTAGAAATCGTTGGTGGAACTTGTTCAGGCATTTTAATAACGATATTGTGTTTGATAAAGAACGAATAAATTGTCGGAACGATCAAGCCTAAGATCATTGCACTGAAAAGTCCTGCTGAACCAAGGAATTGAGTTGATATTGCAGCTGCAATCGTAACTACTTCTTTACTTTCTTTCCCAGCTCCACTTACCCCTAAAGGAATCATAAGCAAGAAAATAAATAACGTTACTGCTCCTACCATTGTAGAATCTTTATCTAACTCAAGTTTTTCAGCACAGGCTTTACCAATCATATAAGCTGCATATAAAGCCATTAAATCTGTAGTAACTGTTGGTACAAATGCTAAAATTGGTTTCAAGCCGATCGATGTGATCAACGCTTGATATGGTGCAATTTGTAGATTAGCGAATAATGTAAATAATGCTCCTGCCATAGTAATAGGCAACAATTGTGAAAAACCTGTAGAGATGGCGGATAGATATCGATTCCCTGATAGCTTGTTTGCAAGTGGAACCAAAATCTTCTCCAAAAGTTCGGTAAATTTGTTCATAAAGCCCCCTCTTTTTAGTATCGCTTTGCGATTACATTCTTAGTGTAGCATCTATTGAAATGCATTTCAATACTTTTGAAATACATTTTGAAATTAATTTCAGAATATCATTTCAATTATGATATAATACCTATAGAGGTGATTTTTATGAATCCTTTAGATATGATACAAATCAATTTTCAAAACTTCACAAAAACAGAAGAAAACATTGCCGTATATATTTTAAATAATCCCAAAGATTTTTCACGTTCTCCGATAGAATCTAGCGTTCAGATAACAGGCACTTCAAAACCAGCAATGATCCGTTTCGCGAAAAAAATAGGCTATAATGGGTATAATGAATTACGTTATGATCTTAGCCGTTTCTTAGTATCAGCGAGCTATAATCCTGAGGGAAGCAATACATCAGAATCAACAATTCATAAGATCACTCAAAAATATTGTGAATATATTGAACAACTCAATGAAACACTCGATATAAATAAAATACAAGAACTTGCTAATATGATCTTAACTTCTAGGAAGACAAAGATCTTTGCGATCAACCGAACTGCACTTGGTGCACATCAGCTTCAACTGCGCGCTTTAAAAATCGGTGTCGATATCGCTGCGGTCGTTACTGATACTGTAGCTATGTATGATGTTTCAAATGTTCTGTCTAGTGAAGATTTATGTATTATTTTTTCTATAAAAGACAATGGAGGTCATTATCCAATTCATGTGGATTCACTTAAATCCAGAGGTTGTAAAATAGCTTTAGTGACCATGAATCCACAACTTACCTTCGCTAAGAAATGTGATATTGTCATTCCTTTACCGCCTGTATCTCGAGGTTATGGAGAATTCATTGATGAACAAGCCATTTACTTTGTCTTTGTGGAAATCCTACTCAATGAACTCGCAACACTTGCGAATAAATAAGTTCAAGGCTTGATCAAATTTGACCAAGCCTTTTATTATGAAATCGCATTCGTTATAAAATTATATAGACTCAAAAGTAATAATACTATCAACAAAACATTATATATTTTTTGAATCTTATCATTAGTTAATTTAATTTGTAACTGTGTTCCGATCATCCCCCCTAGCACTGCGAAGACACAAAGAAATCCTGCCAAATAGAAATCTATACTAAATAATGATTGATCTGATATAGAATTTACTATCTTTGAAAGTTGAGAGAAAAATATCGTCGAAATTGAATAAACACTTGCTTCTTTGATATCAAACGAAAATAAAATCATCATAACGGCAAGGTTGATTGGACCTCCTCCAATTCCTAGAAAGATCGAAACCGTCCCCAAAAAAGCTCCTGCTAAAAAGATAATAACTAGGTTTGTAATGTGGTAATGCTTGATCTTATTTTTATATTTAGTATAAATTATGATCATAATTAGTGTTATCCCCAATAATAGGGCTTGTATCATTTTTACTTGATAATCATTTAATGAGGATGTCGCTATTTTAAAAATCGTTTCCCCTAATATCCCACCTACTATTGATCCTGCTGAAATCAATAAGGTGATTTGTTTATTAAATTTAAAGCCATTCTTCAATTGTCGAGAAATCGATACGATCGACATCGTAAATACAGCAAGGCATGAGTATAGTCCTATTTCTTTTGCGCTATGTACATTCAGCAGATCAAATAGTGGTTTCATAATTACACCACCACCAAGACCTGCAAGTGCTCCGATCGTTGTTGCGAGTAAAGCAATCAAGCAGTAACAAATTAAGATAAGCATTCTACCCCTCCTATACAACAATGAAATTATAGTATAGATTAAGCTAGGGTTCAAACTCTTTTGAAATGAATTTCAAAATTGCACTTTTCAATAAAGATTTTTTATGTTTTGTGAAATTAATTTTAAAATTAAAAAAAGAATAAGATCACTCTTATTCAATTTCACTTAGTTTTAGACCAAATAATTCCATTGGATCTAGTAGCTTTCCATCTTTTTCCGCGACAAGATGCAAGTGGATTCCAAGATTTTGGCTATAAATATTTTCACCTGCAAGTCCGATTGTACTACCTTGAGTAACCTCTTGGCCGACAGTCACTTGGACTGATGATAAGCTTTGGTAGGTTAGAAGTAGTCCATCGCTATCGATTTCGATACTCTTACCAAACAAGCTATCATCTTTAATTGAGCTTACTTTTCCACTTGTACAAGATAAGACTTCAAATACTTTGTTTTCAAAGCCAAAATCTACTCCTTGACTTGGTCGATAAACTCCTTCAAATTCGATGACTGCATTTTCTAAGGTTGCCTGATCTTTTTCGGGAGAAAAGAAATGAGTTAATACGGTTGCGTTAATACTGTATGGAAGAGTAATCGATTCTTCGGTATCAATAAAGGGAAGTTGTAGTCTTCTTCCATTTTGAACTTCGGTTTGCGCTACAGGAACGACAGGGTCATCATTGTCTCTCCAAATATATAAGGCGCTCACGAACAAGAACATCGCTGCTATTCCTACAGTTACTGTTGCCTTTACTTTGTTGCTTTTTCTTTCATAGATGTACATAATTTCACCTCTAGTACTGATTATGTCCACCTAATTAATGCTTATACATCACATAAAAATATTTTTATACATTAACGCCATAATAAACTGCGCTACTAAATAGCCTAAAGCCATTGCCATTAAAAGCACTAAAAGTTGAGCTTGTTGCGTTTTCCCTTTGCGAATGAAACGTTCAAAATCCAATCCCAACAATGCCCAAAAAGAAGCTAAAAAACAGCCTATGTAAACAACTACACGATAAATAAATCCTTCCATCAAATCACTCCTCTTTTTGTTTAATAATTCCATTAATGATCTTTTGATAAACTGGTAACATATCTTCTTCAGTTACATATTTTGATAAATCATCAATATTTATCCACATCACACCACTATTCTCATCTTCTTTAATACGAATAGCTTCAGATTCATCTGCTTCAAAACAATATGTATAGTTCATATGTAAATGAGTGTTCACATTTTTCCCTCTTTTGATATGTCTTAACACATGGAGTACATCAACTGCGCAAAGTCCGTTACTAATAAGTTTAAGATCATTGATTCCGGTTTCTTCTTGTGCTTCTCTTTTAGCCAGTAAAAGCATATCTGTTTCATCATCTGCGTGACCTCCTGTCCAAGACCACGACTTATATATATTATGATAAATCATCAACACCTTATCTTTTTCTTTATTAAATATAATTGATGAAGCAGTAATGTGTGCCAAGGAACATTTTCTCGATAATACCAGATCTCCATAATCATTGATTGATTGAAGCATAACTTCTTTATCTACTATTTCTTGTGCACAAGTGGGCTCGTAACTCATTAATTCTTCTTTATAATTCATTTTATTTTTCCTCATTAATCATTCTAATGTGACAACTTTTGTATACAATTGTAAAGGATGCATTCCATCATGATGAGCTCCAATATAAGTTTCACTCATTCTCTTCGGTAAACAAACACGCACTACTCCTGTTTTAAATAATAGGGTTGATATTTCTTCTTTTTCACCTTCTGCACATACTAAACCAACTGTTTGAAGGTGGTTTTTATGTTTATGCAAAGTTGTGATAATTTGACTTCTTGGAAGTCGCTTGACCCATGTATTTCCAAATTGAATGCTTGTTTGGAGTTCACTGTCCAAATAAGCAATAATACTACATTTAATACCCTTATAAACACGATGATTTGTATATGCTGCCTCTAAATCAGCAGTATAGACCTGTAAAGTTGATTGAGCAATTTGACTGATTTCTGTTAAATCATATTTATCTCTTACTGTTTGTAAGATGGGTAAGAACTGTTCACAAAATTCAAATAATTCTGCTTCATCATCAGTGTCCAAGTATATTCCTTGACACGAACTGCATAGTAGCTGATTCGTTTCAACGATATTCAAGGCTATTTGTTCAAGCCTATCTTTAGAAACACCATTTTTTGTAACATATGAAAAGCTATTCTTATGACCCCACTCTATTATTTTCGTGTTTGGCGGAATCAAAGACCGAAGTGAGCTTATCGCCGCATCGCCACCCCAAATCACAACACCATCTGAAACATCAATAATTTTTCTAATATTCACTAAATCCTTAGATGAGTAATCAAAGACATAAATCATATCTTTTAATTGTGATTCTATTTTGATCAGGTCTTGTAGTATTTTAATTGAGATTCCTCCTTCTTCAGAAGGTAACTTCAATATATTGATATTCCCGGTAATTAATCCTTCCAATACACTAAAAGCTGGTAAACCATCCATATTCCCAGCAGCGATATGAAAAAGTACTCCTAAAGGCAATCTTTTCTCAATTAATGGATCTAACGATTTTGGATTCAATTCTTTATCAATTCGTAGTCTCAAATTATTAGCACAAAAATGTTCTTTAGCTTGATCCAATAGATAATCAAAACGTTTTTTAGAAACTTGCATTGGTTCCAGCAAGCTATAATACGACTGAATATCCAATTCTTTCAAAAGCCGATCACAGGCATTGATAACCAAATCAACATCCAATGTGTAGTTTGATAAAGTATGTTCAATTCTTTCCTTTAAAGATTCTACAACTTCTTGGGCATCATCAATTATTATTCCTTGTACTAAATTCATAATTCACCAGCTTTCTTAGCGATATTTAAAAGTTCACTAGCTCCTGTTGCACATGTTTTGATATCTTCTAATCCTGCCCTTCCTAATACTTCAAAATAATCAGATTCAATTCCACATCCACACTTACAACCATCATGCATGATCGCAATATCATCTGTCATAACACTAGTAAATGGCATACTTGTGATCATTGGCGTTATGAAATTCATAATACCTGGTTGTCCTTTTTCAACTGGTTTTAAACTAACCGGATCCCTTAATATGACTCTTGAATAAATAGGAATATGAAAATGATGGTTCTTACATTGTGTATAAATAATCGGATGTTCTACAGCACTAAATATTTCATGAAATGAGTTCTCATTTAATCCTAATACTTCTTCTGATAGTTTATACAGTTCTTCTTTATCGATTTTCTGCGCAAAAAATTGTTTCCAACCCCCTGCCAACAAAATAATAGATTTAGGATGTAGTTTTAATTTAATATTTGATTCTTTTAGTTCTTGTAACAAAAACATGAAGTAGGAAGGAAATCCCATGAACCGCACTCGATGTCCTTGTTTTTCAAATTTCAAAAGTACCTGCTTAATGCCTTCTAAATTAAGTTCATATTCACTTCCGGTATCTTTCAGTGCATACACGCGATGAAGTGCTGGAGACGCAAATGTGTTTCCATACATTGTCTTGACCACTCCCATTTGGTTTCTTTTCGTCGGTTCATACCCTAATATTACATAATTAGTTGGAAATAGCGTAACCAAATGATCTGACAAATAAGTGTTCGCAATCATTCCACAACCGCGAATAACTGTCGCTAAATCTAGACCTGAAAAGCTAGTCTTTCCACTTGTCCCTGATGTTGTGGATGGAAAAAACATTTTATTTTTATCCATTGATAATAAGGTATGTTGTTTCAAAAAAAGAGTAGACATTGGAGGAATTTTTTGTAGATCATCGATAGTCTTGATATCTTCAATCAAAAAATTTTGGTTTTTTAAAATAGCTTCATACTCAGGGCATCTTTTTATGTGATGAATCAAATTCATTTTAACTTCATTTAAAAACAGCTTTTCTGTTTTCTTTAAATCATATCTATTTAAATGATAAAACAATTTTAATCCTTTCATAAAAGACCACCTCTTACTACCATTTAACCACAGAATTTTCAAAACACAAAACAAAAAAGGGGATGTCCCCTCTTCATATTAATCCATTTGTTCGAAAGTTACTTCTACCCAGTCTACGTCTACCCATTCATAGATGCGTATAGTTTTCTCTGAGTAATCTAAAATTGCAGAGAATCTTGAAGTATCAAAATTTGGAACATCTTCATCTTCATAATACTCAACTGTTTCATCATAGAAATAATAATAGTAATAGTAATAATCAGCTAATACATTCATAACATACTGATTCTTTGCAATCACCATGATATTATCTACAGTACATTTATCATCTAAAGGAATGTTATACCATAAATATTCTCCATCATAATCAAGAATTGTTTCATATTCAAAATCTACATCTGGATAAGTCAGTTCAAACATTTCAAATTGATAGTATACCGATTCAGCAACACCTTCATAGGCTTCTTCTGAATAGTATGAATCGTTTGGTCTTCCCATTTTGATTTTTGATAAACCAATTTTTTTATCATTGATATCTTTTACTACAGCTTCTCCACGATAGAAATAAGGACCATAGTTATAAAAATCAATTGTTTGTGTTCCTTCTGCATCAACATAGTCTTCCCAGTAGATATCATCATAAACCGCTTTTACCTTTTTCAGATATTGAGTATATTTATCTGCTGTATCATAATGTGAATCAACAGTAATTTTGCTCGAACACCCACTTAATAATAGTAAACTTAAACATAATAACATTATTTTTTTCATTTTCTTACCCCTCACAGGTTATATTATCTAGGATTTTTAATGATTTTGCAATACATTTTTATAACCTTTTTGTATTTATAGTAGATAACTCCTTTATTTATTACATTTTTATAGTTTGATATAAATTATTATCGGTTATATTTCAATCAAGTGTTGACAAAGTTAAATTTAAGTCCTATACTCAAATTAGGTTAGTTACTCATGTAACTAACTAACAAGGAGGCAAAAATGAAAATCGATCCCAATATAGATAAACCATTGTTTATTCAGATAGCTGAGCAACTCGAAGATTCAATCTTTACTAAGATTTTTATTGAGGAAGAAAAAATTCCTTCAACAACCGATATATCACTCTTGTTTAATATTAATCCTCATACAGTCTTAAAAGGAATGAATCTATTAGTTGATGAAGATATCCTGTATAAAAAAAGAGGATTAGGAATGTATGTCAAAGAAGGAGCTGTTGAAAAAATCAAAGAAAAACGTCAAAGTCTTTTCTATGATCAATATATCGCAACTCTACTTGCTGAAGCTGATAAACTGCAGATTTCAACAGAAGAAATTATTAAATTAATAGAAAGAGGTGTTTCAAATGGAAGCGATTCAAATCAATAATTTATCGAAAAAATACGGTAATACTTTAGCTTTAGATCAAGTTTACTTAGAAATAGAATACGGAAAAATTATAGGACTTCTCGGAAGGAACGGTGCAGGTAAAACAACACTTATTAATATTATGTCTAATCGTGTATTTGCGGACAAAGGTGAAGTTTTGATCGATGGCCTAAGCGCTACTGAAAACATGGATGTCCAAGAAAAAGTTTACAGCATGTTTGAAACTAGATTTTGGACTTCCATAAAAGTGAAAGACATTTTTAAACAAACTAATTTATTATATGATTGCTTCGATCTAGATAAAGCACTCTCCTTAGCAGATAAGTTCAATCTAAACATAGACAAAAGATTTCAAGACTGTTCTACCGGCTACAAATCGATCGTAAAAATATGCATCGCCTTATCAATAGATATACCTTACATCTTTCTTGATGAACCAGTATTAGGGCTCGATGCAAATCATCGAGAGCTATTTTACAAATTACTCTTGGAAGAATACGAAGAAAATGCAAGAACCTATGTTATTTCAAGTCATCTTATTGAAGAATTAGCCAACGTAGTTGAAGAAGTGATATTGATCGATGAAGGTAAAGTCATCCTACATGAATCTGTCGAATCATTAATGCTTCATGGCTATAGTGTTGCTGGGAATATTGCTGATGTAGATAATTATTGCATCGACAAAAATATGATAGGATCTGATGAAGTAGGTCCCCTTAAAGTTTCGTATATCTTAGGTGAAAGACAAGCTCTTCCCAAAGGGAGCACACTTCAGTTTTCTAGCATGAACCTCCAAAAATTATTTGTTAAAATGACTGAGAAAGGAGCACACATCCATGAATAAACTAATGGCTGCATTTCGTTATCAACTTTCATTATCTGTAAGCTACTTTATATCTTATTATACAGCGTTACATATATTTCGATTTTCTATTTTCATATTGACTTACATCGGAAATGGTAGAATTGATGGTGCTTTGATTTTAGTTAGTGAATATGGTTCAATCATATCCTTTGTTTTATTTGGATTAATTTGCTTTCATGAATTCTTTAAAGTTTTATTACAAAATGGATATACCCGAAAAATCATATTTAAATCTACTTTAATAATATTTGCCTTATTTTCAGCTATTACCTCTTGGCATGACACTATTCTTACAGAAACCTTCAGAGGTTATTCAATATTCTCTAAAACGTTTTTCTCAGCTCGTTATGGATTTAACTATTCATTTACAACTAAATGGATTTGGTTATTTACTGTCTATTTCCTGTTTATTTCATTTGTCTATGCGCTCATGATCATGTACTACAATGTAGGCGAAAAAAAATCTACTGGTATTTTAATTAGTTTTTTGATCATAACATTTTTGATAATCGTAATTCTTCCTGATGATGCGAAATCAGTTCTTAGCTTTACAATTCCATTTCTTTTCGGAAGGCTTAAAGATGGTTCCATTAATTTTATTCTCCCATTTACAACATTTATCAGTATTGCATCTTTATTCAATTTGGCTTCTTATTACACTCTTAGTAAAACTGAACTTAAAGCTTAATTTCAAAACACAACCTTGAGAGGTTGTGTTTTTATATCAGCTAAACTGTTGGTCGGTTGTATTTCCTCTTAAATGAACTATGATTAAAGTAATTAATGGAGGTGCAACTATGCAAATAGACAAAAACAAATTCGGAAATTTTATAGCAGAAAAAAGAAAATCCCTAAACATAACTCAAAAAGAGCTGGCCAATAGATTATTCATTTCTGATAAAGCAATAAGTAAATGGGAAAGAGGTCTAAGCTTACCTGATATTAATCTTATTATCCCTATTGCAGAAGCTTTAAATGTTAATGTCTCTGAATTATTAGAATCAGATTCATCAAATCCTGATAAAAAGTGGGATAATGAAAATGTTGAAAATATGTTACAAAAAGTTATTTTTTACAATGAAGCCGCAAAAAACAAATCAAACAAAAAAGATAGAATTACTTTTATCGTGGTTTGGTTGGTTTCTTTGCTTGATAATTGGTCTATCATTTATGAACTTTCTTTAAATTATTGGATCAGGCACGGTTTCATTTTCGCCCTTATGGGTACAGCCATTGGTATCTACTTTTACTTCATCGTAAGACCTGAGCTTCCAGCATATTATGATGAAAATGAGATTGATTTTGTAAACGATGGATTCATGAGATTCCAAATTCATGGTATACCTTTGAATAATTATGGGCTTGCGATATTACTTGGACTTTTCAATTTGATTCCAATATTATATTTGAGGCATCTTGCAAAGAAATACAAATAATCAAAGAAGTTTAATCTATTACATTAAAATGTTTTAAGGCATTATAGATTCCATTGTCGGATACTGATGTTGTTACGTAATCTGCTTTTTCCTTTACATTGTCTTTTGCGTTTCCCATCGCTATTCCAATATGGGCAAATTCTAACATATCGATATCATTGCCACCATCACCAAATGCCATGGTTTCTTCAAGCTTGATTCCTGTTTTATCAAGAATTCTCTCGATACCTTTTGCCTTACCACCATAGGTAGTTGAAATAAGATCACAAGTATAATCATTCCAACGTGCTGCACGATAACCATCAAAGTGTTCCAATAATGCATCTTCTTCCTCTGGCGGCATAAAGATACAAAGTTGATATACTTTTTTGTTCAACAATTCATAAGGGTCTTTTAATACTTTTTGTTTCCAATCAGTACTTTCCCATTGTTCATAAAACTCATAAACTCGATCATTAATTAACGTGATTACATCATCATTTTCGGTAGCACAAAACATCGCAATATTATTATCTACACTGTATCTCAAAACTGATTCCAATTTGTCTTTATCAATTGCTTTCTCAAACAATACTTCATCATCCATAACACAATATTGACCATTGATCGCAAGACAACCATCAAATTCAATTCCAATATGATCAACAACCTTTACTTGATGATAAGGTCTTCCAGTCGCTAAAAATATTTTGATACCTTTTTCCTTACATTTCAGTAGTGATAATTTAGTACTTTCTGGAACTTTAAAATTTGAAGTATCAATCAATGTTCCATCAATGTCAAAAAATATAGCCTTGATCATAATTTTCCTCATTTCATACTTATCTATTTTATCATAGTTTCAAAAGAAAAAGAGGTCCTCAACAAAAAAGCTCGGAATAACCGAACTTTTCTGTGAATATTAGGGGAATATTCTATTTAATTGTAATTTGAACTGGGTTTGTTGCGACGCCATTTGGATCTACTACTTTTACAAAATATGTCCCTGGTTCAAGTTTGTTGATATGTACTCCTTTAGAGTTATAGTTTGCTTTGCATTCAACATAACTATCTGCTTCACCTGTGGTTGAGATATAAGCAGTATATCCTTTACCATTGGCTGAAATGATATTGAAGTTGATGTTGACATCTTGATTTCCTGTTTCTACTTCAGCAACTGTTAAATGTTCATGCCAGATCGCATAAAGTTGAACATGTTTAGTAATCGGTGTTTCATTAGAATAATCGTCACCACTTCCATCAATCGCAGTGTTCCAAGTTACAAAATCATAACTGTAGAAATCAGTGCTAGGTCTTTGTATCACTGGAAGTTCAATATTTGTACCATCTTCAGTTTTGATCGATTCAATGATTTCTGATCCTTCAAAGTTTGCATCGAAACTCACTGTAAATATTTCAGGAAGTATTTCAACTTCTTTTGCAATAATTGTTTCGTTATTGTAGTTAGCGTTAACGATGAATTTACCTGCATGATGTGCAGTCAACAAACCATTTTCATCAATTGAAGCAGCATCAGTAGGGTTTCCGTTCACATCGGTTACTGTCCAGTTTGTGAACTTAACATCAAATTTGCCCGATGTTCCTAGTCCATTCGATACAAATCCACCACCAAATTGAATAGTTCCAGAAGCATCAACTAATCGAACCTGATTTTCTTCACTATATACTGCAAGTTGAAGTGATTTGTTAGGTAAAGTCCACGCTGCAAACACTTTACCATTGATTGGTCTAAACATTTGTGTACCGTAATCTGAACCTTCAAAGGTATTTGGTGATCCAGCTGGATTTTTGATTTGTGAATGACGCATGTTTGTTAAAATCGTTAATGAAACATTTTGAAGCGGATCGATCGCAGTTAGTGTTCCTGTCCATCCTTGATGTCCGATTGTACTACGACTGAATCCGAAATGGAAATAAGTATATCCTGATCCAGAATACGACATACGTCTCCATCCTAATGCATAACTTGATGTGTTATTATGTGGTTTCACGAATTCTTCTTGTACTTCCTCAGTAAAGAATTGAGTTCCGTTATAAATACCGCCATTTAGAACCATCTGTGTTATTTCAGCCATATCCCCAACGTTTGAGAATAATCCGGCATGACCCGCAACTCCGCCCATTGTATACCATGCTTTTTCATCATGAACTTCACCTTGTAAAGTATAATCACGTTGTAAAGCTGCATTAAAGATATGGTTCGCAACTGTTGTATTTGGAATAATTGTATGGGTCTTATTGTCAAATAGAGTTCCATATTGACGTGTATTTCCAACGATTTCTGTTGCGGCGAAATCAGTGCGGTCATATTTTAAAGTTCCATCTGCATTTTTTACAAACAATGGATTTGACCATGTATCTGATATTCCCATTTTTGCATAAATTTCATTTTCAACATAACGATTTAATGGCATACCAGTAACTACTTCGACTATTAGTCCTAATACCATGTAGTCCAAATCGCTATAATATACACCAGAACGTGGTTTTACATATAAAGGTGTAGCCGATAATACTTCAATTAATTTAGTACGTTCCGCAAAGAATTCTGTATAGTCTACTCCACCTTCTTTAGCTTCACAAGCTTCAATAATATCATTTAAGATTTTATCTGCTTCGACGATTTCGTGTTCTTTATCATCTGTAACTTGATACCATGCTCCACCATAGGCATGATTCATATTTGGATATTCTGGATCTGGATACAAGCCTGCGTTGTGCATTAAAACATCTTTAATTGTAATTGTTGCTTTCCCCGTTATCGAAGCTCCAGGTTGATCCTTCCAATAATCTTTAAAGATTGGGTAGTCAATTATCTTATCATTGATATTGATCAAGCCTTCTGAAACAAGCTTTTGAATAGCTAAATTTGTGATATACATCTTTGAGTTAGAAGCAAGGTCATAAAGTGTTTCAGTATTAACTGGTTCCCATTTACTTTCTTCCCAAAAATTGATTTTCTTATAAGTTAGTCCATTAGTTCCTATATAATCAGTTGCATCACTTGCATCTGTTTTCTTTGCCCAACCATAAGCATATTCGCTAATTAATTTCCCATCTACAACTAGACTGTAGGCCCCTGACGCCAAACCGTCTACTGGTTGTAGATTAGAAGGGTTATTGTTGTCACGTGCATCAACTTCAAATTTAATATATTGTCCAGCTTTTTTAAGCATTTCTGAATCAAATCCAACATCTTCTGGTGATGCTTCCATAACCTTGTCATAAATTACATGTTGATAAGGTATTAAATATACTTTACCATCTGCAATCATATAAGAATGCTGCAAGTAACGTTCAATTGTATTTAAACCTAAATAGTATTTGTGTGTTTGAGATTTATACAGATTGCTTGTTAATGGTCCATCTGTACCTTCCACAAAAATACCTTCAACATCAAAATACGAAATATTTTCAGCTGCAAAGTTTGTCGCATTTGTAGTTGAATTTGAAATCCAACGATTTGTACGTGGATTCACTTCATAATAATCGTTACCTAGCATGATTTGATAAATTCTAGTAGCACTTCCTCCACCATTAAAGTTATACCCTGCTGTACGATAATCATATTTAAATCTCGAACCCAACACAGTTTTTAGATCCTCAAGTTCAATGTATAGCTTTCCGTCTTCTACCTTGATTGGCGTAGTTACTTCAAACGGCTTTCCATAACCTTTTGCTTGATCGTTGTAGATCCAAACCTCTGCTACATTATTTGATGCACGAACATATCGTTTATCGCCTGCAAACTTCATTTGTTCGCCAAGTTTAAAACTTAAATATGCATCTGCTTTTGCATCAGCTATTTCATATGTATAAACTTTACCAAAATAATCTTCAGTAACTGTTGGTTCAATATGATGTTCATCATTTCCTAACTGACCTACTGTAAAATTTACTGCACTGTAGTCTTGGTCATCTCTGTGAACATGGATGATAAGTTTACTTGTCGAGCCTTCTGCCTTTACAACATGAATTGGCGCAAGAATCAAAATGACTGACAAGATCGCTGTCAATAACTTATTTAATTTCATATTCCTCTCCTTTTCCCTTTTGTTGTTGCTTTTTTGCAACCGTAATTTAAATCTCAAAACAATCCTCTAATTTTCATCCATCACTCCTTTTGTTTATATTTCATATGTAACCGTTTACAATTCCATGTTATCAAAAGTTTATAAGTTGTCAATATATAACCGTTATTTTTACAAATATAACAGTCTTTTTTTGATATTATACCTTATTAATAACTGATAACCAGTTTTATTTTGGTTTTAACTTGTTTTTATAACATTTTATATCTTTGTTATAACCTTTACGTATTTTTATATTATTTAATATAACTAAAATAGTTATAGAAAAAACACTACATTATTAGAAGTAATCCTCCTAACTTTGTAGTGTTTTTAAATTAACCTATTCGATTCAATGCTTTTTGAAGTGCAACTTCTGCACGAACTATATCAACCTTTTCATTGAGTTGATTTAAACGTTCTTCCGCTCTTTGTTTTGCACGTTTTGCACGTTCTATGTCGATATCATTTACATTCTCAATTGTATCTACAAGTAAAGTCGCTAGATTATCTTTGAAGTAAAGCATTCCTCCTGAAATCGTATAGTTTTCGCGACCTTGAGGTTCTTCCAAACTCATACGAGATATTTCAAGCATAGTTACTAGTGGCATATGATTCGGTAAAATTCCTCGTTGTCCATCAGTTGTGCGAACATTGATAATTTTTGCATCACACTCTTTATATAGACCTTCAGGCGTGATTATTCTGCAACGAATCATTGTTTTGCTCCAAGACTTTCTGCTTTCGCAACCGCTTGTTCAATTGCCCCTACTGACATAAATGCTTGTTCAGGAAGATCATCGTACTTCCCTTCCAACAATTCCTTAAAGCTACGAACAGTTTCACTTAATGGAACATAGATTCCAGAAGTACCAGTAAATTGTTCAGCAACATGGAAAGGTTGAGACAAGAAATTACGAGCACGACGAGCACGGTTTACAGTGACTTTATCATCTTCAGACAATTCATCCATACCTAAAATCGCAATGATATCTTGTAGTTCTTTATAACGTTGAAGCAACTGTTGTACGCCACGAGCTACTTCATAATGTTCTTCTCCTACTACAAGTGGATCTAACATACGAGATGTCGATTCAAGTGGATCAACAGCTGGATAAATACCAAGTGCAGCGATTCCGCGATCAAGTACAGTTTTTGCATCAAGATGCGTAAATGTTGTCGCCGGAGCTGGATCTGTTAAGTCGTCCGCCGGTACATAAATCGCTTGTACCGATGTAATAGAACCACGCTTTGTAGAAGTGATACGCTCTTGAAGTTGTCCCATTTCAGTAGCAAGTGTTGGTTGATACCCTACTGCTGATGGCATACGCCCAAGCAAAGCAGACACTTCTGATCCTGCTTGCGTAAAACGGAAGATATTATCGATAAACAAAAGCACGTCTTGCCCTTCTTCATCACGATAATGTTCAGCCATTGTAAGTCCAGATAAACCAACGCGCATACGAGCTCCTGGACTTTCGTTCATTTGTCCATAAACTAATACGGTTTTATCAAGTACTCCTGAATCTTTCATTTCGTGGTACATATCATTACCTTCACGAGTTCTTTCACCCACTCCGGCAACTACAGACATACCTCCATGTTCTTTTGCAATATTGTGGATCAATTCTTGCATAAGAACGGTTTTTCCAACTCCAGCTCCACCGAATAATCCGATTTTTCCTCCACGAGCATAAGGACATAGTAAGTCGATTACTTTGATCCCTGTCTCTAGGATTTCTGCTGAAGTTTGTTGTTCTTCAAATGAAGGAGCTTCACGGTGAATCGGCATTCTCTTAACATCTTTTGAAAGAGGTGCCAATCCATCGATTTCTTCACCCAATACATTAAACATTCTTCCCAATACTTCTCTTCCGACAGGCACACTGATTGGACTTTCTGTATCAATACAATTCATCCCTCTCACTAAACCGTCTGTTGATCCCATTGAGATACAACGTACACAGTCATCACCGATATGTTGAGCGACTTCAACTGTAATCGATTCATCATCTGATTTTTCAATTACGATCGCGTTTTTCAAAGCAGGCAACATCCCCTTTTGAAAACGAACGTCGACAACCGGTCCGATAACTTGAACAATTTTTCCTTTATTATTTGCCATTGTTTCCTCCTGAATTATATTGCATCAGCCCCAGCCACGATTTCAGAAATTTCCTGAGTGACTTCAGCTTGCCTTGCCTGATTGTATTGAAGAACTAACTTCTCTTTCAATTCTTCGGCATTATCAGTTGCATTTTCCATCGCGATACGTCTACTTCCTTGTTCAGCAGTCTTCGTTTGTAACCAAGAACTATAAACTAAAGAACGAATCGCCATTGGTATTAATTGATCTAAAATTGAATCCGCATTGGGTTCAAAAATAATTTCTGAATATTTAACTTCTGTTTCTTTTGATCTTGAAATAGGCAACAGTTTTTCCATTACAGGGGTAAATGTTACTGCATTCACAAATTTTGTATATAGCACTTGAATGGCACCGATTTCATCTTTCTGATAAAGACTTAAAGCATTATCCGCAAGTTTAGCTAAATCCTGAAATGTACAGTTATCACTATTTACATAATCATTAATTGTTGTAAATCCATGATTACTTAACCATGAAGTACCTTTTGATCCAATTAAGATTATTGGATCTTCAGGATTTAAATCATTTAATACCATTTTTAACATATTGGAGTTGTATCCACCACATAATCCTAAATCAGAGGTGAATAAAATCGTTAATTTTTTTTCTGATTTACGATGCAACAACCATTGGTTTTCTACATCTTCACTGTTCATCAGAATATGAGCTAATGTATCTTTTAAATACATTGCATACTCACGATTTTTTTCCATCATGTTTCTTTGTTTTACTAGTTTTGAATTAGAGATAAGCTCCATTGCACTAGTAATTTTCTTAGTGGCATTAATCGAACGGATACGGCTTTTTAACGCCTGTTTTCCTTGTGCCATACACTAATCTCCATTTAACAATTTAAACTGTTCAACAAAACTTTCTATTGCTGTTTTTAGTTTAACACTGATTTCATCACTAATGACTTTTTCAGTCTCTAATTGCTTGATTAATTCGCTATGCTCTTCATTCATATATTGATGCAATTGTTTTTCAAAATGAGCCACTTCTTCAACTTGAATTCCTTTTAAGTAACCATTTTTCGCTACGAATAAAGATACTACTTGCATTGTAGTGCTCATCGGAGTGTATTGACCTTGCTTTAAAAGTTCAGTTAAACGAGCTCCATGATCGATCGTTGCCTTCGTTACTGCATCTAAATCAGATCCAAATTGTGTAAAGCTTAATAATTCGTGATATTGTGCTAAATCAAGTTTTAATGAACCAGATACTTGTTTCATTGCTTTTGTTTGAGCACTGCTTCCTACACGTGAAACCGATAATCCGCTATCAACCGCTGGACGAACACCAGAATTAAATAATTCTGTCTGTAAGAAAATTTGTCCATCTGTAATTGAGATTACATTCGTTGGAATATAAGCAGAGATATCTCCCGCTTGTGTTTCAATGATCGGTAATGCAGTAAGTGATCCAGCACCCAATTCATCATTCAATTTTGCAGCACGTTCAAGTAAACGTGAATGCAAATAGAATACATCTCCAGGATATGCTTCACGTCCTGGTGGTCTGCGAAGCAACAAAGACATTGTACGGTAAGCTACCGCATGTTTACTTAAATCATCATAGATGATAAGAACATCTTTACCTTGTTCCATCCATTCTTCACCAATTGCACAGCCTGCATAAGGTGCAATATATTGAAGCGGTGCAAGTTCACTTGCCGTCGCTGCAACAATCGTTGTGTAATCCATTGCATCATGTTGACGTAATTTCTCAACGATTTGGGCAACAGTACTAGCCTTTTGACCGATCGCAACATAAATACAGTTCACGTTTTGCCCTTTTTGATTGATGATCGTATCAATCGCAATGGCAGTTTTACCAGTTTGACGATCCCCAATAATAAGTTCACGTTGTCCCTTACCGATTGGGATCATTGAGTCAATTATTTTAAGTCCTGTAGTTAGAGGTTGATGTACACTTTTACGTGTCATAACTCCTGGTGCAACTCTTTCAATTGGTCGAGTTTTACTAGTACTTATTTCATCTCCGCCATCAATAGCTTTTCCAAGCGCATTCACAACACGCCCTAACATTGCATCTCCAACAGGAACTTCAACGATTTTACCAGTGCGGCGAACTTCATCGCCTTCTTTGATTCCAGTATCATTTCCAAGTAGTACTGCTCCGACATGATCTTCTTCAAGGTTTAAGACCATACCAAGTACATCATTTGAAAACATCAACAATTCTGAAGACATTGCTTTATCAAGTCCTTGAATGAGGGCAATTCCATCACCAACTGTCATAACTCGTCCAACATCATTGGATTCAATTTTATCTTCATAATGCTTGATCTGTTCTTTGATCAGAGCACTAATTTCTTCAGGTCTAATTTCCATGTTCTCACCTAGTTTCTTTCAACAATTCATTTTTCATTGATTCAATTCTATTTTTCATAGAAGCATCAATGACTTTTTCATTTACAATTACTTTTACTCCTGATAGTAAACGTGGATCGATCTTATTCTCTAATTCAACAGGCGATTTTTCAGATTCTTGTAACGCCTTTTCTAATTGTTGTATTTGCGCTTGATCTAAAGGTCGAGCTGAATAAACAACACCTTCCATAATGTGTCGCGATTGATTACACAACGAATAAAATCCATCAAGGATTTCAGACACATGAACCAAACGATTCTTATCAAGCAGTAAACACAGAAAATTCAAGATCGTTGGATCCACTTTATCTGCCAGTGTTTTTCTTAATACGTGTTTTTTGTCTTCTTTACTGATTTCAACTGATGTAAAAAAGCGTAGCAGCATTTGATCATCTTTAAACGCTAATGATACCTGACGAGCTTGTTTTTGCCATAAATCTATTTGATTCGCTTCACTCGCTAATTCAAATAGAGCTTCGGCATAACGCTGAGCCAACTGGTTCATTAGGATTTCCTAACAGCACTTACAAAACGTTCGATCGCTGCTTGATCTTCGTTTTTATTTGCTTTACTTTCAATTAATTTTTCAGTTGCTGCAAAGGCAACTTCAATAATTTCTTGAGTCATTTCTTGTCTCATTTGTTTCTTTTCATATTCAATTTCACGACGTGCTGATTCCAGTTTGTGTTCTGCTTCTTTTTTAGCTTCTTCCACAATGGTTTCCTTCACTTTTAAGCTTTCAACTTTTGCGTTTTCAACGATTTTACGAGAAAGTTCTGCTGCTTCTTTTAATTCAGCTTTTACTTTTTCGCTTTCTGCTTCAGCTTCCAAACGCACTGTTTGTGCTTTAGTAAGATCTTCTTGCATATGCTCTGCACGTGTTTCTAACATTTGACGTGCAGGTCCCCATAAATATTTCTTAACGAAAAAGAACAGGACTCCTGTTGAGCACAATTGAATCAACATCGTTAGTGGGTTTGGAAACAATTGACTAGCTATATCTGGCATTATTCCATCTCCTTTCGATGTACTCTAAATGAGCTCTTATTTGAATACGAAAATCAACATAAACGCAATCAACATACCGTAGATCGCACATGTTTCCGCAACAGCACAACCTAAGATCAACATTGTACGAATTTTACCTTCAGCTTCAGGGTTTTTACCTACTGCTTCTACTGCTTTCGCTGCTGCATAACCTTGTCCGATACCTGTCCACATCCCAGTCATAACTGCGATTCCAGCACCGATTGCTACTAATCCTCTACCTAAATCCATTTTTCATTTTCCTCCTAGATTTTTTATTATTCTTGTGGCAACTCGTTGCCAATGAATACCATGGTTAGTGTGATAAATATAAACATTTGAATACAACCAGAGAACACATCAAAATAGGCATGTAGCACAGGTGCTACAAATATTCCGATGAAATTGAATACATACTCTGATGGAAAGAAGATATTTACGATCGATGTACTTAACCATCCTGTAAACTGATAGACTAATGTCATAATAATCATTCCACTGAGCAAGTTTCCAAATAAACGTAGTGACATTGAAATCAAGGGAGCCACTTTCCCAAAGAAGTTAGGAATCACAAAGGGAATGATCGGCTCGAAGAATCCATGAATATAAGCTTTTAGTCCAGTAGACTTGATTGCAGTGGTCTGGATCATGACCCATGTGATTGCAGCAAGTGTCAAGGTAACACTATAATTTGATGTTGGAGTACTTAGCCCCAATAATCCAATCAAGTTTGCTACCACAAGATACAATGCGATCGTTCCAATATAAGGCCCTAATTTCTTAGTCATCGATGGGCTTGTTGTACCCAGTACCATCCCATCAATTATTTCTACAATTGAACATCCAATCAAAACCAAACCTTTTGGTTTTTCTAATGGATCAGCTTGTCCAATTTTTTTGCCGATAACTACTACCAAACTACATAATACAATTGTAATGAGTAGTATTACTAGCACTTCTGCTTGTAAAACAATTTTCACTGCCTCACCCCTTCTTTTTTTACTATCATGCTGCCATAAATCACAGCTTTTACCATAAATAGACTTAATCCCGCAGTTAATAGATCAAAATAATTTGGAAAAATTACTGCTACGACCATCGGAAATGCCAACAACAATAAACTGATCATAAATCCAAATACGAATTTACCGACATTAAAATTGGCAACATCTACAATAGAACCCATTTGTCTATTTACACGTTGAAAATGCACAACTGAATAGAACCCTCCAAGTAAAACACTCAGAGAATATTTTATACCAACAATTAATAAAATTATTGCCAATAAAACAGTGCATAACAACGCTATTTTAGAAAGCTTTTTACTATCTTGCATCTGTCTTCCTCGACATTTGATACAAAAACATAAAAGACATCATAGTACCTACAATGATCCCAACAATTAGAAATGTTGGTGATGTTTTAAAAAACATATCCAAACCGTAGCCTAAACCTAAGCCACATACAATACAAAGTATAATCGTAATGCCCATACTGAAGGCCTTGGAAAAATCTTTCATTATTTTGTGCCAAATATTCTATCTCCAGCATCTCCTAGACCTGGAACGATATATCCTTTCTCATTTAGATGACTGTCCAATGCCGCTAAATAAATATCAACATCTGGATGTGCATCCTGAACCATTTTAACACCTTCTGGCGCTCCTACTAAGCAAACCAATTTAATGTTTTTTGCACCTCTTTTTTTGATCATATCAATTGCCGCTACTGCACTTCCTCCAGTTGCAAGCATTGGATCCAATACCAAATTCACTGCTTCTGACATCGTATATGGAAACTTAGCAAAGTATTCATGTGGTTCAAGCGTTTCTTCATCACGATATAAGCCAATAAATCCAACCTTTGCAGTAGGTATCAAATCATTGATTCCATTTACTAGTCCTAGTCCCGCCCTAAGAATTGGAATCAATACGATTTCTCTTTCTAATTCATATGTTTCACATTCTGACACCGGAGTTTCAATAGTTACTCTTTTTACCGGTAAATCCCGACATACTTCATAAGCCATCAACCCTGCGATTTCATCCAAATTCTGTTTGAAATCCTTAGTTCCGGTTTCTTTTTTACGCATTTGTGTAAGCTTATGAGTAATTAGAGGATGATTTAACACTGTTAACATAGTTTAACTCTCCTTTTTTTCAATCGCTTACATTATATCATTTACAAGCTCATAAACCAATAAACTTTTCTCTGAAAATGTCTTCACAAAAGGTTTTTCGAACATTATTAACACAAAATTAATAAATAAAATGTTCACAAATATTAAAAACTACACATTTTTTTATAAAACATGTAAGCGCTTTAATATAGTGGCTTTTTAACTATAATTTTGATAATTAAAAGAAATTTGATTTTTTTGTGAAAAAGTCATTAAAAAATTTTACTTTTGTCCGTATTGTGCTATACTTACTTTGGAAGTACCCTCATAAAAATCCCTAAAAAAAGCGATCAATCCCAATATGACGCAAAACCCTTTGGATAGACCTCTATCCAACGTGAAGTGGTACTTCCCTTAATCAAAAAAAATAACTTTACAGTAATTTCGATTTTTCTGTAAAGTTTTTTTAATTTTGCAACTGCTGATTGCGTAAATGGAAAGTCTTGATGGTAGCTTTTAACTATTTTAATTTTATAATTAAGGTAGGAGGTCATTTATATGCTAGGAAAAAAAATTCAAGAATGCAGAAAGGAAAAAAACATTTCACAGGAAGGTTTATCAGAATTGATAGGTGTCTCTCGACAAGCAATTTCCAGATGGGAACTGGATGATGCTTTACCAACTTTAGAAAACTGTATTGAACTATGCAAAGTCTTTGAAGTTACAATGGATGAGTTACTAGGATTAGAAACCTCACAGAAAAAACAAACATCCATTGCATTATCAACCTATAAAAAAATTTCAACACTTCTAATTGTTGTTTCAATTTTGCTCAATTTGACATGTTTTTGGTTGTTCAGCGAGCGAAATCAATGGAAAACCGAAAACGAAAATATGAAAATAGCTTTTGAAGAATATGAACAAGACAAAAGAAATAATCACCAACAGTACGAATATTTCATCAATGAATATACTGTTGAATATGACAATATTAATACCGTTTCAAACACCGCTGATTTGATATTTACTGCTAAGATTTACACTATGCAAAAAGATTTTGTTGTTCTGGTAGTTATTGAAGGTGAAAACGAAACTTATACTGCCGAAGCTATTATGGTTGATACAAATACATATAAGGCTATTATTCCTATGTCTATGGAAAACAACATAAATATTTTCGTTAATCGAATAATAGGTAATAATATCAAGACATATCCACTAGAATATCAAAAGGAATTCTTAAGCAACTAATTAAAATCCTTTAAATGACGTCATTTCTCAGACTGCTTGAGTATCTCTTGAACCACAATCATCCCCACTTTAATAAAAAGGATCAAACGATCCTTTCTTATTGTTGATATTGATTCGTTAAATCAATTACTTCACTTTTTATTTGTCTTTTAATATCCTCATTTTCTGGATTTTTAAGTACTGTAGCGATCCATTTTGCAACCGTTTTAAACTGTTCCTCTTTAAATCCGCGTGTAGTCATCGCTGCTGTTCCTAAACGAATCCCTGAAGTAGTGAACGGTTTTTCACTATCAAATGGGATCGTATTTTTATTACATGTGATATTTACTTCATCCAATAATTTTTCAGCAACTTTTCCAGTTAAACCAACAGATGATTTTACATCGACAAGAATCAGATGATTATCTGTTCCACCTGAAACGATTCTGAAACCTTCACTCTTTAGTGATTCACATAAAACATGACAATTTTTTTTTATCTGTTCACAATATTGTTTATATTCATCTTGCATTGCTTCATAGAAACAAACAGCTTTACCTGCAATAACATGCATTAGTGGACCGCCTTGCATACCTGGAAAAACATTACGATCTAAATCTTTTGCATATTTTTCTTTACAAAGAATGATTCCTCCACGAGGACCACGCAAAGTTTTATGTGTTGTCGATGTCACAAAATCACAGTAAGGAACTGGATTCATGTGCAATCCACTTGCTACTAGTCCTGCAATATGAGCCATATCAGCCATCAAATATGCTCCAACTTCATCCGCTATTTCTCTGAACTTAGCAAAGTCGATTTCTCGAGAATAAGCACTTGCACCACACACAATAAGTTTAGGTTTTATCTCCTGTGCTATTTTTCTTACATCATCAAAATCGATCATTTCTGTTTCTTTGTTTACACCATAGCTATGAAATTCATAAAGTAATCCCGAAAAGTTCAAAGGATGCCCATGAGTTAGATGTCCACCAGAATTTAGGTCCATACCAAGTACTTTATCTCCTGGTTGTAAAATCGTTAAATAAACCCCCATGTTTGCCTGTGATCCTGAATGTGGTTGAACATTAGCATGTTCAGCTCCAAATATTTTACATAAACGCGTTCTAGCCAAATCTTCTATAACATCAACACATTGACATCCGCCATAATATCTTTTTGCAGGATACCCTTCTGCATATTTATTTGTCAAAATCGAACCTGTTGCTTCTAATACTTCTTTAGACACAAAATTCTCTGATGCTATCAATTCAATATTGTTGGCTTGTCTTTTAGTTTCCTTCTCAATTGCTTCAAATAATTCTAGATCCCTCATGATATTTCCTCCACATTCTACATCAAGAATACTATAAAATTGAATCAATTTAAAGAACTAAGAATTTTTAATACATTCATTTAAATCCTTTATCGTAATTGGTCCTTCTCTTACTATTATTAATTCATCACCTGTACAATCCACAATCGTACTTGCGATTTCTATTTTACTAATGCCTTCTAATATACAAGAAATACGTCCATCAAGTTGCGCTAATACTTCATTTGTTGTGTGTCCTGCTTTCAAACCACTCAAGTTTGCACTTGTCACAAGTAATGGACCTGTAGTTTCCAATATCTTTAATACTGTCGCATCATCCGGCATACGTATCGCAATTGTTTGTTTACCATTCGTCACATAATCTGTAATCACATCTTTTTTATTTACTATGATTGTAATTGCCCCTGGCATAAAATTTTCAATTATTTTTTTTGCACTTTTTGTTACATAGGCAATGTCATCAATTTGATCTTTATTTGATACCATAATTGGAAATGGTTTTTCACCATCTCTGCCTTTGACCCATTTCATTTTTTCAACAGCGTCTTCATATTTTGGACTGCATGCGATCCCAAATACCGTATCTGTTGGAAAAGCAACGACTTCATGATTTTCTATACTATTGATCAAATATTGTATTTCTTCGTTTTTAATTACCTTGGTATTCATCTTATTGATCCTCCTTCACAATTATACTCCATCCAAAATCATTCATGTACAGTTTTTCTAAGAAAAAGATCCTACATTCAGGACCTTTATTGCATAATTTGTAAACTTTAATTAAATAATTCTAGTATCCAAGATTTTGGTTTAACTGTCTTTCCACAGATTACCCCTTCAAAATCACCAGATAAGTATGTTCCTTTCCCATTTCCAATTGTTATGACCATCGTATTTTTTTCTATTGTTACCTCAAAATTCTCATCAAGTTTAAATAGCTCTATGTTTTTGGAAACGATTTGAGTTCTTAAATCTTTGTCCACAGACAAACATATACTTTGATATATTTCCAATAGCTCTTCTTTTATTTCTACTTCATTGTTGATGCTTGAATCAAAATAAATTTCATATCTTAGCTTCACTGAATCACTTTGTATAGAAACTATAAAAAATGAAAGCCAAAGAAATATAAATATGTTGATTTTTTTTAACATGGAATCACCTCGATTAAAGTATGTTCCAAAATTTACCAACTATACTTCTAAACAAAAAGTTCTCAACTAAGAGAACTTAAATACCAAATCTTACAAACAACATGCGGTCTTTACCATTGATATCTTTGATAACTTCAGCGTTTACATCGCCGAAATAATTCTTTACTTCATTAAGTAATGACTCTTTTTGATCATAACCTATTTCAAAAGCCATGATCGCTTTTTGATTGAGCACTTGTTTTGCACCTTCAAATACCTGACGATAAAACTTTAAACCATCGACTCCACCAAATAGGGCGACATGGGGTTCATAGTCTTTTACGCTATTTTCAAGTTCTTCTTCCTGAGGAATATAAGGCGGATTACAAATCAAAAAATCTACTTTAATTGATTGATCGATTAGAGGTTGTAACATATCTCCAACATAGAATTCTACATTTACTTCTAAATTTTCAGCGTTCGTTTTGGCTACTTCAATCGCTTCCGCACTTATATCCGTTGCACACATTTTGATTTTTTTCTCTTCTAATGCAAGACTGATCGCAATAGCTCCAGAACCTGTTCCAATGTCCACTGCTTTAATAGTATCTTTTTCTGCAAAGTACTCATCCATATCTGCTAAAATATATGAAACTAGTTCTTCTGTTTCAGGGCGGGGAATAAGTACACGTTCATCAACCATGAAACGATAACCGTAAAACCAACTGAATCCCAATACATATTGCATCGGCTCATCCTTTAAAATTCTATCAATTCCTAAAAGATAATTGTCAGTAAGTTGTTGAGTTGCTTCTTTATCATACATCATGTATAAATCAGTTCTGTCAAGTTGTGTCAACTCAAGCATATACAAAGAAGCAGTCTGAGCAGAAATCCCTTTTTCTTCGAGTTTCTTTGCGGCTTGATGAACTAATTGATTATAGGTTAGCACTTTCTTCTCCTTGAAGCTTTTGACGTTGTTCCTCAGCTAATAAAGCTTCCACAATATCATCCAGTTTTCCTTCCATGATTCGATCTAATTGGTTGATAGTAAGTCCTATACGGTGATCAGTAACACGATTTTGTGGATAATTGTATGTTCTGATTTTTTCTGAACGGTCTCCTGATCCAATTTTCGCACGACGAATCGCACCTTCTGCTTCATCTTTTTGTCTTTGATATTCTTCATAAACACGTGCACGGATCAAGCGTAATGCTGTATCACGATTATCGTGTTGCGAACGACCATCCTGACAGTTTACTGTAATTCCTGTTGGAACGTGAACGATACGAACTGCTGAGTCAGTTTTATTTACGTGCTGCCCTCCGGCACCAGATGCACGATGAGTTTCAAATGTTAGATCCGCTGGATCGATTTCAATATCAGATTCTTCAGCATCAGGTAATACCAAAACAGTTGCGGTTGATGTATGGATTCTACCTTGCGTTTCAGTTTTTGGTACACGTTGTACACGATGGGAACCAGATTCAAATTTTAAAAGACGATAAGCTTCATTTCCTTTAACTAAGAAACTAATTTGTGTAAAACCTCCAGCTTCAGACTCACTCATTTCAAGCACTTGAGTTTTTAAACCACGAATTTCTAAGAAATAGTTATACATTCGATATAAGTCACCCGCAAAAATATTTCCTTCATCGCCCCCCGCAGCTCCACGAATTTCAACGATACAATCGTGGTCATCGTTGGGGTCTTTAGGAATTAATAATAATTCGATTTTTTCTTTTAATGCTGCCTTTTTTGGAAGCAGTTCCTCTAATTCCATTTCACCCATTTCTCTAAGTTCAGCATCTGACTCCTTAGCCATAACTTCAGCTTGAGAAATGTCATCTAATAACTTAGTTAATTCTAAATAAGCTTCATCTTGTTGTTTCAAACTTGACATCTCTTTACCAAGCTTGATCATTTCTTTGGGATTTGATATTACTTCATCACTTATAAGGAGTTGATTGATTTCTTCAAATCGTTCATGAACTCCTTTAAGACGTTTTAATATAGCGTCCATTTTATTTCCTCCTATTTTTTTATTGGATCTGGTTTATTTGGAACATCGTGGCAATGACGACAACGAGCTTCATAGGCTTCTGCTGCCCCAACCAATACAATTGGATCGTCATATGATGCAGGATGCCCATCCACTAAACGTTGAGTTCTTGTCGCTGGTGCTCCGCATTTTACACACACTGCTGTTAGTTTAGTTACAAATTCAGCAGCTGTAATTAGCTCAGGCATTACTCCAAAAGGTTTCCCTCTAAAGTCCATGTCTAAACCTGCAACCATCACACGTTTTCCTTGTCTTGCCAAATAATCGCAAACATCTAGTACTGCTTTATCAAAGAACTGAACTTCATCGATCGCAATAACGTCAGTATCCTCTTTAACATATTTCAAAATTTCCATTGCACTATCAATGACAATACTTTCTACCTGTGAGCCTGCATGAGAAGCCACTTTGGTATCACTATATCGATTATCAATTCTCGGTTTGAAAACCAATACGTTTTTCTTCGCAAACTCCAACACTTTAATTCTGCGAATCAATTCTTCTGTTTTTCCGGCAAACATACAGCCTGCAATGACTTCAACCCATCCAGGTCGATATTGATGATACATCATACTTATTTCTCCCTTTTTATTCCAACACTATTTTACCAAAAAAAATAAGGGTTAGCACCCTTATTTTCTTATTTAATTCCGTATTTTTTGTTGAACTTGTCAATTCTACCTTGAGCAGCTGCGAAACGTTGTCTTCCTGTATAGAATGGATGACAATTTGAACATGTATCAACTTTAATTTCTTTTAATGTTGATCCAGTTTCAAAAGTGTTTCCACATGAAGCACAAGTTACAGTTACTGTCTTGTAATTTGGATGAATTCCTTGTTTCATATTAGTTCTCCTTCCGCCTTGATTTACTCTAAATCAAAGTAAGTGCTTATATATAATAACACAAGCCAATTCATATCGCAAGCTGATATTTAAGCGTTTTTTCACCATTTTTTTATGAACCTATTGACTCTTATATCGTAGTGCGATACACTAAACATACATTGAGGTGCGATGTAATGTTACAATTAGCGGAGGTGCCTATGGACGCTCACATTAAAAAAGTATATATCCCGATGACTGAAACTGGATTTTATATTCTGTTGTGTCTTCAAGATGAAATGCATGGTTACAATATTGTTCAAAAAGTGGCTAAAATGACAAACGAAGAAATACGTATCAGCCCTGGAACTCTTTATGGAAGTTTATCTAAAATGGAAAGCGATGGACTAATCCGCTTTATCAAAGAAGAGGAGAAACGTAAAATATATGTCATCACAGATTTAGGTTCAGAAATTTTACAAATCGAAAAAAATAGAATCTGGCGTTTATATAAAAATGCTTGGGAGGACTAAAATGGATACAAAACATGAAATTCGTGTTTTCAACATTGCGGAATACGAAGAAGAACAAGAGTACTTACGAAATATGCATAGGCAAGGTTGGAAATTTAATCGTATAAAATATATATTTTTGTATGAATTTATAAGATGCGAACCGGAAGATGTAGTGTACCAACTCGACTACAATCTTGATGGTTTAAAGCACAAGACTGAGTACATTCAACTATTTACTGATTGCGGATGGCAACATATTGGCGATTATTTTGATTATAGTTATTTCTCTAAACCGCTTGTTGAAATGAATGCTGAAGAAGAAATATTTAATGATGATGCTTCCAAGCTTGAAATGTTAAAACGTATAATCAAAGGGCGATTACTACCACTTTTGATAATCTTTTTCTGTACAATTTGTCCACAACTTTTTATCAACTCCTATTCTCATAATGCATTCTTTTTTATTTTCTTAATTATATTCTCGGTTTATTGTTTTATATTTATTAAGGTGTATTTAAAATTCAACTCTTTAAATTCCAAATATGGGGGTCAATAATATGATTTACGATTTCTTTAACTCGGCTTTTCCATTTATTGCGATTGGATTATTATTAGCTATTTATTTTTCTATGTACCAAAAGAAAACTAGTTGATCAAATCGACTAGTTTTTTTCACAACCAACATATTTTTACTAATTAGGTTTATTCATTAGATTGTCGAGAATAATTGGTAACTTTTAAATCATTGATTTGATCATAAGTTAAATCTGTCGTGGTTGCGATAACATCAATACTTATATTGTTTTTCAGTAAGCTCTTAGCTATTTTAAGCTTTTCTTCAACTTTTCCCTCACTTTTTCCCCTTTGCTCAGCCGAATACATCATTGCATTAATATCTTCTTGCTTTTTTTCTTCTCCAAATAGTTTACTGTATGATGCTGGATTGAAATATATTTCTCTCATGATTTCATCTGCCTTTCTAAAGTACTCATTGCTTTTGTTGCTAAATTTTTTAAAGTAATAAGTACACAATAGTAATTTAAAAAATACAGCTTATTAAACTTATCTTTTAATTATCGCAAATAATTTTTAGCTTTCAATTCATTGATTTGATCATATGTTAAATTAGTAGTTCTAGCAATTACCTCAATACTTATGTCATTCATCAACAAATTCTTAGCGATATGAAGCTTTTCTTCTGCTTTTCCTTCTGCTTTTCCTTCGTTTTTACCTTTTTGTTCAACTGAATACATCATTGCATTAATATCTTCTTGCTTTTTTTCTTCTCCAAATAGTTTACTGTATGATGCTGGATTAAAATATATTTCTCTCATGATTTCATCTGCCTTTCTAAAGCACTCTTTGCTTTCTAATAATTGTTTTAGTTTTTCATCTTTTGTTTCATAATTGTATTCTTTAAACAAAACAGCCCATTGTTCATCTTCAGGTTTTGTACAATAATCATGTACATTTGTATCTACTTTCCTTAACTCAATAGTATATACTGTTACTCCATCTGTCAAGACTAAGTCGCTGTTTTTTTCACTCATCTCAAACTTATGAAAATAACCATCTTCTTCAAATACATCACAACATAAAATA
>JAVBMW010000007.1:0-7712 GCA_031551965.1 Holdemania sp. | reverse complement strand
GCTTCGTTGTAATCATAGCGGGGATTATCATCTCTGTGTTTTACTGCAAAGGACATATAATAACTGAATCCAATGTAATCAACTGCCCCTGCTTTTAAATCAATTAGATCTTCGTAAGTCACATCGATATTAAATCCTTTTCTTTCCCAATATTTAATTAAATAATTAGGATATTTCCCTCGACAATGGACATCCGCAAACCAATAGCGTTTTTGCATACTGCTTGTTGCCATGATCATGTCTTTGGGATCACAACTATAGGGATAAATCGGTACAAGTGCAATCATACATCCCATTTTAATGCTTGGATTTATTTTTTTCGCTAATTGCACTGTTTTTGCACTCGCAACCAATTCGTAGTGAGCCGCCTGCATCATCAATTCTTCTCGATTTTCGTTTTCCTTCGCAAATATTCCAGAATTGGTAAACATCGCAAAGTCATTTTCATAATCACACTGGTTGTTGATTTCATTGAAAGTCATCCAATATTTTACTTTGTGACCATAACGTTTTAAACAAACTTCTGCAAACCTTACAAAGAAATCAATACAGACTCGATTACGAAATCCACCATATTCAGTAACTAAGTGATAAGGCATTTCAAAATGCGATAGGGTTAATACTGGTTCAATGTTGTATTTAAGACATTCATCAATCAAATCATCATAAAATTTTAAACCATGTTCATTGGGTTCTAATTCATCTCCTTTGGGAAAAATGCGAGTCCATGCAATGGATGTTCTAAAACATTTGAATCCCATTTCCGCAAATAACGCGATATCTTCTTTGTAATGGTGATAAAAATCAATCGCCTCATGATTGGGATAATTCAATCCCTCAATCACTCCATCAGTGATTTGACGTTCAACACCATGTGCACCTACAGTCATCACATCTGCAACACTGATTCCTTTATGACCGCACTGCCATCCGCCTTCGATCTGATGAGCGGCTACAGCACCTCCCCACAAAAAATCTTTTCTAAGTCCCATATCTTTTTACCTCTTCAATAGCGCTTTGATGATTTTAAATTAACACAATGACAAATTATTGTCAGTAGTGGAAGCGCTTTTAGGGACAAGAGTATACTTTTGTATTTTGTCACATTTTTGTGACTTGTTTTTTATCTCGCAAACGCCAATAGAAAAGGCAAGATTTAACTCTTACCCAAATGTTGTTTCTTAATATATTCTTTCCACTTATCAAATAATTCGATAATTTCTTTTTCAGAAATTTCAATTTTTTCTTCCAATACATCATACATAGGTTTCAAAATGTAAAGCTCTTCATCGAAACAAAATAAATTCACATAGTCATTTTCTTTTGGGACAAATTTTCTTTTTATTTCTATATATTTATCAAAAGAAATACTGTTCCAAACTCCATCTTGAAAATTTGTCGTTTCTATACAAACCTCTAAATCATAATCAGATAAACAATCATCTTCACCGTAATGAACTCTTGTTTGCTCTGGAACTTTAGTATCATCTACCTCTAGATTCAAAATCTCATTAAGCACAGGCTTGCCATTAAAACTAGTAATTTGATCTAAACTTCCATAATAACCATTAAAATTGCCTACAAGCAGATACATCTCTCTAAACATATAAACATTCTTGGTTTCTAAGTCTGCAAGTGGTGTCACATAAATCGATTTTGTCATTAAATATTGAACCGAGTCAGTTTTTTCAGCATCATAATAGTAGTACTCATAATAGCCGCCCATTGATCCCCCAGAATCATGCAATAGAGCAAGTTCCGGTATACCGTCAAAGTTTAAATCAAGTAAAACTATTCCGCGAATCGGATATCCCAAATCAGTTTCTTCTGTAATATATTGTAATACGAACTCCTTATAGGCTACATCATATGTTTTCAAATTAATCAATCCTATTTCTAACTCTTCTTTTTTGTTCAATTCACTATAACAAGCTGAACAAAAAAGAAGGGTCAGAATCACTATATATCTTAAGCTTTTTCTCATAGTCTGCCCTTTTCTTTCAATGAATTACATTTTATACTGTAACACCATTTTTATTCATACATATAAATGATTTTTGAGGTATTCCAATATCTTTCGCGATGACATCACATTTTGTCACCAACATAAAAAAGATATTATGATCTATTTCACTTAAACTTTCATAATTTGACTGCCCTTTAGAAATAATCACATCCGCTTTATTGAAGAGGTTGTTGAACTCTAAACTTGTACGATGCAACATCGTTCCCATTGAATTATCTCCATTGCTGATGATCTTCGCAAACTGTTCGATTCCTACAAAATAAGCATCTTCTTCAATAGAATCATTCACGACTGGAGCACCACGAGTTACAAAGGTTATTTCTATTTGTGGATTTATTTTTTTGATTTGCTTTATCAACAACTTATCTAAACATATTTCTCCACAATTATCTCCCAGATAAAGCAATCTTTTACTATGAACAATATTATCTTTTAACTTTTCCACATCGTTGATTTCTAGCTTAACTTGATCAATATCTTCAAAATATTTCATGATGTCTTCCAAGCAACTATTATGTATTGGGTTAAAATCAACGATATTTCCAACGATCGAATATTTGATAGCCTGCATGAAAGGATCTTCACTACTATTTATTCTTTCTTCAAAAGTCTCACTGAGTTCTAGGAACAATTGATTATATCTTCTTCTTATTTCTTTGTAAGGATCATCATTATTAATATGTTGTTTTAAAATCGCAAAAGTTTCTCCTGCAATTACTGGATTAGTTGCGTTGAAATCAATCTTGCTAAGATACTCAAATATCTTTCTAAATAAAAATTCTTTATCTTCTGCATCACTCATTTCAGCTACCTTTACGACTTGGTTTACTAAACACGGAAGACAGCTTATATTCATTTTCATAGTTTGCCATCCGTAATGATTTGACGAACCTTAAGTGCAAGTTGTTCTAAAATTACCATAACTGGCACTTGAGTAGTTACATTGTATTTATCTCCTAATATTACTTCAGGCATATAGTAATTGATTGATATGTCGGATAGTTTTGCCAGAATACTCATTCCATTATTGGTGATGGATACTATTGTTGCTTTCTTCGATTTATAGTAACGAATCTTATCGATTACTTCTTTAGTTTCTCCTGATACCGATAATACAACGATCACACCCTCATCTAACATATGATTTGGAATTGGATAAAAAGGATCATCAATGCATTGCGAATATTTTCCAATATTTGATAACAATCTTGCTCCAAAATTGCCTAGGATACCACTTGTCCCAATACCATAAAACCATATAAAGTTTTTACTTGCCAAAAATTCAGCAGTTCTATCCAACAAATTTTGATATTCTTCTTGTTTAACACTTTGAATGTAGTTTACCAAAAAGTCCAAATCATTTTCTTTTATCTGAGGATCCTTTTCATTCAAAGTCATTTTAAGTAATAGTTTAAATTCCACAAATCCTTCACAATTAAACTTCTTACAGAAACGCAAAATCGTTGTAGTAGAGACATGACACTCATCTGCCAATTCTCTTATTTTCATTTTGATTGTTTTTTCAGGATTACTAATCACATAATTATACACTTCTAATTCCAATTCATTTAATGTTTGGATATCTTCGTAATTAAACATAATTTTTCTCCGTATTATCTGAATTCATTTTATCATATTCTTTTAAGTTAAACAGTTATTAAATTAGATTTAGATATTCTCTTCTTGAATCTACGATAGCGTAAATGATTACTTGATGTTTATCCTCATTTATTTTATAAAATGCTAAATGTCTATCGAGTTTGATTACTCTGAATCCTTGTTTTTTTAATATTGAGTAATATGGAAAAGCACCAGATTCCGGAAAATCCTCGAGTCTCATTAAAGTGTTTTCGATTTTCCCTAAATACTTCAACGCATTATCTAACCCATCGTTCACTGAGATAAACAAGGCAATTTCGATAAGCTGCTGTTGGGCTTTATCTGTCTTTAATAGCTTATACTTCATTTTTCAACAACCTTTAAATTTTGTCGAATATAATCGAATGTGTCTTTTAAAGGTGATACACGGTTATTTCTTACATCATCTTCCCCGTCCGCTAGAATTCTCAATAAATCAAGTTCCGCCTCCAACTGATAATAGTCTTCAATGTTTAAAAGAGCAGTATCTCCTTTACCGTTCACAGTGATGAAAATCGGTTTTCTTGTTTCTTTACATTGCTTTGATATTTCCTTGTAGTTATTTCTTAGTTCTGAAGATGGTCTTATATATTCCATTTTTTATATCTCCTTATCGATATCAATATTATATCATAATTTAGATATATTAAAACCTTTTCTTCTTTTTATAAATCTAGAATACGCTAGGATAAAACAAAAGATCTATCACGAAGATAAATCTTAATCTTTTTACCCTAACATGTGTTCAATGAAGATTTTGATTCCTAATATCACAAGAATCAATCCTCCAAAGAATGTGGCTTTTGATGCAAATAGATCATTAAATTTCTTACCTACGATACCACCAAATAGACAACAGGCAAATGTAATAACACCAATCAATGATGCACCTGCAAAGATATTAACATCAAGTGCAGCAAAGCTTATTCCTACAGCTAAGGCATCAATGCTTGTAGCGACAGCTTGCATAAAGATGATTTTGAATGAAATATCGCATGTTTCACAATTTTCCTGTGTTTCTTTACTTTCAAGGTAGGCATCCCACATCATTTTACCACCAATGAATCCAAGTAATATTAACGCGATCCAGTGATCAATCGATGAGATCAAATCACTAAAGGCCATCCCTGCAAAATAACCAATAACTGGCATTAATGCTTGAAATAATCCAAACATGAAAGATGTAAAGATGATTTGTTTACGTTTAATATTTCCATATGCAAAACCGTTAGAGATTGATACTGCAAAAGCATCCATTGATAAACCAAAAGCAAGTACGACAAGTGTAGTTAGTTCCATTTTATTCTCCTCTAAAATAAAAACTCACAGACAGCTAAAAGCCATCCATGAGTCTTGTTCATTAAGACAAACCAGGCCATTGTGACCAGTGTGTTGATTTGTCACATACTAAATTGTATGCAAACTACTCCCTCACGAGTATGAAAGTAGTTTATCATAGCCTTATATAAAAGTCTATGCTTTTAAATATTTAATAGAACAATTGCTACATTAAAATAAATTAAAATTGCACAAGCGTCCACGATAGTTGTAATCATTGGAGATGCCATAATCGCCGGATCCATATTTAGTTTCTTCGCTGCCATTGGAAGTAACACTCCCAACGATTTAGATAGACATACTGTACAAAGAATTGTGATGGCAATAACTACCGCTAGAGCTGAATTTTGATATTGTACAGCGATCCGAATTCCATTGACTATAGCTAAGGTAACCCCAACAAGCATTGCTACTCTTATTTCTTTCCACCATGCTTTTAAAATATCTTTAGTTTGAATTTCATCTGTCGCAAATCCACGAATGATCAGTACTGATGCTTGTGATCCACAGTTTCCTCCTGTATCCATAAGCATAGGAATAAAGGATACAAGAATTGGCATACTTGCGAATGCTATTTCATATTGCGTGATGATTGAACCTGTAATTGCTGCCGATATCATCAAAATCAGTAACCATGGAATCCTGTTTTTTGCATGTTGCCAAACTGAAGTATTAAAATAAGTATCTTCACTTGGTCTCATCGCAGCCATGATTTCAAAGTCTTCTGCTGTTTCTTCTTCAATGACATCCATCGCATCATCAAAGGTTACAATTCCGACTAAACGGTTCTCTAAGTCTACTACCGGCATCGCTAAGAAATCATATTTACGTAACATGTTGGCAACTTTTTCTTTGTCATCATGAGTATTTACTGTAATGACCGCAGTATCCATAACATCTTCGATTTTGTCTTCTAAGTTCGCAAGTAATAATGATTTTACAGTTACGACTCCAACCAATTTTCTTGCTTTATCGACTACATAACTTGTATAGATCGTTTCTTTATCCAATCCAATTTTACGAATTCGATCAAAAGCTTCTTTAACACTCATATTAGAACGCAAATCAATAAATTCAATATTCATTAAACTTCCTGCTGAATCTTCAGGATATTTCAATAATTCATTGATCCATTTTCTTTGTTCAGATGTTGCTGATTTTAATATACGTTTTACTAAAACTGCTGGCATTTCAGAGATCAAATCTACCGCATCATCAATAAATAGATTTTGTGTAACATCAGATAATTCTTTATCACTTAATGCTATGATCAAATCTTCTTGAGTATCTGTTTCTAAATAACTGAATACTTCTGCAGCGTCATCTTTTGTAAGTAAACGATATACCACTGCCATATCTTCTTTTGGTAATTCATCCAATAAATCCGCAATATCAACATTGTTGGTTTCATCCAATAATTCTTTGATTTTTGTAAACTCATTGTTGCTGATTAATTCAATAATTTCTTGTTTCATCGCCTTATCCTCCTTTTAAATTGATTTTAAGACGCGAAAGTTTACTCAACGGCAAAACGAAACATCGCTTTGCCGCGACTACTTCGCACCTTGATTGCACCGCCAGGTTTGCTTTGTTCCACTATGCCATCCACCTCTTTTCAAAATAAAAACTTCTGTCGCTTAAACGTGGCAGAAGTTCTGTTATCTCTGTTCTCGTTCAAGCTTTAGCATCATAGGGCAATGAAGTTGCATTAGATGATGCCTTGAATCGACATCCTCTGCTAACCAACTAGTAGTGTCTCCACTGCTTTGCGGTAGCAACCCGTATCCCTATGGTAGCCTCACCTACCGAATAAGTTTTCCATTTATACTATAGGCTATTAGAAGCTTTTTTTCAACCCAAACAAAAGATTAATTAATATTTTAAACATTCCTGAACATAATCCATCGGAACGTCCATTCGTTGTGCAACTTGTTCGATTGTCATTCCACTATCATAAAATTTTTTCACTACCATTTTGATTTCTTCCGCAACTTCAATAATATGATAATTGGGATCATAAAAACGAATAACTCTTTGTCCCCAACTATGCTCTATCAGCTCATGTACATATTCAACATTTAATCCTTGTAGTTTTTCATAAAACTCATCAATATTATGAACTTCAAAATACAATTCTACCGCATTATTTTTAAGAAATACTTCTTTATCATCTATAAATTGGCTCCAAGTATTAAGTGTCTGCAAGAATAATCCACCTTCCAACTGAACATTGGCTCCAAAATCCCCTACAACTTTCATTCCAAGTAGTTCTTGATAGAACTTCTTGCTTTCTTCTATATCCCTTACGGTAATTAAAGTACCCTTGTACATTGATTTATCCTCCATAAATTACATAATTATACCATATCATGTTAACAAGAAAATGATAAATAAAAATCAATTTATCATCTTAAAACCCTAAAGTCTTAAGACCCGATTCTGTTTCTTGCCAGATCAGTAAGATGTACACTTTGTTTTATCTTTCCTCATCAAGGTGGTGCGATAAACAATCGTTGTACATCCTTTTTTTGTTACACCATTTCCAATGAAGTTCATCCCTACCCCCAATCAGCTATCTTCTAGTAACTGCATCAAGGTATACGGTTCATTGTTTAATGGTTTGTTTCTTTTGTTTAATCTGTAAAGCTCATTCCTCTTCTTGCGATGACATAACTTGCAGCTAGATGAGTACTTAATCCTTTTGACTTAC
>JAVBMW010000039.1:0-21485 GCA_031551965.1 Holdemania sp. | reverse complement strand
TTGCATGAAAAATTTAATTTTAGAACTGACTATGAAGTAATCAGTGAAAAAAACATAAACAAAATATGTAAGCAAGTAAAAAAATGATTTATTTACGCATAATTCAATTCAATTAAAAACCTCATAAAACCCTTTATTTAAAGGATATATGAGGTTTTGTCTTAAAAAAGTGTCAAATGTGAGACAATACTTAATACAATAATAACACTTAAATTATCACTCAAAACAAGAGAAGAACTAGTCCTCTCTTGTTTGAATAATCATTAATCCATTTTGATCAAGTTGTTTAGTTAAAGAATCATGAATCAGTTCTTGAATGACAATTTCCGCAACATATTGAACGATACAACCATTCATCAAATGTCCTGCGACTATTTTATTTTTATCACCTAGAACACCATGAATGTGCATATTGGTATCAATTATCGTTCCACTCATCGAAGCGATTTCCATTGGACCTTCGATGTTTTGAACATCAAAGACAATCGGAAATCCTCTGGATGAAGCAGTCTGAATACAAGTAGTTGACAGACAACCTATGCCACTTGCGATATAGGCATTTTTGATATGATTATCCTGAATGAACGCTTCAATCGATTCCAATAAATAATCATCTCTTTGTAAGGATAAGATAAAATTACGTCCTAATCTATTCTCAAAAACATCCATTAACTAATTTTCTCTTTTCCAAATTTATAGGTTTGTATCACATTAAAATCGTTATCAATGACTACTAGATCCGCATCGTAACCTTCTTTGATCAAGCCTTTTTGATCATCAATGCCTACATAACGTGCAGGATTGATCGTAGCTGCATTGATTGCCTTCACCATTGGGCCAGCACATTCAATATGACAGTTTTTAACCATATTGATCAATTTGTTTGAACTTCCTGCTAAGCGACCATCTTTTAATCGGCCACAGCCATCTTCCTTGACTTCAACCCAACGTCCTGGCATTTCATAGATACCTGGTTTTAGTCCTTTGATTTGTACAGAATCAGTGATCAGAATTAATCTATCCTTATCTTTAACTCGAACTAGTGATTTAGCTACTGCAAAATGCACATGAACTCCATCACAAATAAGCTCTGCATACATATTATCCATTGACATTGCAGCACCAGCAGTTCCCGGTTCACGGTGATGAACTCCTAACATTCCATTGAATGTATGAGTAAAGCTTGTAGCTCCATCTTTTTCCGCTTGAAGACATTCTTCATATTTGGCACCTGAATGACCAATCACAACTTGAACACCATTTTCCTTGCAATATTTTGTAAGTGCATGTTCTTCATCTTTCTCTGTCGCAACACAGATCATCTTTATATGTCCACGAGCAGCATCTTGATAACGTTTGAATTGTTCAACATTCGGTTTTTGAATTAAATAAGGATTATGTGCTCCTTTAAATTCATGACTGATTTGTGGTCCTTCTACGTGAATCGCAATAATTTCTGCACCATCTTCATAATTTTCAATAAAATCTGCGATCAAAGCGTATGATTTAAGCAATGATTCTTCTGGTGCAGTTGAAGTTGTAGCCATAAAACTAGTTACTCCTTCTTGCAACAACCCTTCCTGCCATGATTTAATACCAGCTGATGTCGCATAATTTAAATCCATTCCATTATATCCATGACAATGAATATCGATCAAACCTGGAATGATCCTTAAATTTTCATAATCTTGGTCACATTTTTTTTCATTGTAAGCATAAATACTTTTTATTTTTTTGTTTTCAATTTCGATTTGTGCTGGTTGAAACTCTTCGTTGATCCAAACTTGTTTACTTTGAATAATCATTTCATTTCCTCCCTGAAATCAGTTATACTAGTTTTGAGGTGATACAGATGATTAAAGATATTAAAATTGAAATTTGTTGCGGTAGTGTTGATGACTGCTTGGTTGCAGAAGCAAACCACGCTGATCGCATCGAACTTAACAGTGCTTTAGAATTAGGTGGATTAACACCTTCTTTAGCGACATTAACACTAGCTAAACAAAAGACACAAATTCCACTTTGTTGCATGGTTCGCCCTCGCACCGCTGGTTTTGTGTACACTCAAGATCAAATAGAAACCATGTTTCTTGATGCCAAGATTTTACTTGATCATGGTGCTGATGGAATTGTCTTCGGTTTCTTAAACAAAGATAATACCATTGATATTCTTAATACTAAGAAAATGGTTGATCTGATTAAAAGTTATGATAAAGAAGCTATCTTCCATAAAGCCTTTGATGAATGCACTGATTTCGACAAAGCGAGCCAAGATCTTATCGTTTGCGGTGTTGATCGAGTCCTTACGAGCGGTGGAAGTAGTTATCCTGATTTAGATAAAGGTTGTCAAATCATTGGTGATCTGATCAGAAAATATTCAGGACAACTACAATACTTACCTGGTGGCGGAGTTCGTGCTCACAACATTAAACATATTCTTGAGCTTACAAAAGCCGATCAAATCCATATGACCGCAAAAAGCGAATATTTCGATAATGGTAACTATGTCGCTTGTGATGATTCACAGCTTAAAGAAATTTTAAATCAGATCTAAATTTACTTTCCGATGGAATGAAGCGCATTCTTTAAATGACCTTCGTACTCGGAAAGTATTTTTTCGCTTTCTTCTCTTGATTTTTCTGATAGAATCATAAAAATCGCAAGTTTTGGCAATTTATCTGCTTTTTCATAATATTCACTTGCCACTTCCTCACTGCACCCTGTTGCCTTTTGAATGATTCCTTTAGCACGATTAACAAGCTTGATATTAGTAGGTTTAACATCGACCATCAAATTATTATAAACCTTACCTAAACGAATCATGGCAGATGTTGAAATCATATTAAGAACGAGTTTTTGTGCTGTACCGGCTTTCATTCGTGTTGACCCTGTCACAACTTCTTGACCTGGTAATACTTCAATTTTTGTCTTCGCAACAGTACCGATTTCTGAATTACTAACACAAGCAATTGACCCTGTGTAACAACCAATTGAATTTGCATATTCAAGAGCTGCAATTACATAAGGAGTTCTACCGCTTGCAGCGATTCCAACTAATACATCTTTCTCGCTTAAGTTTCTTTCCTTACAATCAGCAACACCAAGTTCCATGCTGTCTTCTGCACCTTCTTTTGCCTTGTAAAGTGCTTCAAAACCTCCAGCCATGATACCTTGTACCATTTCATAGCTCACTCCATAAGTCGGAGGACACTCACTAGCATCTAAGAAACCAAGTCTACCTGAAGTTCCAGCACCAATATATAAAAGTCTTCCACCATGTCTTAAACGATCAACGATCACATCCACGAGTTCACTAATTGCAGGTATAGCTTTTTCTACTGCAACAGCCACTTTTTGATCTTCATTGTTGATGGTTTCAAGTATTTTTGTAGTTGAATATGTATCGATTTCCATTGAATTGATATTTTGGTTTTCAGTTTCAAGTTTAGTTAAGTTAATTTTTGTCATTATTTTGACTCTCCTTCTAAGCATGCATAGCATGCATCATGTATTGTGTTTCTTGCTTGCAGTATTTTCATATTGTCACGACTAGGATGTACTCTATTTGTAAGTAGAATGATTCCAAACCCGCGATCCAAATCGATCAATAAGCTTGGTCCAGAGAATCCTGTATGATAAAGGGTATGTTCACTGAAACATTTTCCCATTGATGCACTTGGATCTGAAATGATCCATCCCAATGTTCTTCTTCCATTCACATCCGCAAAACATGTTTTCAATAGTTCCATCGTTTCTTCTTTGAAGAATCGTTTACCATTGTAGATTCCATCTTGAATAAGCATTGTCACAAAATTAGTCAAATCATTGATTGTTGAAAACAAACCGGCGTGCCCTGATACACCACCAAATTTATAAGCTTTCCCATCATGAACAACTCCTTTGATGACACCTCCACGGCTTGGAATGTCTTCATAGGCTGCACACCTTGACTTCAAATACTCAGCAGGTTTATAACCAGTTTCAATCATGTACAGCGGTTTAAATATAACCTCATCAGCATACTTTTCCAGTGATCCTTTTAAAGAATCAATCACTTTTCCAAGCAAAATAAAATTGACATCTGAGTATCTTACTTTGCCAATCCACTCTGGATCTTGCATAACATGTTTACATGCTTCATGCATTTGTTCTGTACTCATCAGTTTATACCCGTCAATATCAACTGGTAAACCTGATGTATGAGTCATACAGTCAATGATCTTAACATTTTTATCATCAAAGCTTTCAAGTACATCACACAGTTTTGTTTCTAATGTGAGTAATCCTTCTTCAATGCATTTTAAGATGCATGTTGTAGTTGAAACTACCTTCGAAAGTGATGCCAAATCAAAGATCGTATCAAGGGTATTTTCTTCACAACTGCTCACCAGTTGGCGGTGTCCATAGCACCTTTTCCAGTGTTCATTTCTGGTAACCAGATTGATGCTGATCGCAGGGCTTACACCATCCAAAATCAACTGGTCAATCAGTTGGTCCAAAACATCAATTTTCCCTTTATTTAACACGTTTTTCCCTCCTTTTCTGCTATTATTTCTTGCACTTTAATCATATCATAAATTAATCATGTTAGCGCTAACAATTTAATGAAATATTGCACGTTTTTTGTATATAAAGTGGTATAATATAAGAGCTATGGAAGGAGTATGAAAATGGACATAAAATTCAGTCTTGATAAACAACAATTAGAACTGACTCTTCCTCTGTATCTTGCAGGCTATGCAGCTCGAACCACCCCTGCTACAGAGATTCATGACCCCTTATACATTAACTGCTTTTATATTGAAGATGGTATAAAATCTCTTGCAATGTTGAGCGTTGATCTACTTGGTGTATACAAAGGACAGTATGAAAGAATTATTGAAGCAATTCACAAATCAGTAAATATCGAAAATCTTGACATTACCTTAAGTTGTGTTCACACTCACGCAGCACCTGCATTCAACTTTGATGAAGCGCATAGTTTGAATATGGATAAGCTTTTTGATGAAGTAGTGAAGCGTGCTACTCTTTGTATTCAAAATTGTATCAAAAACGCAAAATCTAACCAAATTGGTTATGCTGAAAAAGTAGTTCGTGGCGTCGGAGCAAATCGTCGCACGAAAGATGTTGAAGTAAATACTGTATTAAGAGTACTTCAATTCGATCAAAATTTAATCGTTAATTTTAACTGTCACCCTACTCATTTGAGTGCTGATAATCTGCTTATTTCTAAAGATTATCAAGGGGCTTGTATGGACAAATTAATTGAACATGGTTACAAACCTATGTTTTTTCAAGGAGCTTGTGGTGATGTTTCTACTCGCTTTACACGAATTGCACAAACATTTGATGATCTAAAGCGTCTAGGAGACAATCTGGCTGATGAAGTATTAGAATTAACAAAAGAAATGTCCTTTACAGCTATTGATTCATTTAATTATGAAGAAATTCATTTTAACTTAGATAAAAAACAATATGAGTCAAAAGAATATTATGAAACAGAAATTAAAAGGTATATTGAGAAACTTGAAGAATCAAGATCAACAATGTCTGCCTCAGAACTTAGAATACTTGAAACAGCTGTTCAAGGTATGGAAGTTGAATATCGTTGTTCACTGAATCAAGATCAAATCGTTACTGATATTCGTGCCGGTATTTTAACACTTGGCAAAGATATTGCGATCACATTTGTTCCATTTGAGTTTTTCTCAAAATTAGGTGATCGAATCACAGATCATAGTTTATTTAAACATACAATCGTTGTTGGATATACTTTTAATGGACTTGGTTATTTACCTGACGAAGAGAGCTTCAAAGATTCAGGCTATGAAGTTCTATCGTGTACATATCAAAAAGGTGCTGGAGAAATTGTCGCTGACAAAATCGTGGCCCATCTAAATTCAAAGGTATAAACCTGCTTTTTAAGTGGTTTTTTTACTTTAATAAATTTTTAAGGAAGAGAGGAAAAAGCATGTCAAAATCAAAAGAGTTCTTCGATGTTGCAAAAAAACATTTAGAAGAAATCAAAGCTATGCAACACGATCAAATCCTACAGGCAGCCAAAATGATGGGTGACTGTATGGAAACTAATGGAGTTGTGCAATTATTTGGAATTGGACACGGACTCGCATTTTCAATGGAATTGGGTTACCGCGCAGGAGGTTTAATGCCTTTCCATCAAATGAAGTATAAAGACTTAGCTTTACGTGGAATCATCAGTGAAGAGCAGTTACATGATCCAGCAATCAACAATGATATATCGATCACTCACAAATTGTTTGATTTATACAACATTTTTGATGAAGATATGTTTATTTTAGTGAGTTATGCTGGAAATGAACCAGTTCTTGTCGAAACTGCATTACTTGCGAAAGAAAAGAATCAAAAAATTATCGCAGTCGTTAATAAAAAATTAGCTGATGAAAGTGTTGCGATCCATCCTTCTGGAAAAACACTTCTTGATCTCGCTGATTTAGTGATCGATATTATGGCTCCAAATCCTGATACTGTGATCACTTTAAGTAATGGTGATCAAATCAATCAAGTCAGCACAATTTGCAGTAATGTAATCGCTCAAATGCTTACCGCTGAAACTTACCATTATTTAAAAGAAACAGGAAAAGATTGCCCTGTATTACTTAGTGCAAACGTGAAAGGAGCAGACGTCCACAACAAAGCGATCAGCGATCGTTACTTAGGACGCTGGGAATAAGACAATGAAAGAAATCACAATGTATACATTCTATGATGAACTCATGAAAGTTATGGATGGTTTATATGAAAAAGAAATAGGCAACATCCAAAAAGCTGCTGAAATCTGTGCTGAAACAATTAAAAATGATGGTGTTGTCCATGTATTTGGTTCAGGACATTCAATTGGTTTTGGGCTTGAAATGCAAGGTCGTGCTGGCTCATTGGTTCCAATTCACGCTATTGATACTGCTGATTTTGTATTCAAAGGCCAGGTTTCCCTTGATGTGTTTAAATCAAAAGAAGTTGTCTTTGAAAGAACTCCTGGAATGGCTGATAAACTATATGATTTGTATGATATCCGCAAAGATGATGCCTTTATCATTATTTCTAATTCTGGTATCAATGGCGTAGTGATCGATATGGCCATCACTGCAAAAGAAAGAGGAAACAAAGTCATCGTGGTAACAAGCTGGCAACATACTTCAAGTGAAGATAGTCGCCATCCAAGTGGTAAAAAACTTTATGAACTTGGTGATGTCGTCATCGATAATTGTGGTCCTAAAGGAGATGCATTAATCGAGACTGGAAATATTGAAAAGATTTGTTCAATTTCGTCAATTACCGGAGCTTATATTGCACAGACTATTGAAACTGAAATATGCGAAATTTTAGTTAAAGAAAATATTGAATTACCAATTTTAAGAGTTAATGAAACAGCTAAAAATGAAGCACTTCTAAAACATTATGAAGGGAGAATCTAATCGTGCAAGAATTTGAATATGTAACAAAACTAAATGAATTATTAAAAACTGTTGTAGATAAAAACCGTGAAGCAATCAATATTTGTGCTGAAAAAGTTGCAGAAAATATTATGAATGATAAAATCATCCATACTTTCGGTACTGGACATTCTCATATGATCGGTATTGAACTATTCGCAAGAGCAGGTGGTCTTGGAAATGTAAGTTCAATGTTAGATCCAGATACTTTAACTGCCTATGGCGCAAGAAGAAGCGGAGCTATGGAAAAACTTAGTGGAGTTTCTGATATCATCTATGATAGTTATGTAATTGAAGCAGGAGATATCATGATCATTTCCAGCAATTCTGGTCGCAATGCAATGCCTATTGAAATGGCAATGCGTTGTCAAAAAGAAGGCGTTTATACAATTGCTGTAACTAACTTGGAACAATCTGCAGCAATGGCAAGCCGTCATCATTCTGGGAAACATTTATATGAATGCGTAGATATCTCACTTGATAACTGTGTTCCTCCAGGAGATGCTTTGTTAAATATCAATGGTATCGAAACTGGTGCAGGTTCAAGTATTACAAGCATGTTTCTATTAAACACTGTATTCACTGAAGCAATTCGTATTTGTACTGAAAAGGGATTTAAACCCTATGTATTCCAATCACAAAATGTCGATGGTTTCGACAATGATGCGATCTATGACAAATTCACAAGTCGCGTAAAACATTTCTAAGAAAATGATAAATAAAAACCAATTTATCATCTTAAAACCCTAAAGCCTTAAGACCTGATTCTGTTTCTTACCAGATCAGTAAGATGTACACTTTGTTTTATCTTTCCTCATCAAGGTGGTGCGATAAACAAATGTTGTACATCCTTTTTTGTTGCACCATTTCCAATGAAGTTCATCCCTACCCCCAACCAGCTATCTTCTAGTAACTGCATCAAGGTATACGGTTCATTGTTTAATGGATTGTTTCTTTTGATCAATCTGTAAAGCTCATTCCTCTTCTTGCGATGACATAACTTGCAGATAAATGAGTACTTAATCCTTTTGACTTACTATACTTTTCTTTCCCTATGATACTACTATATGAAGGATCTACTACTTCTACTTTTACTGCATTGCGTGTAGCTCTTGATTGTAATGCTTCAATAATCAATGTTTTATTAGAAAACATACATTGCGAAACAACTTCAACACTAGCTTGTCTAATGATCCATTGTCTTTGATTGGTTGTTTTGTTTTCTAAGTTCATGGGGATTACTTTTGTATTAAGTATGTTTCCATGTTTATTGATTTCACATAGTGCAATATGATCCACATTAATATCAATACCAATGACTCCATTATTCCATGTTGTAGTTGGTGGTATTTCTTCTGCTTCTAAGATTGCTTTAATTATGAAGTAATCCTTTTTAGATTCAATACAGTAGCAGATTGCTTTCCCTTCTGTATTATGAGGTTGTGTTACTCGTTTAATAAGTAATTCTTTTTGATAATGAAAAGTAACAGGTAAATAGACTATTTTATTGATTCCTCGATACATCATCGTGTTTGTATCAACATCATATTTAAATAAGTTATTACCATACTTTCCTTGTCTTCTACCTGATATACTCATTCTTCTATTTCGTGCTAAATCATATTCTTGTTTCCACAAACTATGATTATTGATATATTCCTGTTGTGTAAATTGAGACCTAAATAATTTTTTACCACCAAAACAGATTTGTCTTGGATGCTTACTGTAATTAATGATTTCCTGTTTCTTACGATTCATTCTATCTTTCAATTGTTTTAATCTGTTTCTTGATCTTTTGATTTCTACTTTAAGTACCTGTACTTCAAATAGATAGAAGTTAAATACTCTTCCATCTTTTAATGTAACTAATTTAGTTTTGTGGTTCACAGTAAACCCACAACCCTTAAAAACAGGTACTTTAACTTTTTCTCCTTTTGAAACATTAATCAAAGAATCTAGAGTTTTCAGTAAACCAATCAATCTCTTTTCAGTTTTACTTATTTTATTCTCAATATTCTTCAGTTCTCTTTGAACACGGTTTAAATGATACTCTTGAGTTTTAATACTAGTTTTGATCCTTGATTTCACATCTGCAATAACAGATAGTGGCATATAGTCATTTGTACCAAACATTTGTTTCAATTGTTTTTGAAAGTCTTTTCTTACAAAGGCACCATAAAAAGCTTGATCATAGAATTTCCGATAAGTAGTTCGAAACATTCTGTTATAGAGTTCAAGATCATTTTTGATACAAACTGCTTCATCAACTGATAATTCATCATAATAAAATCGCTGACTTTGTGAAATAGTTCTAGGCACAAGGTACACCACCTTATCTTTATGATGTTATATTATCATGATACTTTTGTTAATATAAGTCTTGACTTTTCTGAATTTAATTGAATACTATTCAAGTTGGCTTTATTTAATCAAAGCATATTTTAAAGAATCAGTCTTCACTAAGTAATATAATTTGAGATATAATTTAGGTGGGCTGGTTTTTTTGATTGTTGATCACTTAGCACTACCTTTATCTAAGGTTGCCACTAAGTCCTTCACTAAGATGAATGACTCCAAGAAAATTACGATTCAAAAAGAGTTGGTGACTAATGGGATGAGTTTCTTTTGGATCCCGAAGTTAAAAGAAAAGGTCTACGAGATATCGTTGTTCAAGAAGTTAAAAAAATGATGTCTTGTGGTACTCTTGATTGCGGGTTTGAAATCAACGAGTGTTCTAACTGCCATAAGTCACATATCATCTATTACACATGTAAAAATAGATTTTGTAACTCTTGTGGTACCAAGTATGCTAAGCAACGTGCTGAACATGTTTCCAAGGCTACTTTAAACGTGAATCATCGTCATGTTGTATTTACTATTGATGATCGTTTAAGAATTTATTTCAAGAAAGATAGGAAATGCTTAAACTTCTTATTTGATGTTGCTTCAGATACTTTGTTTTATACTTTCAATAAAATGAATGGTAAGAAACATACTTTCAAACCAGGTTTCATTTTGACTCTTCACACATTTGGTAGAGCACTGAATTGGAATCCTCATATCGATTATTTACTTACTGAAGGTGGTATGGATGAAAACCATAATTATAAAGCTATTAACTATATCAATTATAAGACTTTAAGAAAATCATTCATGAAATAGCTCCTTGATAAACTTAAAGCTTACTATAAAATACATCATCCTTCTGAATTTAAAGAATTATGTCAGTTAATCAATCAACTTTATAAAGAAGATACCAATGGATTTTATGTCAATGCACCTCAAATGAAGAATAAAAAAGGAAAAGAAGCTGTCGTTAACTATATTATTCGTTATACTGGTAGACCTGTTATGGTTCAAAGCCGTATACTTGATTATGATAAGACTACCAAACAGATTCATTACTATTATGAAGATCACTGAAGTCTTTGAACATGTATTCTCTTTTATGAAGAAATTGGTTATGCATATTCCTGAAGTTCAATTTAAAATGATTCGTTATTATGGTCGTTATGCTACTTGTAATACTGCTCATAAAGTGAAAGTCAAAGAAATGCTTATGCAGTGTTTACACAATAAATCAATTGATAAATCTACTTATCGAAAAGATTTGATTGACTGGGTTCCACCCGCGCGTAGAAAGGATGAGAATTATGACACCACATGAAGAAACTATTGATACTATGATTACCGAGGATGATTTAAATTATCGTACCGAATACATCGATATGAAATGTACTAATTGTGGGCATGAAGAAAAAATGCCTGATTGGTGCTATGGTGAAGAAGCTGAATACTTAAGAGAAATAGAAGATCCTGAACCTCCTACTTGGCAATGTTGTAAGTGCCATAAAGATGCTTTAGTTCGTAAGCCTAAATAATAATCTATTCAATATTCAATACTTCTTTTTAGTGTGCCTTGGCGCATTTTTTTTCTTTCCAATATTAAAATGAACTTTCCCATAAAAAAAACTAGAGACAATCTAGTTTTTTTAGTCTTTTTTTCGATTAAATGGATTTGAAATCGTATATTTTTTATCTTCTTCTTTTTTTAATTTGATTTCTTTTTCTTCTTTTGATTTCATAATATTAGATAAAGCTTTATAAACCTTCGATGTTTGGAAAGTATTTTTATAAACTTCTTCCTCATCATTCAACACTAACATGAGCGCATCTGCACCACCCTGTCCTTGTTTAATTGTCCATTGGATGATATCTTCATTATCAAATCTTCTTGCGGTTTGTTGATCCTCTGAATAGAATATAATGAAATCTTCATAAATTCCCATTGTCTTATAGTCCTTAACTTGTAGTTTTACAAGTAATGCCATCATTACTAAGAATCCACCTAAAACTACTAATAACGATTTTAATGAAAGAATAAATAAAACTCCAATAATTCCTACGATATAAACCGAATTATTTGGTTTAAACCCTACTTCAGTTACTAGTGTTCCCTCTTTATCAATTTGTTCTAATGGAACATAAGTTTCGTTTGTTTTTGACATAATTAAATCCTCATTTTTCTAAGAAAAAGCGAGAGAATCTCTCGCTTCTAACCATTAAAGTCCAGCTTCAGCTAATGCTTTTATAAAGTCGATTTCTTCACTTGCAGGAATCATGCGGCTACGTAATGTACCACCACGTAATTCAGCAATTTTACGATAAACGACTGCATCATCTGGTGTAACTGCGATTGATTTAGTAACCATTTTGTAGTCAGTTCCTTGGAATGGAGCAGCATTACCGACGTTTACAACTTCAATTTCAAGTCCAGCTTCAATTAATGCAAGAGCATCTGCTGGGTTTTTAGCAATTACAAACATTGTTTCTTTTGGATTATCTTGTGCATATTTAATTGTCTCTGCAATAGAATAAACCAAAACTTTTGAACCACGTGCAGCTAAAGGTAAAGCCATTTTTTGGATTGGGTCAGCAGCCACTTTATCATTTGTAACGATAATAGCTTGAGCACCGATATTATTCATCCAAGTTACTGCAACTTGACCATGAATTAAACGGTTATCGATTCTTAGATGTTTAATCATTATTGATCTCCTCCTAGTAGTAGATTTAAGTTAACTATACCATCTTTTGCGGTTGAAATCAATGAGTCATAATCAACTTCTCCACCCATTCTTTGTCCTAAAAGTTCCATAAATAATGGAAGATTCATACCAGTAATAACTTGTACACCTTCTGCACATTTATACGCAGCACGGTTACAAGGAGTTCCACCTAATAAATCCGCAAGAACCACAACACCTTCATTTGTATTAACACTATTAATAGCTTCAGTAAGTTTGACATCAAAATCCTCTGGTCCCTCTTCTGAGAATAAAGAAACCGTGCTTACTTGTTCAAGCCCGGTTTCTCCAAAGAACATTTTTGCTGTGTCAATCATACCTTCAACCATTTTACCATGGCTAACAAGTACGATCCCTAACATTAAATTACTCCAAATGCTCCGCAAGCAAATGCTACTACGAATAAAATCATAATAGTTTTTAGAGGCGTAACTTTTTTCACTTTGATCATGTAATAGCATAATGCAGTGAAAACGATTGGTAACATGTAAGGTAAGATTGCATCTAACCCAGCTTGAATTGGTTTAGAAGTAGAAACAACTTCACCAGCTTCGTTTAATAATTTACTTTGCATGAAAGTTTCTTTGATCTTTAATCCAGAAAGGATAGAAGGAACAAATCCACCAACTACTGTAATTCCAAGAACACTTGCAGCAGTTTGTAAATCTTCTAAAGTACTAGTTCCACTTACGTCATTAATAACGTTAACACCTTGTTTGTATCCATAAGAGAATAAAGGCCAACGTAATAAGAATAACACTAATAATGGAAGAGTAGTAACAACGATTGATAATGGACTACCATCAGCAGCTAATGAAGCACCGATGATATTGAATGGAGGAGTAACTAGAACAGCTTGTACAGTATCTCCGATACCAGCCAAAGGACCCATTAAAGCAACTTTTAAGTTATCCCCAACTTCTGATTGGTAGCTTTCTTCAAGAGCTACGTCAGCACCCATGATTAGAGCAGATGCTCCTGGATGACAGTTATAGAATTGCATATGACGTTCAAGTTCACGACATTGTTCATCATTGTCAGAATATAATTCTTTAATTACAGGTACCATAGCATAAGCATAACCAGCACCTTGCATACGTTCATAGTTCCAGCACCATTGTAATGCCCAGTTATGACGATTACAAGCAGAACTTAAAGCTTTTTTGCTCAATTTGTTATTAGTTTTAGCCATTATTGAGCACCTCCTTTTTGACCCATGTAAAGAGCTCCAGCAGCAGCACCAACTAGTGCTAATCCGATAGTTCCAACACCCATGTATGCATACAATACGTATCCAACAACCATGAATGGCCAGAATTTTTTAAGATTCATGTAAGATAATAATAGAGCGAACCCAACAGCTGGTAATGCTTTACCAACTACTGCTAATCCGTTTGAGAACCAAGCAAATTGTGCAGCAAAGTCAGTAATAACTTTAACTTGGTCTTTCATCATAACAGCTAAGAAAACTGGTAAGAAACGAGAAAGTGTCCAAGGAATTGTTCCTGCTAATGTCCACATTTCAAATTTTCCGATGTTGTTATCAGCTAAAGCTTTGTCACCTAAGTGTTGGAATACTGTAGTTGAAGCACGTCCTAAGATATCCATTTGTGTCATCAACAATGCTAATAATGTTGCGATAGCCATACCATTTTCGTAACCGCTGTCTTTAGCAACAACTGTCCCGATCATAGCAGCAGTGATCCAGTCAGGAATAGTAGCTCCACCGTAAGTGTAGAAACCAATACTCATTAATAGACATGTAGCTCCGATTTCAAATCCTAAACCAACATCCCCTACCAATGCTCCTGCAACTACACCTGAAATAATTGCAGTTCGAATACCTAAACCAGATAGATTTAGAACCATAGAAATACCAGCCCATAAACCTAGTAGTAAGGCAACCATAAATGTACTCATATAATATAAGCACCTCCCTTTATGTTTTGATTATATGATGAATTATTTTAAAAGTAAAGCGATTACACACAAATTTCACACAATTTTTCCGTTTTTTTGAAATCGCTTACAATTTTCTCAACTGGTAACCAGTTTATAACTGAGAAAACATTCTAAAACCCTTTATTTAAGGGCTTTTTAGATTGTTCACTTTTTTGATTAAAGGTAAATTAATTTTATGTTTTTTTACTAAAATTTTCATTATAATTATGTGATAACTGGTTACCAGTCCATTAAACATTTACATGAATCAATTTTTCAATTATAATCAACACGAAGGACAGGTGGAACTCATTATGCAACTAAAAATTTATCAACGTTTAAATCAAATCCTAATTGGAATGATCATTGGATCATTATTATTCTCATTTGGTATCTTTATGTTATTGGGTGGTTTAAAAGGAAACTTATTAACTATCTTCATTATTCTATTTGTATTCAATATTGCTATTTTCTTTTTATTTAGATTCATCGAAAATAACTGGGATAAAAGAACTATTCAAAAAATGGCTATCGCAAATCTGGTTGCGATCGGTAACATTAAAGATTCAAAAGCTTTCTTGACAATCAAAGATTCAACAGGAAAATCATATAATTTATGGGAAATTACATTAAACTATATTGATCAAGACCTTGAACAACATGAGTGTACATTTTATGAAAAACTGAACTCAACATTAACCAGTATTCCTCGCGGAACAGTATTTATCACTCACGACCCAAGTAAACCCGAACAAAAATTCATTATTCAAAATGTAATCATTAGTCATATTCCAAGTCTTGCCCCCGCTGTACAAAAATACGAAAAAAACAAAACATTTCCAATTAAATATTTAAACGTTTATTACAATGATGGCTTAATTATTGAAAGTTATAAAGATTCACTAAAGAAAGCAGAAGCAGAAAAACAAAACTAGTTCTCCTCAAGGAGGACTTTTTTTAACGAAAAAATACGCCGAAGTGTATTCATACTTTTTATGATTCAAGTAATGCAGTAAAATAATTCCATAGTTCATCTGCTGTATTGATTATCTTACAATTTGTAGTTGATAATACTTCTTTTGACTGATGTCCATAACTTAATAGAATGCAGTTGCACCCAATTGCCTTCGCTACTTCTGCATCATGATTTGTATCTCCAATAAATAATATTTCATTTGCTTTGTAGCTAGAATTTTCAAACCATTTCTGTGCTAAATCAACTTTAGAGCGTGCATAAATATCAGATATCCCTAATATCTGATCAAATTGATCCTCAACTCCTAGGTATGCAACCTGATCGATCAATGCATCTTGTTTGGAAGCAGATAAAATATTATTTGAAATCTGATGTTCTTTCATCAAAGTTAAAATTTCATTCATTTTATCATTTAGTTTGCAATCTTTAAAATTCAAGTCATAGTTCGCAATAAATTCAATTGAAATATCTTCAAAACTTTCCTTGGAAAAATCATATCCTAATTTAACATAATAATCATAAACAGGAAAAGTAAAAATAGAACGATATTGATCAACACTTTTAATCTTTGAAAGGCCTCTTTTTTCCAATAAGGTATTCATACTTTTAATACTGCAATCGACATCATTTAGAAGTGTTCCATTAAAATCCCACAGAATACATTTGATCATAGTGGAAACCCCTTAAAAATTATTTCTCCCATACAAACATTCAGGCAACATCCTCCCATCAAATAGCGATTCAACCACTCATCATACTGAAACGTTGTTTCTTGTTTTGATTGAATTTTATTTCTACTCTTTAAATCAAGAATAATAAAATTAGCGATTTCAAAATTTTCAATTTCTCCACCATCAAGTCCAAAGATATTAGCACAATTGTAAGTAAGACAGTCAAGTAATTTTTCTAAACTTAGTTTTCTTGTCAATACAAGTGCACTATAAAGCATTCCAAATACAAAACCACTGTGTGCTTGATTATTTAAACCATGAGTTGAACTGATCATTTCAATAATATTATCTTGTATATAATCTACAGCCACTTCTTGATTCTTCAAAAGTGTTGCCATACTGATATCACAAGAAATATTGATACCGCTTGCTTTGGCATTTTGAATCATTTGTAGATCTTCAATCAATACATCTGAGAAATGAATTTGGGTATTCGTTTCCAAAGCATTTTGAAGTACATTATTTTTGTCTTTTTCACTTAATCGATTATCTACAAATAATATACAGTTTAAATCACTGCATCGATCCATTGCCTTAATAAGTTCTTTTTCATTTAATGATTCATTCAATACAAAGCCTAAAACATCATTTCCTAATTTTTCTAAATCGTTGACTTTTTGATTTTCGCTTAATGCCACCACTTGGATATGATTGATTTTTGAATCGATTATTTTGTCACTATTAAAATTGATCCAGGTCGTATATCCACCTTTCATTGAAAAATCAGTTTCTTCATCAAACACTTTTTTCGATATTACAACTTTAGGATCAATAAATCCTGCAGTGATCAAAAGATCTTGGGCATCAATCAATTGATCTTCTTCACCTTCCAAATCAATTGTTTCAGCACATGTCGCATTGCCAAGATCATCGATCAGAATATCAAGTTCCTGCATTTTGCCTCTTCTATATACTTTTCCGTTTTTAATTACACAAACCATTTTCTTCTCCACTAAAATTCTTCATTTATTTCTAACAACTTCAAATATGCTTTTATTCCAGTTTGAAGGATCTCTTCATCAAAATCAAAATGACAATTATGCAAAGCGATTCCAGTTCCCGTTCCTAGATAAATAAAACACCCCGCAGTTTCTTTACAATAAAAGGAAAAATCTTCAGCGATCATAAATGGATCATTATATTGCACAAACTTAAAATCCTTTAATAATGTTTTCTTAACTTCATTGAATAAACCTTCATGATTGATTAAAGCTGGATATCCTTCAGTTTTATTGAAATTGATAGTACAACCATATTCTTTTTCAAGGTCAGAGGCAATTTCAAGAGTTCGATCAACCATTAAATTAAATACATCATCAGAAAAGCTACGATAAGAACCACCAAGATAAGCTTTTTCTGGTATGATATTGCGTACAGTTCCACCAGTAAAATGACCAAATTTCAAAATACGATAGTCTTCAGGTTTTAATTCATTTCTTTCCATCGCATACAAACGAGTTAATAATTCAGCACCAACTTCAATTGGATCAATACCATTAGAACTCTCTGCAGCATGAACACTTTTACCAATGATCTCTATATCAACTTCACTGCAACGAGACATAAATTCATTAGGTCGGCTTCCAATAGCTCCTTTTTCTAAGAATGGATAAACGTGAGTACCTAAAATCGCAAATGTATTTTTTTCTTTAAATATTCCTGATTCACAAATTGGTTTGGCTCCACCGATGGTTTCTTCTGATGGTTGAAATACAAGTAATACATTGTATTTAAAATCAGCTTTTTTGATTTGACTTATTTCTTCTGCAAAACCAAGTAAGATAGCCATATGTCCATCATGACCACAAGCATGCATAATTCCAGCATGTTTAGAAGTAAAATCAAGACCTGTTTCTTCTTTTATCGGTAAGGCATCCATATCGGCTCGATAGGCAATAGTTTTCTCTTTACCATTATCAAAATAGGCTAAAACACCTGTTTTATTCATTTCTATTATTTCACAGTTACATTGTTTCAAAACCGATATAATATATTCTTTTGTCTTAAACTCCTGATAACTTAATTCGGGTATTTCATGTAAAGTGCGACGATGCAAAGTAGCTTGATTCATAGTTTTGACCTCCTTAAAAACATAATTCAAGTTTAACATAATCTATGTTTAATTTGTGAAATAATGTGAAACATGCCCAAATACTTAACTTTTATAACCAAAGGGGTTAAAATAGTCTCAGGTGAAAAAAATGCAAAAACTATTACAAAACTTTAAATACTCACTTTATCGGTTCATGGTCGGAAGATATGGTACTGATAACCTAAATCAGTTCTTGATTTATCTTGCGTTAGGCTTGATTGTAATCAATCTATTTTTTAATCAATATTGGATATCGATCTTAGTTCAAATCTGCTTGATTCTTAATATCTTTAGAACCTTTTCTAAGAAGATAAATAACCGAAGAAAAGAAAATCAGTTCTTTATGACTAAGACAAAGAAAATTCGTCATATCTTCTCAAGTAAGGCAAAAGAATCAAAAGATAAAGATTCTAAATACTTTGTTTGTCCGAATTGTTCACAAATAGTACGTGTTCCAAAAGGAAGAGGTCATATTGAAATCAATTGTCCTAATTGTAGGAAAACATTTGATAGAAGGAGTTAGAGAATGAAAGGTTTATTAACTATTATCGCGGTAATGTTTGTGATGCGATTTTTAATGTCTATATTATATACTTACCCCCTACTAGGAATACTTATTTATGGAGCTTTTATTTATTATAGCTACAAGAAAATGAAAAATTTAAATCATAGACAAGCTACACAGTTTTCCAATACTAGTTCCAATTACAGCCAACCAAAAGCCAAATATGATGACAACGTTATTGATGTTGAATACACTGAACGCGAAGTAAAAGACTAAAAATGCCCTTAGGCATTTTTATTTTGTGTCACTTCATTCAGTAAATCTTGTAACACTGAAAAACACAAAGCTAAATCAACATTGTTGAAATGAAAATCTTCACATTCTGATAAGCTACAAGATAATACTTTGCAAAGTGTTTGAATCTTTAATAAATCATTTCTTGTTTCTTCATTCATAGTTTATACCTCACGTATACTATAACTAAAAAACTTGGGTTATGCATCCCAAGTTTGTGTTATATTTGTTTCAATATTGTATCAATATCAACAGTCTCATTAACCACAATGATTCCGTGTTTTTTAAATAATTCAGCAGTCATTCCATCTGCTTCGACTAAAGTTTTGGTAAATGATCCATCATAAATCAAATTGCAGCCACAGGAAGGACTTTTAGCTTTAAGTATAGCCAATTTACAGTTACAGCTCAATGCTTGCTCTAGAGCAAGTTTAGCGCCTTTTTCAAAGGCTTGAGTATGATCTTCTCCATCAGCCGTGATTACTTTTCCACAATTGATTTCGCAAGGTTTACGAGGAGTTGATAAACCACCTAAGATTTCAGGACAGATCATGATCGCTTTTCCTTCATGAACCAGTTTCTTAATAGTTTCATGGGTGTTGGCCTGTCCATCATAACGGCACTTTACACCTGCTAAGCATGCACTAACTACTATCATTTGTGTACCTCACCAAAAGACTTGAGTTCACCTGGTATGAATTTACATAAATAGGCAAGCATGAAAATGGTACACCACTCGGTAACAGGTTGACTATAATAAATTCCTTTTTCTTGAAACAAGGACGTTAAGATAAGAACTGCCGGTGCATAAAACAACAATTGTTTTGAAAATGCCAATAGTAAAGATTCCTTACTTTTACCAAATGCTTGTAAGGTCGAGGCAAACACCTGATAAACACCAAGGATCGGCATTGCATAAGCATAACCCTGCAATACAAAAGCTCCAAAATATAATATTTTCGTTTCACGAGTATACATCGATAAAACTAAATCTGGTTTAAAATAAAATAATGCACACATCATCATTCCAAACCCAAAAGCAAACCCAGTAGAAATTTTAAGCATTTCAGTAATTCTTTTTCTATTCTTTGCGCCATAATTAAATGCCAAGAACGGTTGAATTCCTTGAGCATAACCGATACAAATAGAAGTCACTAGCGACAAACATTTTCGAGCGATTCCAACTGAAGCTAAAAAGTCAGTACCATAAACTGTGGCTTGAGCAATTAGAAAACCTGATGAAATGCTTGGTAAACTTTGTCTGGCAAAAGCAGAACTTCCAACACGGACAATCTCCTGTAGACAATGCATATCAATACCAAATTTCATAAATTCATAGTTGATCAATGTTTTTTTACTGCATAAGGCAAACATCATAATACTTGCGCCAATAAGCTGAGATAAAATAGTCGCTAAGGCTGATCCCATTACTTTTAAATTTAATCCCCATTCAAACATTAAAATTGGATTCAAAACGATATTACTGATTACACCAGCCATAATTGCGATCATCGGTATTTTAATTTGCCCCTGAGCTCTTAATATATTCGCAAGTACTTGTTTATAAGTTAAAAATACTCCACCGATCAATAATACAGACATAAACTGAGAAGTATAATAAACAACATCCGCTTCAGCTTTAAATAATCCTATTAAAGGTTTTAAAAATATAAGCATCACAACTGATACCACAAGGGCAACAAGTCCTGAGATCGTAATTGATGTTTGTACTGCTTTTTTTGCTTGATCAATACGATTCATCCCCAATAAACGACCAATGTAACTTCCAGTTCCCATTCCAATACCATCTCCAAATGCTTGTAGAATGATCATCAGTGGCAAGGCAACCGTAGTTGCGGCAATCATTGAATTATCATGTAACATACTAATATAAAACGTGTCTATGACATTATAAAAGACCATTACAAGTGAAGTCAAAATAGAGGGAATACATAACTTCACAATGGCCTTTACAATTTTTTCTTCTTTCAACACAAAAATATTATTCAATTCTCTCACCCCCGTTACAATCATTATAGCTCTAATTTTATTAATTTTTACATTAATTTTACAAAATTAATAAACAAAGCTATTTCTAACTTTGTCTTTATTATTTCAAATTCACTTTTAACTCATTGATTTGAGCTAACGAAAGACCTGTAACCTGTTTAACAATTTCTTCTTCCAAGTTTAATGACAACATATTCTTTGCAGTTTCTTTTAATACTTCAAGTCTACCCTCGTACTTCAATTGTGCTACATCATGTTCAAATATTTCTTTTGCCCAAGCTCGATCTTCCAAAATCATTTCTTCAGTTAATTCTTCCCACACACGTCTTCCCTCCTTTAAGATTTCACATTCATCAATCATTCTTCTGACTTCTTCA
>JAVBMW010000024.1:0-3413 GCA_031551965.1 Holdemania sp. | reverse complement strand
TCATAAAAGATACTTACATCTTCTAAACGTATCAAATTTTTACTGTGATACTTCAACTGTGTTAGTTTCAGTTGTGGTGCATGATCAATATCTTTAAGTAATTCCTCTTTATCAGTAATCGAGTTCAGCATCCTTTTCTCTGCATTTTTTGCCTTACTCATCATACGAGCTGCTTGATGTCCAATTGCCCCTCTATCTGGCCTTAAACCTGCAACACGTGTTCCAATTTTTGTAGCTTCCACTTTATCTGACCACTCTGCCTGTCTTTCGGCTGCTTTCTTTAATCGAGTAATATCTTTCTTTAAGCGTTCATTTTCACCTTGTTCAAATTGATCCTGAAAATCTTTGTTTTGTTTCCAAGTGCTGAAATTACCTTGTTGAACCTCAATTTGACTGCGATTGATCGATAACACATGATCAATACATTCATCTAAAAATGTACGGTCATGACTGACAAGAATAAAGCCTTTCTTTGATTTCAAATATTTAGCTAAAACACTTCTTGCATGCATATCTAAATGATTGGTTGGCTCATCAATAAGTAAGAAATGATTTTCCTTAGTAAACAGAATCGCCAATAAAACTTTGGTTTGTTCACCAAACGACAAAGTATTAAATGGTCGGTAAAACAAATCATAGGCATCGATTTCTAAAAAGTTCAGTTCTTTTTCAATTTGCCATTGTTCTACTAATGGATTGATTTCCTGTAAAATATTGATTGTCAAATCATCTTTATTTTTGACATCATATGGAAACAAGTCAAAAATCTCTGATGATTGTATACTCCCTTGATAAGGATATTTGTTTAATAATAAATTTAGAAAGGTTGTCTTTCCTTTTCCATTTCTTCCAATGAGTCCGGTTTTCCAATTGGTATCGATTTGAAATGAAACATCATTGAATAAAATTTCAAAACCCGAATCATGGGTAAAGCTTAAGTGATCTACTTTTATCATTGACATACTATAATCCTCCTTGTAGTTCAAAAAGAAAAGTCATAGGAAAACACACCTATGACTTAATATCATTAACATTAAAAGAGTGCATTCCTACCTACGCACTTAAAAAAGGACATTTCATGCGTATTTAAATTTTGGCAGGATTATCGTACATCTTCTCACCTCACTAAAACTATTATAGACCAATTACAACTCTGGTGCAAACTTTTTCAGTGCAAAGACAAACCCAATCGCTAATAAAGACATCGCTGCAACACATAATAGAGTAAAATCAATACTAGTTTTACCTGCTAAGAAATTACACGCAATCGGCATCACGAATAAAGAAATTCCCATATAAATACTCATTGCGGCCATTTGGGCAGTTGATTTCAATTTTTCATCACAGATCGAATCAATAATTTCTTTTGAACAAACCATCGCAATAGGAAAAGTGATCATCTGCATTAGGGCAGCACATACAAGTAACCAGACATTTTGGATCCAGGCATACAATAAAAAACGAACCCCAAACATAATAGATGAAAACAACAATAAATTACTCTTTTTATATTTCTTTATTAATTTAGGGGCAAAAAAGAAAACCGGTGCTTCTGCAAGCGATTGAAGTCCCCATTTTAAACCCACATGAAAACTAGTTCCTTCAATAGATAAAATTTTATCGACTACTAAGTAAATGTCAGCACATCCCATCGCAAATAAAAAAAGTAGAATTCCAACTAAACATATATACGGTTTATTTTTTACTAATACTTTTAAGTCCTTTAAATGAACTGCTTCTTTATTATACCTCTCGCATTCTGGACATCGAAGCGCAAAGAAAAAGCCTAAAGCTCCAATGATTCCTACAGCGATACTTAAATGCCAAAATTCTAAAAACGATAAAATGATTGCCCCTGCCCAGCTTCCTAGTGCCCAACCTACTGCACCGATCGCACGACATTTGGGATATTCTTCTTTTACGCTTTCAACCTGGAAAATCCAAGTATCTAAAATACCTTGCCAACAACGTGCTCCTCCTCCAATTATGGATACAAGTAATAAAGCGATCCAAAATGATTTTAAGGCAAACATAAAAAGAAACACATTCAGTGCAATACAAATTCCATAGATGATCCAATAATAAACTTTTATTTTTTTAAATTTATCTGATAAAAAGCCAAATAGAAACTGGCTTAATAACGCAATAACTGCAATTCCAGAAAGAATCATTCCTTTTTGCATATCATCAAAACCATTTTCTTTTAAATAAGGAATAAGTTGTGTTGTCCCAAGTGCACCTACCAAGTAACTGAAACAATAACTTAAATAAAAATTCATTTTTTCTTTTTTCATTAAAACACCTCATTTGTTAGTTTTACCAGTTTTCAATTATTTATTACGGTTGAGCATAAAGTGTGGTAGAATAATTGAGTCTGGAGGATGCCAATGAAAAAATTCTTACGATTTTGTTTAAGTTTGATCATACTGAGCGCAGGTGTTGCGATCAGTTACTTATATGCAACGCAAATAGCTCCTTATAAAATAAATGTCCGAAATGAAACATTCGAGTCAACAGAAATACCATTAAGTCTCAACGGTACCAAAATTGTTTTTATTGCGGACTTACACATCAATGCTTTTTTAGAATTTGAACAATATGAAAAATTAGTTCAACAAATCAACAATCAACATCCTGATATCGTTTTATTTGGTGGAGATTTATTTGATCATCCCGCAAACAGTATCCCTACAGACGAACTGATCAAACAAACTACTGATTTATTAAAAAGCATAGAAGCTCCACTTGGCAAATTTGCAGTGCTTGGTAATCATGATTTAGAATCCAACAGTACTCGCGATATGATCAATCAACTCCTGTATGATGCCGATTTTGAATTACTTACCAACAAATCGATTCGAATAAGAAATGCAACAAATCAATCGATTGTGCTTGCTGGTCTGGATAGTGAAATGCTTGGATATCCTGATGAAGAACTTGCATTAGAAAATGTTCAGGAACAAGATTTTACACTTGTGATCTGCCATACTCCTGATACCGTTTTAACAATTCCTACGAATCTTGTTGATTTATTTCTTTCAGGACATGGACATGGTGGTCAAGTCTATATTCCGATCATTGGAGCTTACTATAAAGCAAACTATGCTGAACAATATTATCGTGATAAACATCAAATAGACAAAACATTACTGGATGTTTCAAATGGTATTGGTACGACAAAAATGAATATTCGTTTCTTAGCAGATGCTGAGATCGTTGTTTATACATTGATTTCTAAATAATAGCCAACAAAAAAATATCTTTCTCAAGATATTTCAGGCTGTTGACAAAGAAAATCAACAGTCTTTTTATTTTGTAGAGAATGTGATAAACTAAAAGAGGTAAAAAGATGACTGCTCAACCTAAAACTGTGGCTCTTTTTACCTTTTTTAATGCTCAAAATGGTATAATAG
>JAVBMW010000010.1:0-97745 GCA_031551965.1 Holdemania sp. | reverse complement strand
ACTCATAAAAGAAGTTACTAATCCTATTGAATTACTTTCATTGAATACTTTTCATGCGCAAAAAAACGTAGTTTCTTCAGTTTTTGATAGAATCTACGTTTTAATATTAAGCCTTATTCCTTAAGTTAATGACATTGTTTATTTAAAGGCTTTTTTGACACTGCAACTATTCCCATTCAACAGTTGGATTTTCCCACCATTCCCACCATTCCCAAAACAAGGGCTTTTTCGCATCACTTTTCCCCTCATTCTCACTCGATATCGATGGTTCCAGAAAAAAGTGTATCAAAAGTGTATCACGATCCAACTATCCTTTGATTAATTATTACCTACTTCTTAATGTTATACTCTATTGGCCTGACCGCTAAGGCTGAAGCATTTTGTAATTTTGAAAGAGCCTCCATTGCCTTTGTTATATCCAAGGTTGCGTTGTAAGGCATTACTGGACTAACTTCACCTTTAATATTATATTCTCCGTTTTTTAGCTCAAAGTTTGCTATATACCTTATTTCTTTAAGGTCTTTAATTATTGCATTTTTAGGTAAATGTTTGATTGGTGTTAATACTTTGCCATCTTCTGTGCATAGCACTTCATTCAACATGCCTTCAACAATCTTTCCGTCTTTATATTTTCCGTCTTCAATTAATACATTCGTACTTAGAAAATAAGTTTTTCCTACTCCTTCTTGTTTTCCATTCACAAAATTCCCTTCATATTTTGTGTTAGATTCCGCGATAACTCCATAACCTTCATCTATTTTATTGTTTTTAAATGTACAATTTATAATAACAATACCTTCATTGTTATAAACAGTATATCTTTTGGAGTTATCTTCATTGGTTACTGTATAAAATTTTTCCTTGTTTTTATAATAAACATCCATATTATCAATTTTTGATTTCGTTGGGTTTAATTGATTCAGAAGACTAATAACTGAATCAGATAGAACGTCTTTTACATGATTTATATCTTCGCGGTTTAGCTTATTTCTTAACATATTATAAAAATCAGCATACAGAAAATCATCTAAACCGAATGACTTGTCGGGGTGTGTCATAAGACTGCATATTTCATTTAAAAGTGTAAAATCTTCTTTTACATATTTTGTGAGTTTCAAATTATCTCTTACCCAATCGTTATTAATTGTGATATTTTCAAATTTCATATTAAAATAGTAGTCTAAAGATGTTAACAACTCTTGATAAAGGTAAAGCCTAGCACTTTCTTCTGCTTCATTTTCGCGGTTTAGCTCAATTCGAAAAATCGCATATGACAACAAAGCGCCTATTTCAATTCCTAAAATACTAAAATATATATTTAAAACATCTAAATTTGATGCTGTAATAGTCGAATCAATATAAATAAGTGGATTAGGAACAGCACATTTTTCCACAGCTAAATCAACTAACCCTAACATCCCCCAAATAGCTACTATCGGAAATAGCAGAATAAAAACAAAGAATAAAACAAAAAATATTTTTTTGGCTAGTGAACTTTGCAGAAAATCATTCAATTTATTAAACATAATTCTTCCTCAACATTAATTAATTATATCATATTGTAACCGTTTATTGTATTTTGCATAAGTACATCAAATTATTTACCCTATCAAACATGATATACTGAAAACAGTATATCAAAGGAGAGCAAAATTATGAGCATTTCAAATGAAAAAAAATTTTATCTTAGAGAGGTAATTTCAGTTTTACTGATAATGGTTCCCACTTGTTATTTTGGTTGGATCGGTCAACTTGGTGAACAAGGGTTCGTTTTGCTAGCAGGAACCCTAGCTGCAACGTTTATAAATTTGGACAAGTTCCAAAAAGTTAGAGCAGGAAATATTGAATTACTTTTAACTCAAGCAAAAGAGGCAGCAGAGGAAGCAAAACTAACAATTGAAAATTTCAAGCGTGCTATAGAGCCAATATTAAGTATGAATTTAAATTCAATAACTTATATGGGAAGACTAAATGCTGGAGATGATGATAAATATAAAGATAAAATTATTGAATCATTGTCTTCTTTGATTAGCGAGTATTTCCCAAATAATAATCAACTCAAAGAACAATTAGATCAAATCGTACACTATAAAATATGGGATGCATATAGCTATGTTACATATGCATACGAATTTAACAAAGAACCCGCAACAATTAACGGACAAGTTGTCTTAACTAAAGTTAATGCAGACTTATGTAAAGAACTTAATGAGTTAAGAGACTATTCAAAAAATATATATCCTTCAGTTGATAATATTCTGAATTTATTTTCAAAATATGACATTGAAGTGGATGATAAAGTAAAGAAATCCATAGAAAATTATAGGAATGTTCTTGAGTGCAAAAAAAGCTTGTACAATAGATCAGAGATTATTAGTTAAGCACAGTAATTAATATACTTTCTTCGTTCATTGTGGCAATTGTGTGTGTAGAAATCGGAGGTTCCTAAATGAAAAAATTGTAATTATATTATTATCGTTAATGCTAGTTGGGTGTTCAAACAACATAAATCCAGCAAGTACGACCGACTCAGTCCAACCAGAAACATCACCAATCAGAGAACTAGATCAATTATTTCTACTGAGATTAAATGCAGTGGAAGATGCAAAGCTTACAAATCAAGAAGCTTCTTACTCAGAAGAAGAATTAAAAGCTGCTCTGAAATTACTTATTGAGCAATCCGATAGAAATACATTATTTAGCTTAACACGATCTGATCGTGTTTTTATTTTACCCATGAAAGGAATATTAATATGAATACTAATAGAAATCAAATAAATAGAATTAAAGAACAATACCCAGAAGGAACTAGAATTCTTCTGGAGTCAATGGAAGATATGCAAGCAGTTCCTCCTGGTACAAGAGGAGTCGTTGAATACGTAGATGACATTGGAACAATCCACATGGAATGGGATAACGGTTCTAGTTTAGGACTCGTAGTTGGAAAAGATAAATTCTCTGTTGTAACTGTTGAACCACAAATTACTGTTCTTGTTTGTGAACAAAAAAAAGCTCTTTACACATTAGTTATTGAGAATGACTTAGAGTCTATGCAAAAGCTAGTTGATGGAAATATAGAATGTGTACAGATGACTGAAACCATTGAACTTGTATGCAAAGAAGAAGGAAAGTTAAATGACCTTGAAGCAAATCGCAGAATCAATAATGACATCATCGCAGGAACATTCTTCATAGTTGCTGTTGATATTTGTGATGTTGAATTTATGTCATTAACGAAAGATGAAATCGATATCTACTCGGAAATGTTTGCAGAAATCGAAAACATTCCTCAAGAAGAAGTAAAGCTTGGAATCGATATTGGCTTTATTGGGTGGTAGATTATGAAAAAAACTAAAATCACAATCGAGTTTGATCAAGAAAAACTAAAAGCACTTCAAATATATTATGCAGAGAAAGGAAACACAGTTGAAAAAGAGCTTGAAGAATCACTTCAAAAAAGCTATGTAAAAAATGTTCCTGCAGTGCTTCGTAGCTACATTGAGCAGAGTATCACCGTAAATGACTCATTTCCTGCAAAATCGAAGAAAAAGGATAAATCAACTTTTGCTGATTTACCCTCGCTAAATTAGGAGCATTTCAAAACGTGTCGCATATGTTGCCTACTTTGTGCCTAGTTCAATATGACATGGCATAAATATACCATTGAGCTTAAGTTTGCCAGCGTGTGCGCCTGTGGCAAGATATTCCAAAAATGATATTCATTGTTTATTAATTTTAGCAGCATTTTTATGGCTATTATTTTTTGGAATAATCGAAGCAGGTTAAAGGAGCGGTACCACCGCTCCAAATTACGCCATCGGCAACGCCCGATGGCTCTTTTCTTTGGTAGTACTAAACGTATAAACCGTTAAAACTGGTAGTAAAAAGAAAATACTACCGATTGCTAGGAAATTGCTATCGGTAGTACAATGCAACCATTCAAATCATTCTTTGGTAATATTAAAACCAATCATCAAAGGAAGTTGGCAATTCATTTTCCGTTTCTTCCTCTTCCCATTCATCATACATTTCTTGATCGCTATCTTGTTGCTCCAAATTTTGCTGATCCTTAGTTGCATTTGCTTGAATATTAACCTCATTTATAGAATCTTTAATATTATCAATCAACGTAAATACTTCAAGAAAATAAGCTTTTTTCCGCTCATCAGATATACAATCGATATTTGATTTAACAGAATAATTATTATCAACACAATAGTCTAACATATTATAAATATCTGATGCTTTAATTTTCTTTTCAATAAAATTAATAACGAATTTTTTATCGCTTACATTATTGCTAATCTCTATATTACCCTCTGAATCCATTTTAATTTCAATCAATATCTCTGTCATAGGCTTTAAGTCTCCTCTCAATCGCTTGATATCCTCCATCAAGATTTAGTTTAACTAAATCAAGAATTGAATAATCATTTTCAAATTCTAAGCATCCAAATTTGATATCAAACTTATCATAAATTTTATTAATATATATAACATTATCCACATCAAGATTAACAACTAAAAGTGGATTGTGAGTTACTAGAATCACTTGTATTTTATCTCTAACTGAAGCTAAATAATTTAGCAAAAAATCATTAATTCGTTTTGGATTAATATCATCTTCTGGCTGATCAATAATTAATACACAAAATTCATTTATTATTTGGCTTGTTAAAAATTTATAAAATACTAAAGAAATTTCTCCTGGAGTATTTCCTATTGAAGCTCTTGCTTTAACTTCAGAAATCGTTGTTGTTTCAGACGACCATTTTTCAATGAAGTCTTTTATCTTTTTATTTTTAAAATCATTTAATTGATCAAATGATGAATTGCTCAATGCTGCTGAAAAATCTTCTTTAGTTTTTATTTTTTTAATAGCATCTTCATATTGATATTTTAAATTAAAACAACTTTTATAAAATTCGTCTTTCAGCTCTTTTCCACTGTATAAAGCTTCTTTTTCAAAAATAAAACTTGCTATTTCTTTTTTCGACTTCCCTTCAATTGGTGCAGGAAATAATGGGAACTTATTTTGCACACTACTTTGTTTAATATATGTAATTATTTCATTTCGGAAATCATCATAAGTTGACTTAATAGCGTTTCTTTTTGTTTCCTCTGCTGTTCTCTTTGATTTTAGCAATGTTTCATAATCTCCGAGTTGCTTAAGTATTAATTGTTTAACAGTATTATTAAGTTCTTTAATTAGATAAATTTCGTTTAATTCTTGATTAGCTGTTTTTATTTCTTTTAAAGCGGTTTCAATATGATTAGCAACTTTTTGGTTTCTATAAAACTCTAAATTGTTAGTGAGTTCATTTTCTAAAGAACTTATCATTAAAACCAATGTATCTATACGTTCTTTAAAATAATCATTTTCGTTTACACTAATATCTAAAGAGATAACAGGATTAAAAAAAGTCCCGTTTGATATTTCAACTTTTATTTCACTAGTATTCATTTTTTTAAAAGCTGATTCAATTGAAATTTGCCTTTTTACAAAAGATACCAATGAATCAAAGTAACTATAGATCGCCGCTGCAAAAACTTGTTTGGAAGAAATGTCTACGTAATAATTATCATTTGAATCATCAAAAAGAGTTCCATCTCGGACTTGCTCTACAATTGATCCTTGCTCAACATAATTTATATAATCTTGAGTGAAGTTCTTTGTTTTTCTTACACTTAGATTATTATCCTTAATTAATTTCTTATAGTAAGGTTTAATATCACTACCATCCAACATATTTGCCAATAATGATTTTCCTGAACCATTGTCGCCTATAATGACATTTAAACCATTCGCCAAAGGGACATCCTGTTCTTGATATTTTATGCTTTGAATATAATTCATGTTTCTACTATGAACTCTATTTGCTCTACTATGGAAGGAAGTTAGTGACATAACCAAACCTTTAAAAGAAGGTAAACACTTAAATTCAGTAAAATCCCTTTCACATTTTTCTTTTAGCGATCTATATGGGTATGCCTCCCATTCATGACAATCACTTCCTGTAATCAAAGGAAAAGCAGCTAAATCCAAATCTCTTAATGAGCTTTTTACGATTCCCTCAATTCTTGGACGGCTATATTCTAAGCTATCAATATACCCTGTTTTAATAAAGAATGAAGGATCCGAAGTAGATTCTGATAAGCTTTGAGTTCCCATGGTTGTTCTTTCAAGACCTTGTTTTTGATGAACTATTAAACATACTTTCAAATTTATATTTTTTAAGATGCTTTCAAATTGATCAATATTGTAAAATTCTTCTTGGTTTGTTAACTTTCTAATATGTTCGATTTTTGTTGTTATTTGACTAATTAATTCTTCATTACTATCATCAAAAATTGCTATAATGTGACAGCGATCCATTCCTGATTCAAGTACTACATCAAATTCGATTCCTGGCAAAACATTCTGTATGATGTCAGATTTTGTTATTCGTTCTTTAAGCGTTTTATAAAGTTGAAAATTAAATCTATTATGATCTGTTATCGCAAACAATTTTATATTGTTATCTTCTAATTTTCCGATTAGTGTTTCAATATTCGCAATAGAAGATGAACTTACTAGATCGCCATCTTTATAATAACTTTCAGCAGAATGAATATGTAAATCTATTTTTATGATTTCATTTAACATAATTATCCTCCACTTTAAGTTTAGTATATCACTTAAATAGAGTTTTTTGATTAAATTATACAAATTTTACCATAAGGATATCCTACTATGAATGAAAAAAGAATTAAAACCTGAACTATGATGCACCCTCTGTAATAAAACTATGTGACAATAACTTGCTAAAATCGAATTGCAGGTCTCGAAATGATTTTATTGAAAAAACAGTCAGATTTTATGTAGTTTATTTAAATAATGAAGGAGATGCCAAATTTATTTCTCATGAGCTCGAAATATTATTAACATCAACTATCAAATTATCAGAAGATCGAATTTCAAAGCTTATGGTTAAATTTGCTGTTGAGATGAGTATTATGATGAACATTATAGGAGCTAATAATGACATTGATGAGCATACGCTAAAAAGACTACGTGGAAAATGCATTAAAGATGTTAAATCGACAATCGGTAAAATCTCTCTGGAAGACGTAATCAGATTCCAAAACGAATAATTTTGTTGACTATGATTTCTAATTGATTAGATTAGTTTAACGAATAATCTTATTTATGATTGATAATACTAAGCCTTTTTTCGATTTTTTTCTATCATTTTTATAATTATCTTCTCGTTTTCAATTGCTTCATCTATTTTTAAATCTTGCTTAATTACAATTAGGGTTTCACATGTGTATATACTCTTTGCTATTTATAAGTTGAACTTGCTTGATTTCACATAACTTTTTAATGACCTAGAATCACCTTGGACCATTATGAACTTATTCTTCTAGCTATGCATTTATTTTATAGGTCATATTTTGTGTAGTTCCGACTTTTTCTATTATGCCTTTCTCAATTAACTTAAGTTACTCAATTTAAAAAGCAGACCCAGCTGCTTTCATTAATAATACTTTATAGAAAATTTATCTTCATCTTTTAATGGAATTTCCTTTAGAAAATATTCATCAACTTTTATAAATTGATTTCCCATTCTTAAAGTTTTGATCAATTCATCTATATTCTTTTCTTCTCCTTGAATCTCAACTTCAACATTACCATTATCAAGATTCTTTGAATAACCTGTACAATTGAACTTCATGGCATTCATTTGTACAAATGAACGAAACCCAACTCCTTGAACCCTACCCGCAAACAAAATATAGTATCTCTTCATATAATCATCACCTAAGTTAATTATATAAGATTATTAACTTTAAATGAATAAAATAATCGCAATAAACAACTTTTTTTCAACAATCTAATTTTTCTGCAGTTGTTGATTTTATTAAAAATTTTTCTCTATTAGTTGCGTTTACTTTTTCAATCGACGAAAAACAATATTTAATTAAAAAAATTGTGTTTTAATCTTTTGCATAATCATCATCTCTACTAGTTAATATAAAATAGTCTTTATTCCCAAAAATACTAGCCTTGTAGTCGTCAAAGCTATCACTAGGTACATTAACATTGATTTTAATGCTATAAGGAGCTGTATCTATCGTAACGTGCTCTGGGAAAGAATTAAGTGTAGCCACCGGCACCTCTATTCCCAATTCAATTTCTCGTAAATGAACACATCCCGAAAAAACTTTGTCATCAATGAAATTCACTTCTGGTATAACAACCGTTTCAAGTTTACTGCAATTACAGAAAGCTTCTTCATATAATTCCTTAGCTTTTTTAAAGCTTGCTTTTTTCAAAGCGGTGCAATTAATAAAAGCCCTATCTTTTATTTCTGAAACTTTATCATATTCAATTGAAGCTAAGTGAACACATTCTGTAAAAGCTGATCTCCCTATCTCAACAATATCTGGAGCAATAACATTTTTTAACATGAAACATCCCACAAAGGTATTCGAACAAAGTACTTTAATATGACCTAAATCAGCTTTTTCCAAATTAACACAATTATAAAAAGCATTAGGAGCCATGAGTGTTAATTCATGACATTCAACAACAGTAAGGTTTTTACAATCCGCAAATACACCATCAATCTTAGTATCACTTCCATCCATTTTAAAACTAAATCCCATTTCCTTTAATTCTGGTAAATTCATTTTATCTAAACTCTCACATTGATTAAAAACATTGGCACCAATTTTTGTAAGCTCAGGGACATGAACTTGAATCATTTTTTTGCAATTCGCGAAAGATCCATCATTAATGATTGTAACTTTTGGTAAATACGCTTCAGAAATCAAGCCACAACTATTAAAAACATTTTTTCCTAATACTTCAACTTTAGGTAACTTTACTTGCAATAACTTTGAACAATTTTGAAATGCAGAATCATCAATTTGCTTTACTTTTGATAATTCAAAACTTTCTAATGACGTACAACCATAAAAAGCATCATTTAAAATCGCTTCAATCGAATTAGCTTCGATACGCTTTAAATTAATGCATAGATTAAAGCATTTTTCTTCAATTGTTTTCATTGGAGCTTTTTCATCAATGACTACATTAAGTAATTTTTTGTTACTAAAAAAAGCATAGCTTCCAATGGATTCGATTTTATTAAGTTCAAGTCCACTTAATCCGCTGTTATAAAAACTAGATTCTTCAATAGTTACAACATTTTCTAATTCGATTTCATCCAACAATGCACAATTCATAAATGCATCTTTACTTATCTTTTGAAGTGAATCAACTCTAAATACTCCTAAACTAGTACAATCTTTAAAACACTCCATTGGCACTTCAGTTAACTGATGATTAGCAATAATAACTTTTTCTAATGATTCACAATTCATAAAGGCTTGTTTACCAAGTTGTTCAAGTTGATTGAATTTGATTTCTTCTAGACTTGTACAATTATTAAACGCTCGCTCATTGATTTGCTTTACAGAATTCAAATCAATGAATTGTAATTTCTCACATTGATAAAAAGCTTCTTTGCCAATGTTTTCTAATGCTTTAAATCCCACTTCTTCTAATGCTTTACAATTTATAAATGCGTGCTCTGGAATCTCTAATAATTTGTTGTTAAGATTAGTATCAATATTTTTTAACATCCCACAATTTTGAAAGGCAGATTTTCCTAGTTTCGAAACCGAATTTAAATCAATATTAATTAAACTTGTACAACCTTCAAAAGCTGATTCTCCAATACTTTCAATCCCTTTATAATCAAACGATATTAAAGACTCGCAACCTTTAAAAGTATCTTTTTCTATTATTTTGACTACAGAGTTTGTTGAACATTCTATTTTATTTAGTTTTATTGCCTTGTAAAATGCTGATTCACCTAAAGTTGTAAGAAGTGGAGCTGTTACTTTTTGAATGACTTTATTTTCATAGAAACAATTAGACTCTATTATTTTTACCATAGGAAGTTCTAGCTCATTACCATTATAGCTTTGAAATGCATAAGATTTAATAGTCGACACTTTGGGTAAAAATAGCTTTGAGCTATTAAACTTAAACGCATCCTTTTCAATCACTTCTGCATTGTTTAGATAAATTGCATTCCCTATATAATTGGAAAAAGCATTCTCACCTACCCTAATTAGACCTGGACATTCTATAATCGCCGCACAGGATTCAAAAGCATATTGGCCAATTGTAGTTACAATTGGAATATTAAGGATTTTTCCCATATAACCCGAAAAACCATGATCCTTAATGGTATGAACACTAGATAAAACTAACTGAGACTTGCAGTTTTTAAAACAATAACTGGCAATTTCGGTAACTTTATGTAAATCAAGAGCCACTCCACCATAAGATTGAAATGAGCCTTCTGATGTGCTAGTGAGCATTGGCAAATATAGATCAGAATTGATATTTTGAAACGCTGCTTTTTTGACTGTTGTGACTTGTGGTAATGTTAACTTTGCACCCTCATAATCCGCAAATGCTGAAAACTCAACAGTCGTCAACTTGGGTAAGTATAAAACTGCTTTTACGCCTGAGAAGGCATTTTTCCCTTTCAAATGAATTAAATTCTGCAGATTAATATTTAATCCATAATAGCCTCTAAATGCATAATCCTCACAATCTGTAACACTAGATAAATCAAGATCACATGAGCAGTATGCAAAAGCATCTGTTTCAATCTTAGTTACTTTTGGAATTGATATTTTCTTTCCTTGGTAATACATAAATGCACTGTTTTCTGCCACTGGATATATAGGTAAATCTAATTCACTTGCACAAATTTCAAAAGCTCCTGGACTGATTGTAGTTATTTTCGGCAATGATATTTTTGCTCCTTTATAATATGTAAAAGCTAAAGGTACAAGTTTTTTTAAATTTGGTAATGTAAATGTAGCCTCAGTATATCCAAAAACAAATTTTGACTTAATTTCGGTTAACCCAGCCAAACTTACATCTTTACCTTCATAATTTTTAAACGCATATTCATCAAGATAATTTACATTAGGCAAATTTAAATTCACCTTACAAAGAGCAAAACATTCTTTTCCTATCTTTTTTAATGCCGGTAAATTTAACTGTGTTCCTTGATACCGCCTAAACGCATTCTCTTTTGCATCTTCTACAAGCGGAAGTGATAAACTAGATTTAGACATATAAAAAGCATCGGATTCGACATATTTTGCATTGAAAGCAGTAATGGTTTCCGCATTTGCATAACAACAACTATTCTTTGAAATTGTTTCCGAATTTAAAATAATTTTTTTTACTGAATTATTATTTACAAACAAGAAGGGGGGAAGAGGATAATCTGCCACTACTGTATGTAATGATTGAAACCACTGGAGTGTAAATGGCGTTACGTGTGTATAATTTTCATCATTAAGATCAAATCTTACACGAAACGTAAGCGTGGTTAATCCTGATATTTTCTCTTGAATAAATTTACAGTCGACCGAATTCAACATGCCTTGACCCTTGATTTCTAAACTATCCATTTTATACTGTGAACTACTTATTTTGCTTGATAAACGCTCGTTTGGATTTAATGTTACGATCATACTATTCACCCTCCATCTTTTTTAACTTATTGCATTAAAACTTTGATCGATCGATTCATAACTAAATAAAACAAAATAATCTTTATTTCTAAACACCTCATTTTGCTGGTAATAATTTAAACTTTCAATGGGAACATGCACTTCTATTTTAATCAAGTAAGGCTCTTTTTTATTTGAAATAAAATCTGGGAAAGCCTGCATACTCACTTCTGGTATTTCTTGACCCATGATTATTTTTCTAAGATTAATGCAACCAGCAAAAGCATCATCTTCAATTTGTATTACATTTGGTATAAATACTGTATTGAGCTTATTACAATTTCTAAATGCTCCTTCACCAATATTTTCTACAGACATAAATTTTGCATTTACCAAATCCAGACACCCATCAAAAGCTTCTTCATGTACTTCTTCAACATGATTATACTCAACTTGAGTTAAGTGTGTACAGTCTTTAAAGGCAGATCTTTCTATTCTATTTATATTCCCTGCAATTACATTTTGCAGCATTGTACATCCCATAAAGGCATTTGTGGGTATACTGCTAACTTTTCCAAGATTTGCATGGATCAAATTCATACAATTACTGAATGCATTGGGTCCCAATATTGTCAAATTGATACACTCAACAATCGAAAGGTTTCTACAATCCGCAAAAGTTCCATTGATGATGACATCCTCACTCAAACTAAACCCAATTTCTTCAACATCAGGCAAATTCAACCGTACCAAATTTGTACAGTTATTAAATGCTTTTGCACCAATTTTCTTAACTGAACACAGTTCTACATTCATAATTCTTTGGCAGTTCATAAAAGCCTCATCATGTATTATTTCAACTTTGGGACAAGTCACCTCCAATAATGAATCACAATTCTTAAATGCACTTGATCCTATTATTTTACCCTCAGGAGTATTTAATCTTAAAAGTTTCCTACAATTTAAAAAAGCAGATTCTTCTATTTTTACAACATTTAATAATTCAATATTTTTTAAAGATGTACAATTAATAAATGCACTCTTTGAAACTATTTTAATTGAATTCGCTTTGACCATATTTAAACTTTCGCACTGATTAAAACTTTGCTCCTCAAGAATTTGAATTGGAGCATCATCAGATATTATTAATGATTTCAATTTTATATTGTGAGTGAAGGCAGCCAAACCGATTTCTTCTATTTTATTAAGTTTAACATCGATCAGTCCAGCACTATGAAAACTAGTCTCTTTTATAATTTTTACAGTTTGAAGATCCATCTCTTTTAAAGCAATACACCCTCTAAACGCATCTCGATTTATTTTTAAAAGTGAATCTATTTTGAATTCTTCTAAATCGCTACAATTTTTAAAACAGTTTTCCGGTATTTCAACCAATTGATGATTTGTACAGACAATTCTTTTTAGAGATGTACAATCTATAAATGCTTCTCTTTCTAATTGTTGAAGTTGATCAAACCTTATTTCTTCAAGGCCATTGCATTGCATAAAAGCTTGTTCCTGAATTATTTTCACCTTAGTAAAATCTAATAATTTCAAATTTTCACAAAAACTAAATGCTTGTTTCTGAATTATTTCAAGTGCCTTAAAATCCAGTTCTTCTAATGATGTACAATTACAAAATGTAAAACTTGGGATCGTTAATAATTTTTCATTAGCATTTGTATTGATTTTCCTCAAATTTTTACAATCCATAAACACTGAGTCTTCTAGACCTGCAATACTACTTAAATCAAGTTCTTTAAGTTGCTCACAATCCATAAATGCATGGGTTTTAATCATCTCAGTTTTACTTAAATCAATTGATTCTAAGCTTTTACAACCAGCAAAACTATAATCTTCTATCCATTCAATTCCTTTATAATCGAAGGATTTTAAAGAATGACATTCCCTTATTGCTGAATCTTCAATTCTTTTTAGTTGTGATTCCAGATTGCAGGCAAGTGTCTTTAATTTAGTCGAACCATAAAATGAAAAGCTACCTAACGTTTCAAGTAATGGCGCAGAAACTTTTTCAATCGAACTATTATAAAAACAGCCTTCTTCAATAACTTTTACTGATGGCAAGTTTAACTCTTTACCAAAATAAGTGCTAAATGCTCCTTTTTTTATATACTCCACTTTAGGAATATTTAAATCTGCATTACACTTGCAAAACGAAAAAGGTTGAATGATTTTCGCATTGGGTAAGTCAATGTGTCCCCCTATATAACCAGCAAAACAATTATTCCCTACAGTAATTAAATTTTCAAATTTTAAGTCAGCTGTACATCCAACAAAAGAATTTTCTCCTATTGATTCTACACGGGGGCAATCCAGTTTCGCTGCTTTATAGTTGGTAAAAACATCATTACCTATCATTTCTAAAATGGGTAACTCTAATTCTGCATCACAATCATAAAACACACTAACTTCAGTAAGTTTTTTAAGCTTTGGAAGTTTAATGCTTTTTCCTAAATATTCATGGAATGCTCCCCATTTTACATCAATAACATTAGGAAGGTCTAGTGGATATTTCCAATTTCCAAACGCTTCTGGTCCAATTATTTTTAAGGTTGATAAGTTAAAAAGTGGCCCCGCGTAGGAATGAAAAGCGTATCTATTAAGCTCTTCAATTTTTGGTAAACTTAAAACAGCCTTAGAACGAAGAAAAGCGTAGGCTTCAATGATTTTTGCATTTGGAGCAGAGATTTCAGCAAATTCCACATCAGAGCACGTAAATATTGAAACCACTTCCGAATTCAATACAATCTGTTTGATTGACTGATTAAGAAAAAATAGTGGATATGGTAACGGATAGTCTGCTTCAACATATAATAATTTTTCAAATTTTTCAAAGGTGCTTGGACTTGGATAATCTTTATCTTTTAGGTTGAATTTAATTCGGAAAATCAATTTTTCTAAATTACCCAATCTTTGCTTAATAAACCAACAATCATCCGAATTCAAGATCCCGTTTCCTTGAATTTCTAAATTGGTGACGTCATATTGGGTATTATTGATTTTTTCTGACAACCTTTCATTCTCATTCAAGACTACGATCATGATCTTCCTCCTTTGCCTTTTTAGTTAATTTAAGCCATCCTTCCTTCGCTTCAAAGCTTTCAGTTTCAAAATTGATTGCTTCCGTTGTAGGCAAAATATTTTCTTCTTCAATCTGTTCATCATCTTCAAAATGTATAAAGCTCCATTTCTTTCCTTCAACATCGGGAACAGGGATTCTTATTTCTTTTGGATAAACAATAGTAGGTGCTACAAAAACAGTATGAAATAAATTATCAAGTATTTTCGATACGATTTGTTGTTCAACACGAAGTGTCAGTTTTGGTAACAACAAGGTTTCTAGATTAACTTGACCAATTGGATCTGCAATGATGCTTAAACTTGACACTCCAGCATTTAAACGTAAATGAAAGTAATTGTCTTCAGCAAAGTAATCACATCTTTTTACCGGTTTATTTCTAGAACAATGCATCTTTGAATAATCATTATCCAGAAAAAAACCAATCGTTCCATCATTTTGATTGTTGGATTGTCCCACATAAACAGGAAAATCAACCTGGTTTAAATCTATACTTTCTTCTTTATTTGGAAATAATGTTTTTTTACGCATCACCTCATGTTTTGTTTCTAGTCCTACCATCACTTTAATCAATGCTAAAGGTCTACCAAACAAGATATTCATCGGATCTAAATTAACTGTGTTTTTAGGGTTGATCGAAGTTAATGAAAGATCCATTACATTTACTAAGTCGCTAAGACAATCCCCTTTAAATCGTTCAATTCCATAAATAAACTGATACAAATCAGCGTTGATTAACTCTTTTAATTGCGTAATATCAGTTGCTTCTCCATAGGGGCGAAACCATTTAATTGGTTTATTTTTATCATTTACTTTTTGAAAGTAACCAAGATATTCTCCAGTATCCGAATAAACATGCAAACTAGTTTCCAAAATGTTGGGTACTATAAAACCATAAACGGGTGAATCATTGTTTGGATTATTCTGCCATACAGAGAAAAAACGGCTTGGTTGCAATATCCGCGGAGGTAACAGTACAAAATTATCTTTATATGTTAAACTTTCAGATGTTTTGATTTGATGGATGTTTAGTTTTTGTGTTTGACCAAATACATCAATAACCATGACTTGACTAAATTTTAAAAGTCCCGCACGAAGGGGTGCAAAAATGGAGTCATATTGACAACTTGTATAATCAACATCTTTGATTGCATTGTATACTTTTGTAGCTAAAAGTGAATTGGTCGTACTATAAGGTTTCATTTTAAATGTTCCTTTTTGTTGCAACAAAAAATGATTTAAACCATCTAACTCCTGTGATAGCACCATTAAATCTTCAGCCCCGTTTAGATCCATGCCTAAACGATCTAAAGAAGCTTTTAATAAATTTGCACCATGAGGTCCGATCAATGCTTTATCCTGAACTTTTATGGGTTCTCTAGAAATTGATTTTGCATCACTTAACACAAAATCATCACCTTGTTTTTTCCAGTTATTCAAATTCGCATTTTTGCCAAGAGTGTTTTTATCAGCATAGTATTCTGCATTCCATGTAATATAGAGCGGATCATAAGTTTGCTTAAAATATTCAATTCCAACTTTAGCTGGAAAATCACTATCCATCCCCGCAAGTTGACTTATATCAGCACTATCTAAATCCTTCATAAATAAACAAATATTCCCTGCAGTTTGTAATGCTCTGATCGTTTTGGCTACCATCTCAATAGATTCAGTAAGTTGATAGTCTTTAATTAATTTGATTGCCAACACTTTAGAAAAACCTGTATTTAAAAGTAAGGCTTCATTTATTAGATTTTCAATATGTTTAAAAGGCACATTTGTAGACTTATCAAAACTATGTTTAATTAAATCTTTAGCGTAGATACTTGCTTCTTTGTCTGACAACTCCACGGTCATCTTTGAAATAGCTTTGATGCGAACCTTGAGTGTATTCTCCTGTGAGTTTCTACCATCAAAACCATGTGAATAATCGCGGTCTGCTCCTGAAAGTAACATGACAATATTATTTGGCTCACAATATCGTGTCTTGTTTAAAACTGCCAACTCAAAATTCTTTTGGTCAATTTGTTTAGATAACTCTTCAATTTCAAGTTTGTTTTTTGATATTTCTTTTTTTAATGCAGCGACATTTGGAATTAATTCTTTAATAAGGCCTTCACACTCTTCAATCATCGCATAAATTTCTTTAGTCAAAACTTCTTTTAATAATGCATTCATTTTAACCCACTGATCATTAATTTTCTGAATCCACTCATCAAGCTTAACTTGTTGACGCGAAATTTCTTCTGATAAGTGGTTCATTTTATCTAACACATTACTATTGGAAAAGCTGACTTTATCATAATCTTTATTTTTCGGTTTCAAAAAATAAGAACCTGAAGAATAATTATAAAAGAAACGCTCTTCATGAAGTTTACCCTCCGCTTCATTTACAGAAGTAGAAGAATCAATTAAGTCATGATTTCCAGATAATAAATGATTTAAAAATCGCTCATTGTCTTTATTTTTATTAGTAGCAGCTAAAGCTTCTGATGTAGTATTACCAATATGAATTGTCGGAGCTGTTGTAATGGAACTTTTTTGTTCAGTATTAAAACCATTCCAATGAACATCCAAAAGCATTCCATGGCACATCGTTTTAAGATTTTTAAAGGATGTACTCTCTGGAACTTTCCAACCTAATTTTTTCTGGCAATCATCACTTGTCGCAATCGCAATCAATGGATCGGTTAATTGATCATAATAGCCACTTACACAATAACAAATATCCGCTTCTTTCACGTTTAAATCACTTAAATCATCATAAAATCCAAAAACATTTCTTGATGATGGATAATAAGCACTATAACTTAAATCACCTGCTTCTACCGCCTTCAAACTTTCTAGATATTCATCAATTTGAACATTTTTACCAACGGGATAACTCGCACCAAGGTAACGATATGGAATGTCTTTATTATTTTTCTTATCGATATAAATTGAATGACTTCCTTTATTGAATTCATTGATTTCTTTAAAAACTGCATTACTACATACAAACCAATTTTTAGACTGTATTTTATTATCAACTGACCATAACCTTGTCACGATCCACATATTGGGTACATCATAAAAATCAAAATCATCTTTAGTATCATTTTCAATACCTTGTGTTAATCCATCAGGTAAGCTCCAATGCAGATGAATTCCTAGCTCCATATTTTGAGTCGTTTTAAATTCTTTCTCAATTAAAGCACCTGAATTATCTTCAGGCAAGGTAGAATAATCATAGAATTCTTTAAAATATTGAATACGCTCTGTATTTTCAGTAACCATGAGCCCTTTCAAAGAAACTGGAACATAAATAATTTGCTCAGCCACAAGATACCTCCTTATCTATTATTTCAATTTCAATTTTATATGCATTTTGGATCATTTCTAAGGCGAGGTGAGCACTTGTAATATCTTTTAAATTTAATTTGCTTTTTATATCAGCTACACATTCTGTAATATTAAGAACACGATTTGACCTTTCATAAAGTTGGATCTGCTTGTCTTCGATTAATTCTCCATTTTCTAAACTTCTCAATTTTTTACTCATTTGTCCATTGATCTCTCGATTAAAACCAAAGTGTAATCCTTCAGGAGGTTGTAATATTTCAAGTTTAGAAATTTTCTCTGGAAATATCGCTAAAAGCACATCATCTTTAATTGTTTCAATTCTTAATGCCGTTATCTTTTTATCGTTACTAAATGCCTGAAACTCTAGTCCACGATAATCCTTTACTAAAGCTGAGCGGAGTAAAAACCCAGTACAGTTGAAGTTTGTTAAGTTTTCAGGTGTTTGTTTCCCTTGTAACATAGGTCGAATTTGGTTGGATCTTAATACTGCCTTAGATAAAACATCTTCAATGATTTGTTGATCGATTTTATGATCATAGGATATATTTCTGCCTAAACTTATCGCTCCATCGAGTAAAGAAAATATCCATTTTTGATCCAAGTGAAAGAATTTAATACTATCATCTGGTAATGCCGTTTCGCTCGGAATCAAATAAGGAAAAGGTATTTCCATTAAAATAGAAAGGGCCATTAACTTATCAAGAAACTCCGGATTGCCACAATCGTTCTTTAGATCAATATTAAAACTTTGATCTAGCTCATCATTCATCCAACTTATGGCCATCATTTTCACCTCCAGACATTATATTCACTAAATCACTTTGACTCAATATTCTTGTGTTTTTAACTCTATCACTGGTTTGACTTCGATAAAAACTATCCAGTGTTGTATTTTCAAGGTTTGTGGGATCTGCAACTTTGCATTCACTCATTAACTCATGGGCTAAACTCTGCCATTTTTCCTTTAATAAATCCTCACTATTACTTGTAGAATCAATACGACTAAATACAGCCTGTTCGGTTTTGTTTTTAGCTAGTTTTTCTTTCATAAGTAAACGCCATTTGATCAACTCTTTCGTATATTTTTTATCACTTAAAGCAAGTTGCCTTCCAAGTTGCCATGCCGCACTGTAGCTAATGTCAACCATACTCAAATCAGGGTCATAACGCAGTAAACTGTCTGAGTAGTTACATGTTATGTTTTTAACTTCATTGGGCTCATACGGCACTAAACACGATTTATACCAAGAAATCGTTTGTGTTTTATCTCTCATTGTATGATTCATCGCAAAATAGCCTAAATTAATTAAATCGTTAATTTCCTTATTTTTAGATTTTATCTCAGGTTTAAATAAACCAACTTTCAAACGATGTGCGTCATCATAAAAACTCTGTTGATTCTTAATCGTATAAAAATCCCAACTCATTAAAGAAAACATTCTCACTGACTTTTTATTCTTTACACTTTGTTTACCACGATTTTCTAAAAATGCATTATAACCTTCAAGAGATACCAAATGAGCCGTATGACGGATCGTTTGTGATTTCTTGACTTTTGGGAAACGTGAGGACATGACACAAGAAAACCATTCATTATTTACATCACGGTCCGTGACCTTATCGTCTAATGCAACTACTTTGATATGAGACAAATAAGCTAACTCATCCTTGTAAGGAAGAATTTCATTAAATAAATTATAGTCAATATCCAACGTTACACAGTCTTGATCTGCTTCGATATATTCATCGTCCATTTCCGGGATAAATACATCCACATTTTCTTGTGTTGCATTTTTATAAGTGGTTGTCGTCGTTACAAACGATTCATCTTCAGAAAATACCAACAAACACACCCATGGGATTTTAGGCTCATTTACAAATAATGGTCTAGCCCATGGTAAGTTTTTGTGATTCAGTATTAAAACAGGCAAACTATTTTCATAGTCTGCTATAGATCCTCTTGGTGGATAAGTAGAATAGGTATTTTGTGGATTCAAAGATAATTGTTCTGCCTGCACTACAAAATCAAACTCTGCATCCTCAATGGTGCAATTACTAATATTAGTGGTTTGGCTTACCTTTACAGTATATTTTCCCGCTTTCAAATTTGGGATTTGATTTGAAAGAAAATTGATATATTCATCCATCATTATTTCCCCCTTCTTTTATTACTGATCCTGTATTACAAATAATTGGTGTATCAAAGAAGAAATTTTCTGATCTTAATCCAATGTCTTTGATCTTTACTTTATTTTTTAATTTAAAGCTACCCGATAGTTCACTGATCAAATCAGTTTTTGACATCAATTTTTTCATCGAATTATTAATCGTTTCAAATGCTTTTTCATTTTTGACCTTACTCATTTGTGGTTTTAAATTGTGCCAAGAAATAGTGAAACCAATACTTTCATGTTTTTCTAAAGTAGCTAAACGATAACGTTTAAGTGTTGGTAATCGATCACCTGTAATTTTCTCTTCACGTATCGCAAAACGTAACCCAACAGGAACATCTTTTATTAGTTTTGAAGATAACGTTGGAACATCATTTAACCACAATCCAGAACTAACATTTTCTAAAATTTCGGTGATCACAAATTCATTACTTATATCTATATCAGGATTTGAAGAATACCAAATTTTTACTTGATGAGTACTTGTATATTTTTTTATTTCCATTGGGACAATACCCAATGTTTCTTTGTAACTAAATATGTCATTCTTAACTGTGGCTAGTATCGTGGCAGGCATTTCACTATGCGTTTCAAAACTAAGAGTTGAAGAATCCACCATCATAACATTTTTCGATTTTTTCTCATCGATAATTCCACTAGTGATTTGAACACTTAAAAGTCGTTTACTATTCGCATTACTTTGTATCAAACTCTTAGTTCCAGTCTGCATCGGAATTTCTTTTGGTATAAAGCTCTCATAGAAATCATTATAATCAAGCGCTTTTGGTTTTGAAGCATCTTTTCCAAAACGAATCGTAAAGGAAATGATAAACCATTCAATACGCATTTTACCTGAGAAATTAGGTCCCCAAATTTGTAAGTCTGCCGACATTTGAATTTTGTATGTCGCAAGAATTCCTCTATACTTCGCCCCTAAGGCAACATAAATCCTTATATCATAATAAAATGGCTTCCACTGAATAAGCATGTCCACCTGAGCTATGAGCCATGCCCCTATCCGTCCTGACTCATATAAAATACTTAAACCGCCTCCAGCCATTAAACATGCTGGAGTTAAACCAAAATAAGCATTACCTGTAACACTTAACTCATCGCTAATTTTCCAGTTGATTCCAAGTTTATCCACAGTAGGATAATGAGCTGGTTTTTCATATTTTGGATGACGCAAGCCACCTAAAGTAACGACGAAATCACCTTTGTGATCACCCTTACCCCATACATAAAAGGCAAACCCACCAGTTAACTTACACTTCTTATCTAACAAGTAAGATTCTTCTGTCAGCATCGCATCAATTTTCATAGATCCTTCATTGTAATCATAAACAGCTTTTAAAACAAGCTGTGCATAAGCAATTGGATTATCACTCGATGGTGTATTCGGCGGCAAACTAACTTCTGAAATACCTAATAGACTTACTTGTAAATTATTTCCAAAGGCAACTGTCAATAACGCAAAGCTATTAAACATATTAAAACTACGGAACGCAATACCCACGGTCACAAAATAGTCGCCAGATGAAGGCACTAAATGAGTACTTAAAGTATTTAGTACCTCCGTCGGTTTAGATTTTTCAGAGATACTAGTACTCTTATTACGTGCTAGCGCAACAAGCGGAAATTTCTCGACTTCTTTCAACTCTGGAAGCATAAACTTTCGATTAATGCCAAAGCCTGCAGCTAATCCTGTCACAAAGAAAAAAGAAGGACCGCCTAACGGATATTTGACCATTAGATAAATAAACAGAGTACGATCCCTGTTTTCAAGTTCACCATAACTACCAAGTGCTGTAAGATTAAATTTACCAAAACCAACCTGCAACTGTCCATCATATAATATTGGACAGTTTTCGATCGTCGTATTTTTATATAATCCCCCACCCAGAGTTAAAGGAGGTTTGTTGAAGGTCACCATAAGACCACTTAAACCAAAACCAAATTCTTTTTTCTTTGGGGGAACAACCGTCGATAAATACATTTCATAGAAATCAAGCTTTAATACCGACAGCATAAATGAAGCATCGATAAATATGGTAATCCTTCCATCTACAAAACTAACTCCCAAACGATTGATCGTAACGATTTTAAATGATTTATGTACATCAACCCACTTAGCAGAACTCACACTATTTGCGTGATCGTTATTATCAACTTCAAACTCTAGAGGCAAATTAAAACTACCAAAACTCAGCATTGCCTTTATCGTAGCACTTATCTTATGATTATTTTTTTTAAGTTCAATTGACTCAATTTTAATTCCATCTTCTCCACTTAACATACTTCCCAAAACCGGAATGTTAGAGAAAGACATCGTTTTATCTATATGCATATTAAATAAGAAACAGCGTTCATCATTTTCTACAAAAGATTTCGCTATCACCAAAATAGAATCATTCAATAAAACTTTAAATTTAAACTGCTCCGATTTAAATCCATATTGAAGACCAACCGAATCAATCGATAGACTAAAATTCAAAAGATCTGGAAGGTCCAGACCAAAATGTTTAAAAAAATCTTTTAATGCAAATTCTGTTTTGTCGCTATTATTCCATGTTGCGCCTAAAATGATTCCTTCTTCAACATTAGCCAAAACCGCATTAAAACTTTGTTTCGCAACTTCAAATTCAGTTACGACTTCAAAATTTAATTCTTTGTTTTTCTCAAATAAACCTTCACTCATAAGGTTTAGATATTCTTGATAATATCAGCTATACTTAATAAATTCATCCTCTTGATTATATTTTCTTTATCTGTTTTCCAAACCGCAAATGATAGTTGTTTAAACACAAAGAAACTAGGAACTTTTTTAGTAATCTCATTTTTTATTGTAATTTTAAACGCAAACTCTACTCCTTTATTTTTATCAGTTTTAATTTCTGTTGCAGTTGATGTAAAATCAGCTAAAAAATAAATAGTTGATAATTCAAGTTTTAATCCATTCACATCGATACCTACAAATTGTAATATTGGATTAAGTTTATCTGCATCAACAGCTAAGCCATATTCAGCCAAAACATCATTAACATCTTGTAAATTTATTTCACTTGAATTTTTAGGATCAGAAAGAACTAATATTTTAATTCCCTCAGCATTTTTCTCTAGTATTGCATCCACATCGGTTTTTAATATATTGACTTTTAATGCCCCTTGAAACGAAGTCGAACCGTTCGCCGTATCCAATTCAACTAAATCAGTATTCCCAATAATTCCAATACTTGTATTACTTACTCTCATAGCAGTTTCCACATCATTATTCGTTTTTTTCTCATTCATTTTAGCTTTTTTCTCGCTCATTATCGTCCTCTTTCTATTAACCGAATAATTTTAAGAAATAAATAATATTCAGTTATATGTTGATTATTTCCGTAATATTTTAATTAATCTTAAATGTCAAGAATTCCAAAAATTAGACAACCTATTAAAATTTAGGAGCTTGGGGTTTTTCAATGATTAAATATGATTATGATTATTTTCTTGTTAAGTTAACTTTTTCGATTAATTCCAAATTTTTAGTATTGTATGCTAAATCAGCTGGTGTAATAAACAATGAGTCAATTTCAAATTCATGTTTAGAATTTTTAATCAATTTTTCTAATAAATCAATAAATTTCTGACCATGATTTATAATTCCTTGGAAATTAGCTTTTTCATTTGTGGCAAAATCTGTTTCTTCAGTTAATGATTCATAAAGTTGTTCAATCAATTCTTCATCAGTTAGTTCAGGAAGTTTTACTTCATCTGGGTTAAATGATGCAAAGTCTGAATTGGAAGCTTCAATCATATCAATGAATCGAACTCCATTTGAAGCAGAATCTAAGTTTTTCTCATAAGGATCTTTCATGATAATTTTATAATCTTTACCACAGTCATGATAAACCTGATGTACTAGTTGTGAGCAAACCAAAGCTTTGTCTGGATTCTTCTTAATGTATTTATTGATATATTTATCAAGTTCTACACAAGCTTTTTGAATAATTAAATCAGTAAGGTAAACATTCTTTGGTGTTGGTAATATTTCATGATACAAAATATATCCAGCAATAATTACGAGTGATGGTAATCCATATTTTGTTTTGGCATCTACATATACTTTTGCAGCATTGACTAGTGGTTTTGATTCTACTTCATGATCCAAACGTAAGACTTGAACATCTTCTCCTTCACCTAATTCAAATTTACTGATACCAATTCCTGACAATCCCATTTCAACGATTTCATCTGGACTGTAAACCATTGCTGCATGTGAAACATCTGATTTTGTAATAAATGCGATAGCTTTACTAATTGTATTGTTACCCGCTTTGAATACTAAAACATCTCCAACTTTCAACATAAATTTTCCCTCCTTGTTTATGTTTAATTTACAAATTTTACCAATTACTTCTTTTATATTTTTATCCTAACACAATTATAACCATTGTCAATGAGACAAAAGTATTACTTTTTTTGCGATTATTGATCTTAATTCATATTATAAATTATTACATTTTATTTGTTTAAACGCTTTTTTACATTTTACTAAGTTGTTTAATTATTTATGTAATTATTACATTGTGAAAATTTATTCCATAAAATTATCATCAAGATAAATATATACCGCAAATGTAAATATTCTTTTTAATTTCTAAAACCTAATTAAATTGAATTCAAAAAAATTATTGCTCATCCATTAAATGTTTCAGATCAAGCAAAGTTTTTAATCTTTATATCAAAAAAGATGGGATTGGCAATATTTGGCAATTTTCCATCTTTGCTAATTTTAATTGATGTGTATACCACCTCAACCTAGAGATAGAATTGATCATTTTGTTTATAATCTAGAAGCTCGATCAACTGCATTCTTTTGCGCTTCTTTATATTTTGAACTCGCATATTTAAGATTTTGTGCATAATTGTCTAATGCATTTAGCATGCATTCAGACGTTGAGTCTTTTGAGTTCATATCATTCCATTGCTTAGTTAATTGATTATAATCAGTTCCACTATATGTAGACTCAAGACTAATTATTGTTCCATCAATCGCACTCATCTCTTGTCTATGTTTTTTTATATAATTTTCAATTGCATTTGCAGTATTTTCTAATTCTTTATAGTTTACTTTTAAGTATGCCATATTTTTTTTCCTATCTAAATTTTGAAGCAGCCGATTTAATAGCGGCTTCATTATTTTCATATGTTTCTCCAACTGATATATTTAAAAATCGTACCAAATCATCTATAACCAAATATCGATTATTACAATATGCATTTTGAATTGTTTTAAAAGTACTGATCGCCTTTTCAGCACCGCTTCCATCCCAATTAGATTTCATTTTTTTCACTGAAGTTTCAACATCAGTAAAACTACTTTTAATGTTATTGTTGTTTTTAGCAATATTCTTAGCTGCAATCTTTACCTCGTCTGTTTTAACTTTTATAGGCATAGTAATATTCTCCTTTAAAATCTTCCACTGCTTGTTGTCTCTGGCATGATTTTCGAAGTATCAATTTTTTCTATTTTTCTTTTAACTTCTTTATATTTATTTGCTTCATTACTTATAATAGTTGCGCACTTTTCATTTCCAATCCCCATAAAATCCTTTTTGATTCCAAAAGAAATATCTTCAAGCTCATTAATAATGCTTTGAAGTTCACTTACAATACTTGCTATTTCATTTTCTGTATTTCTATCCATGTTATCTCCCTTATAGCTGTGATGCTAAAGTACGTTCTAATTTCTCGAACTCTGATGAGGTATCTTTTAAATAATTCACACATTTATGTAAACGATAATTATACTTAATACCCAAATCTGCTTGTAGTAAAGTCAATAAATCTACCAATTTAACTTTTGTGTAAAGTGAATCTAATCTATTATCCAAATTGGATAACCTTCGATTCACATTTGATATACGATCTGCATAATTTATCAAAATATTTGTATTTACTTGAATCAATGGATTGTTTGCAATGTATGAAGCATTATTGTTAGAAACATTTTTAATAATCATTTTTATTATATTCCCAACATGAGTCGCTAATGATGTCCCCTTATTAATTAGAATAGCAATCAGTATTTCGCCAGCTATTAGTTTATTTACAATAGATGAAGTTACATAGTGTACACTTGTACAAAATGCATCTTTTTTACCACTTTCATTTAAAACTAAACTCCCATTTTCATCAATTTGAATAGTCAACGCGCTATGATTTTTAAAAGGATCCGTACTTTTTAAAGCGGATTTAAAAATCGAAATTTTACCGATGTTGTTTAGAAGCGAAGAAACAACATCATGCTCATTTTGAAAATTATGAATTTTATCTTTGACTTTATTTATTTCTTTAGCATATAGGTTAACAAACGCTTCATTAAATCCTGGACCATTAACCGCATAAACATCTTTAATTTTATCTTTGAACGGAAATGTAATCGCACCATACATAGCTAAGTTTGCACCTAAAGAATGTCCAGTGAGTGATATACTGTCATATTTTTCGAAACCCTGCATAAACAATTTCATTTCCATTTGATGTGTAGTCATCGTTTGCGTTGCAAGTGATGCATTATTTACAAGCCAGTCATTCAAAATGCCTCGTCCATCCATATCACTTCCTCTACAACAAACTATTACTTCATTATCTTCATTGGGTTTGGGCTCAATTGCAAATGCAACGAATCCACTAGTATTGTTATGATCTACTTTTTTTGAGACAACAAAATTTTCTAATTTTTTTTCTAGACTTTTAATAACTTTTTCATAATTTTCTAAATTTGCTTCATTTTCATAATTTTTCAAGTCATACTTTTTTTGATTTATCATGTCAATCACACTGATTTCATTATTCTTTATTGCATTTCCATTTTTGTCAAATCTTCCTGAAGGTATGTTATAGCATAATGAAGATAATATCAGCCATTCAGCATCGGTAAATTGAACAGCCATATTATTTGTTCTCCCTTAAACTTGATTCTATTGTCTCAATTGAAGTAATTAGTCCATCTTTATTTAACTGAAAGGCTGTATAGGCAACTACATCTTCAGATTCAACATAATAATCATATGCATCCTCATTTGTCTTAAAAATATCTATTATTTCATCTGATAAATCATTAGTTACGAAAACTACTATTCCAAAATCATAATAATCTAGCTCTTCAAGTTTTTTCGCAAATCCGCAAACTTTATCAAGGATTCCATTCATATCCCCATCATTTTTTATAAACACTTTTGAAGAGACAAAAGATACACGAAAATCATTCATATATTCTCGATAATTGGATTCATTAACAATTCTGTCAGAATGTCCTGATAAAGTTTCAAATTGAGTTATTACAATAGATTCATCAGGATAATATGATTTAATTTTTTCTGAAATAATATCCGACACAATTAAATGCAAATAAGAGTCGGTTACAATTAGATTTTCTTTACCAACTTCAGCCATAAATTGAATATTTGCATATTTACCATCTTTTGCATAACACCAAGCTTTTACTGTTGTATCATCATGGGTTCCATATCTACCGCCAATTGATTCTACTACAAAAGTTAATCCATATTTTTTATTCAACGAAGATTCTATTGCATTTACATATTCTGACTTACTATAACCAATATTGTCAAATTCACTCATACACCCACTCACCCCTATCATAATTGAAAACAGAAACAGTAACTTAACAAATTTTATCTTTGTGTGCCACATTTTGGGCAAACCTTTAAAGTTGAAGAAAATTTAGTTGAACAGTTTTTACAAAATACTAGATACTCTGGAGTATTGCTAGAATACTCCAAAGTGTTTGAACCTTTTGATTTTCTCTTCGATGATTTAGATTGAATCAATATTGAAATTTGCATTAATATTATTATTACTAGTCCAGCATAAACTGGAATAAACTCAGGATATATTTTCATATTTAAACCTTCTTACTCATTAATTTCCTTTTTCTAAAGCGGAATACATAACTGGCGATTGCAACTGATGATCCGGTTACTCCTGCAATCGATCCATAGAATAATGGAGTGTTATTATACCAACGTACAAACATACTTGTTGTTACTAGGAAGTCTTTCACTTCCACAACTGTTTCATTACCTGCTGCATCAGTTGCAGTTATTTGTAAACTTTGTTTCGAATTTGAACTATCCACTACAAACTTATAACTATCACCACTATTTGTATACTCAATCGGTTGACCATTTAACGATACTTTTACATCATTTAACACTAAATTATCTTTAACTGTAATTGAAACCGGCTTGCTATCTAATGCGTATTGCGCATTGCTTTCGATATCAAGCACCACAATTGCCGGAGCAGTTTTATCTATTCCAAATTCAATTTGTGCTTCTTTAGTTTCATCAATATTTTCGTTGATGTTTCCTGCAATATCTTCTGAATATAAAGTTATAGCGTATTTTCCATCACCAGAAAACAAGGTTTTATTTACTCTGTATGTATATTCACTCCATGCAGTGTCTCCACCAATTTCAAGAACTGTATAATCAGTATTTTCTGTTAAACTTTTTGGAGATCCATTTTTAGTCATTTTCAAATTGATCGATTCATGAATCAAACTATCTACATTGATTTCAGTAATAACTACATCAATTTCATTTTGAACATATTTTCCTTCAATTTGTTTTAGCTCATCACTGAAAATATAGACAGATCCAAAACGATTTACCGAAAATTGAATTGATAGTTCTTCTTCATTTCCTGCTAAGTCAGTAATATTTGCAGTCAATGTATATAAATCATCAAAATCTTTTTCGTTGGTAAAGTTATTAAAGGTAAAGATTTGACCATGATCACCTGCAGAATAATATCCATCTAATTCTGTAATATTTTTTCTGTTTGCTCCATATAATTGAACTGATACATTACTTTCATCATAATTTATGTCTGAGAAAATAATAACTGGAATTACATCCCCTTTATTCGCAGATTTGTCTTCGACTCCCGTAATTTCTAAAGTTGGTATTGTTTTATCAACATAGAATTCCTCTTCCTTATAGGCCTCTGACATGTTTTCAGCTAAATCGGTATATTCTATAGTAAAAGTATAAAACGCATCATCTGAATAGTGTATTGTTGCTGTATGTGTGTCTCCACTTGAGGACCAAGCACTTGTTGCAGGGAAAGTTATTGCATTACCATCATTATTTGCAGTCCCCGTTACTTTTACATCATTTGGTTCAAAGTTTACTTCTTTTATTGAAATCGTCGCGATACGATCTTCTTTATAATAATTTGTATTTAACGCAGAATTATTATCATATGTAACACTGATTTCAGGCTTTGTTAAGTCTACAATGAATGCTTCAGTTGCATAACTATCGGCAGCATTTCCTGCAAGATCGTTATAACTAATGTCTAATGTATACTCTTGGTCATTGCTAAACGTTACAGTTGTCGTATGCGTAGTACTATCATTAAAAGGTGATGCACTTGATACAAAGTTATCTAATGTAAAGTTTGTCCCGCTTGCATCTTTGAAACTATATTTAACATCTTCACTATTAAAATTTCTTTCAGTAATAACCACAGTGGCAGTTACAACTTCATTGTAAAATTCATTAGCTCCTTTAACAATCGGAGTCTTATCAAATGTTATATTGATTGTCGGTTTCACTTTATCGATTCCTAACATGTAATAGTCATAGCTCACATTCCCTGCGCGGTCAGTCAATTCTACTAGTATTACCATATCATTATGATTCCCACTGATTGCGATCGAATTATTTTCTAAACCGATTACTAAATTAGTATTTACTTCATTTGTCTTTATCCAACCAGCTGTATCTCCAGATAGAGTTCCATCTTTAGATACTTGGATTGAACGTTCAACATCTGCGACACCACTTTCAATAATTGTCCATTTTAATTCACGAATTCCCGAATAAGTATCATCAACTTTTATACCAAAAGAAGTATCTGCCGCGAAAAGAGGTGCACTCGTAATTTGCGCATAATCCATGTACTTATCTTTAATTGCTGAACCAGTATAATTATATAGATTTGTGATTCCTTGTTTGTAAGCTGATATTGGTACTGAAATTTCTATTGAAGAGGTTTCTAAGTGCTTTGCACTACTTTCAAGAATAGATCCATTTGGATGCACATATCCCATTAAATCACCAGTCGCAATAAATAAGCTTTGATCGTAATTGTTTGGAAGGTTGCTATTGTTTGGATTATTTTTGACATTATCGGTAGCCATTGCATAAATTTGACCTTTAAAATCACTATTGATGTCGAATGTAATTTCGTTATTTGAATTTACTTTTTTAGTCCCACTATAACATACCAATCCATCAATATTGATTGCTTTATAGCTAATAGTATCTACTCCTGAAATATATCCATTCACTTCTAAAAGTTCTTCTGCTTTTATTGTAACAGTTACATCTTTTTTAAAGTAAAATCCATAATCCATAATTTCAACAACATCATATAAATCAAAAGAGTTTAAATCTAAATCAATTGAACCTTTCAAGTTAAAGTCAAATCCTTTAATGATTGGAGAAAGCATATCTCTTGCGATTGTTAATGAATCAGTTTCTTCGTTTCCTGCATTATCGATCACAGTTAATTCAATTTCATATAAACCATCAGAATCAGTATCAAATTCTGAAGTGTTCATTGAATAAATTTCCTCTAAATCAATCGCAGTAAATGATTTTGGAAAATCATTAGCTGAAACGCCATTTACTTTTAAATCTACACTATATAATCCTGATTTATCATCAGTAACCTTAATGTCAATAATTGAATCTCCATTATAAACATTGATATTATTAACATTCTTTACTTCAACATCAGTATCCGCAGAGTCATCAAATTGTTCAATTGTCGGTTTAACATTTTCAAGCATGATAAATCCTGCAGTTCCATCTTGTAGTTGTGTGCAGTTAGCCTGAGTAGCTCTAACATAATCATCCATTATATTTCCAGCGTTATCTTTCGCTTTTGCCTCAATAACTCCCACAAAATCAATTGGCAACGTAATGCTTGCTTCACCATTTGCGTTCGCTTGTACAGTTTCCTGTCTATCTGTTTCGTTTCCATCTTCGTCAATCGTTATAATATTAAATGTTATTTCTTTGACTCCAGCTGCTCCTTGTATTGCATCTGTTTCGCCTGTATCTTCAGCTGTTGCAGTGACTTTAATTGTTTCATTATAGAAAAAACCAAAAGTCATAAAATGAATTAATTTATTAAATGGAATTGCACTTCCGCTTTCAAGTGTTATTTCAAAACTTTCAACAGTTGGTTTTACTGTATCATAGGCAACCGAAAATGTTTGTTCTGCAATATTACCTGCTGTATCCATAACATAAATCGTATGTTCTAAAGCATCAGAAATCGTAAATACATTATTTGATAACCAAACACCTGTATTGTCATCTAATTGATAAACCAAATCGTCTACAAAATCTTTATCATCTGTCGCTTCAATTGTGATTACAACATCCTCATTTGTCCATTCTTCATGAACAATATCTTCTATTACAGGTGCTACACCATCATAGTTTGACGCAGTCATTTTGGAAGCTTCTGTAACATCAGATATATTCCCTGCGTTATCTCTTACTCTGAAAATATGCTCTTCAGCATCCTCAACTTCAAACACATTACTTGCAAACCAGTCTCCATCATCCATTTGATAATCCTTAATATTTGATCCACCTTCATCTGTAGCATTAACTGTAAATTCAATTGGCTGATTTGTCTGATCAGTTGTGCTTAATGTAATGCTAGTTACAATTGGTTTTATAGTCTCATATTGTGCTTGAGCTGTTGTAGGCTCAGAAACATTTCCTAATCCATCTCTGACTTTAAAACTATGAACTTCACCATCTTCTACTTCGAATACTGATGAAGTCTCCCATTCACCATCGTCATCCATCTCATATTCGATTTCCCCAATACCTTCATCAGTCGCATTTACGGTTATCGTTACTTTTCCGTTAGTCCAAGTTGAAGGATCAATCGTAATCGATGTGATTTTAGGAGCTACATTATCAAATTTTGTCGCTGTTTGTTCAAAATCATCAGAAACATTTCCAACATTATCCTTTACGCGAAAAAGATGTTTTTGATTATCAGACACTTCAAAATCCGGTGTTGTTTGCCAAGGCTTGTCATCCATTTGATATTCTTTAATACCAGATCCAGCGCCATCTGATGCGATAATTGCAAAAATAATTTCATCTTTTGTCCAATCATCATTATCTATTTCGACATCTGTTATAGTAGGAGCATCATCATCAAATTGTGCATTCGCTGTCGTACAACCAATTTCAACTTCAGCTTCAAAAGCACAAAATTTATGCTCGTTTCCATCTTCAATACTAAATTCCGAACTAGTTTGTTGAATACCTTCATCTATTGAGTAAGTTAGATCACTATATAATTCCGCATTCACAACTGTTATTGTCGCAATTACTGTATCATCTGTTTTACTCCACTCTGGATTAAAGCTAACTTCAATTAATTCTTCACCATCTACTGCAGTAACATTTAAAACATAAATAGGTAATGTATTGATGACTACTAATATTGAAGTAATTACAATACCAATTTTATTAAACATATTTTTAATTGTTTTCATATTCTTCCCCTCATAATTCTTCTTCTGTATGTACTTCGCTAACTTTTTTAACAATTTTAAATTTTGATGGTTGTTCACTTAGAATCTCTGTTTCATTTGAACTAAAATCACTTAATATTGCTGTTTTTTCTGATAATACTTCTGTCTCCGAATTATTTTGTAGCATTTCAGTTGAAGCACTTAGCTTTTCTGTTTCAACCGCAAGCATTTCAGTTACTTCGTTATCTAAACTTGTATCACTCGTATTTGGAGATATTGTCTGTTTATTTTGTGAAATTGATTCAACTTGTTCAGTTAGCGGACCTCTTTTAATGTTATACACATTGGATTTATGTCCTTTTTGTTCGGATTTTTCATTCTCTTCAAGCATTTCCTTGATTTGTCTTGCTGCTGTTCTACCAGTTAAAACACCAATAACCGTTAAGATATCCGATCTCCAGAATATAAAGGCAGAGATAAATAGAAACAATGCAGATAATGAAAATCCTACAATGGATACCCAATTCCAAACTGTTGCACTCATTTATTTCTCCTCCTTAACTTCTAAAGGCATTTTCAATTGCCTTTTCAGTAATATCAAATCTTTCTACTAAGTTTTCTTTTATAACTTCTGTTTTTTCAACTGTAACATTTAATGAAATGACACTTTGTTTGATAGTATTGAACAATGTTCGCATTTCACTTTCAGTAATTCCATCTCTTTTAAAACTACGCGAATGATTTTCAATTGCTGACATAACTAATTTAAATAGCTCAAGTTTTACAATTTCACTTTCATTGCTACTTTCGTTTATTAGTGTTGTTAACTCATTTAAGTTTTCCCAATAAGGAGCGAACTGCCCTAAGTCTGAAGCTTCAAAAACATTGAGTGTTATTTCTTCATTGAATTTTCCTATATCTCTATAAATAGTAGCCATGTTCTTAAAGTCGCTATTTACATTGTAATTTATCGCATCTTCAAACCATTGAATTGAACTCTTCATTCTTGTGATTTGATTATCGCCACCTTCAGCATTTCCGTAATCGTAGTAATACCAATAAGTTTTTCCTATCTCAAAGGCTAAATCACCATACCCTGTCATTGTTTTTAAAGAAGTCAAATTTGCATTCAGTTTCTTCATCATAGTTTCTTCCTCTTCAAGGGTATAAGCAGCATCTTCTTTAAAGACTTTGATTAATCCATAATAAGGATTAACTTCTTGTGGTTTGATTTCTGTAGCATTTAAGTAGTAATTAATTTTTTCGCTTTGATTTGTTGCTTTTTCTGCCATTTCCATAACATTGTTATAGTCTGCATTATTTGTACTTGTTTTCATAACTAATCCAAATACACCTACTAATAGGAAGATAATGCATAATGCAGAAGTTGTAATAAAACGATTCAGTTTTGTTTTTTGTCTTTTTCTAAATGCATCATCAACTTCTTCATAATGAATCAAATCATACATTAATTCAGCACATGATTGATAACGATCGATCGGATTCAATTGTGTACATTTCTGAATGATTCTTTCTAATCCTCCTGATAACTCAGGATTCCAATATCGAATTGGATACATTTCGTAAGGTGGTTCAGCAGGATTATGCCCAGTTACAAGATGATAAAGAGTTACACCTAAACAATAAATATCAGTACGTGAATCTGTTTGCCCTTTACCTCCAAACTGCTCAGGAGCCGCATAACCTTTAGTTCCTAAACAAATTGTATCGGCAAGATTCTGTTCCTTAAATTCACGAGCTATTCCAAAGTCAATTAGTTTCACATTTCCATCTGGTTTCAACATAACATTGGCTGGTTTCATATCACGATAAATAATCGCTGGTTTGTGATTATGCAGATATGCTAATGCATCTGTTAGTTGTTTAGCCCAATCAATTACTAGATCCTGAGGTGAGGCACCAAATTCATCCAATACTTTATTAAGGGATTCCCCTTCAATGTAATCCATAATAACGTAGATTACTTTTTCCTCATCAATGATATCAACTATACGAGGTAAAGAAGGGTGATCTAATTGTTTGATCAAGTTTGCTTCAGCAATTGCACTTTGAATGATTACTTCATTATTTGTGTCTTTACCAAACTTGTCGATTTCTTTTACTGCCCATTGTTTATTCAAACGTTTATCCATTGCCAGATAAACCTTTGACATACCGCCTTTCCCAACTAATTTTAATATTTCATATTTGCCGTCAACGACTGTTCCGATATTTGCCATTAGTTCCCCCTAAAGTTTTATAAGTAAAACTGTGATATTGTCTGTTTCATTTCTTGATTTATTTAATTCCACTAGTTCAATAGCTTTTTTTTGTATTTCTTCTTCTGATACAAATCTTTCAAATGTGAAAGCATGTAATATTTCTTCGCTAGTTATTTCATGTCTGAATCCATCTGAACAAAGCATAAATAAATCATTTTTCTCAGGAATGCCTTGAATGAATTCAGGTTGAACTACTGACGAAGCACCAATGCATTGCAACAATACATTTCTACGAGGATCATTTTCTGCCTGTTCAAGAGTTAGTTTTCCACTCTTCACTTCTTTTGCAACAAGTGTGTGATCACTAGTTAGTACTTGTATTCCATCATTTATTAAATAAACTCTTGAATCTCCTACATGTCCAATTAGATAAAATCTATTTTCAACTATCAATAATGCTGTACAAGTTGACCCTAATTGAATTTGATTTCTTTTTCCATAATCAGAAATTTTCACATTAACATTTTGTATTAGTTCATTCCAACGAAGTTTGATCGCTTCAATTTCATTTAATTGTGATGAAAGTTCCTTTTCAACCCAGTCCGTAAATACCTTAACTACTGCTGCACTTGCTAGTTCACCTTTTGATAAACCACCCATCCCATCACAAATAAGTGCAAAGACAATAGTTCCAACCTCAGTTTCTGCAATCATCGTAGTATAGCTATCTTGATTTACGTTTTTTTTAATTCCAATATCTGTATGTACCGCAATTTTCACATTTGACATATTCTCTCCCTTGAAGACTTCTATTTTTTAAATAAAAATTCTTCGTTAGCTAATTTTATTTTCGCTTCATTTTGTAACTCATAATCTGTTTCTGCATTTAACATTTTTCCATTTAAGTATGTTTTGTTTGCGGAATTATGATCTACTATATAATAGTTTCCATTTTTTAAAACAATGTCTGCATGACTTCTACTTATAGCAGTGTTATCTGAAATAGTATAATTACATACACTTCTTTCACGCCCTAGCCTAAAAACAGATGTATTCACTTCGATTGATTCTTTTGTTTTAACTCTAATCAACTTAGGATAATTTGTGAGTTCTCCACTTCCTAAGACCGTGGTTTCACTATTATTTCCTAATACTGATGTCTCACTAGTCTCAGGATAACTCTGCATTCTATCCTGTGGCTGATAGACTGTATTGATATCTGACTTAATCTTTGAAAACGATTTTGAGCAACTCGTGCAAAATGTAGCACTGACCAAATTCTTTTTACCACAATAAATACAAGTCTTATTTTCTGTGTATTCTTCATTTGAAGATATTTTTTTAATATATTCTGCTAATTCAAAATCTGAGAAATTCTTTTTAGAGTTAAAAATGCTTATAAATTCACTAATATATGTTGTGTCTTCATCTGGAAGAAATTTTGATTTAGTCGCGATTTCTAAATAAAAATCTTTTAATGGAATTAAGTTGTTATAAAATTCAATAGGAATATATATAAAATAAAATTTCTTTTTTATTGGATTAATGTAAATATATTTAAAATCTAGTATTAGATTTCTACAATAAAATGCTCCAGCTTCCATCATTTTAAACTGTTCATATATATTTTTAATCATCAACGAAAAAGACTCTTTATCAGTTGGACCTTGCAAATATTGACTAAAGTTAATTAGTCCTGTTGTATTATAAGTAAGTTTAAAAGAATTTCGACCATGTTTTACTTCAACTGGCAATAAACCATCAATTTTACCATTTCTTAATTCTTCCGTTTCACGATAATTGAGTTGTTGACCTTTTTGACTTTTCAACATTAAAAATGATTGATTTTTTTTATTAATAACTTTAAATTTTTCCATATGACACCTCTGTTTTATTTAAGTGAGTTGAGAAGGTCAAGATAATGACCTTCTCTCTTCAATACTAAAGCCCTTTTATATCTAATGGAGTAAAATCAGGTTGTGTAATTGAAGAAACAACCACACTACAATTCACTCGTATATTTCCATCTTTTGTCATTGCAAAAACAGTTGTAGTTCCTTCACTAATGCCGGTAATATTTCCGTTTGCATCAATAGTTGCAATACTTGAATCTTCTGAACCAAAAACAAGGTCTTGAGATTCATATCCAAAAGGAATACTTGTAACTTTGATTCGTGTTATTTCATTGACTAATAGATTTACAAAATATGTATCAATATCGATATATTCACTGCCAACTTGATTATTAATAGTGCTGTTTTCATCTTCTAGTTCTTCGCTAAGCTCATCATCTTCGATATCATATTTTCTTGTACACTGCCCTACCCTATTGCCATCTTCCATATGAAAACTTAATAAATCTATCGTATTATTATCTTTATCAAATAAAACAAATTCTGTCTGGATATCTTTTTTTGCGTAAAATTTTCCAATAACAGTATTAGTATCTATTAACGTTTTATATATAAAGTACGTCCTAAAATCCAAACATATTTCAGTATGTAATTGATCAGTTTCTTCTTTTTTATTTATATAACTCATGCCACTAAGTTGGTCCATATAAGAATCAACGACTTTACTATTTCCACCTACAATAATTCTATCTGTTAAAACATTTTTACTACTTACTAAATTGACAGTATTACTAACTTCAACACCTAAACCCACTTCAGCCCCAACCCCTGCAATGTCGTATGTCAAAAACTTAAGAACGAATCCGGCATATAAAGTAGCTTCTATGTTTGCCTTAATATTTAAATTAGTTTCCTTTTGACTTTCTTGTATAAACCTTAAATTATTGCCACCTTTATACTCCATTCCGGATGTATTATTTGTTGTAACAATCAATTCAATTTCACCATTAAAGTATATTTTTACCTTTACTTCCAAATCGACTCGTATCGCATATGCATTAAGCATTGGAACAGTAGCAATTTTAATCGTTTTAGCACCTTTTGCATCAGCATCTTTCAAAATAGCTCTGCTTAAATTGGATGGAAATTTACCATTACCATTGGAATATTTGGGTGCAAAATGACCTTCTATTTCGTGAGTATAGCTTAAATAAGTTCGATCTACGATTTTATAATTTGCTTTTATATAAGCATTATTAACTCTAACTTCAGAATTGAACCAATCCCAATGTACATATGCATCACAATCATAATCTACACTTATATTCTCAATAGCATACTCTTTTTCTACATGTACTTGACCACCGCCAGATAGCTTACTATCTCCCTTAATAGAAAATGAAATACTACTTCCTGAAGCATTACCTTTAATTTCTAAACCATCCGTTTTGAAGCTAAAAGAACTTCCTTTCCCAGATGCTAACTGTTCAAAATCAACGTTTTCTGAATTTGAACCTAAATTATTAATATTTAGATTAGTTGTTGCTACCGTACCCTCAATACTACCAGATGGTTTTGTTACATTTCCAAGACCATCAATAATTGGTGATTCATCAAAATTCGCAACTATTCTTCCGCTGATATCCAACTCTTCAACAACTTCTTCAAAAGTTGCAGCTTTATTTGTGATAATGACATAATCATCTATAATCTCAATTTGATCTGCTTTCAAAGCAATGCGTCCTAAACCATTATTATTTGGGATAATATAAATACTGCCTTCTTCAATATCTTCAGCATATTTTGCAGGAAGTTTAACTTGATTAGTTTCACTGTTATACTCTATATCACTAGCAAACAAACCCAACTTATTCATATCTGTAACATTATCTGCATATTCCACATCTTCTTTATTTTCTGGAACAGGTCTATTTATCCAAATCATTTTAGAAAACTCTAATGAATCTAAAGCTTCTTGTTGAGTAACATTTCTTTTATAATCAAATTTGCCTTTATCTTCAAAGGAAACATATTTGTTATCAAGGGCAAATTGAACAATTTCATCCATAGTTTTATTTTCAACATCATAAAAACCAACTGTTTTTACTAGTGTTTGTGCAATGAATCCTTTCGTTGCTGGATCACTTAAAACAAGTTCTGATCCATCAATTACTCCCCATTCATATGCGATTTGTACTGCATCAAAATATTCATTTGAATTATTTATTGTCTTAATATAAGGTTCGTCAGATTGATAAGAAAACATTCCAAATTCATTCGTTAATACTTGTAACCATTGTCCGTTAGTGATTATAGTTTCTTCACTTTCTTTACTACAACCAGTAAGTGGCGAAGCTATACCTAGAAGGATTGTTAAACTTAAAATAAGCTTTATTATTTTCTTCATATTTAATCCCCGTCATTTCTTTCTTAAAATTGGGCGATGATTTGAGCATCGCCCAATAAACTTTATTGCTTAAATTGGGATGCGTTTGTTGTTAAAGTTTGTTCAACTGATTCAACTTTTTGTGCTGTATCAACTAAAAATTTACAATATGATTCAACTACTCCGTTGTATTGATCAAAGCGAGGTTTCATTGCATTCATGTTTGAACGAATTTCTCTACCTGATGAACTGTTGTGTTGAACTTCAATATCATTCATTGCTTTATTGATATCTGCCAATCTTAAATCTAATGTTCTGTTTATAGAACGTACTTTTTCGGATGTATCCAACAATACTTGCGTGGATATTTGAATTCCTTCATTTACCGGCATAAATTTTCTCCTTTCTTAGTTAGCTAATTTTTTAGCTGCCTGAATAATTTCTTCTTGAGTTTTGTCATAAGTTTCTGCAGATTTTCTTAAGTACTCTGCATAAGCCATCATTTGTTGATACATTTTTTTGAAATCATCTTTAAATCCATCGATTTGGGTAATAAATGCTACATTAGCTTTATCAGCCCAAGTACTATTCATTGAATCCATTTCAACATAAAGTTGATTGTAATTAGTCATGTATTCATTGGCTAATGATTCAATTTTTGATGCAGCTGTTCTTAACACCTGAGGGGATACGATAATAGTTTCAGCCATATATTTACCTCCTTTCTTCTCTTATTAACATTCAAATCAACTGACAAATCAGTTAAAATCAAATGATTAATATTAAATTAAAATAAGTTTTGAACCATTCTTTAAACCAAGTTCGTAAATACTGTGGTTAAGATTTAAAATCTTTCCATCTTCTTTGTTACAAATTAGTGTCGAATCATCTGCAATAAACAATCCGTCACATGTTTCATTAGCAATTTTACTAATTAGTTTCAATGCTTCAGACAAATGTAAGTGTCTAGGAATCCAAAAGTCACAAACTTTACCAGCGGCAGGTATAGTTATTTCGATTAGCACTTTATTCATAATCATCATTCTCCTGTAACTTTGTTGTGAGCATTTTAAGAAGCGAAACTTTTCCACGATTTAATACATAACCGAAACCAGGTTCTACTTCCTTATACAAATCTGGAGTTGTAGTATTTGGTGTTAAATTAAATTGCTCAGCGAACCCATTAGATAACCAAATTCCATCTTTACCCGTAACATGTTTATCAAACCAGCTATTAAACTTGAGACTACTGAATTGGTTAGATGACTCAACCAATATGAATTTAACTTTGTAATATGAGGTTCCATTATCTAGCACTGCTTTTAATTTATCCTTTGAATCTTCACTTAACTTTTCTATTGTTTTATTTGGACAAACAATAATAACTGCTTTTTCATCAAAATTATCGAAAACACTAAAATCATGACCTGCATCAACATATGCATGATTTCTTTTCAAAACTTCATCAAACAAATCAATAATAATTTCATCAAATTTATCTGAATAATATCGATACTTTTTGTTCAAATCTTCAATGAACAATTTTGATTCATCTAAAACAATAACTTCATTGGATGTCTCCGCTAAAACTTCAGCTAAACCTTGTGCAAAATACTGTAAACTATAAATTTCTTTTGCAACGACTGGATAAATGTATTTATTATCTAAGTTAACATATTGGTTTGTTAATGATTTTTTATTTATACCAATCGGAACATTTCTAAAACTTATATTTCTTAGTTCCAAAGACTCTATATTTACATACTTTGGAAGGATTGGAATCGGCTTTGCGAACACCTTTGACTCTTTAACTAACTTGGCACAATATTCTCTTACATAGCTATATTGATCCGATACATTTGAACAATGAGCTGTTTGAAATTCGTATACTCTATCAATCGGCACTAGTCCTCTACCTTTGTAATTTGTTGGAATTAAACCTTCTGTTTTCCCAACAATGGATGAATAATCGCTTTCATCATTAAGTTGTAGTGTCAATAATTGATTAAAATTTCCTACAATCCTATAACGAATTGTGCTTGCGCTTGCAGCACTGACTACAAAATAAATTCCGTATTTTGTTCCATCTCTAGTTAACAATCCAAACATATCTTCTAAATCTTCAAATTGTTCTATAAATCCTGCATAATTATTTAAAATTACTACAATATTTGGCTCATTTTTTCCAGTTGCATTACAATATGACAACAAATCTCCACCAAAATCAGAAAATAAATTTTTTCTTCTGTCTAACTCTTGCTGTAACATTTTAAATAAATTATTAATTCTCTCAGACTGAGATGAAGTTAACACACCACCAACCTGTGGTGCCTTTTCGAATGATTTAAGAGTTTCAGCTCCAAAATCCAAAATATAAATATTCAATGTGTCAGCATCGTGGTTTCTTATCATGGAATAAACTAATGTTGTCAAAAATGTTGTCTTCCCATTGCCTGTCGAACCATAAATAATGCAGTTTCCATCATTTGATAAATCCAGTTTTAATACATGTTGACATTGATTAAACGGATCATCATATTCTCCAATAATTGGATCAATTATCATTTGTGATGGTTTATAATTATATTTTTCTTCTATTTCGTCTACAAAAATTAGTGCTGGAATCGGTTCAAGCCATAATGGTCTTACCGATATATTTTCTTCAACAGCCAAATCCGATAAATATTTCATAATTGAGACGATTTGTTTTGTTTTTTCATTTTTATCCTTTTTCTTATCTGATTTTGCTTCTTTAATCACTCTACCTATATTGTCTACTAACTGAACATTAGAATCGACAATCTTCTCAACATCCTCTGTTGGAATATACTCTGCTCCACACCATGCCGATTGTCCTAGTGCAAAAAATTCATTGTATCCAACTTGTAGATAGAATCTTCCTGTTTGTACAAGTTCAGCAGCGTCTGGACGTTTTATCATCTCATTACTATCTGCTTTTTCTTGAACTTTTAAGCATACCTTAAATTTACTGTTACTCCATATTTGATCATCAACAACTCCTGAAGGTTTTTGGGTAGCTAAGATCAAATGTACTCCTAAGCTCCTACCAATTCTGGCAGCACTAATCAATTGTTCCATAAATTCAGGTTGCTGTGATTTTAACTCTGCAAATTCATCTGATATAATAAATAAGTGAGGCAATGGTTCATTTACCACTTTTTCTCTAAAAAGTTTTTGGTACTTATAAATATCCATTGTTCCTTCATTTGATTGTTTTCTTGCAAAATTAAATATAGCTTGTCTTCTTCTCAATTCACTTTGTATTGATATCAAAGATCTCTTAACGGATGCTCCATCAAGATTTGTTATTGTACCCGCAAGGTGAGGAAGTTTTATACCTCTTTCACTATCCTCAAATGCACCAGTTAATCCACCGCCTTTATAGTCAATCAATATAAAGGCTACTTCATTGGGGTGGTAATTAATTGCTAAAGAAAGGATGTATGTTATGATGAACTCACTCTTACCCGATCCAGTCATCCCTGCTATTAGGCCATGCGGCCCGTGAAATTTTTCGTGGAGATCTAAAACAAATGGTTCTCCAAAATTGTCAACGCCTACAGGTGCTTGTAAAGTCATAGTTGGATTATTTTCTTTCCATCTTGACAAAATATTGAGGTGCTCAATTTTTCCTACATTAAATAGTTCCAAGAAAGTAATCATGTTTGGTAATGCATATTTTTGATTGGCTAAATTCAACTGAACGTTTGCTAATGTTTCAGTTGCACGCTTTATAATATTTTGATTAATCGCTTCAAAAGTAAAAATCATTTTTTCTGTAGATACTCTATCTTTATCAAAAATAGTACATTCTTTATTTGATACCTCAATTACACATTTAGTTTCTTTAGGTAAATTTTGCATTTCATCATATAAAGTTATAATACTCAATCCTCTATTTTCTTCAAATTTCAATATTTTACCTAAAGCTTCGCATTTATCTGCCAAGTCTTTGTTGGCACATACAATAACGTAATAAGGAAAATACTCCATATATCCTTTTCTTGAATCTTCACTTCGGTTTTCAATGATTTTTTCCAAAGCAATCGATAGTTCCTTAACCTCTTCTAAATTATTGGCAAAATATCGAAATGTTTTTTCATCGTTCCAAATATGCGGAGTCCATTTCATAAATTCCCAATTTGATAATTCATCTTTATCAGAAATAACTATTACTTTCAGTTCATCATAGCTATGCAAAGCCACTAATTGTAAAAGTAAATTGTTCATAAAAGAAATGCTATCTTCTCTTTTACCAATAATCCCTACAATGTATTTTTCTATTAATGATAAACTTATTGGTACATTAATTAAATTTTTAGGTTCATTTGCTAAAGAATACATCGCATTTAATAACGTATCATCATCCATTGAGAACTTTTTATCCGGTATTTTTATCTCCGCATTTAAAGGAATATTTCCTCTACCAATACTTAAAGTTAAAAAATCATTTTGCCCTATAATGCGCTCCCAAAGGTTTCGATCAACATTTGCAATGCGGTCTATACAACTTTCACTAGTAATAAGTGTTTGATTTAAGATTTCTGTTTGTTCCTTACATGCTTTTTTTATCTCATCTCTAACTGATTCAATATAAGCTAAATATTTATCTTGACGATTTTTTTCATTTTTGAGTTTTTTGTTTTTTTCATTTTGCTTTGTAAGTAACGGCCACAACAATGTGCCTAGTAACATGCTTCCACTCATAATTAAAGTTGGCATCGCCTCAACAAATTTGCCCCCTCTATTTAAAATATTGAGTACTGAAAGATAACCTGTACTCACAGAGGCAACTGCCATAGTTAAAGCCGGTCCTAACATTAACGTAAGAGGAACTTCTTCAGCTTTCTGTATACTTGGTGGTGGGTCAATCGTAATCTTCACTTTATTTAATTCTTTTTTAAATATTGGTGACCGATAAAAATACTTATCCTCTATTTCCTCATGATCATTTTCAACATTCACAGTTTGTTTTTCTAGAGGTTGATCGACTTTTGAATTAATTGTTACCTGATTATATGGATTATTTATTGCAAAGAATTGATCTCCGACTATTATTTTCAGTCCTAATATATAAATACATTCACCATAGTTAATACCTTTTGTACTAATTTTATGATTCCCTACAAAAGTTCCATTTCTGCTATCTAAATCAGTAACAATCCAATTTTCACCATCAAAACTAAGTTTTGCATGGCTAGCTGATACATATTTATTAGAATAACATATACTATTTTCAGTTGTTCTACCTATTGTTAATTCAATTGGATGTTTAACTGCTATTTTTTTAAAAGTTTGACTACTTTTAGAAGTAGCCTCAGTTAAAACAATCATTGTTTCTTCACTATTTAAAAACTTCATTTTAAATAAACTTGAGTCGGTCAAAATAACACTCTCTACATAATTGTTATTTGAATCTAGAATAACAACTTTCTTATTGCTCTTTATTATCCATTTATTCTCTTTTGCTTCGATACTTACTAGATCTTTTGAATTTGCTGATTCTTCAAAGTTCTTTATCCAAAATTGTCCTTTTACTTTTTCGGGTAAAGTTATTGAATACATTTGATTATTTCTGATGTAATTGATTACCATAAACTAAAATCCTTTCATCTAAATTCGTAAAAACTGCTCTAATGCATTAAATTCTTTTTCTTTTTTTGAATAATTTACCTTAAAAAAAAGAATAATAGATAGAAAGGTATCCCAAGTCAGTGGTGCCTCTCCTCTTTCAATAAGAGAAATAGTTTGTCGGCTTTTCCCTATTTTTTCACCAAGAACAGTTTGAGAAACTCCTATTTCTTTTCTTAAATCAGGTAAAGCCTTAACAAAAATAGATATCATTTCCTCTTGTTGTTTAGTAATTTTTAAATCATTCACATGCTACCTCTCAACAGTTGTTATGAATTTTCGTAGAATAGTATGTTTAACGAAAAAAAGCCACAAATCCTTTATTTAAAGGGAGATATGACTTTTTTGACCATTTTATTGACCCCTAACAGAACTTAACAATTCAAGCTGATTTCTTTTTTGTTCAATTGATGAATGAACATAAGTATTTAATGTAATATTTACACTAGCATGTCCTAATATTTCACTTAATGATTTTATGTCAACACCAACCTCAATACACCTTGTTGCAAATGTGTGTCTTAAGGCATGAAAATTAATTTCTCTTAGCTTACATTCCTTTAGGCATTTTTGAAATCGATATTGCAATGTACGTGGATCCAAATATTCATTTGTTATTCCAGAAACAACATAATCACTTATTGCATTAACACGTAAATAATCTAGTTGAATCATTAAATATTCAGGAATTGGAATAATTCGATTTGATGAGAGTGTCTTTGGATCGCTTATGATTAATTTTGTTTTGGGTTCCCAACTTTTTCTATTTATATTTCTTATTCTCTCAACAGTTCTTTTTATATGGATAGTTTTTTCTTCGAAATTAATATCAGACCATTTTAAACCGCATATTTCACCAATTCTTAGCCCTATATATAATGACAAAACAATACCAAGTTTTGTTGTGTCAAAGTGATAACTCATATACTTTTCTAAAATGAATTGCTCTTGCCTATTTAAAATTTTCAATTCTCTTTTCTTTTGCACTGGTCTATTGATATCACCTTTAATCGGCACTCGTAATCCTTCTTTAGATGCAAATGCAAATGTTGATTGGATAATAAAAATCAGTGACTTCATTGAACTTACAGACAATCCTCCATTCCCATCTAATCTTCCATTATATGATTTATTTTCTATGAAACGATTAATTGTTAGCGTATCAATTTTTGTGATTTTAATATGACCTATTGAAGGAATTATATGATTCTCAATTAATTCCAAATATTTTGAATAAGTTTGTTGTTTTAATTTAATTTTATTATTAGAAAGCCATAAATATAAAACTTCTCTGAAATAAACTTCATGACCTTGAATATATTCATTTCTATTTATTTTCTCCGCAGTTTCAACAAGCTTTTTCTTTGTTTCGTAATATGTTTTACCATAAATCGAAACATAATTTGCTTTTCCTTCTAAGGTGTAATCTTTTATATATCTTGCTTCCCATCTGCCGTCTTTTCTTTTTCTAATATTTTCACCGCGTTTAGGCACGATTTGACCTCCTTGCTTTTTAAAGTACCCTTATTTTGACCCTTATTGTTTTAAACTGTTTATATAAGGGAATAAAAAATGACAAAATTTAGCTTTTTTTGACAAAAAACATTTTATTTCTACATTAGTAATTGACAAATAACTAGTCAATTGTTAATGTATGGTTAGATTAAGGTTATTATTATATTTTCGTTAAACATACTATTCTACGAAACATTTTAAACGTTTGAAATGTTTTTTTTGTTTCTTTCGTATATTACTTCCTTCATTTTCCTATTTAAAATAACATTGTCAATTAATTGACATAATTATTTAATTTTAGTCAAAAAATGTTTTTATTTGATTCCATGGTTTTTCGATTATAATTTTAATGGTTAATAAACTACCCGCTCCAAATAACAAGAAGAAATATAATATGTATCCTTCAGGCCATAATAATATCAAATTAGTTATGTCATCATTATTTATAACTATATTTACTCTATTTAAAATTATAATAATTAATGATATTGCAATAGATATAAGTACAATTTCTTTAAAGACGAAAAACAAATAATTTAAAACTTGATTTTTAGTCTTTGAAAAAAAACATATTAAAAATGGAAAAAGAATACCAGATATTCCTATAATAACTTGCTTGTATACACTACTTTCTTCACATAAAACACTTGGTGTCAAAACACTGATATTTATGTCTAATATTTTTACTCTTAATATTAAAGATGCTAAAGCATGACCTAATTCATGCATTAAAGGATAAATAAAAATAGCTACCATGTATGCCAATATTGTCAAAATCAATAATTTGATTAACTCTTTCAAGATATCACCTTATTGTATTTTTCCCATTTTTATATATATAAACTTGTACTTTAAAACTTTTTTGAAAATATTGGAACTATTTGACTCTAGTTTGTGCATATTATATAATATGGATGCTTCAAAACATGGGGATGTCATGGTTTCGACAGGTTTATGTTTGATTCAGACTGCAGTGGCCTGGTGCCCTAAGCACCAAAAAATCCTTAACCGGAAACAATAAATTAGCTTTCGCTGCTTAATAAGCCAATACTGAGCTTCGCAGCTGTTCACTAATTGTTACCTATAGCAATTAGATGGGCATAAGATATATAGGATAAGGAAAAACAATAGTCTAGTTGTTTACTCGAAAATCTTATAGACAAATTCAGTAATGTTTCTTGTTTGTTGATGATTACTGTCTTACCTAATACAAACTAAACTGTAGACGTTTGAATGTGGGACTATTCTTGGACAGGAGTTCGACTCTCCTCATCTCCACCACAAATAAATTGAGCCTGATCAAGGGCTTTTTTTATAAAATCACTTAAATCCATAATTTTATAGTATAATAAATTTGAATTGGAGGAACTTATATGAAAAGCATAAAACCTGGTCGTCAAAGTTCAATGATGTCAGTTTTGGGTTCAATTATTGGAATTATTTTTATTTTGGGATGGATTGGAACTGCTATAACTATGGGTGCCCCATTCTTCTTTCCTTTGTTTGGAGTATGTATGTTAGTGATAATCATTATACAGGGAACCGTTGCTTATAAAAATACAACTTCAAAAAACCGATATTCACTATATGACATAGTTGACGAAAAGGAAGAAAGTGATCCTCTAAATGATCGTTTTAAACGCTATGATGATTTTACTATAAAAGCAGATACTAGTCATTCTTCATCATACTGCCCAGAATGTGGTAAACCAACTTCAACAAACGATAAATATTGTCGAAACTGTGGCAAAAAATTATAATTGGAGGACAATATGAAAATTGAAAACTGCACTCAATATGATATCAATGACGTTTATAATTTAATGTGCGTTTTAGAAAATACAACATTTGATTATGAAGAATTTAAAAAAGCATACAATTACAAATTGAATAAACTAGAAACACTTATGATCAAAGCCGTTCATGAAGATAAAACGGTTGGTTTTTTAAATATGGATATTGAATATAAACTACATCACGTAAAAAAAATTGCCAACATAGAGGAACTGGTCGTTTTAGATGAATATCGCAGTCATGGCATAGGAAAAGCTTTGCTTGAATATGCAATAAATCATGCTAGAAATCAAGAATGCGAATTAGTTGAACTGGTTAGTAGTTTTCCAAGAACTCGAGCTCATGAGTTTTATCTTAGACACGGTTTCGCAAAAACAAGTTACAATTTTGTTTATCGATTCTAATCAATAGATATATCTAATCGAATTATATCTATCCTTAATTTCACTGTCAACCGACAAAAATTCATTAAATTCTTACATAATCAATAAAATTTCTTTTCGAAATTGTTACCTTCCTAGATATAAGAAGGCAATTTTATAGTTTGATTTTTTATGTATTTTTTAAAATAATTATTTCAACATTAGCCGCAATTTCTGCACAACTATCACAAGTTGCCTCCAATAGCTCGTACAAATGACTCCAACGAATCACGTCAATTGGATCAACACGCTTTGAATATAGATGACGAATCGATTCTCGATAGACAATATCTGCTTCTCTTTCAAGTTCAAAAGCGTCATTAATCAAAAAACTCAATCTCTTTGATTTTTTATAATTCGAAAACTCATGAATTAAATCTCTTAAAACATTGGATGTTTTTAAAATCAATTCTGAAAATTCAATCGCATACGGAGAAACTATATTAATATTCATTAAGTAAAAATGCACAACGACATCATCAATTGAATCTACTAAATTGTCTAAAGATTGCCCAATTAACTTAATGTCTTCTCTTTCGATAGGAGTGATGAATGCCTTTGAAATCGCAACTGATAATTCTCTTTGCAGATCATCTGCATCATGTTCGATTTCATGAATTTCATCCATTTTCTGAGTAATTTCATTAATATGATAAGTAGTGTATTTTAATACATTTGCGGCTTCGACACCTTTTTCAATAATCAGTTCAAAATGTTTAAAATAATCAAATTCTCTTTTTGCCATAATTCCTCCTAAAATAACTGTATTGCAACGATCGTTACAATATATGAAACTAATGCACATCCAGGAAAGGTCAATACCCAAGCAAGGATCATTTCTTTAACTACACTCCAATTGACACTTGATAATCTTCTTGAAGCTGCTACCCCCATCATAGAAGTAGTTTTTGTATGGGTAGTGCTCACTGGCATTCCATTTGATAAAGAAGCAATCAACAAACAAATTGAAGCAGCTAAATCTGCTGCAAAACCTTGATATTTTTTTAGTTTTACCATATCCATTCCTACTGCCTTAATGATACGATATCCTCCAATTGATGTACCAAATGCCATAACAATTGAAACATACATAATCAACCAAAGCGGAATATCTGGCATTATCGTTACTTCACCATAACCATTTGATAAAAACAGTCCTAAAATAAATACCCCCATAAATTTTTGACCATCTTGAGCACCATGCATAAAAGCCATCATTGCTCCTGCAACTACCTGCCCTGCTTGAAAGAAACCTTCAGTTTTACTTCTACTTTGATTACGAAAAAGAAATTCGATCACCTTTGCCGTAACAAATCCAAGTCCAAATCCCATAAATGTAGACAAGACTAGTCCATAAAAAACCATCTTCCATGCATTCAAATTAATTGCGTTTAATCCTCCCATTGCGATTGCAGAACCAGAAAGTCCTGCAATAAGCGCATGACTTTCACTAGTTGGTATACCAAAATAAGATGCTGATGTTGCCCAAGTAACGATTCCAACCATTGCCGCACATAACGCTATCATCGACGGATTGTTGGAAGTTGTCACAACGCTTGAAAAATCAACCATGCCTGAAATCGTTTCAGCAACTTGCCCACTGATCATTGTCATGACAAAAACACCTAAAAAATTAAATATTCCAGCCATAATAACAGCATTTCGTGCTGAGATCGATCTTGTAGAAACACAAGTTGCTATCGCGTTTGGAGCATCAGTCCATCCATTCACAAGAATTACGCCTGTCACTAATATTGTAGTAATAAATAGTGCTGGATTTGAAATCATATTTGCTATAAATCCACTTAATGATAAATTCATCTGGTTTCTCCTTATAAGTGAAGTATACCAATAGCACAATGTCAAAATACCGTATAATAAGCGAATTAAATTAAAAAATCTTAATCATTCTAATCAGACATTAACTTTATTGATTAGAATGATTGAGGTGATATAATGAACTTTATAGAAAGTAAAACTATTGAATTAAAACGAATTTTAGTTGACGATATAAAAAAAGAAATAGTCGCATTCGCAAATTGTGAAGGAGGATAAATTTATATCAGAGTTGATGATAATGGAAAAATTACGGGTGTTGAAAATCCCAATCAAGTATCCTTACAAATTAGTAATATGATCCGAGATTCAATCAAACCAGATTTAACTATGTTAGTGTCATATTCGATTTTAGAAAATCAAAATAAATATATCGTTGAAGTAAACGTTCAAAGTGAATCCACAAAATATATTTTAAATAAGTCTTATATCAACCACTAAACACAAAAAAGGCAGAACACTAAAGTTTTGCCTTTTTAATAACGATTACTATCTTTTATTGCTTTTGCGATCTCTCTTTGTGCATCTTTTTGTTTATCACTCTCACGTTTATCATAAAGGGCTTTACCTTTCGCTAAAGCTATTTCAAGTTTCGCTCTCCCCTTCACAAAATACATTTTTACAGGGACAACTGTATATCCTTTTAGTTTTACTTTTTGATGCATTTTTCTAATTTCACTTTTATGCAACAACAGTTTTCTGATTCTCGTCTCATCATGATTGAATCTATTTCCATGATCATACGCAGAGATATGCATTTCTTTAATAAATGCTTCATTATCTACAAAACTAATAAAAGAATCTTTTAAATTTACTTTTCCTTGCCTAACTGCTTTGATCTCAGTTCCTGTGAGCACAAGCCCTGCCTCAAAACGATCTTCAAGAAAATAATCATGGGATGCCTTACGATTGAGGGCAATAGTTTTTTCTTGGCTCATAGTTTAATCCCTTCTTTATTTGATATAAGTTACTTTATTAGGATCATATCGGTCAACTAGTGGTTTTTCTTCATCACTGACACCTACCGCGATGGCACTAAGTGGAATAAGCGAATCATCAAGTTTAAAGTATTCTGTAAAACTATTGATTCTTTCTTCACTTGGCGCAATGGCACACCAGCAAGTTCCAAGTCCTAAATGAACTGCCTCAATCAAAATATTTTCAATGGCTGCACTTCCATCATAATACAGATATTCTGTCTCATTTACCAGTGACTTATCTCCCAATACAATAATTGCACAAGGTGCTGTTTCCATCATTTTCATAAAAGGACTCAATTCTGGAAAATGATCTAATGTTTTGCGATCAGTTACGACAATAAATCTCCATGTTTGTTTGTTTCGAGCAGTTGGTGCATTCATTGCGGCTTGAAGCAAAATCTCTATTTGTTCGTCTGTAACTGGTATATCTTTAAATTTTCTAATGCTTTGTCTAGTTTCAATCTCTTTTAACATAAACTCACCTCTTCTAGAAGTATTATACTCTAAATCCAGCGTTGTGGCTTCTTTCTTTTATCACTTTTTGATTGATACAACACAAAATTTATTTCTCTTTTTTCTTTATTTGCTGAAGCCACTTTGATTTTCAGGCTTTGTCCTAAACCATAAACTTTACCTGTTCTTTCTCCACGCAAGCTAAAGGTAGTTGGATCATAATTATAGTAATCATCAGATAGATCCTGTAAACGCACCAAACCTTCCACTGTATTGGGAAGTTCCACATAGAATCCATATTTTGTAATAGAACTAATGATTCCATCAAAAATTTGCCCTACTTTATCATGCATGTATTCTGCTTTTTTCATATCTTCTACTTCACGTTCAGCATCTACTGCTTTGCGTTCACATAGGCTTGTTTCTTCACCAAGTTCTTCAACTAATATCTGATCATTATCCATTTTCACTGGATCAATTTCATTTCCTGAACAATACTTCTTTAACATTCTATGTACAATAAGATCAGGATATCTTCTAATCGGAGAAGTAAAATGACTGTAATCTTCCAAAGCTAAGCCAAAATGACCTAATGGTTTAGAATCATATCTCGCTTTTTGCATACATCTCAACATCATTGTTGAGACAACTGGATAACATTCTTCATCTTTAAAATAATCCAAACACTTTTGCATCGTTTGAGGATGAACATCTTCTAAACTACCTTTAATTTTATAACCCAGAATTAATGCTAATTTACTAAATTCTCTCATTTTCTTTAACATTGGAGTTTCATGTACACGATACAAACTTGGAGTCTCAAGCCATTTTGTATGACGTGCAACACAAATATTCGCAGTTACCATAAAATCTTCGATGATTTTTTCCGCTTCTCCTCGTTCACGTAAACCTATTTCTACAACTTTTCCATTTGAATCTACTTTGATTTTCGCTTCTTCCCGATCAAAATCAATCGATCCTTCAGCGCTTCTTTTCTTTCTTAGTATCTGAGCACATTCATGCATATTACCGAATAAATCAATTAAATCAGCGTACTTGCGACTTAAGTCAAGATCTCCTTCAAGAATTTTATTGACATTGTTGTAAGTCATTCGTGCGCTACTCTTTATTATAGACGGAAAAATTGAATAGTTTGTAATATTTCCCTCTTCATCTATTTCCATAACACAACTCATCGTTAAACGTTCAACTTTTTCATTGAGGCTACAAATTCCATTACTTAAATAATGCGGCAACATAGGGACTACACGATCCACTACATAAGTTGAAGTTCCTCTTTTTCTTGCCTCAATATCGATTGGCGAATTCTCCGTAACATAGTGGGATACATCCGCAATATGTACGCCTAGTCTAAACCCGCCTTCTATTTTTTCAACGCTGATCGCATCATCTAAATCTTTAGCATCATCGCCATCAATTGTCACAATCAATTGATTTGTCAAATCGGTTCTACCGATTTTATCACTGGCAGTTACATGGTCTTCGATCGTCTTGCATTGATCAATTGCCGTTTCTGGAAATTCTGCTTCAATTCCATAACTTAATAATACAGCAGATATATCTACTCCTGGGTCATTTTCATGACCAATGATTTTTTCTAAATGCAACACCATTGGATCAGAATATTTCAATACTTTACAATATGCTTTGATACCATTAACAACTTTAAAATCACTTAAATTATCAATACGTACTCTTGATTCAATTCTCTCATCATCTAATACAAACTCAAGTTTTCTTTTCAATCTAAAAGTTCCAGTAACATATTTCATGCTTCTGGATATTATTTTTTTAACTTCTCCTTCTGGATGATCATCCATTGATCCATTGACTTGCACAATGACTTCATCCTCATCCAAAGCACCATTTAATGATGTTTTAGGAATGAATACACTATGGTTTTCATCAATATCTAAAAATCCAAAACCACGTCTGTTTATTGATATTTTTCCTTTTAAAAGCCCTGATTCACTTGCGGATGTATAATGATTTTTATAATCTCGAATAATCAAAAAATCATTTTCTAGTTGGTTGAGCATTTTATTTAACGCAACAAAATCCTCTGTTTTTTTCATTTCAAAAATTTCCGCAAAATCACTCACTGTATATCGATGCGGAAAATTGATAATCATTTGTAATAGTTCATTTTTTTCTACCATAAATTCCTCCTTTATAAAAAGAAATAAAAAAAGCCCTTAGGCTTTCTATAACACTTGAATTAATACAACTAAGACAAAGAATACAATCCCTAAACCTAACGTAATGTTAGAAATTATTTTCTCAGGACCACGTTCTTTTGAGTTAGCGAATAGATTTAAACTACCGCTTCCTGTGAAAGCTCCGCTGATTCCTTCAGTCTTACCACCTTGTAATAGAGAAAGTAGTATTATAGCTACTGCCACGATCATTAATAGGATATCTAGTATCATTGTTCACTCTCTCCTTTCGATTGCCATGTTATTATAACAAACCTCCATTTAAAAATCAAACTTTTTCGTAACATCCACTTTTTAAGAAGCTACTATTCTATAGTATTCTCTAAATAATTAGAATTATCATCAAAATAATCTTTTAAATATCTAAAAAATCAATTAAATTTAGATTAAACTGTTCCACAAACCACATTGCCTTTTCAACATCTTCTGTTCTATAAAATGCTTCTGGACTATGGGCATCGACGCCAAGAATGACCTTTACTTGTTTATCTCCAACAATTTTCCAAAACTCCGAATTCGGATAGTTTGCCTTACGTGTGGATTGAGCAAAACTAAACCCTGACAGATTAAATTCCAATGGAATATCTGCTTTTAAAGCCTCATCACAAATTATTTCAGTCACAGTTTTGCACTTATCATCAAAATGACTATCTTTTCTTAAAAATAAATCAGGATGACACACATAGCTGAACAATCCAGATTGTATCCCCGCTATCATTTTTTGTAGGTACCCATCCAACATTTCATCAGTATGTTTACAGTTACCATAATACTCTAGCGCAGAATCAACTACTTCTTCACTATGTGAATAATGATTTCCAAAAATTGCGTAGTCTATTATCTTTTTGTCTAAAACATCTTTCAACCAAAACATGTACTCTTCAAAATATTCACATTCAATTCCAAGTTTAATTTCAATTAAATCTTTATACTTCGCTTTTAAATCATTTATCGATTCACAATACTCTTCAAACTCATCTATTGTCATCCTAATTCTCGCCTTAAATCCTGGTTTCTTATAAGGCCAAGGAGTATGATCGGAAAAACCTAATACTTTATAACCATTTTCGATAGCTGCGAGTACATATTCTTCATCACTACCACTCGCATGATGACAACGCATTGTATGTGTGTGGTAATTAGTTTTCATCCGCTATTGTTTCTTTCTTTTTAGTTAACTTAACTATTAGTGACATACAAATATAGTTGACCGGTATTGTGATCGGTAAAGATACTAGTTTCGCAAAATTATTAGGAACACCTAAATAAATAACTGTCGATGTAATAATTGCCGCAATAATCATTCCTGGTAAATAACTTAGTGGAAATACCAAAGCACTTTTCAATGATGGTTTTTCATGATATGTAAATTTCATATTTAAGAAGTATGATGAAATCATTGAAATTGAATCTGCACAAAAACTAGAAATAGCACCAGCTATAACATCCCCAACAACTACACTTATGGGATTAATTAATAATATGCTTAATCCCAATGATAATAAGGTATTAAATCCCCCAATAAATCCAAAAGTTAAAAATTGCTTATTTAAAAATTTTTCTTTTATTTTTTCTATCATAAATAAAACCTCACTAAACTATTCTAGCACATTTTTAGTTATTTTAGCTTTAATTTGTCTAAATAGTTGAAATTAGAGTTATACTAAACTGAACTTATTTTACAAGTTTAAGTTTTTTTAATATAATTTGTAAAGGTGATTAGAATGTTAAATGAAATTAGCTTTAAACTTTTTCATAACCAAGAGCTTATACCAATTCTATTAGTATGTTTTCTTTCAGGCATGCTCATTACTTGTTTATTTAAAAAGTTTTATTTATCAAATGAAGACTCTGAAAAAATAAATAGAGTTGATTTATTTTATATTACGCTTTTTACTTTGCTCTATGCAATTGTTTCACTTTGGAATCTAGGTTCTACTAAATGTGCATCCTCTTATTGGCAACCTCAGGTTAGAAGTGAGTCAGTTACTTTAGAATTAACTAGTAACACACAATTTGATGCAATTGTTTGGATCAGTGGAGAAGGCGATAGTTCAGTGAATCCAACAAGTCTACAATACGGTACAAACTTTCAAATCGTTGGATCAAATAATCTTGAAGAATGGACTCACATCACTACTTTGAGTGATGCAAGTTATATGGCATGGAAAATCAACGATGGATTAATTTGGGATTTTAAATACATAAAAATAATCGCAAATAATGAAAACAGTGTTCTTCATGAGCTTGGATTTAGAAGCTTGGACGGATCATTTTTACCTGTATCCATTTTCAACGTTTCCAATCCAGTGAATCCTTTTGATGCAAGCGCACTCATTGATGAACAAGAAACACTAATCGATGAAATCACCTATATGAATGGATCTTATTTTGATGAGATTTATCATACTCGAAATGCTTATGAAATTGCAGAAAGTCTACCAATGTACGCTAGTGTCCATCCTTTGTTTGGTACAACTCTTATTGCCCTTGGAATTAAACTATTTGGATTGAATCCATTTGGTTGGCGTATAATGGGTGCAATATTTGGTATTTTCATGGTTCCATTACTTTATATTTTAGCTAAGATGATATTCAAAAAAACACGTTACGCTAGTATGGCTACCTTATTTCTATGTTTGGATTTCATGCATTATACAACATCGAGAATTGGTACATTAGAACCATTAAGTGTTTTCTTTATCTTACTTATGACCACTTTTATGATCAAGTATACACAAATGAGTTTTTATACGACCAAACTATCTAAAACTTTATTTTATTTAGCATGTTGCGGAATTACAATGGGTATTGCGATTTCCACAAAATGGACTGCATGTTATGCAGCAGTTGGCTTAGCTATCCTATTCTTTTCAACATTGATTAAGCGATACATTGAATTTAAACAAGCCAAATCAGTCCATGAACGTGGTCCTAAAGAATTATTCATTACAGAAAACTTTTGGAAGTATACTATGATCACAATTTTATGGTGTTGTGTATTCTTTGTGATCATTCCGATCGTCATTTATTTCCTTGCTTATATTCCTTGTATGATATGGAAAAATCAACCATGGAGCATTCAAGGTGTTATCAAACAAACTCTAGGTATTTATGATTATCACTCGAAATTAACCGCAACACATCCTTTCCAATCAGTTTGGTGGATGTGGATGCTTGATATACGTCCGATTTGGTATTTCTATCAAAATTATGGTGATCGCATTTCGACAATATCCGCGATGGGACATCCCCTAATTTGGTGGGCAGGTTTTATTTCTTTATTTGGAGCTGTTTATCAATTTGTTAAAAACAAGTGTTCAACCAGTGGATTACTACTTGTATGTTATGTTGTACAAGTGATCCCATGGGTTTTAGTTACCCGTTGTGTTTTTATCTATCATTACTATCCTGCTGTTCCGTTTTTGATTTTAATTTTGACACTCATGATTCAAAAAATAGAATCGAAGACCGATCAATACAATAAGCATATCAAGACCTTTATTATTGCCTGCATCATAATTTTCGTATTATTTTTACCTGTAATTTCTGGTTTTAATACAACTACAGAATATATCAATAATGTACTTCGCTGGTTCCCTAGCTGGTATTTTGGTTAGGAGCGAATATGAAGAATAAAAAACTAAAATTCATTCTATTTAGCGTAATCATTTCATTGATTGTGATGGCTCCATACTTAATTCAAAATACTCTTAATCTTGAACATGACACATTTTTTCATTTAAGTAGAATCGAAGGCTATGCTCAATCGATCAAACAATTTGATTTCTTCCCAAAGATTTATCCTTATAAAAATGCAGGTTATGGTTATGGCAGTTCTTTATTTTACAGTGATATTTTTCTTTTATTACCTGCGATCCTATATAATTTGGGTTGCTCGATAACAGTTTGTTATAAAGTTGTCCTTTTCATTTGTAGCCTATTCAGTTCTTACACTATGTGTTTATTAATAGACAAGTTGACAGAAGAAAAATATGCTCCTTATTTAGCTGGTTCGCTTTATTGTTTTAGCACATATCGTTTAACTGACATTTATGTTAGAGGAGCTCTTGGCGAAGTGATGGCCTTTATGTTCTTACCTTTAGTTTTGATTGGAATCTACAGTTTCATAAATGAAATAGATAAAGATACAAAACTTTATCTTATTTTGGGATTTAGTGGACTTGTGCTGACTCATAATATTACCTTCTTACTAGGTTGTTTCCTCTTTTTAAGTTTTATCATCGCTTATCACAAACAATGTTTAAGAAAAGAACGTCTATTGCTTTTAGCTCAAATCATACTAATTACACTTGGAATTACTAGTTTCTTTATTTTCCCTATGATTGAACAAATGATTGATCACCAAATGATCGTACATTATTATGGTACATCTAGTGACTTAGCTTCTACAGCGTTAGTTGCTTGGCAGTTTTTCTATAATGATTTAATTTTTGGCTTAGCAGGAAATAATAATTTTCAAACAAATATGGTCGTTAATGTGGGTTGGTTCATTTTAATTGCGCCTATATTTGACTGGTTAAGTAATAAGAAAGAAAATCCTCAAGATCATTTTATTTCTACATCATTATTTGTAGGTCTCTTCTTTATGTTTCTTTGCAGTAATATATTGCCTTGGAAATATTTGACCTTTTTAAGTGTAATTCAATTCCCATTTCGTTTTATGACTATTGCGCTTGTTTTGCTTGTCATCCCTGCCTCTATCGGTTTGACTCGTTTTTTCTCTAAATATAGAACTACAACATTTACGATCAGTATGATATTGATCCTAGCTAACTTTGCATGGATGATCCAACCAGTATTTACTAGAACTTTCGTGATGTCTGACAACCAGCCATATAGTGATATCACTTCTGGTATGATTATCGATCCATACTATTCTGCATCCTATATGAGAGTTGAACTTGCAGGTGGTGACTATTTACCACTTTATTCCATTGATTATCGTGCCTTAGCCCCTTGTGTACGAACAACGAATCAACAAATCGTTACCTGTTTAGTAGAACAAAAATATGATTCAATCAGTTTTGAAGTTAATGAAACTTCTTCTGTACTTTTACTACCAATTACTTATTATAAAGGATATCAAGCTTATAACTCTCAATCCAAAATAAATACCTCATTAAACAAAGAAACCGGCTTAGTTCAAATTCAACAAGAGCATCTGAGCGGATCTATAACACTCAAATATACTGGAACATTGATTCAAAAAATTTCAATGGGTATAAGTTTTTTGACATTAATATATATCATAATTAACCATCGTAAACAACGTTCTTTATAAACGTTGTTTTTATCTATATATGCAGGATAGATAATTTTTCATGCAAAATAAGAGTTCTAATTCAAGCTTGAGTGCGAAAATAATCAGAAAATTAAAAAACGATAGACATTTCCAATGTTGTAAAGTGGATTGTATCTATCGTTTTATTTATGAATTACTTTAAGATGAGAAAGAACTTACATAAGTACTGTCCATTCTATGATTTATTTTTTAATAATACCAAATAAACCACGAGTGATTTGTTTACCAAGCTCGTTACTTACAGTACTTAGCGCTGAGTTTGCAGCTTTTTCAAGTGGTGATTTGCGAGTTGATTTTTTACCACTGATCAAATCGATCGCTGATTTTGTGCCCTCACGTGTTAAAGTACTTACAGCATTTTTAGTAGCACGAGCAAATACATTAGTAGATTCAACACCTTTTTTAGATGAAGATGATTTCTTAGCTACATCAGCTTCCTGAGCTCTAGCTTCTTGAAGAACTTCATAAGCAGTAACATTATCAACCATTTCTTCATATTTACCATAAACGTCACTACTTGTGATTACTGTTTCACGACGGTCATCATCGATTGCACCCATATAACTTTGTGGCGGACAAATCATCGCTCTTTCAACTACAGTTGGTTTTCCTTCTTCATCTAGGAATGATACCAAAGCTTCACCAGTAGCAAGTTCTAAGATTACATCTTTAGTTTTGAATGTAGGATTTTCTCTAAAACTTTGAGCAGCCGCATTAACAACTTTTAATTCTGCAGGTGTATACGCACGCAAAGCATGTTGAACGCGGTTTCCAAGTTGAGCTAATACTGAATCAGGAATATCTGTAGGATTTTGAGTGATGAAATAAACACCAATTCCTTTAGAACGAATTAGTTTAACTACTTGTTCAATTTTTTGAACTAATGCCTTTGGAGCATCAGCAAATAATAAATGAGCTTCATCAAAGAAGAATACCATTTTTGGTTTTTCTAAATCTCCTACTTCTGGCATATTTTCATACAACTCTGACAACATCCATAGCAAGAAAGTTGAATATAAAAGTGGACTCATGAATAATTTTTGGCAATCCAAAATATTAATAAATCCTTGTCCTCTATCAGTTGCCATCCAATCATGAATATCAAGATTAGGTTCCCCAAAGAAAATATTTCCGCCATTATCTTCTAAACGAAGCATAGCACGTTGAATTGCACCAATACTTGCAGCCGCAACATTACCATACTTTTCAGTATATTCCTTTGCATGTTCCCCAACATACTGAATCATCGAACGTAAGTCTTTCATGTCAACTAGTAACAATCCATTATCATCTGCAATACGGAATACAATATTAAGCACGCCTTCTTGAACTTCGGTAAGTCCCATTAAGCGTCCCAATAACATTGGTCCCATTTCAGAAATAGTAGCCCTTACTGGATGACCTTTTTCGCCAAATACATCCCAGAAACGAGTTGGGTAACTTTGGAAATTAAAATTATCCAATTCCAAACTGCTGATTCTTTCTTGCATTTTTTCAGTGTCTTCACCTTTTTTGCATAAACCAGCTAAGTCACCTTTAACGTCAGCTAAGAATACAGGAACTCCTAAATCACTGAATGATTCAGCCAAACCTTTTAATGTAACTGTCTTCCCAGTTCCTGTTGCACCAGCGATCAGTCCATGACGATTCGCTAAACGTGGTAACAAATAAACAGGCTTGTTACCTTTACCAACTAAAATTTTATTATCTTGTAACATATCTTTCCTCCTCAGACATATTTATTATATATAAAAGAATGTTTATTTACTATTATTTTTTATGTTTTTCCATAATTTTTGTCTAAGTTTTTTGTAATGTAAACAATTATTAACAAAATAAGCATAGCTTTATTTTAATATTTATGTAAAATATAAGGGTAAATAGAAATGAGACTGATATTATGGGAAATAAAATTGTAATGTGGCTTGTGGGAATTTTCGGAGCAAGCGCAGGTAAAATTATTGGCGTTTTCTTTATTTCAATGTTACCTATCATTGAATTACGTGGAGCGATTCCAGTAGGATTTATGTTAGGGCTTGATTGGAAAACAACCGCTTCTTTAGCGATTATTGGAAACTTATTACCAATTCCATTCATCTTGTTACTTTTAGATTTTGTTTTTGATTTAATGAAAAAATTTGATTTCACAGCTAAAATCGTAAACAAACTAGAAGAAAAAGCTTTATCAAAAAGTGATCAAGTTACAAAATATGCGTTTTGGGGTTTGTGTCTCTTCGTAGCTATTCCTTTACCTGGAACTGGTGCTTGGACCGGCGCTCTTATCGCTTCAGTTTTAAAAATGAACAAGACAAAAGCATTTATATCAATATTCTTAGGAGTATTTATCGCTGCAGTAATCGTCTCTTTAGCAACTTATGGAATAATTGGAAACATCTTTTAATCAAAGAAACCTACATAAAAGGCTGATCAAAATTGATCAACCTTTTTTTACATCAGTGGTGCAAATATATGCATGATATCATTAAACAATTTCCCAAAAAATCCAAGTTTACAGTCATCAAGAGTCACTTCACGGCTTTGACTGATGGTTTCTAATGTGTCTTCCTTAAGTTTTGAAATACTGCTTGTCTTATACAATAATGTAGCACACTCAAAATGAAGATATAAGCTACGATAATCTAAGTTGATCGTCCCTACTACCGCAAGCTCATCATCGCACAAGAAACTTTTAGCATGTAAAAATCCAGGTGTAAATTCATAAATGCGAACACCTGCCAACAATAAGTCTTTATAATAAGACCGCGTCATACGATATACGATTTTTTTATCAGGAATACCAGGTGTCAACAAACGAACGTCCACTCCTCGTTTTGCCGCCATTTGTAAAGCATAAATCATCTTTTCACTGATAATCAAATAAGGAGTGAATATAGTGACATAGTTTGTTGCATGGCTTAAGACTTCAATATAAACATTTTCGCCAAGATTCTCCCGATCTAACGGCGAATCTCCATAAGGAATGACAAAACCATCTGAGTTCATTGACAACTTTGAAATATAATTGTTTAAATCTTCTACTCTTTGATTATCTAAACAGAAAGCATTCCATGTTTCTAAGAACATTAATGTGAAACTTGTCACTGCTTCTCCTTCTAATCGTATTCCTGTGTCTTTCCAAACTCCTAAACGATCATCTTCATTGATGTATTCATCAGCAAGATTGATTCCTCCATTGTATGCAACATGACCATCAACAACTAATATTTTTCGATGATCACGATTATTCATCGCCACTGCCATCACAGGTACAAATGGATTGAAGATAACGATTTTAATTTGTGCTTTCACTAACTCTGTAATATGACCAAGTGACAGTAAACCAACTGAGCCAATATCATCATAAATCAAACGAACATCGACACCTTCACTCGCTTTTCTTTTTAAAATAGTAACAATTTGTTGCCACATTGAACTATTCTCTTTTATAATAAAATATTCTAAAAATATATATTCTTTTGCCTGCTCAAGATCGATCAACATATCTTTAAACATATCCTGTCCAAAACTATAATAACGAGTATCTGTATTTGTATATACCGGATAATTAGAACTTTGTTGAATATAATGAAATGATTTCATTAATCGCTCATCATTTTCTTTCACCCTTTGTACAACATCTTCATTCGCAGGCAAAACTTTTGAAATAAGCTCATGTTCCCGATCAACTCGAGCATTCATTTTACGAATCGGACGTCTGCTTCCAAATAATAAGAATAATATTCCACCAAAAATCGGAATCATCATGATCACAATGATCCATACAATCTTAATTGAGGAATCTTCAACACGATTCACTAAATTTAATACCACCAATACACTTAATACATAACTAAGTAAACTGACTAGTGGCATCATATTAATAAAACCAGATAAAAGAATACCAAATAATACTACTTCAACCGCAAGTAAAGCAATTGTAATCGTTAATCGATTAAAAACCTTCTTCAGAAATTTCATATTATTCCTCATTTCATTCTTCGACTATATCAAAATTCTTACCTTTTTTCTAGTCTTATACCAAAAAAAAAGACTTCAGCTTGATTTACTAAAGTCTATTCCATGCTATTTTTCTGGAAAAAGCTGCGGATAATCATTACCCATAATAATTCCCGATTCAGTTAATTGATTGTTTTCAAATACGAAGAATGCCCACTTATCTGTAATTTCTGGATAAAGCTCATTTTCATTCAAAGCAAACTGATAAGATACATAATGTTTTTTATCATAGTTAGCTTCATAATCTGCAGGTCCATATTCAATAAGCACGTCTTTATAGGTTTCTGTACTTTCTTTTAATGACCACACTTTAGCAATCATCATTGTAGAGCTAGGCTCCCCATCATCATGGGATGGAATCATTGTGTTTTCTACAAAATAGAATGAATTACTATACCCATTTTCATAATTGTATGTTGCCACAATAAGGCCATTTTCATATTCAATATACTCATCAGGATCTACTCCTTGACGATTAGGTATCTGTTCATAACCAACACCTAAATAATAACGATCCCAATGTGACCAATTGTATTCTTTCATTTTAAAATTGGCTACTAAAGCTTTTTTTACATCACCTATTTTATCTAAACTAACATCTTTGAAGTTTAAAAGTACATTCTCTCTTAAATAAAGCACACTATATTCTCCTACTTCAAAAACCAACTCGATTTCCGTTATATCCTCATATGCCAAGAATAATAATGCAGCATTGTTTTCATAAATTGAATCTCTAAACTCGGCTGGGTTTGTGAGCATATTGTTTTCATAATGAATCTCTAATCCTAAAGTTTCATTTTGTTGGTTGTAATTGATATTAATAGGCCCATAAGTATATCCTTCATCAGGAATTGGCAGAGATTCAACAATATACACTATTTCTTTTGCATCGTCTACTTTACTATTCGTATTTTTATTATAGTTATCTCTAAATCCTTTAATGATTTGAAGCATTTGATCTGTATAGCCTTTATCAGCTAGAAATTCATTTGTATAACTTGTATTGATATTAGTTTGAACCATTCCTGAATCAGAAAGGGCATTTTTTGTAGAAGTTTCAAGTGCGCATGCTCCAAGTACAATTGATACAACCATCAACATGGATACAAGTTTTATCCAATTTGATTTCTTTTTGTATTGCATAATAGATTCTAACCTCTCTTTCAATATTTTCTTATCCTCACACATCGTCGTTGAAAGAACACCAAAGGATTGTTTATGTTGCGCCATAACTGAAATCAATGTTTCACCATAGCTTTGTTTACCTTTAGCATCTAAATTTCTAATTACTAATTCATCACAGGACAATTCACAAGTTTTATTGATTTGATCATGTATAACATAGACAAATGGGTTAAACCAATGAATCGCATGGACAAACATCACTATCCACTTCACTAAGATATCATACCTACTTAAATGAATAAGCTCATGCATCAATATATTGGCTATTTGTGTATCAGTAAATTCTTGGTCAGGAATGATAATTACAGGTTTAAACAAACCTACTAACATAGGTGTTGCAGCAACACCATTTCTAACTAGTCTTACACTAGTTACTTTTAGCATTTTTAAAATATTAAGTTCATTTTCTTTGGCAGGTAAATCATGTAACCTAAGGATTTTAATGAATTTTAAGTAATCAAATACATTCCAAAGTAAATAAGCAACTATTCCCAAAAACCAAATATAGATTGATGTTGTTGCAAAATCAATAGATGTCTTTTCGCTTTGAATTCGATTTTGATTGTCACTTTGATTGACCACATTCATACTTTGTTCAATCGGTATTATTTCATCCACAATATCTTTAACTGTTAATATTGGGATTTGTGTATTTACGATCTTTGTAGCTTGATATTTAACTGGAAAAGTAAAATTAAGTGGTATGATTAGTAAAACAATTATTAATATCCAAATATAATATTGAAATAAAAAGGATAGTTTTTTAAACAATTTATTTATTAGAAAAATACATATTGTCAAAATAGAACCAATTAATGAAGTCATTAAAATTGAACGAAGTAAATCATTCATTGTGTTCACCTATCTTAAACATTTCAGTTAATTCTTGGATATCTTCATCATTTAATTTATTACTTCCAATTAAAGATGCGAGTAAATTTTTAGCACTTCCATTATATAATTTATCGATTAAAGTAGCTGTTGCATACTCATTGTATTGAGATTCTGTGATCAAAGGTCGATAATAAAAGACATCTTTTTTCTCTGCAATAACTACTTCTTTATCACATAAGCGATAAAGCAAAGTTTTAATTGTTGACTCAGTCCATCCAGTTTTATCAATTAGAATACTTCTGATTTGAGGCATACTCATAGGCTCATTATTTTCCCAAAGTAATTTCAACACCTCCAATTCAGAGTCAGCTATTTTTGCGAATAATTCTTTCATATACCCTCCAAAGGTTACTGTTGTAACTTATCTATAGATTACAACTGTAAGTTTGTTTTGTCAATACCTTTTTTATCCATATTTTTAATCTTACAAATTATTTCTAATGTTAATATTTTAATCATGTATTGACACCGGAATAATATTTATTACACTGAAAAGTCAAAAAAAGAACACCAATGCGATGTTCTTGATTGAGATTAACCTCTTAAATTTGCTTGGCAATCATTCTTAAGTTTAGCTAGAATGGATTCATGAACTTGACTGATTTCTTGTTCAGTTAATGTATGATCATCAGATTGATATGTGATAGACAGAGCTACTGATTTGAAACCTTTCTCAACATGTTCTCCACGATAGATATCAAATACTTCTACATCTTTCACAAGCTTTCCTGCTGAACGAATTGTTTTCGCTAGTTGTTCAACTGCTAAATCTGCTTCGACGATCATCGCAATATCACGATGTACAGCCGGGAATTTGTTTAATGGTACAAATTTTACTTTGCTTGCTTTCGCATTAAGTAGCTGATCCAACTTAATTTCAGCGTATACAGCTTTTGTGATACCCCACTCTTTTTGTATAGTTGGATGGATTTCACCCATAATTCCTAACAAATCTTTACCTAAATAAACACAAGCACTGCGATATGGATGGAAACGTTCTACTTCAATCGTATTTTCTTTAAAACTGATACGATCTTTTCCAAAGCCTAATTTTTCTAGTGTAGTAAGCAATACTCCTTTTGCTGTATAGAAATCAGATTCGATTTCAAGCTTATTTAAGCGAGAAGCTTGTAGACTACCAGAGAAAACCATTCCTAAACGTTCTTCAACTAGGTTTTCTGCATATACATTTGAAATTTCAAAAAGATTGTTATTGTCATTTTTATGATTTTGGTTGTATGCCAAACATTCGATCATGCTCATAATCAAGCTGTTGCGTACATTTTTTCTTTCTTCACTCATCGGTAATGCAAGAGACACAACTTTACCAAGTGGCATAACTGCTTGATTTGTAAAACTATCAGAAACAAGGGTATATGTTACAACTTCTTGCATTCCTAAACCAGTTAAGGATTGTTTTATGTTGCGACGCATTCTTTGACGATCACTAAGTTCACCCACTGTTGCAGGCATTGTTGGTAGTGTAGTCTTTAAATCTTCGTAACCTAATAAACGAATAATTTCTTCATCTAGATCTTCACGAATAAAGATATCAGTACGATAACTTGGTATCGTGCAAGTAACTGTATTCACTTCCCATTGTGGTGCGAAATCTAATCTTGTGAATACATCATTGACTTGTTCCTTAGTAAAAGAGGTTCCTAATAATTGGTTACAATGTTCTAATGTTTCACTTACTTTTATTAAATTGTAGTTGATTTCACCAACCGTTATAGTTTCTTCAATTAATTGTGCATCAGCTAGTTCGCTCAACAATTGAACTGCTCTGTCCATCGCTTTTATTTGAGCCTGTGGTTCAAGTCCTTTTGTGAAACGAGAACTAGCTTCAGTATTTAACCCTACACGGCGAGAAGTATTACGAATATTGACACGATTGAAATGAGCAGCTTCAATGATGATGCCTGTAGTTTCTTCATCGATTTTACTATCATCACCACCCATGATCCCTGCAAGTCCTGTAGGGCGTCCTGCAGTCGTGATCACTAAGTCATTTTTGAAAACTTGATATTCTTGACCATCAAGTGCAGTCATTGTCATTTCAATATCATCGACAACAGTGATTTCTTTAGCAGGAACTTTCGCTAAATCATAGAAATGCAAAGGTTGACCTGTTTCAAGCATAACATAGTTAGAAATATCAACGACATTGTTGATTGATTTAACGCCCGACCCATGAAGGGCATCTACCATCCATTTTGGACTTGGTCCAACTTTTAATGATCCAATGATTTTCCCTAAGAAAACTGGGCATTTGTCAGTTTTAGATACAATTTTTAAATCCGTTGCGCTACCAATATTACTCACGCCTTTGCACTCTGGAATTGTTACTTTTGAATTTAAAATGGCTCCCACTTCTTTCGCTACAGACCACATCGACATAAAGTCTGCACGATTTGGAGTTTGTTTTACATCAAGGATAACATCATCCAGCCCTAAATATTCAAGCACATTATCACACCCAACAACGGCATCATCATTTAAAATTTCAATTCCTGCGAGTTGTGCTTCACTTAGCATCTTTTTATCAACACCAAGTTCACTTAAACTACAAATCATTCCATTAGATACTTGACCGCGGATCGAACCGCTTTTAATAGTTCCATCTGGCAATACTGCCCCTGGTTTTGCGACGATTACTTTTTGTCCTGCCGCTACATTTGGTGCACCACAAACGATTTGAGTCACTTCATATCCAATATCTACCTGACAAACATGCAAATGATCAGAATCAGGATGATCAATGCATTCCTTAACTAGTCCTACAGTTAAATTTGTTCCAGAAGCTACACTTTCAATTCCCTCTACTTCGAGTCCTGCTGTCGTTAAGGCATCCGCCAATTGATTGGCATCGCAGTTAACTTCAACATATTGTTTAAGCCAATTAACACTAACTTTCATTTTTATTTACCCCCTTAGTCAAAACGATTGAACGATTTCAAGAATCGAGCATCATTTATATAGAAGTTACGGATATCATCAATTCCATATTTTAACATCGCAACTCTTTCTAGTCCTACCCCAAAAGCAAAACCACTGCATTTAGTCGAATCAAATCCAGCCATTTCCAACACATTAGGATGAACCATCCCCGCACCTAAAATTTCGATCCAACCTGTTCCCTTACAAACATTACATCCTTTACCACCACAAATATGACAAGATACATCCACCTCAACACTTGGTTCCGTGAATTGGAAATAACTAGGTCTGAAACGAATCGTTCTTCCTTTTCCAAACATGCGTTGAGCCATAAATGATAAAGTTCCTTTAAGATCTGCCAATGTGATATTTTCACCAACTACTAAACCTTCAGCCTGCATGAACTGATGTGAATGAGTTGCATCGTCATCATCGCGACGATATGTTTTTCCAGGACAAATTACTTTTATTGGAAGCGAATCTGCTTTATCAAGCACTCTCATTTGAATTGCGGTCGTATGTGTTCTAAGCAATGTTTCAGGGTCAATATAAAATGTATCCTGCATATCACGAGCTGGATGATCAGCTGGAATATTCGCTCTTTCAAAATTGAAGAAATCCGATTCAACTTCTGGGCCTTCTGCAACTGTGTATCCCATTCCTATAAATAAATCTTCAACTTCTTGTGAAATCATCGTTAAAGGATGAAGATTCCCAAGTTTTAGATTCACTCCAGGCATCGTAATATCAATTTTTTCTTCCTGTAGTTTTTCACTTAAATGTGCTTCTTCTAAAACAACTTTCTTTTCTTCCAAATAAGAAGCGACAGCTTGTTTACATTCATTCACTTTCGCTCCAAAAGTTGGTTTTTCTTCAGCTGATAGATCCTTCATCAATAGCATCAATTCCTGAATCGGACCTTTTTTCCCTAAATAGGTGATACGAGCTTGATTTAATTCCTCAAGCGTTGTACATTTTTCAATTTCTTGTATTGCTGCATCTTTAACTTGTTGTATTTTTTCCATAATCAATTTCCTTTCCAACAAAAAAATCGCTCCTGTGCAGGAACGACTAGCGCGGTACCATCCTGATTCATCCACAATAAATATGGACACATCTTATCTCTTTAACGGTGAGTTCCGGAGATCATTACTCTCACTATAAAGGTGAATTCAACCGACTCGACCACAAGGAAATTTCACCATTCATTCCTCTCTCTACCTGATCTACCTTCGTTTACTAATCCTTTATTTATAACGCTTTAACAAATTTATTATACTAGTTTTCAATTAAAATACAAGTTCAATCTCTTTGCTTATTTTTTTCCTTATACATTTTCTGATCAGAAGCATCCAAAAGTTCTACATAATTCTTACCATCAACTGGATAAGTGGCGTAACCGAAACTGGCTCCACAATTTAACAATTGTGTATTTGAATCAAACGTGATTTCCCATGGTTTTTCGAAGCGTTGTTTTATAGATGCAATTACTTCATCAAGCTTATAGTCCTCATTATCAAAGAAAAGAATAAACTCATCTCCCGCATATCGATAAGCATGATATTTAACACATGATTCATTATTTAAATATTGTGCAATCGCAACTAAAATCGCATCTCCAAATTTATGTCCAAAATTATCATTAATACTCTTAAAATGATTTAAATCCACAAACAACATTGTCGCATTTTTATCTTTATTATGAGTCACATAATCATTGACATCTTCTTCCAGTTGTCTACGATTTGGTATTTTAGTTAAGGCATCAAGATACGCCATCTCTTTAATCAATTCCTGGTTTTTGACATTCTCAGTAATATCCATACTACTAACTACATGGGCAACTCGACCATCCGTCCAATCAAAGGCTGCACTCATAACTCGAAACCAGGCACCATCCATTGGTCTTTGGTAATCCCAAGAATAGATTTTAGTTGGGTTACCCTCATCATCGATGATTTTATGCTTAGGGCAGTATGTACATTCTTCTTTTTGCCCGTGATACAACCATTCATGACAGGTTTTATTTTTCGTTGTTTCAACTCCACCATAAGGTTTTGCCATGGATTCATTTGCATACAAGACTTCATGCGTTTCAAAGTCATTGACGTAGATATCAAACCCTGTATTATTCATAATACTTTCTAATGTTTTTATCGCTAATTGTGTACTTTCAACTGCAATTCTGTTTCTCACTTGGTACACAAGCATCGTAATCAATGTATTTAAATCTTGTAAATCATCATTGCTATAAGTTTGTTCATTTTCATCACTGCAAAAACCAACTTCCGCAATCAGTTTCTTTTCTTCGTTCAAAACAAAAAACATAATAAACATTTTTCCTGCAAAATAACTTAATTTATTTTTTGGTACTATACTTTTTGGATCTAATTCATGAAAATAAATTGTTTCCATTTTTTTATCAGAATTCTGAATTAACTTATTCACATCTAAAATATTATTAAAAAAATCTATAGTGACTATTTTAGGTAATTGTTTGTTTCTATTTGTAGTATAATTTTCCATCAAATTGAAATTATTTTTATAATCACTTTGATAAATAAACCCATTTTCAAAATGATAGGCTTCCCCTATCATCTTGAGTATATTTGTCAATGATGTATCTGTTAGTTTATTTAATTCATTCGCTAATTCATTCATTAAACTTGTATCTTTAAGAACATCATTAGAATTAACACACATAAAAATCACTTCCTTTTTGTAATGCAATTATAACCGTTTTTTTAAATTCTTACAATAAATATAATTTCATTTTGTCTTTAATTAAAATTACACAATAATATTATAACCAAAACTCTATATTAATAGTAAAAAACCGTTATATTTTTGAAGATATAGAACTTTGTTCACAAAAAATTCAGAATAAATACAATTGGAATTCACTGGAGATGGTTAAACTATGCTTGAAAAATGAGGTGGACAATGAAAAAACTAATTATATTATGTTGTAGTGCTTTAATTTGTCTTGGCTTAGTAGCCTGTACAAATTCCCCAACCCAAGAATCAGAGGAACAAACTGTTGAAAAAGATTATACAAATACACTCTTTGATGACAGTGTAGTTCATAAGATCAATATAGAAATCAGTGAAGAAGACTGGCAGGATTTAAAGACAAATCCTTTGGACAAAACCAAATATACTGCCAACGTAACCATTGATGGAGAAACGATTGAGAATGTGACCTTTGCGACTAAAGGAAATACGTCATTAAGTTCTGTAGCAAGTAATGAAGACAGCGATCGCTACAGCTTTAAAATCAATTTTGGTAAAAATGTAAAGGGGCAAACCTATTATGGCTTGGATAAATTAAACTTAAATAACATTTATGCTGATACAACCTATATGAAAGACTATCTCGCCTATGAATTGATGGAACAGATGGGTGTAGCTAGCCCAATGACAAGCTTTGTGTCTTTAAGTATTAATGGTGAAACATTTGGACTATATTTGGCCATTGAAGAAATTGGCGATTCATTTTTAGCACGTAACTATGGTGAAGATGCTGGAGAATTATATAAACCAGAATCTGAACAACTTGCCAATGTAGGTGGAAACAAGATGGATATGGAACTACCTGAAGGAATGCAAATGCCATCTGATGGTAATTTTGACCCAAGTCAAATACAGTTACCTGATGGAATGCAGATGCCTAATAATGGACAACAAATACCAGGTGGACAAACTCAAATGCCTACAGATGGCAATTTCGATCCGAGCCAGATGCAAAGACCGGAAGGATTACAAATGCCAACAGACGGTAATCAAGATCAATTTGCGCGTGGCGGATTTGGTGGTGGCATGTCTGGATTCAGTGACAGCAGCACGGCATTAACTTATATTGACGACAACATTGAAAGCTATAGTTACATTTTCGATAATGCTGAAACAGATGCTACCGAAGAAGATCAACTCCGTTTAATTGAATCACTAAAAAAATTATCAGAAGGAACAGATTTAGATGATATATTGGATGTAGAAGCACTGATCAATTACTTTGTAGCTCATAACTTTACTGTCAATGGAGATAGCTATACCGGTTCAATGCTACACAACTATTATTTGTATGAAAAAGATGGACAAATGACGATGCTTCCTTGGGACTATAATTTAGCCTTTGGAGGATTTAGTATGGGACAAATGAACCAAACAACATCTCAATCAACCTCTGTGATCAATTCAGGAATCGCATCCCTGATCAACAATACTGAAGATTCTACAAGACCTATGTGGAATGCGATCATTTCAAATGAAGAATATTACAATCAGTATTTGGAAAGATATGATGATTTGATCACGAGTTACTTCGAATCTGGTGAATTCGAAAAAGAAATCGATCGAATTTATGAAATGATCAAGCCCTATGTTGAAAACGATCCAAGTGCATTCTATACTCTTGATGAATTTGAAAAAGGAGTTTCAACGCTAAAACAATTCTGTTTACTTCGCTCAGAAAGCATACGTAAACAGTTAAATGGTGAAATTTCAACTGTGACTAGCACTCAAGATTCATCCACTTTAGTCGATGGATCAAGTGTTGATTTAAACTCAATGGGAACACAAAACAACAATCAAATGCAAAATACAATACGAAACAATCAATAATCAAAAATCGGCGAGAGTTACATATTTCGCCGATTTCTTTGTGATATAATGAAACCATATTTAAGGAGATCAGCTATGAAAGTGACAAATGATATGATTGTTAAAGATTTACGAAAAATGGGTGCTTTTTCCAAAATAATTCTAGATCGTTTTCCTAAAAACTTAATTAAACCGAAACCAACCCAATTTAAACCACAAGATAAATCTAAAACTCCCTATAATGAATATATTTTGCGTAAAGATACCAGCATTTTACGATTACTCATCCATAAAGAAAAATTTGATAAACCTGTTCCTGGTGTTTTATGGATTCATGGTGGTGGCTACAGTACGGGTAATCCTGAAATGATTAAAATGTCGATGGCAAAAGAAATAGTTAAATCAAGCGTTGTGGTAGCTGTCGACTATCGGTTGTCTACTCAAGCCCCTTATCCTGCTGCACTAGATGATTGTTACCAAGCTTTACTTTGGATGAAAGATCATGCCTTAGAATTGAATATCAATCCTGATCAAATCTTCGTCGGTGGTGAAAGTGCGGGAGGCGGTTTAACAGTTGCGCTTTGTCTTTTGGCAAGAGACCGAGGTGAAGTCAATATCGCATGTCAAATCCCACTCTATCCAATGATCGATAATCGCACTACATCTTCTATGAAAGATAATGATGCGCCTATTTGGAACGAGCAGCAAAATATCAAAGCTTGGAATCTTTATTTAAAGGATGTTGATCCAGTTACAAAATATGCAGTACCTGCTTTGGAAACAGATTATTCTAATTTACCTCCTGCAATAACATTCGTAGGTGATATCGAACCCTTCTTTGATGAAACGGTTCAATTCATAGAAAATTTAAAAAGAAACAATATTGAAGTTCACTTTGAAGTATTTAAAGGGTGTTATCACACGTTTGATATAATGGTTCCTAAAAGTTCATCTACAAAAAATGCCATCAAATTCTTTAATGATAGCTACAACTATGCAATCTCACATTACTTTAAGAAACAAAATTAATTGAAATAAAGATTTTCTGATTAACGGAAAATCTTTTCATTTTATAGATCGCGAATATCTTTAAATAAGAAATGTGAGAATCCTAATATCACAATAAATATCCCTGAGTAGAAGAACCACCAATTTACACCAATTTTATCAGCAAATGTTCCAGACAAAGCTAACCCTATCGGCATTGTCAACGTCATTAAAGATGTAGATAAGGTAAATACTCTTCCTAAAAATTCTAAAGGGATAATTTCTTGGATCAATACTGAATAGGGAACGTTAAAGAATGTCCCTGCAAAACCCATTAAAAAGCATAAACAAATGAAAATATAAATTCCTTTTACTGGAAGTAGTCCACTAAGTGCTAAACATAGCCCAAGTGTTACATAAGCAAAAATAATCGTTAAGTGCTTCTTCTTAAATCCACCCCAAGTTCCAAGTACAATTCCAGCAAGCAACATTCCTACCGCAAAAGAAGCTTCAACAATTCCAGCAATTTGAGTCGAAGAATTGAAATAATCTAATACTATCAAAGGAAACAGGGAATTGATTGGCATATATACAATCATGAAGAAGGCACTAATAATAATGATATAGTATAAACCTTTTGCACCTTTGACAACTTCTAAACCTTCTTTAAGTTCTTTGATCATTTCCATTTTTGTATTATTTGGTTCTTGTTTTGGTAGTGGAATGAAGAATAGGAAACCAACTGCGATCACTGCCCCAACTACATCAATAAAAAATAAAGTGCTCATTGGAAGTATTGCATAAAGCACGCCTGCTAAAACAGGACTAATGATATAAGACATGGATTGAACACTTTGAGAATATCCGCCATACTTCACTAAATCCTCTGTAGGAACGATTTGTGGTGTTACGGCAGACAAACACGGAGAATGAAATGCAGACCCTAGAGCTCTCAAGAAAAGAACGATATAAATCATTAAGAGTGATAACTGATTTTGCATTACAAAAACACCTGCAATCAAACTCACTAAAGCAATTCCTAAATCTGAGATCAACATTACTGTTTTCTTATCTTGCCGATCAAGATAAACACCGATAAATGGTCCCAAGATGCTTTGTGGAACAAACGCAACAATTGATGCAATCGCAAGTGTACTTGCAGAACGTGTATAATCGGTAATATACCAAATGATTGCCATTTGTACTATTGCACTAGTTAGTAATGAAATGGCTTGTCCACTCCACAACATAACAAAATATTTCTTCCAATTTTTCATAAACATATCTCCAAATTACTTGCCAAATTATAGCATAGATTTCTTCACTCTAAAACATACCAACATTTTTAAATCATAATATTTTACCTTGTACATTGACATCTATTACTAACAATCATAAAATTAATGTATATGCCTAAAGGCCAAGGAGAAATTATGGATTTATCTACAATCACAAAATTATTAAACAGCGATAGTGTTAGTGAAATCGCTAAAAAATCAGGAACTAATTCTAATGATGTTCAAAATGTTATTTCGAATGCACTTCCTACTTTACTATCAAGTTTACAATCTAATGCAAACAGTAAAACTGGTGCTTCTTCGTTATCAAAAGCACTAGATGATCACGCATCTGACGACATTAGCGATATTAGTTCATTTTTAAAAAACGTTGACTTAAAAGATGGTCAAAAAATATTAAGCCATATTCTTGGATCAAACACAAATTCTGTTCAAAATAATATTTCATCAAACACTGGGGTTAGCTCTGATTCGATACAAACCATTCTATCTTCTTTATCACCCATGTTGTTGACTTTATTGGGTCAAGAAAAGAACTCATCATCAAGTGGCATAGATCTTTCATCAATTCTATCTGGTTTATTAGGAACAGATACTACGACCACAAAAGCGGCTACTACAGCTAAAAAAACTACCGCTACTAAAAATTCAACTACTAAAGCTGCATCCACTGCTAAAAAGACTACCTCTACTAAAACTTCAACTACTAAAGCTGCATCCACTGCTAAAAAGACTACTGCTACTAAAAAGGCTGCAACTACTAAAGCAGCATCCACTGCTAAAAAGACTACCGCTACTAAGGCTGCTACTACTAAAGCAGCAACTACCGCTAAAAAGACTACCGCTACTAAAAAGGCTGCAACTACTAAAGCTACATCAACCGCTAAAAAGACTACCGCAACTAAAAAGGCTGCAACTACTAAAGCTGCATCAACCGCTAAAAAGACTACTGCTACTAAAAAGGCTGCAACTACTAAAGCAGCAACTACCGCTAAAAAGACTACCGCTACTAAAACCACTAAATCTACAGAAAGTACAATTTCTGATGGAATAAGCAATGTTTTGATGAGCGGTATATCTTCACTATTGAAAACCAAAAAATAATAGTAGGAGTTGAACTCAAAGTTCAACTCCTATTTTCGTACTTAACTATACTTTTTTCTTTCTAGGTTTAGGAACAGGTATCAACGGCTCTAAAACATCTATAACTTCACAAGCTAAATTTCGGTTATCTATATCTAAAATGTAATGTTCTTTTGATCCATTATAGGGAAATCCTGTTGATGCATCCTGTAATAATTCTTTTATGCAATCCAGTTTTTTTACAAAGACCGTATTATCACACACAAGAAGTATTGGTTTGTCATTGACATAAACCATATATTCCCCAAACATTTTTCGATAACGGACCATACCTGTTCCATGGATTTGATCACAGACATATTCGATATAATCTAAAGTAGTTGCCATAAAGTCTCCTTTTAAGTTAACCTTAGTTTAATCTATTTCTTCAACTTGTTCAAACTGAGAATTGTATAGATCGGCATAAAAACCATTTTTTTGTAATAAATCATCATGATTTCCACTTTCTATAATGTCACCATCTTTCATAACTAAGATGAGATCAGCGTTTTTAATTGTTGATAAGCGATGAGCAATAATGAACGATGTTCTATTACACATCAATTCATCCATAGCATTTTGGATCAACAATTCAGTACGAGTATCCACAGAACTTGTAGCTTCATCCAAGATCAACATTGGTTTATCTGCGATCATTGCACGAGCAATCGTTAATTGTTGTTTCTGCCCTTGAGATAGATTTACCTGATCATTGAGTACCGTATCGTATCCATTCGAGAGTGTCCTAATAAAATGATCTAAGCCTACAGCTTTACATGCCTCAATCATTTTGACATCAGATATATGTTCATTACAATAAACTAAATTCTCACGAACAGTCCCCTCAAACAACCAAGTGTCCTGAAGAACCATACAGAACTGATCATGCACATTTTCGCGTGTCATGTCTTTTGTGGAAACACCCTCGATTTTGATAGATCCTACTTGTAGTTACTAGAAACGCATCAGTAGATTGACCATTGTTGTCTTACCAGCTCCAGTTGGTCCAACAATTGCGATCTTTTGTCCAGGCATTGCAATTGCCGAGAAATCATGAATAATTACCTTTTCGGGATCATAACCAAATTTTACATGTTCAAACTCAACCTGCCCTTTGATGTTAGTTAATTTTTCTTTTACAGAAGATTCATTTTCCATTTCTTCTGATTTTAAGAAATCAAAGACACGTTCTCCTGCTGCAGCTGCAGATTGCATATTTTGAGTTGCCTGAGCAATTTGAGAAAGTGGCTGAGTAAAGTAGCGTACATACATCATGAAGGCAACGATGACACCAAAACTGATGCTTCCATTGATTGCCAACATTCCCCCTACTACGCAAACCGCAACATAGCCAAAGTTTCCGACAAACGACATCAGTGGCATCATAAGTCCCGATAAACACTGAGCTTTGAACCCACTGTCTTTTAAGGCAAAATTCATTTTATCAAAAGCATCTTTTGCTTCTTTTTCACCGTTATAAGCTTTCATGATCGTATGACCGGCATAAACTTCTTCAATATGTCCATTGATCAAACCAAGATTTTTTTGTTGCGCAGTAAAATATTTTTGTGATCTTGACATGATCAGCATCATCAACATAAATCCAAGCAAAGAGGCAACGATCGCAGTGATCGTTAAGATCACATTGGTTTTCAACATCATCACCAGTGAACCTATAAATAAAGTAAGAGCAGATACTAAGGTTGCAATACTTTGATTAAGTGAATTTCCAACAGTATCCACATCGTTTGTGACTCTAGATAAGACATCTCCTTTGGATACTTTACTGAAAAAACTCATCGGTAAACGATTGATTTTCAAAGAAAGTTCCGATCTTAAATTTTTTGATATTTTTTGAGTAATGCTTGCCATCACTTGTCCTTGAATCAAAGAAAAAACTGCACTTGTCAAATAGAAACAAACTAAAGTCAGTCCGATTTTAGTAACAGCATCCATATCAATCCCTGTCACTAATCCTTTTTGAATGATGTCAGTCAACTCCGATAATTTATCTGGACCAATTAGAGTCAATACTGTCCCCAATGCAGCACAAACAAGGGAGAAAATAAATAATAAATTATATTTTTTACAATAATTCAGTAATTTCTTCCAAGTTCCAATAAAGTCTGCAGCTTTTTCACTGCTACCCATTCTCGGTCCCGGTCCATGACCACCAGGTCCATGGGGTTTTCGTTCTTGGTTACTTTGCCCAAGTTTATATTCATCTTTTGCCATTAGTCTAATTCCTCCTTCGAGTTTTGAGAATAGGCGATTTGTCTGTAGACTTCACAATTTTCCATTAATTCATTATGTGTCCCGATTCCCTTAACGTGACCATTATCCAAAACAACGATCTTATCTGCATCACGAATGGTTCCTATACGTTGGGCAACGATCAGTTTGGTCGCTTGAGCACAGTCTTTTTTTAGGGCATCCCTTAATTTGCGGTCAGTTTTATAATCCAAAGCAGAAAATGAATCATCAAAGATGAAAATTTCTGGTCGACGATTGATGGCACGGGCAATGGATATTCTTTGTTTTTGTCCACCTGATAAGTTAGTTCCCCCTTGGGAAACATAACCCTCATATCCTTCTTCTAAATTTTCCACAAAATCTGCTGCCTGAGCAGTATACACCGCTTCAACCATGTCACTTTCTAAACACTCTTTTCCATTATCACCATACATTACATTGGATTTGATCGTTCCAGTAAATAGAGTAGCTTTTTGAGATACATAACCGATTTTATTATGAAGTTCAGCTTGAGTATAGTCTTTGACATTGATTCCATCAACCAGCACTTCTCCTTCAGTTACATCATAAAATCTTGGCACCAAATTAATTACTGTACTTTTACCACAACCAGTGGATCCGATAAATGCAATGGTCTCTCCTTTATGAGCAGTAAAATTAATGTCTTTTAAGATATATTCTTCTGCATCCGGATATTTAAAACTTACATTTTTAAATTCGATTCGCCCTTTTAGTGATGTTGTAGTATCTGCCTTTCCGTCAAGGATAGCAGGTTTGGTTTCCAATACTTCTAATATACGAGTAGCTGAAACTGAGGCACGAGGTACCATAATAAAAATCATAACTAGCATCATAAAGGACATTACGATCTGCATTGAATAACTGGAGAAGACAACCATATCTGAAAATAAAGTAATCTTATCTGCAAGTTGTGCATTATTGATGAGGATCGCACCGATCCAGTATATGGATAGTGATAAACCACTCATAATCAGTGAGATGAATGGCGATATAAACGCCATTGAACGGCTCGTAAATAAGTTTGTATTTGTCAATTCTGTATTGACTTCTTCAAATTTATTCACTTGGTAATCTTCAGCATTATATGCACGTACAACTTGAAGCCCTGATAAATTTTCTCTTGTGACGCGATTTAAATCATCTGTTAAACGTTGAAGCTTTTTGAATTTCGGCATTACAAGCAACATACAACCAGCTACGACAAATAGTAATATAATTACCGCAACCCCTGTTGCCATTGTCCATTGAGAACTTTTCCCCGCAATTTTACCAATTGCCCACACTGCTGTAATTGGTGCTTTTATGATGGCTTGCAGTCCCATAACGATCACCATTTGAACCTGTGTGATATCATTAGTAGATCGAGTGATCAAACTTGCAGTAGAAAATCCACCGATTTCTTGAAGTGAAAACGATTGTACTTTCGCAAATAGTTTTTCACGTAAATTCGCTCCAAAATTTGTCGCTACTTTTGCAGCTAAAATTGCAACCACAACCGAAGATAGTAAACTTCCTAGTGCACAAAGTAACATCTTTGATCCAGCACTTAGGATTTGATCCATTGTCCCTTCCAATTGAATTACTTTAGTGATTTCTGACATATACTCTGGTAGTTTTAGATCCAACCAGACTTGTGCTACAATAAACAGAATACTGATCAAAACACAAATCCAGTCTTCTTTCGTTAATTTCTTAAATAGTTTAAGCATAACTTGCTCCCTTCATTTACAGGTTTATCATACAAGTTAATACTAAACTTTAACTAAACCCAAAATAAACTGAATCTAAACAAAAGAAAAATCTGCCATTAAGACAGACTCTAATCTAAATCATATTCAAATATTTCACCATTGTTTAAATAGTCACCTTTTGAAATTGATCGAATAATCATTCCATGACATACTACAATGACTTTCTTATAGCCTTTATATTTTTCAAGCACCGATAGGATTCGATTACTCAAAATGCTATTATCTTCCCATTCTTTTTCTTCATTGCGATAGACTCCGTCAGAATCAAGAAACTCCTTATAATTTTCTTCCGCAATATCATCATCTCGAAAAATATAATTCTTATTCGCAACCCACTCATGAAGGTCGGTTTCAACTGCTATATCTATCTGCAACTCTTTCGACAGAATCGCTGCACTTTGCAGTGCTCTAGTATATGGCGAACAAATAATAATATCTGCATCCATCAATCTTTCATCTTTTGCAGTAGTTTTGAGCTGCTGAATACCCACACTTGATAAAGGTGCAAGATTTGTACCAAATCCCTTATAAATTTTTGTGTTTTTTTCGCGATAATCTGTTTTTCCGTGTCTGACTAAATAGAACATAACATTCCCCCTTATTAATTAGTTTCTTTTGGTAAGTTGATCAAAAAAGTTGTTTCATACAGTGCACTGATAACTTCAATGTTCCCTCTATGCAATTCGACAATTCTTTTTGCGATGGATAAACCAATACCTGTGCCTTGTGATGCATGGGAAGTATCTGCTTGCCAGTATTTATTAAAAATACGTTTTTTATCTTCATCACTAATTTGAACACCTTGATTTTTAATGGATACTTGGATTTGATTATCTATTTCTAAAATTTTAATATCGATTTCATTATTTTCCGATGAGAATTTAATCGCATTATCAATAATGTTAATCCAAACTTGTTTCAATAATTCTTCGTTTGCACTAATTTGAATTTCATCAAAATCTGCATTGATCATAAGTGATTTTGACATCCATTTATTTTCTAATAATAGAATACTGTTTCTCATTTGTTCAGATAAATTAAATGATGTCATATCTGACAAAATACTTTGATTTTCAATTTTAGTTAGATTTAATACATTTGTAGCCATATCTGCTAAACGATTGGATTCATCTACAATAATTTCAACATATTCCCTTTGTGTGTCAGTAAGATCACTTTTTTGAAGAAGCTTCGCAAATCCTCGAATGGATACAATAGGCGTTTTAAATTCATGTGAAAAGTTATTCACAAAATCTGATCGTAACATCTCAGTATTTTTCAGTTCATCTGCCATTTTATTAAAGCTATTTGCAACATCTGCAACAATATGGTTTTTACCTAAATCCAGTTTCACATCAAAATTACCAGATGCAAGTTGATTCATTGCGTCAATAAGTTTATAGAATGGACGAAGTGGAATTCTTCCTACAAAGTTAGATACAATCGTTCCCATCAATATGCTAGAGAGAGTAAATGTAATAATCCCTATAAAACGATTCGTTATCATATGGTCAAAGGATCCTGATTTAATTAAAATAAATGATATTGAGCCCATAATAAACATAGTAATTGAAAAAGTAATAAAATTGACAAAAATAAATAGAATCGTTAAGCCTACCTTCGGAGGACGTCTTCTTTGATCAAGTCTTTCAAATCTATCTCTCATATTCTTTTCACCGCCTTATATCCAAGGCCTCGAATGGACTCAATCTCAAATTCTGACCAATTTTCAAATCGCTTGCGCAAACGGCCAATATGAACTGTTACTGTTTCCCAGCCTGTGTCAGTGTCATGCCCCCATATTTCGTCCATTAACTGGATTCGGGTAAAAATCTTTCCAGGATATGATAATAGTTTATAAAGTAAGAGAAATTCTTTTTGTGGTAAATCAACTACTTCTTTTCCTTTTGTAACAGTTAATGAATCATAGTCCAAAACTACCTCACCAATAGTGATACAACGCTCACTTGCGATTTTCGCTCTTCTAAGAAGCGCTTTGATACGAAGAAGTAGTTCTTCTTCATCCACAGGTTTGCTCATATAATCATCGATTCCAACATGGAATCCTTTTTTACGATCTTCAGGCAACTGTTTTGCAGAAACCATGATAATAGGTAATTCGTTATCTGTTTCTCGCAAAGATTGTGTAAAAGCATATCCATCCATATTAGGCATCATGATGTCTACAATGGCAAGATCAATATGTTCATTATCTATTATGTTTAATGCAACCTCACCATCTTCTGCAGTAAATACTACATACTGTTCACTCTCTAAAATAGCTCGCATCAATCTACGAGTATTTTTATCATCATCCACAACCAATATATGAAACATACAAATCACCTCATCTTTATTTTACACATATATATAAACTAAAAATAAACTCATAACTTTTTTTCATATCCTACTCAACTCTACAACTAACAAAACCTACTATGTTAAGCACACTAGTGCTTTGGGTACTCATCTTTATACCTATTCATAGATGGAATAGTTCACTTAAATAGTGGGCTACACCTTCTTCTTGATTATCTTTTTCAGTAATGACATCAGCTTGTAACTTTAATTCTTCCTTTGCATTTTTCATCGCTACTTTGATTTGTGCAACTTCAAATAAGGCACTATCGTTTAAATTATCTCCAAATGCTATGATTTTTTTTGAATCAAGTTTTAAAAATTCACAAATTTCTAAAATGGCATGGCCTTTAGTCGCCAATGGATGAGTTATTTCAATATTCAAACCCGAAGATGCACATACATAATCTTTTGAATCAGGAATCATTTTCAGACAGGAAATTCTTTGTTCAGGTGTATAAAAATTCAAATGTAGTTTATCCAAGGTATCAAACTCATTTAAGTATGGGTCGACACTTTTAACTAGTTTTCTAGTTTTACAAATACGTTCAATGTCTGTTTCTTTTATATTTTGAAATCGTAAAACATCTTGGATCACTTCACTGGAGTAAACAATACCATTCTTTACAATCGTGATTACTTTATCACAACCTTTTATTTTTTCTAATATTTCTTTAGCAATAGTTGTATTTAGCTCATAAGAAAATAATAATGTTTCATTTTTACGATCATAGATCATGGCCCCATTAGAACATATAAAATAGCGAATCTTTGTATCCATAAGTGAAGTGGGTAAATCGCTAAATGCACGAGCTGTACTTGGAATTACCTCCACTCCTAATTCAATAAGCTGATCTATTATCTTTTTTGTATATTCAAAAATTTGCCCATTATTATTAAGTAATGTTCCATCTAAATCAGTCGCAATACATTGAATTTCCATTATTTGATCTCCTCTAAACAATTCTTTTTGATCCATTTTGCAACACCATCACTTTCGTTACTTTCACAAACTTCATTCGCAATCAGCTTAACATGTTCACTGGCATTTTCTACTGCAACACCTATACCACAAGCAACCAGCATCGTACAATCATTAAAGTCATCTCCAAATGCTGCAACTTCATCTAAAGTTAAATTGAAATGCTTACAGATTTGTGTGATCCCATTGATCTTATCGATATCTTTCTGCATGATCACAAAGTAATCAGACTCACTTGCATTTTCAATCATTCTGCAATCATATAAATCAAAGTTTATATTTCTAACTGCTTCAGTATTTTCAGTAAAACATGATATCTTTTGAATTTCCATTATTGGAAATTCATTAAAGTCACAATAATCTCTCACTTCCTCTTTAACAAATTTCTTATTGTTTGTAAGGATTTTAGTAGGATAAGCAATCGCTAAATTAGAGTTTTCTATTTTTAATAGCTCGTCTACAAGTTCCTTCACTTTTCTTTCATCCATATACTTCTCATAGAGTATTTCATCTTCACAAGAAGCAACACTACCATTTAAACACACAAGTCCATCAGCATGAACCATTGCCTCATATTTCTTAGCATTGTTTTGATTTCTTCCTGTTGCCAAAACAATTTTACCACCTCTATTTTTAAATTCTTCTAACACATTTAAAGTAAATCCTGAAATTGTATTATCATTTCTTAATAATGTATGATCTAAATCAGAAACAATCATCTTGATATTCATAGTCGTCTTCTTCCTTACTTCAATTATTTTAGCATAGAAAAACACTAGCAGAATAACATTTCGTTCTACCAGTGTTCATTTTGATTTATTATTTTAAAATATTTACTATTTCTTTCAGATTATCAATAGACATATCATAACTAATTTGATTATAGCTAATTTTACTCGTAACATCCTCATAGTCTTTCAAGAATATCTCCTGATCAATAATTTTTAACAGTTCTTTTTTTAAATCACAATCAGGTTGTGCTGAGTAACAAACTGGACTACTTGATCTTTCCATTTTCACTTTTTCAAACAAATCATAAAATGATTGATCAAATACAATTGTAGGCATCAAATGATACAAATCATATAAATGCCTTGAATGCCCTTCAATCCTATTAGAAATTGAGTAGTCAGCCAACGCAAATATCTTATCTATAAACGTTCTATCTGTATGTTGAACAGTTACTTCAAAAGGCTCTAATTCATATTCTTCAATTAAATCATTTCTACCTTTCGCGGCTAAATATTCACCGATCATTGATTGAATATACTTTTTCTCAGTTGGGTATGATTCTGATTGAAAAGCCATTTCTACAATCACTTCGGTTTTAAGAGCTGAATTAACATATAGCTTATCATAGGGTATACGATATTGATTAAAGTTCCTACTACTTCTAGTAAAATCAATATTTGAAATTTCAAGTCCACATTGTGCGACAACTTCTTTCAAACACTCTTTAACTCTTTTTCTTTCTTTTCGTGTCAGTTTACTATGATCAGCGTAATTAATATCAATATCTTCAGAAAATCTTTCAATTAAGTGATAACACTTTGATAAGCTTGTACCACCTTTAAACACAAAAGGTATTTCAGTTTGGAATAATTTCTTTAGTATTAATGTTACATAATAATCTTTTTCATAAATAGCTACATCAATATTTGAATCATCGGCTATCTGTTCTAATACTTGTTTCAGTATTTTTTTGTTTTCGTGTAATTTCATGATGAATCCCGCTTTCTTTTATTTTAGTACCAACCTTTACAGGATAAAATGTAATATAGTAGTTAATTTTATCTATTTCTAATTTATACACATCTGCGATATCAACTATTTCTCTAAAATTATCTTTTATTTTATTTTTTGTACTGTATCTAAATATATCTAAAAATTCTAAATATTTAACATTATCAGTTGTTACATTTACGACCGGTTTTCTCAGTACAACTTGTTTTTTCCGAATATCTATTATTCTTTTGTTTGTTTTTTCTTCATTGGTAGTGATTTCACGTATATTGGGGACTTGAGTTGATAACCCATAACGATTTAATAAAGTTAGCCCTGAATAATAGCCAACTGTATCTTTTCCACACTTCATATATTTTTTTTCTAAATAAGTATCATATGATATTATTGAGTATCCCAATTCAGTTGGTTCAGAAAAATAATACACCCCTTGGCAATATCTCTCGATATCTCCGTTCTTTGCGTAATTAGAAAGCATTTTTCGCAATGTATCATAAGAATAGCCTTCTACAGAAAGATTCTTTAATAAAATAGGCTCATTAGGTTCATAATTGTCTCTTAAATATTCAAGCAAAGTCATTGTCTTTTCCTCCTTGTGCTTTTATATTAACACAAATATATAATTTTGTGAAGTATAATAATATATTTATGTAAAGTTAATAATATATTTTTGTGTAATATCTTTATTATGTTTGTGAAGTAAAATAATAGTAAATTAAATTTAAATTGTTAAGTTTTTTATAGTTGGTTGACATTAAATTTATATTCAATTATCCTACAATTGAGTTAAGATCTTACCTCCAAAAAAGGAGAAAAATTATGTATCATGCACGCTTTAAATCAAGCCACTACAACGCAGGTTACCATTGGGGAAATCTGCTTCTAAAGAATGGAAACAAATTGTCTGATAAACATATCATGAATGTCGATAAACAACGATTAGATTTTTCAAAGAAATGTTTACCTATTTATCAGGAGTTTTATCCGGAAGTGATTGAAGAGATAAGAGGTATCGCAGATGGTCAACAATGTTTATTTGAAAATTTATGTGCCTTCTTATTAAGTATGTATTGTTTTGAGTTTTCTAACAAATGCACTTGTTTTGCCTACAGTGATGAAAATCAAATTCTCTTCGCAAGAAACAGTGATTTTTTAGTTGAACTTGAAAAACTCTACATGAATTGTCTTTATAAACTAGACAATGCATGCTCATTTAACGGAAACACTACTGCTTTTGTCCAAATGGAAGATGGGATCAATGAATATGGTTTAGCTGTAGGTTTGACCTTTGTCTATCCCCATATCAGAAAGCCAGGATTAAATTCAGGTATGTTGGTAAGGTATCTTCTAGAAAAATGTAAATGTACGAAAGAAGCAATCGATGCATTGCACACTCTTCCTATTGCCTCTGCACAAACACTTACGATTGCAGATGCAAATGGTGAGATTGTTGTCGTTGAATGCAATTCCAACAAAGTAGAAGTGGTTACTCCTAAAAATGGAGATAATTTTGTGGTAGCTACAAACAATTTTGAAACTGATGCAATGAAAAAATATCGTAATCCACCAATTGATGACTGGCGGTCTGACGAACGATATCATGTCACTACTCATGCACTTCAATCCAACCCATTTTCTATTAATCTTGCTAAAAACATATTATCAGGAAAATATGGTTTCATGTGCCAATATGATCGTAAAACTGGAGCTGATACTGTTTGGTCAGTGATCTATGATATCAAACACAAAAAAATCTTCCGTGTAGAGGGAAACCCTTCACGAAAGAAATTTGTTGAAGATACACGTTTGACTTTTAACGAATCTCTTTAACCATAAACAGACAAGGATTTGCTTCGTCCCAAAGTGTTTCAAACACTTCCAAAGGTTTAAAACCCATTGCTAAATAGAACTCTCTTGTCTTTCTGTATCCCAAATCTGGATGACTTTCTGCTAAGGTTTTGACAGTTAAATACTCAAAACCTTTTTCTTTGCAGCTTTGCAGACAAGTTTCTATTAATTGTCTGCCAACTCTTTGACGATGACAAGACTTCATGACTCCCATAACTAATATTTCAGCAGTAAACTCATTATGTGCTTTTAAAGCAATGAATCCGATCACTTGATTTTGATCGTAAGCTGCAAAAAAGAAAGTTGTCTTAACATCTTCAACATATTCTATAATTGATTCTTCGATTCCAAACCATTCGGGGAGTTTATGAAGAATCTTCTCACAAATATTTGATTTTAAAGTTGTTTCATGTATTTGTTTTATTTCAATCATTTTTTTCTCCATATAAAGATCTTTGAATAAACTCTTTTAAACGTTGCATTCCTTCTTCATGAATTTGTTTACGAGTTGATAACTCTTTATTTTTTTTGATATCCTCTTCTGTTTGATCATAATAATATTTGCCATTGATTCGATTAACACTGATCGTATCTAGTGGATTTCCAACTTCTCTTCTAAAATGAGGTTTATCCACCAAATAAAAAATATTTTTAGGATAATTATAATCACGAAAAGTAAATTTAGTTCCTGTTTCATCTACAATCGCAAAACCATCGATATAATAAGCACTTAATCTTCCACCATGACTGTGAGCTAATTTTGAATAATATTCAATCATTTCATCATCGCTCAATTCAACCGCAGTATTATAAGGTCTTCTTACCCGAAGTCCTGGTTGTATAGAATCCGATTCATTATATTCACTAAGATATAAAGCAGAGTCCATTGCAATGGTCGCAAGTCCTGTTGCCTTATGATAAGCCATTGCCTTGATAAGGGCATTTTCTTGAGCTGTTTTTCCATCTTCCACAACACTCAATGAAATATTTAAATCTTTGGGTGATACTACTTCAACATCTAAATCACTGATTAGATTTTTAAAAAATTCAATTTTAGGCTTGCTGGTAGTTGCACAAAGTATTTTCATAATCTAATCCTTACTATTTAGAAGTATATTTAATCGAACGAAATTAGAATCATCCATCATTTCTGAGATTACTTTCTTCATTTGATTTTCATCTTTACTGATCAATGCATAGCTCATACTAATTATAGAACAATAGGATACTTCAGTATAGTGATTTCCTTCAAAATCATTAGAATTAGCCTTTTTATCCACAAGAGGAGTATTTACTTTGTTTGATAGCCAAATTACTATCAGGTCTGCTTCAGGGTCGCAGAAAATCAATGTTCCTGTCCAACCAGTATGACCGAAAGAAGAGCTGGAAGCGTAGTTTGAGAAAATTCCACTGTAATTTTGTTGTCCCTGTAATCTCCATCCCAAACCAAAGGTATCATTTTTACCAATAGGAGTTAAAAACAACTCTTTTGTTTCTTCATCAAACAAATCATTTTCATTAGTCATCAGCATCATCAATTTTGCAACCTCTGTAGCATTGGAAAAAAGTCCCGCATGTCCGGAAACACCTGCCATGGAGTAGTAAGCTTTTTCATCATGAACTTCTCCCTGAATGGTGTTTTTTCTGATATTGTCAAAAAATACATTGCCTTGTCTTGTATTTCCTTGTAGTTCAGTCGCTGCACAATCTTCTATTTTAAATCCATTGGCCAACGGGTTGAAAGTTGTCCTTTGTAGATCAAGTGGTTTGGCAATAATTTCAATGAATGCTTCGTCAAGGGGCATACCCATAACTTTTTCAACAATGATTCCAAGCAACATGTAATCCAAATCAGAGTAGACTTGATTTTGATGAGCATTGGCAGTTTGTGGCACTTGTAACGCTAATTGAATCGTAGTTTCTCTATTTTGACTATAATAAGGATTATCCCCAAACTGAGTAACACATCCTTTATATTTCTTATTATGAAATTGAGGATCAGCACAAAAGCCTGCTTGATGACTCAACAAATCTTGTATTGTCAATTCTGATTTTGATCCTTCTTCAAACTCGTTGAAAAAAGTGCTGATATTTTGATCAACACTGATTTGATTTGTACTTACTAAATACTGAAGCAAATAATTAGTTACCATCATCTTAGTGACACTAGCTAGATCATACATAGTATCATTTGTGACTGGTTTTGGATCATCGATCAAAGACAAATCTTCATTATATCGATTGATATATCCGTAAGATTGATTCATAATCATTTCATTTTTATGAACGATCACTAATTGTCCACCAGGATAGCCAGCATCCACTGCTGATTGAATTACCTTATTTAATAATATAGAGTCAAACACTTCAGCTTCAAGCACTTCTTCCACCTCATCTTCAACGATCTCATTCACAGTCTGAGTACTACATCCAACTAATACTATACAAAACAATATAAGGATTATTTTTTTCATAGTTTCAGACCTTTCTTTTCTTATTTCATTTTATCACAATACTGTAATATCCGAAAACAAAGAATGAAAAGATCAAAAAATGAACAATTGAGCTTATGCTAATCTGAATTATTCATTATTTTTTAGATAGAGTTCAAATTTCAAACTTGTACTAATGTGCTACTTTTCTTTGTTTTGGTTTCTTATTATTGGCGACCAATGATTGTTTTAAAGCATCCATTAAATCAACTGGTGCTTTTTCAGCTTTCTTGGATTTTGCCTTAGTTACTTGTTTTCCATCTATTTTCTTACCGATTGCTTCTCTTAATTTGATTTGAAATTCATCTTGATAATCATCAGGTTTAAATTTTTGCATCATGGATTGAATTAATTGTTTAGCAACATCCACTTCTTGTTTAGCGATTTTTGGTTTTGAAATTTCCTTGGGAATATCTGCAATTTCATCCTCATAAAATAAAGTCTTCACCAAAATACAATCTTTTTCTGGACACAGAGCCATTAGAGTTTCTTTCGTACCAATGACACTTTTTGCGATTGCTACTACACTCATTGATTCCATCGTAGTCCTTAAAAGTTCATAAGCTTTCTCCGCCTTTTTATCAGGTATAACGTAATAATTTTTTTCATAGAAAAGATCATCAATATCTTCAAGTTTAGTGAAATGAAGAATATTGATCGTGCGATCTTTTTCAACTTTTAATTTATCGATTTCATCATCTGTCATAATGACATATTGATCTTTTTCATATTGATACCCTTTTACGATATCAGTCGGCTTTAATTCTTTTTCGCATCCTGCACAATATTTTTTATAATGTACTCTTTCATGAGTTTCTTTACACAACTGATTGAATGAAATATCATGATCGATCGTTGTGCGATGTAGTTCAATTGGAATATAAACAAGTCCAAATGAAATACCACCTTTATGAGCTACTGCCATTTTAATCACCTCAAGTTTAGTGTGAAAAGCGATCAACTAATTATTCAAAAAAAGCTGGAACGTTCAGCTCAATTTAACTTATTTAAAAAAGATTCGCCATTTTCTGGCATTTCTACATCAAAATAATCGGCAACACTAGCTCCAACATCAGATAAACTTTTTCTTACTCCAAGCTGTTTTGACTCAATTCCTTTCTTATATAAAAGAAGAGGTACATGTTCACGGGTATGCATATTATGACCAACATTTGGATCATTACCATGATCTGCCATGACAAGCAATAGATCATTTTCTTCCATTTTACTGATCAACTCACCGATTTTTAAGTCAGCGATTTCTAATAATTCTTTATAGTGCTTTGAATCTTGGCTATGTCCTGCAAGGTCTGTTTCCTGAACATTGGCACAAATGAATCCTTCTTCCATTTTATCAAATTCATCTATTGTGATTTGCATGACCTCAGCAGTGGGTACACAGCTAATGCTTGTACCACTGTCATTTGCAACGATATCCGCCACTTTTCCAATTAAAGTCACTGGAATATTATGTTTTGCAAGTATCGTTGGAATCTGCACCTTAGCATCTACTCCATAACCTAAATGGCGACAAAAATAATTTTCGCGATAGGATCCTGACTTCACTGCGTGAATACCAATATACTCTGTTCCTCGGGTCTCCTCAGCATTCAATATATCTTGTATTGTCGTCCCTGTCCCACCAAAAGGAATGACACGACCAACACGAGCTATTTCACGAACCTCTTTACCAATTTCCAACAATTCTTCTGTTGAAATGAAATCTAATGGTGCAGTTAAGTTATAAGCCATTCCAAGATCGGCATCGATATTGTCTGCCACAGTAACAAATTCATCTACTAATAAATATCTTAAATTCCCATTATGTTTGATTTCTACTTTTCTTCCCTTGGAAAGCAAATGTTCATAAATTTCATCTACCTTACCTTGAAATGGTTGTGCAATTGGCTTTTTTGGTAGAGTCCCCATGATTTCCTGATGCCCCATAAACGTATCAGCTCCAAAATGTTTTAACTCACTTTTTCCAAAGTTAGATGAAGGGGAAAATTTCATCTGATTGGATTCTTGCCCATAAGCATTCATTAAACCCATTTTTTCTAAGTTAGCTAATTTGAGATCAGGAAAATCATGGAGTATGCTACCCAGAGTACTCGCTTGTTTATCAGTTTCTCTTACAAGTTCATCATTCATCGCTCCGATACCAAAACCATCCAAAACGATCACGACAAATCTTTTTTTCATATTTTTTCACCTAAAGAAGTATACATGTGAAGCTTCCATTGATTGTGAGATAAACCTTCAACTAAAATCAAATTACTTCGGTTCACAAAAATTTGGAAGCGGAATGCCATAAGCACCGTATCATGAATATCAAATTTACCTCGTAGACCAAAATGATAATCTATACTATCCATATCTGGTAAAATTACTTTCGTTTTTTCAAATTGAGAGACTGATTTTCCAACTAATGCATTTTCAACATGGCTTCTTCTGTAATACCCACCACCAAAACAATAGCTATCTTTATCAAAATGATGCGATACTTCACTGACATACACAACACAAGGTTTTTCAGGTAAAATCTTATGCGCATGTAAAGGAGTCGTTCCACTTAACCCATGACCTGGTTCAGCACTTGTTCCACCAAATGAAGCAATTTTACTTAATGTATCAGTACAAGTCGAAGATGGAAGATTAATTTCTTCACAGTTTATTCCATAAGATATCAACAATTCTTTTGCCTTTAAAACAGTAGAAAGATTATGAGTAGGCTCACATATGTTATTTTGTGCATTATATAAGAAGCTTGGAAATCCAGTTACACCAGTTATTTCAACATTGCCTAAGCTATTAACTTTTTTTACAAGTTCTTCTAATTCATTAAGATAAAACCCTGCAGTTTGTCCACTGTAAATAAGGTCCCCTTTGTCAACAACGCGCAATAGTAATTTTTGTTTTTTACCACATTCTTTTGCAGCTTTATCAATCGCAATGATTTTTTCATAAGAATAAACAGTTACAAATTCAACACCATATTCCACTATTTCTTTGATCATTCCATGAGGGATCTGGACTAAATGTCCGACATTACAAATAGGAATTTGATGTTTCATCATCATTTTTGCCTCGTTGTAGTCTACTACCACTGCCCCAGGAAATCCTAATTCCACTAATTTCTTAGCGAGAAATGGATTACGACCCACTTGTTTTAGCATAAAGAATAAACGGATATTTAACTTATTTGCCTCTTCTAACATGATTCTTGCATTTGATAGAAACTGATCTACATCTAGAAGATAACTGTCGGGGTTAATTACCCCTGATTGATGAAGTGAAAAAGCCAGTTCAATCAATTTTTCATTTTGATTTATTGTATTTTCTATGAACATATTTTTACCTTCTCTATGCTTTCTTTTAAAATTCTAATGATTGTTTCTTCTCCTGATCGCATTGGATTAATGCGGATCATAGTATCCTTAAATTTTTCATTTTCTGCAATAAACGTTCCTGAAACACGATAAAACATTGGTGTCATTTCATACTTTGATTCTGCACCAACAGGATTTGGTGCAGCTCCTAATTTTTCTGCTTCAACAAGTATTTTTTCTGCATTTATTTCATCAACGAACTCAACGATCAACACTTTTGATTGTGCATTTGCAATATAAACATTTTTTATTTCGGAAATTTCTTTATTTTTTAAACGATTGAAAACATTTTCAACGACTCTTGCCTGAATCGCAAGTGCTACAGGGGCATAAACAAGTCCGCGCAACACTTCAATTGCTTGCCATCCTTGGACTTTGCTTCCCCCTGAATAATTTATATGATCTACTTGTTCAATAACGTTTGCATCTCCAACAAGAATACCAACACCTTCTGGGCCTAATAATTTAAAAGCCGAAAAAGCACTGCATGTTGCACCAAGCTCTACTCCGATTTTATCGATTTTCATAACTGCATAATTGTCATCGGTTAAGATTGGTATTTTCTTTATTGAGCAAATAGCTTCGATTACATCTTTAATTAAATAACTATCTTCTATTTTTTGACGAGTTGTCTGTATAATAACTCCATCAATTGTCACTTCATTTACTACTTTTTTGATTTCATTTATGTCATTAAAATCTACTTTTACAAGTTCTACATTCATTGAATTTAACGTGTGTAAAGTTGTTGGATATACTGGGGCATCATGAACTAATATTTTTGAATTGGGTTTGATCATTGCCTGCAACCCCATTCGAATCGCACCAGTTCCAGCACCCGTTACTAACACACATTTTTCGCTATGAAAATATCTTGCCAAAACTCGTTCTACTTTTTGCGCTGTGTTTGGCTTGTTCAACTCTTTAACTACTCCTAAATCACCAAGATTCAATATTTCTGAACCTTGAAATTCATGGCAGATCTCATCAATTAAACGAAATTGTTTTTCAATAGCTTCATCGAGTGAAATTGATTTCAATGGAGTTGTCTTCATAGCATTATTCCTTTCAAATCTTAGTTTTGAAACATGTTACTCAAATGCATAATAATAAATTGTTTTTCACTGTTGGGATATTCAATTGGAGCTAACTCAATGATTTGTTTCATCAATTCATTTGCCTGTGGATATCCAGCACTTTCTTTAACCTGATTCCAAATCGCTTCATCTAGATCATTTAACTCAGCGTGATCAATAACTCTTTGACTTGCCATCGCTAAATGTGTAATGAACATTCCTGCAAGTTCATCATCAAATGGATGATTATTTAATATTTCTATCACACGATACGCAAAATCTGCCAATTCATCATTGATTAAATTTGCTCCATGTAAAATTTCAATTCTTTCTTTTAACATATTTTTTTCTCCATTAAGATCGATCTAGAATATTTTTCGGATTCTCGATCAACATTTGATCAATTTGTTGATCAGTTACACCTAATTGCTTAAGCTTTGGCAAGTATTGGTTTACTAAATATCCATAGCCTAATCCACCAAATGATTTATAGTATGATTTTCTTGAAATGTCTTCAGATAAGACTATTTGATTGACATATCCTCGCTTGATCAAGGCAGAAAGTGTTTCTAGTCTTTTATCTTCACTTAAATAATTGTTTTTTCCAATTGTATCAAAACCTACATTTACTCCAGTGTCTAGTACTTTTTCTAAGTAGGATAGATCATCCGTTAGATCCATATGTCCTATAATGATTTTATCTGCCTTCACACCATGATCGATGAGAAATACAGCTTGTTCATAAGCCATCGTCGACATGTTTGGATGAGTAGAGATGGCTAATCCAGTCGCCTTGTGGGTCAATGCAGCTGCTTCAAATACTTTTTTGTTGGTTTCAGTAAATTCATTTGTTAATGTACCGATTTCACCGATAATCCCAGCTTTGATAGCTGTTCCATCGATTCCTTCTAAACATTCTTTAATCATTCGATCAGCTAATTGTTGCACTGACTCATTGAATACGTATTCTGGATAATAATCAGTCAAATAATAACCTGTTGAACACACGACATGGATATTTGCTTTCTTTGAAAGATCCATTAGTTGTTTAACATCTCTTCCCATATTAATACACGTTACATCAATCACTGATTTGATACCCCAATCAAGTGCAGGTTCGAGTTCTTTTATCGTTAAATCTATATCTCTTTGAACAGAATCATCATCGTTTCTTACGTTAGTCAAATCGAAATATAAATGCTCATGAATGTATGTTTTATTAAGCTGATCCTTTTGTATCGGACCTAAAACTGTTTGTATCATAATAGCCTCCCAAATGAATAAATGAAGCGCTGAATTGTTCTATCCAGCGCTTTTACCAAGTTACAATTAGAACAATCCAACAAAGTATAATAAGTTAAGAATGATACCTGTTCCGATAGCGATAACCGGACCAATTGCAAGTTTCATAACTGGTTTTCCTAATCCTTCATTAATGAAGTAAATTAGAGCACCGATTGCAAGACCAGTTCCTCCACCCATTTCATTACATGACATGATAGCACCGATCAATAATGCAAATTCCATAGTTGCAGTGATTGCAGTACGAATGTTGTCTGATGCTGCACGGATAGTAGGGAAACGCCCTAAGAATTTTCCGATTTGAGCAAGCAACATAACTTCAACAAACACTACAGCAGCTCCGCCGATTGCAGCGAAAATTGGGTTTGGAGCTAAATATCCAACAGGATAAATGAATGTTAGTCCTGCTACACCATAAACACCAGTAGTTAAAGCAGTTGTCGCAATAAGTGGTACAAATCCAAGACCTCTCATGAAATCTCCGATTGCAGCTTGTTGAATTAAATTAGCATTTCCTGTTTTATAAGCTTCTGCTAATAAGTTGATTGAAATTTCTGATCCAGCAAACATTTGCATATTTGCTGCAACAGCGATAAGTGCTCCACCGATCGCTAAGAAAATAACATTTTTCTTAATACGATCAGTTCTTTCAGAGAATACATTTTCTTCTCCTTCAACTTTATCAACATTTTTCGATTCGATTACTGCAAAGATGATAAGTAGTACAACCCCTACAAATAATTCGATTGATTCTGGATAGATCGTAGTAAATTTTCCAACTAAAACACGTGTTAATAATACTACTACTGCAGCAATGAACCCTTTTGTTTTTCCAAATTGGTAAAGGATAGCCAAGACTGGGAATAAGGCAAAGAATGTTACTACTGGATTTGATAATTGACCTAAAGCTGCGATCATATCAACTGGAAGTGATGTTAGTACCATATTTACAGTTCCAAGGCTTGTAACTACTGCAAGTCCCCATAAAGCACCAAATAATGCTGCAAGCCATTTTTTAGGTGAAGCGACACCGATGATATCAGTAGGTAAAAATAATAGCCATGGATTTAATAATCCAGTAGATAATGTAAATGAAATACCAACAGATGCAATAAATCCTACAGATAAACCAAATGCAACCCCTGCAACTTCATTTCTTTTCATTCTACCTTCAACTAGTTCTGGTAAAATAGGTCTGATTCCATCATGGAACACAGCCATAGCTTCATGAGCTAAAAATGCTGTAAAACCAGTTAGGATAGGAATAATAATGTAAACCAAACTTGAATTCATAATTTTATCTCCTTCTTTTTTTAGTTTTCGTTCTGTTTAAGGAGTTTTGTTTGTTAGTTTAAACCATGCTTTTCTAAAAGTAGTTTTACAAGCACTGGAGCTATATCACTAATTGATTCTACAGCCATTCCATATGCAAGTTTACCACTATTGACAAATTCTTTGATTTTGTCTTCGCTTACTTTTTTTCCAGCCATCGCTACTGTGCAACAATTTGAATAACCTAACATACCGATCAAAATGGAAATTGCTGCTCCACCCCCACTATTACAAGCCCCAAAATAATAATCAACTGTTTTGTTTTTAATCATTTGAGCCGCTTGAATATCAGTAGTAACAATCGTTTCTACTAAATCTTTGCCAGCGTTTTTGACTGCTTGCTCGATTTCATTTTTCTTAAGACCACCAATTGCAATTTTTAACATAGATTTTTCTCCTTTTAGTTTAACTAAACCATAACCTACAAACAGAACTTGTACAACATTATATTTTGGAAAAATATAATGTCATGTACAATATACAATATTTTGTATATTGGTTGACTATATTATAGACAAATAAAATCATTTTGACAATACTAAAAATAAAAATATATGTAAATATTTTTTTAAAATGAAAAAAACACCTTATTTTAAACAATGTCATTAACTTAAGGAATAAGGCTTAATATTAAAACGTAGATTCTATCAAAAACTGAAGAAACTACGTTTTTTTGCGCATGAAAAGTATTCAATGAAAGTAATTCAATAGGATTAGTAACTTCTTTTATGAGT
>JAVBMW010000016.1:0-104597 GCA_031551965.1 Holdemania sp. | reverse complement strand
TGATTTATTTAAAGCAATATTTTATATTATATCTCTCACTATATTTATAACATAAAATAAAAGATATTCCAATAATGATACATGAAATATCTCTGTTTATAAGTCCTTTGTTTAACAATTCCTTAAGTTAATGACATTGTTATTTTAAAGCATTTAAAGGTCCAAATAAAAATCCTAATCTTTTGATTAGGACTAATAACTTGGTGTGATTTTTCCATCCAATACCATTTTTTGTGTAGTGAGAACTACTTGAGTATCAATAATTTGATCTAAGAGTGCAGTCATTTCTGGCCTTGTACTATGAACGATCATGACAGCTTCGGTATCTGACATTTCTGAAACGACAATCGGTTTAAAGTTTACTTCAAAGAAATTATCAGTGATTTCATCTTTATTCCAAACTGCAGCATCAATTGTTCCATCAATAACTCTTTGAAGGATCTTACTGTCATCCATAGGAACATACTCAACATTTTTACCAGCACATGCTAATTCAGTTAATCGTTTTTGGTCGATTGAATATTGGTCAATTCCAACCTTCATACCATCTTGGATCTCTTTAGCATCTTTATCATGCATAACGATAACGTGCTCACTTACATATGAATAAGGTCCAAATGATTTGATAATTTCTATTTCTTGATTCTCTGTCAAACTTCTAAGTGCTGCATATTTAGACACAATCGCAAAATCATAACGATCTGCGATCACCATTGCAATTCTGTTTTTTGCTCCACGCATGTAAGCCATTGATGCCAATAAATTATATTGATTCTCCATCGCAACAATTAAACCCGAGGCAAAACCCTCATATTTTTTTGAGTATGGAAGCGGCATACATCCTACGATAGAATAGATACACGCAAAATCAGTTAGCTTTTTCATGTCTTTATCAAGCAAAAAAGTTCCTAGGTGTCCCCTTGATTCCAAAACGATCGCCCCTTCTTGTTGAAGTGTTTTCAATGAATTCTGAATCGTTCCACGCGCAACATCTAGACTATCACAAAAATCGGTAACCGTTGGAATTTTTTCACCACGAGGTGCTTTTATAAATTCTTTTGATAAACCAATAATAGATACTGCATTTTTATTAAATAAATGTTTATTTGGTTCCACAATTTCCCTCATCTCCGGTATTATTATACTAAATTTTGCCCATTAAAGAAAATAGAATATTCATTTATTTGTATATTTAGATAGAAAAACAAGAAACAGACTTGCCATTTCTTATTTTTCACTGATAATATTTTTACTATATAAATATGTGACTATAAAATACAAACTGTAAATTCCTACCACAAAGAGTGAAACGGTTGTCACTGAATTCAGCATTTCTTCTTTACCAAATAATTCAAGCACTCCTGTACAAAATTGAATTCCGAAGATCGCATGGATTGCCGCAAAAACAAGCGGAAACACGAAGAAGAATGCGATTTGTCTAAATAAGGTTTGATGGATCAACTTTTCATCAGCCCCTAGTTTCCTTAGCATATTGTAACGGTCTTTGTTGTCAGTGCTTTCAGATAATTCTTTTAAAGCCAACAGTGCTGCACAGGCAATCAAGAATATAAGACCAATATATAATCCAATAAAGGTAACGATTGCTCCAAGTCCTGTACTTGACTCATGCAAAGAAATTTTCGTGACAACATTTAATTTTGTATTCGATAAATATGCAGTCCCTTCAATATTGATCAGAATATTTTCAATTTCTTTTTTTCCTTCTTTATCATTCGCAACATAGTCTCCTATTAGCACTTCATAAAGTCGATTTGAACTTAATTCTATGCTATCTGGTACAACGAATATCCCAGCATTGGTATGGGAGTTGCCCATATAAATGTATCCTGGTTGACACTGATCAAATTTAGGATGAAGTGTAGTTCCTGAAATTGTAATTGTACCATCCTTTATAAGTTCTCTGTTTCTGATGTTTGCCATAGAGTTAAAATCCGCAACCAAGACATATTCATCTTCATTTAATTCATAAGGTTCAAGTCCATTGATTTTCGCTATTCTGTTGTAGTCACTAACTTTAATGATCTCCTCTGGCGAATCAAAATCAATAAACTGAAACTGACTTTTGATTTCATCATAAGAATTTCCAAGTGAGTTCCACAGAGTGAACTCTGATGATCCATAAACTTCAAAAACAAGATAGTCTGCTAAATATTCATCTGGGTCAAACCCGATATTTTTTAATGTTTCTTCAACTGGGATCTGTGATTCTTCTACTTTTTTATCATCATAATAGGCATTGCTTAAATCAACTTGTTTAATAACTTCAAAGTCTTTAGGAGCCAAACTCAGTGTCTGATTTAATGAGTTTTTCATTGAAACCGCACTGGATAAAACACAGATCGTTACAAATAACATCAGACAAATGCTTGTCAGCATAAAAGTTGCAGTGTTGATTTTAGAACTGATCTGCCGAAGAGTGAAACTATTTAATCCTTTATAATAATAGCTTTTCATTGATTTAGTAATAGTCAGCATCAGCCCTGATAAAGACCAGAAAATCGTAAAGGTGGTAACAATACCAATAATGATAGGAACCATGACATCCATCGCTTCCTGCAAAGATCTCATTCCAATAGTTACTTTATAATAGGCATATCCCAAGGCAATTACTGACACAATGAACACAACAACACATAACCATGGATTTTTTAATTTGATTGTCTCTGATTTTTTTGATGATTGAAGTAAATCGATCAACTTGCATTTTTGAACCTGCCAAGTATTGAAAACCATGACCATAAAATAAATGATCCCAAAAAAGATACATGTTTTGATCATAGCTGATGCAGAGAAAGTAAACGCAAAGCGGGTCATGTCCGCTCTAAACATATTCACAACGACTAAACTCATCAATTGCGACAAAACTGAACCAATTCCAAGTCCAACAGCCAACGAAATAATTCCGATAAGCAATGTTTCCACAAATAAAATCGTCGATATTTTTCTTTTACTCATTCCTAAAGTCAAATAAATGGCAAATTCTTTGTTTCTTCGTTTAATTAAAAACTGACTAGCGTAGATGATCAAAAAACCTAATACAAGTGATACAAACACGCTAACACCAGAAAGCATATTATTCATAAGTTCTATGATTTCTTTTTGAGACGTACTGATGTTCATCATCGCCGTTTGACTTTCAATTGCATTGAACACATAGAAAATAGACACCCCTAAAATAAGAGTCAAGAAATAGATGGCATAATCTTTAAAACTTTTTTTTAGGTTTGAAACCGAAATTTTAAAGAGCATCGTTTAAATCTCCACCCAATAAAGTAACGACATCAATGATCTTATCAAAGAATACTTTTCTTGAATCGTCTCCTTTATGAAGTTCATGAAAAACTTTGCCATCATTGATAAAAATAACACGAGAAGCATAACTTGCCGAGAAAGCATCATGAGTGACCATAAGAATCGTTGTATTGACCACATCATTTAAATGTTGAAATCTTTCTAGTAGCATTTTACTACTCTTTGAATCAAGTGCTCCTGTAGGTTCATCTGCCAAAACTAGTTTTGGATCCGTAATGATTGCACGAGCACTGGCTACTCTTTGTTTCTGCCCACCACTCATCTGATAAGGATATTTCTGTAAAACATCTTCAATATCCAACTGTTTTGCGACCTTCTTGATTTTTTCATCAATCAGAGCTGCCTTTATATTTTGAATCGATAAAGCCAATGCAATATTTTCATAGGCAGTTAAAGTATCCAACAAGTTGAAATCCTGAAAGATAAATCCTAATTGTTCACGTCTGAATTTATTTAAACTGTTTCCTTTAAGTTTTGTAATTTCTGTTTCTTCAACTTTGATACTTCCTGAGGTTACCTGATCAATAGTTGAGACACAATTCAAAAGTGTTGTCTTCCCACTTCCGCTTGCCCCCATGATTGCGATAAACTCTCCCTTTTCTACATCAAAAGATAGATTGTCGAGTGCTTTAGTTAAACTTGATTTGTTTCCATAGTATTTCTCAATATTTTTGATTTCTAATACTTTTTCCATATACATCTTCCTTTCACAACTTCAAGTTTACTTAAAACAACATTTCCTGTCGTTTTTCTAATCTATCCTAATATTACAATTTTGTAACGTTAACTTAGTACATCATAATGTGCATTATGATTAAAAGTGATTCTTATTTTAGTCCACTCCCCTTGTTTTGAATCGATTTCAATTCTATGATTTAATCTTGCACATAACTTACTCACTAGATATAAACCCATTCCTGTTGATTTGGATTGAGCTCGTCCATTAATTCCTGTAAATGACTTTTCAAAGACACGGTTAAGATCACTGGTTGGTATCCCAATTCCGTTATCTTCTATTTCAAGAATCACATGATTGTTTTCTTTATAACTTGTGATTTTAATATAAGAATTTTCATTATTCTTACTGTATTTGATACTATTATTCATAATTTGATTCAACATAAACTCCAGCCATTTTGAATCAGTCAGTACTTCTTGATCTATATCAGAAACGATTAAATCAATCTTTTTCTCTAAAAGATCATTTTTATTTTTTAAGGCTACATTCATCACGATTTTACTTAAATTGTTTTTGGTGATCAGATAATCTTTTTCAGCATTTTCACTGCGAACATAGTAAAGTACTTGTTCAACATAATTTTCTATCTTTTTGAGTTGATCCACAGCTTTTTTATCCAATTGATCCTGATGATTATGAGCCATCAATAAAAGACTAGATAATGGAACTTTAACTTCATGAATCCAAAGCTCGATGTATTCTTTAAAATCAAGCATGTTGGCTTGTATGGAATTGATTTTTTCAATCATTGATTTATCGATATCATACAAAGAATCAAATAGTATTTTCCCCTCAAAAAAGTCTGGTTTTTTAACTGTTTCGATAATCAAATACTTCTGATCTAAGCCTTCCAAATTAGAAGTGAAGGTATTATAAAACCTTTTTCTTGAATAATAATCTAAGCTAATAGCGGCAAGAAAAAAACTAGTCAAAGTTACAATAATCGCAATAATCAAATCATTAGAACTATGAAAAGCTAAAAGCATCAATACCACGATAAGGATAGCTCCAAGAAACAGACAAATCGTAGCAATTTTATCTTTTATGTAATCAATGAACTTCATAGTAAAATATATCCTTGTCCCTTACGAGTATCAATAGCATCTTCATATCCAATCTCTTTTAGCTTGCTTCTTAAACGAGAAATATTAACAGTCAAGGCATTATCATTGATATATTCGCTATTATTCCAAAGATCAGTCATGATTTGATCTCGAGTTACGATTCGGTCTTGATTGTTTAATAAAAGCATAAAAATAAGCATTTCATTTTTAGTCAATAAAATCTCACTTCCCTGTTTTTCTATGATTCCCTTTTGGGGTTTAATGATGCAATCACGATAAATCAAATGTTCTAAATTTTTATCTAATCGTTTAAAGATCGCTTGAATCCTTAAAAGAAGAATTGTTGGATTATAAGGTTTTGTCACATAATCATCAGCACCATAACTCATTGATAAAACTTCATCAATTTCAGTATTCTTACTGGTCACCATGATTACGGGAACATCACTAAGTCTGCGCAGATCACGAAGTAATATCTGCCCATTGGTATAAGGTATATTGATATCCAATAGTAATAAATCAGCACCAATTTTAATGATTTTTGGTATTGGATCTTTAAAATCATCTAAAATGATTGCTTTGTAACCAGAATGATTCAACAATTCTTCTAATTCATCACAAATACTCATATCGTCTTCGATAATCAATATTTTCTTCATCAAAACACCTCATTTCATTAATTATTATACAAGAATTAGTTCATTATAAATCTTAATTTTTTTTGAAGTTGAAAAACGTTTTCAGTAGCGATACACTTAATCCAGATGGAGGAAACTTATGATCACACGCACAAACCCTAAAAATAATGATCAACTTTCACAACTCGCTTTTGGTTGTATGAGGTTTGATAGAGATGAAACAAAGACTGAGCAACAAATCCTATATGCAGTTGAGCATGGAGTCAATTATTTTGATACTGCTTATATTTATCCAAATAGCGAGGCTACTCTTGGAAGAATATTAGCGAAACACAACCTGAGAGAAAAGATCAAGCTCGCTACAAAAGTACCTCCTTACTTAATTCGTAAAAGTACAGACTTTGACAAGTACTTTGATGTTCAATTGGAACGTTTAAAGACAGATTATATTGATTACTATTTAATTCATTTTTTAACCGATGTCACAACTTTAAATAAAATATTTGATTTAGGTTTCAAGGATTGGGTATATCAGAAAAAACAAGAAGGAAAAATCATCAATATCGGTTTCTCCTATCATGGAGATCATACTCAATTCTCTAATATTTTGGATAGTTATGATTGGGATTTCTGTATGATCCAATACAATTATTTGGATGAATTCAATCAAGCTAGTGTCAAAGGGTTGAAGAAAGCCCATTCAATGGGAATCCCAGTCATAATCATGGAACCATTAAGAGGAGGAAGACTAGTAAGAAATTTACCTGTTGAATCCATCAATGCCTTCAATAGCTATAATGAAAAAAGAAGCCCTGCAGAGTGGTCTTTCAGATGGCTTTGGAATCATCCCGAAATCACGACGGTTTTATCGGGAATGAATTCTCTTGAAATGGTACAAGAAAACATCAGAGTGGCAAACTTAATGAATGCAAACACCATGAGCCAAGAAGAATTAGATATCGTCCAAGCTGCAAAAGATGGACTGCTAAAGGCAACACGCGTTTATTGTACAGGTTGCAATTACTGTATGCCTTGTCCTGCAGGTGTTGATATTCCCCTTTGTTTTGCCCAATACAATGAGTTAGATATGCATGCAAAACCAATTGTTCAATTTGACTATCTAATGCGTACTCACAAAAAGAATGCTTCCAAATGTATAGAATGCGGCAAATGCGAAACACATTGTCCACAAAAAATACAAATTCGAAATGAATTAAAAAAAGTAAAAAAAGAGTTTGAAGGTGGACTATATAAACCTGCAAGCTTTATATTAAGAAAAATCATAAAGTAACAAACTGATGACCATCAAGGATGGTTATCTTTTTTAAATATAATTAGATGAATATCTAATTGATAATATTGACAATCATCTAATTGTATTTTATACTTCTTTATAAGCATAAATATAAAATACATTTATGGAACTGAGGTGTGTTATGAAAACAAGTGAAAAAAGAAAAAGTTATCCCGTCATAAAGACTTTAAAAAAATTAATTGATAACGTTACGACTAAAAACCCAAAATTATATTTGATTTTTGTAGTTTACACTTTTGCTGCAGGGATTTATCCTTTCTTTTCGGTACTTTTACCTAAATTTGTATTACAGGAATTGTCAAAAGATAATCTAGCTAATATTGAAACAATCCTGATGATTACTATTACCTATTTTGTAGTGGTATCCCTCTTTGGATTCGTTAAAACTTTCTTAAAGGACTATTCTTACCCTCGCCTTAGCTATTTACGTATCGGCTATGTTGGTGATACTTCCAAAAAGTTGATGCAGATGGCCTATTGTCACATGGAAGATGCAACATTTCTTCAAAAATGGGATAAAGCCTTTAAGGCAACTTCAAATAATGATGAAGGTTTAGAAGGTGTTTATCATAAACTATTTGAAACACCTGCGATTCTATTAACAGTTAGTGTTTTAGCAATTATGATTGGATTACTTAATCCATTGGTTCTGATTATGTTGGTTGTAAATATGCTTGCAATATTATGGATCAGAAGGCAAGTTCACCAATATCAATTTAGCAGAAAAGAAGAAAGTGCTAAATGGCTTAGAAAAGTAAAATACTATAGTGATGTCACCCATGATTTTGGATATGGGAAAGATATTAGAATATATGGCTTAAAAGATCGAATTTTAGATAACTATACCAAAGAAATTGAAGGTTATACTAATGTACAAAAATTAATAGAGAAAAAAGAATATTTACTAGGTTTTGTAGGACTGGCAGCACTATTTATAAGTGATATTACAACGTACTATATTTTAGTCAATAAAGCTATGAACGGGTTGAGTATTGCTGATTTCTCGATGTACCTAGGTGCTATTGCAACGCTCTCCTTGTTGCTTAAAACAGTTGCAGAAAATTTTGGTTTCATCTTAAATGAAACGGAATATGTTTATGAGTTCTTTCAATTAATGGATGCCGATATTGGAGAAAAAGGAGGCACACTTCCTGCAATCACTAACGAAACTTTAGAAATCGAATTTAAAGATGTTAGTTTTAAATATCCTGGAACAGATAATTACATTTTCCGCAATTTAAACTTTACTATTCACAAAGGCGAACGTTTAGCAATTGTTGGAATCAATGGAGCAGGAAAAAGTACGCTTGTAAAGTTGATGACTGGTTTATTTGATGTCACGGATGGTGAAATCTTAATCAACAATATTCCTTTAGTAAATTTCAATCGTCAAGAATTATATAAAATGTTTTCAGTAGTCTTTCAAGAAGTAAATGTCCTTGCCTATACGATTCGTGAAAACATTGCGTGTCAAAGTGAAGGGGTTGATGAAAGTCGACTTGACTCTGTACTTGAGCAAGTTGGACTCTATAATAAAGTTATGGCTTACCCTAAACAAAAAGATCAGCTCATGCTTAAAGTCATTGAAGAAGATGGGGTTCTTATGTCTGGTGGCGAAAGTCAAAAATTATCTATTGCGCGAGCTTTGTATAAGGATGCGAATATGATTATTATGGATGAGCCTACTGCCGCATTAGATGCTTTAGCAGAAGCAGAAATCTATGAAAACTTCAGCGAACTTGTGCAAGGGAAAACTGCAGTTTATATTTCTCATCGTCTTACGAGCACTAAATTCTGTGACAAAATAGCATTGTTTGATAATGACGGTTTAAAAGAATATGGAAATCATGATGAACTCATGGCACTTAAAGGCGAATATTTCCATATGTTTAGTGTTCAAGGTAAATATTATAAGGAAGGAAGTGCTAATAATGAATAACTGGAAAAAATTTAAGCTGTTTTTCAAAATGTCCTGGAAAATTTCTCCTTCTTATCTATTCTTGCTTGCCTTCAATTCTTTTGCAAGTAGTGGTCAAATATTTGCCAATATCATCCTTCCAAAATTTCTAATCGATGAAATAGTTACAACCAAAGATGCAAAACGTCTTCTAATCTATGCTTTATTAATTATTGGCTCCAACTTATTCTTCGCTTGGTTCAATCAGTTAATGAAACAAATTATGAATGTCCGTAATAAATACATGAATCAAAAAATGGAAGAACTTCTAGGCGAAAAAATTATGAACCTAGAATACTCAAATCTAGAAGACCCTTATTATTTAGATTTGAAAGAACGCGCCGTATTTGCTGCATCAAATCAAAGTTCAATGTATCATCTTATTCTTGGCATAACAACACTATTAAAAAATGGGGTAACTCTTTTTGGAATAGTTTTGATTTTACTTACACTAAGTCCATTATTTGTGCTTGTACTAATCACAATTATTGGAATTATGCTACTTATTCAAAAAAACTTCATGACTTATCAAAAAGAATTCTTTAATGAAATCATTCCCATCAACCGCAAATATGGTTATTATGTTGGACTTGGTTTTAGCGATGAAATCGCAAAAGATATACGCTTATATCAAATGAGTGAAATGTTGTCAGATAAAACAATTTGGATGAATACAGAAATTGCGAATTGGTTTACTCGCTATTATGAAAAGCGAGGTTTAAATATGGGTTTATACGGTATATTCAATGACTTACAATCCGCACTCGCATATGGGTTTGTAGGGCTAAGAGTAATTACTGATTGGTTTGGCCCTAAAATTAGTCTTGGTTCGTTTTCAATGTATGTAAGTTCAACCATAAATTTTTCTACTAATGTAATGGAACTTGGAACATCAGTACTTAATGTCATTCAAATGCTTGGCTATCTTGATCCTTTTATGGAATTAATGTCACTTCCCAATGAAGCAGAACAAAAAGGAATACCCTTCGTTGGACCTATTGAAAGTATCAAATTTGACCACATTACTTTTAGATATACTAAAGGCTCTGCAATGGTACTTAATGATATCAATTTTGAAATCAAAAAAGGTGAAAAAATATCAATAGTTGGGCTTAATGGAGCAGGTAAAACTACACTTATAAAACTACTTTGTCGTCTTTACAAACCAGAGAGTGGTACTATCTTTATTAACAATCGTAACATCTATGAATATGACTATACCAGTTATATGAAAGAAGTTGCTGCAGTTTTCCAAGATTATAAATTATTCGCTTTCAGTATTGAAGAAAATATCACCTGTGATCCACTTGGTAATAAAACTGATGAAGCAATACAACTTGCCAAAGAAGTTGATCTATGGGATAAGATTCAAACACTCCCCAATGGTATCGCCTCTTTATTTGGCAAAGCCTATGATGAAGAAGGAATCCAAATGTCTGGTGGTCAAAGCCAAAAGATCGCAATTGCAAGAGCCTTGCATAAAAAGGCATCGCTCATTATTCTTGATGAACCTACAAGTGCTCTAGACCCACTCGCTGAAGCTGAAATTTATAACAACTTCAATCAACTCGTCGGTGATAAAACAGCTGTATATATTTCTCATCGTATGAGTAGTAGTGTATTTTGCGATAAGATTTTAGTTCTGGATGGTGGTAAAATTTCTGATTACGCCCCTCATACTGAGCTAATGCAAAAAAGTGATAGCTTGTATTATAAATTATTTAAGTCACAGGCTGAAAATTATCAAATTTAAGATTGTACATAAAGTACAGTCTTTTTAATTAAACCGCTCTTCATTTAGCAACAGTTTTTAATTCAGCAAAATATCAACCGGAGTAAAAAATCCTAAACTGTCAACTTGATAAATTGTAATAAATTTATCTTCTTTACTTAGAATCTCATACCCAACAATGACTTCATTTTGATTATATGCATAACTTTTAACTAATATCCATTCCATATCTGTCTCTTTTTTAATTTGTTCAATAGGATTTAATGGATCAATTTCAACCGTTGTGATTGGTTGATCATTTTTATCCATTTGACTCACAATATAATATTTTGGTTCAATTTTCCCAAATATTTCAACGTGGAAGGAACTGTCTAATTTAATTGACTTATTATTTCTTACAAGATCAAAATCATTTTGTATAAAAATATCGGCGATCTCTTTGTCTACAAAATACAATCCCAAGTCGTGGCCAACACCTGAACCCTGAGTGATGTAAACATTTCCTTGCCAATCTTCAAAAACTTCATTTACAAAAAATACTACATGTTCATTCAAAACATTAAAATAGAGTTTTGCTTCTCGATAATATCCTTCTTTATCAACACCATAATAGGCGTTGAGATGCATTTCAACTTGTGATGATTTCTGATTATCGATCAATTCTGCTTCCTGCATATTGGGATAAAAATGATTGAACATGTATACCCCTTCTATTGTATTAAATTCAAAATGATCATCTACACGAACTCCATCAACTCGTTCAGGTAAAGTTTGCGTCGAAATAAATAGACCAATTAACCGATCTTCTTGATAACTTAACTTTTCATTACTGGCAAGTTTACATCCAGTAATTGTACATAACATTCCAATTACAAGTAATGTGAAAATTAATTTTTTCATGGTTTTCCTCACTTCAATTTTATTTTTATTTCTTCATAAACACCAGTATCTCTTAATTGAATACAATTCATCTCTTTAGCATTTTTATCTATGATTTCTCTTTCGATAATCGTTTCACCATCTTCAGTAATATTATAACTTTCAAGGATAATGTATTCTGTATCTGTTTCTTTAACAAATGAGTCTGGATATTGATTTGGTACTAATTTGGTAGTAGCTAAAAATTGTTGATTGTTGTCAACTTGATGAACTAAATAATATTCAAGTGGAATTCTATAACATGCATAAAACTCATAATATATTTTTGATTCACCTATTTCGCTCTTCGAAATATTTATTTTTTGAATTATTGGATCAAATGTTTGTCTGTTAGCACCAATGATGATATTATTTAGTTCTTTACCATTTTGGATAGATGAAGAAGTAACAGGACTAATCGATACATTTCCTTCACTATCTTCATATACCCAGTTTGCATAAAGTCGATCATGAAGTATTTTATTGCCAATATACACTGTGCCCTCAATAAAGGTAGTATAATTTTTGTCATTAATGTAATCTTTTTTAGAATTATAGTCAAAAACTGCATTATCAATTTGATCTACATAATAGGTTGGACAAAACTCGTCATCACAAGGTAAAACCTTTATATAGGTAAACATTGATATTCCATCATATCCAAAGGTAATCTTATCATCCACTATAGTCCCTAATCTTTTTTCCGATTGATCAGTTGTAGAAACATGCTCATAAGTAAAATAATACCCAATTATTTGTGGTTCTCTATATTGTTGATTCTGCTCATCCGCAAGTTTACAACCGCTAAGAGATATCATAATAAACATCACTATTAAATACTTCAATATTTTTTTCATAGGGTTCCTCCTATTTCACTTTAATTCGTACAGGTATGAAGAATTCTAAATCCCCTACAATCATACACTCGATGTAGTAATCTTCTTTATTAATTATTTCTCTTGCTAAAGTTTCTTCACCTTCAAAGATTGTGTGACTTTCAAGAATAAAGTAATCGATATTTTCTTCTTTAATAATTTCATTTTGTGGTCTATATGGATCTATTTTAATGGATGAAATAATTTGATTGTTCACATCCATTTGATAAAGCATATAGTAATTGATTTTGTGTATACCTCTGATCTCGATAAAATTTAATACTATTTCTTTTCTTAGCTCACCATTTCTAGGTCTGTTAGATTCAGCATAATGTCTAAATCCATTTGCACCAAATGTCGTTAAATCTTTATTGAACCAAAATTCACAATAGGCATATTCATCGGCTGGCATAACATAAACATTTCCATCATTATCTTCATAAACAGTATTTAAATAAACAGTATACTTAGATTGCTTAGTAACCTCATAATAGAGAACCAAGGATTGATTGTATGTTATATTGTCTGCATTTAACTCACAAATTCTTCTTTGGTCAAAAATTTCAGATCCCATAATATCGTAAATTATCCCATCACTATCATCTAAGGTTGTATAATAGTCAAACTTTGATATCCCATCAACACCGGGAAAAACAAATGTTTCTCCTTCTTTAACACCATTTACTCGTTCTTTGACAGGATTATCAATGGTTAAAAACACACCAACTGCCCAAGGTGCATGATAATTTTCGTCTGTTTTGGTTGCTAAGCTACAACCGCTAAGAGATATCATAGTGAACATCACTATTAAATACTTCAATATTCTTTTCATAATTTTCACCTACCTCAATGGTACTTTTATCATTTCAAAAATACCATCATCATTTACTGTGTAGACTTCAATAGTCGCTGTATTTCTTTCTATTAATTTTCTTTCAATATTAACTTTTTCTGAGATAGTAGTATATGCTTCTAAAATGATATACTCCATTGCACTTTCTTTGATTATTTTATCAGGTATATCCTTTTGACTAAATTTTAATGTTGATAATAACTGTTGATTCTTATCGATTTGATGAACCAGATAATAATCAACCCGAGCTTTTGTAGAAACTTTAATTTCTGTATAAACTGTCATTTGAACCACTTCGTTGCCTGTCAAAACGGTTGGATGACTTGATGTTTCAAAAATTGATCCCTTATACCCAATATAAGTTTTATCTTCCAAAGAAAAGCCTGTTCCTGATTCTGGTACAACAAAGATGTTTCCTTCATAATCCTCATAAACTTTATTATGATAAATGTAATTTACTTGAGGCGCATCAAAATAAATTGTAAATAGTACAGTTTCAAAAAATTCACTTTGATCTTTAGAAGCATTGGTGAATCGAGCATGGGCTTTAGCTTCAAGTCCTGAATAAACAAAATAATCTGAAATTGCTGGATCGACCTGTTTTATAACTCGTTCAACACTAATTGGGTTTGGATCATAGTATTCGAATGCCGAATATCCTGTTTCATTTCCAAATACAAATTTACCTCCAACTTTTTCACCTACAAGTTTTCCATCAGGTAAATGGTAAGTTGTAATGTAATAGCCAATTTGAATCGGATCAACATAGATATTGTCCTGTTTATTTGCTAGTTGACATCCCGAAAGATTAGCCAATATAAAGATTGCAATTATAACTGTAATTATTTTTTTCATATCTTAACCCTCACCTTAATGGAATGAAAACTCTTTCTATAACACTGTCTTCATTCACTTTTACACAACTAATTCCGTCACTGAAAACTTCTCTTTCAAAATCGATTTTCCCGTTTTCCTCAATTCCTTGATTATAAAACGATTCCTGAAGCAAATATTCAGTATTTTCTTCTTTTGAAATGCTTTCCGGATAATTATTAGGATCTATTTTTATTGTTGATAATAATTGATGATTCTTATCGAACTGATGAACCAAATAATACTCAGGAACTTGTTTCATTCCAAACCATACTGACATCTGTGCATAAACTTCTATTTGTGTTCCATTTGACTGTTTAATCGCATAATTAAACTCATCTTTTTTTGCTTGAACAGAACTATAGTTTAATGCCATATGATTTATGTCATCTGTTTTTAGTCCCTCTGCAATAGAAGTATAAATTTCACCTTTATCATCCATAAATATAATATTAGGATAGATTATAAGCTCATCTTTTTTTGTCTCGATATCAAAATAGATTCTAGCTGTATAGGAAATAATTTCATTATTATTTTCCTTCTTCATTGAAGAATAGCTTAAGGCATCAACATTGCTGTTTGCTAATTGATAATCTATAGCCGAGTCAAACTGATAAATGTTGTTGTTTTCGTTTGAATAATCTACATAACAAAGAACTGTATACCCTTCTATATTCCCAAAAACATACTTATCATCAATTTTATTAGCGATTACTTTTTCTACCGGTAGTTTTTCTGTTGTAAAGAAATACCCTATTGGAAAAGGTTGAAAATAGTCTTTTTCTTTACTAGCTAGATTACATGCACTAAGTGCTAATGCCATCGCTAAAACCAATATTGATTTAAATATTCTCTTCATCATCTTCATCCTCCAGTTTTCCATCAAATGTTAATATTTGAGATACATCACATTGTAAGTAGTAACAGATTTTATTGATCGTTGAAAAACGAACCCCTTTTGCCTTTCCACTTCTTAAAATGGAAAGATTAGCTTCGGTAATATCAATAAGAGCACACAACTCTTTTGAGGTCATTTTTCTTTCTTTCAATACTTCTTCCAGTGTTATTTTAATTGCCATGTTATAACCTAAATAATGCTGTCATTATCTTCCTTTAGTTTTACTGCAGAATTGAAATAGTTCGCTAAAACAAGAACTAGTAGAATACATACAAGTGGAAGAAGTGAATTGGTGAAATCAAACTGAGTGATACTTGAATTAGGACCTAAGACAAATTGCGCAGCTTCCGCAATTAGTTGAAGCGTTACGATCCATCCTGCAGCTGAGTAACATTTGTTTTTTAATGATCCGATGATTTCTAAAATAGAATCATTATAAATATTAGTATTCATCGCATCGATTAGTTTAGTTAACGTCAATATGATTTTTAATGCAAACCAATAAGGAAGTACCATTTTAATATAAAATGCAAATATTATTAGTAGACCCATATCTGTATTCCCTGTCATATTTGTATAAGATGAAATCCCACTGGCAATTGCTTCACCAAATATCAAATAAACTAAGTAGATACAAACTAAACTTAATAATGATTTTAAAGTCATAAAACTATTCATCAGTTCACTATTTCTAATTACTTCTAATACTCTAAATAAGAAATAGCCAAACAACAAGGAGTTAATTAAATTAGATGCATATTTCTCATAGATGATCGGTAAATTATATATTCCATTAGTATATTTAGCTACAAACATAGGATTGATCATTGTGAATATTGCAGAAAATAAGATTATGCTTAAGCCTACAAGCAGAAAATCAGGGGCCGTTATTTGTTCTTTTTTAAATCTGAACCCAAAATAAAGTAATGGGATACTACAAAAGATTAAATAAAAAATAATGGCAAAGATATTTCCAATCATTCCAGTTAGGGATAAAACCCGAAGACATTGTGCAACGATCTTCCATGGTGATGAAATAAGCAAAGTTAAAATGTTTTCATTTGAACCACCAAACAAAAACAAAAGAATAAAAAAGATCGCTTCAAATACTAAAATTACACTTAAGTTCCACTTTTTCATAGATTACCTCCAAAATTATTGTAAAACAATAATTTTATAATCACAGTATAGCACAAAATTATTGTTTTACAATAATTTATATAACTTTCTTTTAAAATCTTTTTAGGCTATAATAAGGGTAGAGGATTGAATATGAGCTATTTTACATCAATTGATTTACATGGATATACTCAAAGCGAGGCGAAACAAAGACTGGATTCTTTTATTGCCTCAAATAAAAATGTTAGAGAAATTACAGTAATTCATGGATATCAATCTGGCAGTGTTTTACAAACTTATATTCGTAAACAATACAAACATGCCAGAATCGAAAGAAAAATGTTGTCATTGAATCCAGGCACTACGATTTTAGTTCTTAAGCCATTGAAATGATCAATAATGCATGATAAGATTGGATTAATTTAAGAGTGATTAGCTCAGTTGGGAGAGCGCTTCCTTGACGTGGAAGAAGTCGTAGGTTCGAGTCCTATATCGCTCACCAGATATTTAGTTTTAGAACCTTTTGATAGGTTCTTTTTTTGGATTAATTATTCTTTTTTCAAACAGAATAATATTGATAACGCTATCATTTTCAATGTAACCGTTTACTTGTGATTTTTTTATCAAAAGGCTTGAAAGCATGTTTTTTTACTGCTATAATGCAATTGTAAATAAAAGTGAAAGTTTTCACAATATAGGAGGACATATGGAACAAAACTTAAGTCAAGAAGTAGATACACTTGTTCAAAAGGCATCCGTTGCCTTAAATGAGTACATGAGTTTAACTCAAGATCAAATTGATTATATTGTTGCGAAAGTATCTGTGGCAGCATTAGACAAACATGGAGCACTAGCCCTTTCTGCAGTGCAAGAAACAAAACGAGGTGTGTTTGAAGATAAAGCAACAAAAAATTTATTTGCCTGTGAATATGTAGTCAACAATATGAGACATTTAAAAACAGTTGGTATTGTTGAAGAAGATGAAATAGCTGGATTAACATATATTGCGGATCCTGTAGGAGTCGTTGCAGCATTAACACCTGTTACTAACCCTACTTCAACAACGATTTTTAAATCTCTTATTTGTTTAAAAACTAGAAACCCAATTATCTTCGCTTTCCATCCAAAAGCACAAGGGTGTTCAGTTGAAGCCGCTAAAGTAGTTTATGAAGCCGCTGTTGCTGCAGGTGCTCCTGCAAACTGTGTTCAATGGATCGAACATCCATCAAAGGAAAATACGAGTTCTTTAATGAACCATCCTCAAGTTTCGACAATTCTTGCGACTGGTGGTAATGAAATGGTTACTGCTGCCTATAGTTGTGGTAAGCCTGCCCTTGGTGTTGGTGCTGGTAATGTTCCTGCTTATATCGAAACAACTGCTGATTTGAAACAAGCAGTCAATGATATCGTAATGTCTAAAGCATTCGATAATGGTATGGTTTGTGCCTCTGAGCAAGTTGTGATCATCGATAAAGAAATTTATGATGATGCAGTTGAACTGTTTAAAAAATATGGTGTTTACTTTTTAAACAAAAAAGAAAAAGCTCAACTTGAAGAATTCTGTTTTGGACAAAAAGCATTTACTAAAACAAGTGATCAGGCAAGACTTAATGCTGATATTGTAGGTATGCCTGCAACATGGATCGCTGATCAAGCTGGACTAGTAGTCCCTGCAAATACTGTGATTCTTGCTTGTGAATGTAAAGAAGTTGGACCAAATGAGCCAATGACTAAAGAAAAATTATCGCCAGTTCTTGCCTTTGTGAAATCAAACAGCATTGAAGATGGTTTAAATCTTGCTCAAGCTACAGTAGAATTCAATGGATTAGGGCATTCAGCTGCGATTCACACAATGAATGAAAACCTAGTTAAAGAATATGGTAAACGTATAAAAGCTTGTCGTATTATCTGGAATAGCCCTTCTACATTTGGAGGTATCGGTAATGTGTACAATAGTTTCCTTCCTTCATTAACTTTAGGTTGTGGATCTTATGGACATAACTCTGTTTCTGACAATATCAGTGCAGTCAATTTATTGAATATGAAAAAAATCGGGAAAAGGAAAAATAATATGCAATGGTTTAAAGTTCCTTCAAAAATTTACTTCGAAAGAGATTCGATCGAATATCTAAAATCGATGCATGATGTAGAACGTGTATTTATCGTTACTGACCGTTCAATGGTCGATCTTGGCTACGTTAGTCGAATCACTGATATGCTAGAAGCAAGAAGAAATAAAGTACAGGTTCAATTATTCTGTGATGTTGAACCAGATCCAAGTATCCAAACAGTAAAAAGCGGATTAAATTTAATGCATGCATTCCGTCCAGATACAATTATTGCCTTAGGTGGTGGTTCTCCAATGGATGCTGCTAAGGCGATGTGGTTATTCTATGAACAACCTGATGTTAACTTCGATGACCTTAAACAAAAATTCATGGATATTCGTAAACGTGCTTTCCGTTATCCAGAGTTAGGTAAAAAATCAAGTCTAGTTTGTATACCGACAACTTCAGGTACAGGATCAGAAGTTACACCATTTGCAGTCATTACGGATAAATTAGAAAATAAAAAATATCCACTTGCAGACTATAGCCTAACTCCAACAGTGGCAATTGTTGACCCAAGTCTTACAATGAGCTTACCTGCAGGGGTAACTGCAGATACAGGAATGGATGTCTTAACTCATGCAACGGAAGCTTATGTTTCAACACTTGCGAGCGACTTTACCGATGGATTATGTCTACAGGCAATCAAAATGGTGTTCGAGTATTTACCACGTGCTGTTGCCAACGGTAAAAACGATCCAGAAGCTAGAGAAAAAATGCATAATGCCTCAACTCTTGCAGGTATGGCATTCGCTAATGCGTTCTTAGGTATCAATCACTCGATCGCTCATAAAATTGGTGGAGAATATCATGTCCCTCACGGACGTGCTAATGCGATCCTATTACCTCACGTAATCCGTTATAATGGCACACAGCCACAAAAACCATCTACATGGCCTAAATATAACTACTATCGCGCTAATGTTCGATATCAAGAATTAGCTCGTATGTTAGGTTTAAAAGCTGATACCGTTGAAGAAGGTGTAAGAAGTTATGCTCAAGCTTGTGCTGATTTGGGACTCGAGCTTGGTATCAAAATGAGTTTCAAGGAACAAGGTCTTGACGAAAAAACATACATGGATAACTTAGATAAAATTGCGTTCTTAGCTTATGAAGATCAATGCTCACCATGTAACCCTCGCCTTCCAATGGTTGAAGATATGAAAGAAATATTAAAGAAAGCTTACATCGGACCAAACGAATAAGCCTCTTCCCTTACCAGCCAATACCTGATTGGCTGGTATTCTTTTTTTAAAATTAGTATAATTTATTTGACGAGGTAACATTATGAAAAATGCAGATGAACTTATATTTAAAACACGACAAGATTTTCGTAGCTGGCTAGAAGTCAATGCGACTTCCAGTGATGGAGTTTGGCTAGTATTCTCAAAATCAAAGGATTTCAAAACCTTGACAGCTAACGATGCCTTGGAAGAAGCATTATGTTATGGCTGGATCGATGGTGTAATGAAAAGCATTGATGATAGTCGATACATTAAATACTTCGCAAAAAGAAGACCAAAGAGTGTTTGGTCAAATAGAAATAAAACTATCATCGATAGCTTACTTAAACAAAATTTGGTAACTCCATTAGGTCTTGAAGCAATACAAAACGCAAAGTTGAATGGTATGTGGGATGCCTCTACTGCTGAAAATGCAACTGATGATCAAATAGAAATACTGACTTTAAAATTAAAAGCTCATCCATTGGCTTATGAAAACTTCATGAAGATGTCTTTTTCAGTAAAACGAACGTATGCCAGAAGATATTTTTCTTTCAAAACAGAGGCTTCACAACTAAAAGATTTTGACAAAATTGTAGATCGTTTAAACAAAAACTTAAAACCTATGTAAAAGCCGCAGGATAACCCCGCGGCTTTCTTTAATCAAATAGAGGTTCAACTATGGTTTTAATAAAATCAATTCTATCTTTAACTCTTGGTTTAAACAATGAAGCTATTGATACCACAAGATTTTTCTCCGTGTTCACATAGATCACATTTCCACCATCCCCAACTGCTGCATAGCCATCACTATTAATCCACCATAAATAACCAAAATCCAAATCCATTTTATCCCATCGACTATGTTTTGACATACACGCTTCTATCCAACTCTCTGAAACGATCTGTCTATTATCCCACATTCCTTTTTGAAGACATAGTTGACCGATCTTGGCCATATCCATTGCGTTTAACGTGAGTCCCCAACCTGCAGTATTATTTCCCATATCATCCGCAACCCAACCACTTATCCCCTTAGCTTTATAAAAAGCCATTTGGTCTTCTTTACCTTCAAAGACAATACTTCTCTCTACCTTGATATCCAAAGGTTCAAATAAATTCTCAGTCGCAAAATCAAATACCGATTTTCCAGTTGTTTTAACTAATATCCCTGAAAGAATGTCAGGACCAATCACGGGAGTATATCTGAAATCACCGATTTTACCTTTCCCTCCTAATAAATCAAGACTACTCTTGACCCAATCATGGCTTGTAAAGTATTTTGTATAGGGGGCGAAAACATATTTATATGGTGCGGTCATTGTCATTAAGTCTTTTAAAGTAATGTTTTGTATTTGTTTTTCTCCTCGTTTAACAATGTAATCAGGGAAAAAATCCAATACTCTTTGATTCAAATTTTTGATATAGCCTTTATCTACCGCAATTCCAATAAGCAATGATACAATACTTTTCGTCACTGAAAAAATATGGATCGAAGTATCTTTATCACAATCATTAAAGTATTGTTCATAAATAACTTCTTTATCTTTTAATACAACCATTCCTGCAATATTTTGATAATCTTTTTTGATTATCTCGTTTAATTTTATAATTTCTTGATTCATTGATTTCTCCTATTTTATGTGTTTTTAGGTAGTGTCGACCTTGCCTATTCTCAAAATAACACCATTAAAAATCATAATCAAGTAGAAAAATAAAAATTTTTATAATTTAAGTTCTTCACATATGAAGTTAGTTTTTATTGTTTTAAGTATACCTCAACCAGATAATTTTTTAGTTCAATAATCTATTTGAATATGTGTCGATCAATGTAGCACCAAGGGGAGCAGTAATTAGTATTGATACTACCGCTACTGTCAAAACAATATTTCCACAGTCTAGTCCATTCGCTAATGCAATACCTCCAATAGATGCCTGAACTGTCGCTTTTGGAATATAAGATATCATACAAAATATTCTCTCTTTAAAATTAAGTGTGGTTTTTATCAAACACACATAAACACCAATCATTCGAATCATTAACGCTAGTAAAATTAATATGATTGGTTTTATTCCAAAGTTTAAAGCAACACTTAGTTCAACATTTGCCCCAACTAGTACAAACAACAATATTTCAAATACACTCCATAATTGTTTATAGCCAATACTTACTTCATCTGCGACTTCTTTATTCTTAGTAAGTAAAACGATTCCAGTTGTCATAATTGCCAATAAGGCGGAAAAAGGGAATATTTTTTCTAATGATCCTTCAATTCCTAGCAACAAAAAAGAGATCGATAATAGCATTAAAACTTTAAACACAAGCTCCATTTTATATTTTCGGTAAATTACTGAACAAGCTAAACCGACAACAACTCCAACTAGTACTCCAAATACAATTGATATAGGAATTCTCGTTATTGATAAAACATCAAAAGTATTAGTTTTCAACAATTCTAAGAATGCATAAAACAAAACAATTACGTAGATGTCATCAACACTTGCCCCTGCCATAACTAATTGAGGAACACCTTTTTTTGTGCCTTTTTTATTCTCAATCAAATTGATCATTCTTGGTACTACGACTGCGGGTGATACTGCTGCAAGCACTGTTCCAAGTAAAAGCGAATCAAAAACATTTAACCCTAAAATCATTTGGGCAAATATCGTGACTGCAATGATTTCAAATGTAGCAGGTACAAAACTCATTAATATGGCTGGTCTACCAATTTTCTTAAGTGAATTCAAATCCAGCGTTAACCCAGAACGAGTTAAAATTATAACTAATGCGATCTGCCTTAATTCAGCAGAAATACCTAAAATTTTATTATCCAATATGTTTAGACCACTCGGTCCCAATAACATCCCTAACAAAATTAAACCTACTATTTTAGGAATCCTTATTTTTTCAAACAACACTCCTATAATCATTCCTAACATAAAAATCAAACCAAAATTTGCGATCATAATTCTTCTCCTCTAAAATAAAAGCCGACAAGTCATGCTTAAAAAGCATAGACGTCATCAGCTAATCAGCGGTTTTGTGTAAACACAAGGGAGAACATCATTCCCAAACTTATTATAATCTTTTTTAATTGAATACAAAAGCTTTTTTATCTTTTATATCACTTTTTCAAACCAAGTTCAATAATTCAAGTTGAACCATTCTCTCTTCTTTTACTCTATCTAAATCTTTGGGAAATATTAAATTGATTATTACGATCATATATTCTGAAGCGACTAGTGGATGCCATTTTACATGTGGTGTAGCTGCAACCTGTCCCCATGCTCTAAGTGCTTTTTGTTTAATGGGATCTTTTTCAGCTCTTGCTAAATCATTGAATTGACCTGCGATTTCTAAAGCATCTTGAAACCTTACTTCACCCAATTGCCATTTTCTTATAACTTCATAACACTCTTCAATCAACTCTTTACACTCCAACTCACAAAGAGCTAATAGTCTATCAGCAAGTAATAATGCATAAGCTGACATTTGGATCTTTGTTTTTTCTTCACTGATTATGATCAACTCATTTTTAAGTTCTAACACATCATCAACATTTCTAATTAAATGAGAATTAGCACGGGCTACAAAATCAAATCCATTTGTAATTCCATTTCCCATTTTATTTTCGATTTAATAGAACAACACTTTCGACAAGTGGAGTATTAGGAAACATGTCCACTGGAATGATGCGATCTACTGTATAACGATTTGATAGTTCGTTAAGATCCTTCGCAAGAGTTGCAGGATTACAAGAAATGTAGACAATATTTTTGATTTTACTCTTCATGATACAATCAAGCATCGCATCATCAATACCCGTACGCGGTGGATCAATCAATAAACAATCAATTTTTCTCTTTTTAGAAATTTTAGTTGTTTCTTCAGCTGCATCACCACATACAAATTTCACATTATCAATTTTATTTAAACGCGCATTCTCATTTGCATTTTTGATCGCAGCACCAATAATTTCGATTCCAATAACTTCTTTAGCACGATCTGCCATCATTAAACTCATCGTTCCTACACCACAATAAGCTTCTACAAGTAAATCACATTCAGGAACTAAATCCTTTGCGATAGAATACAGCTTAAATGCTTGTTTCGTATTAAGTTGAAAAAAGGATGCAGCTGATAATTTTAAGTTTAGCCCTTCCTCTTTAATCATTAAACTCTTATTTAACCCCAAGTGTTTCCATTGATCACTAAATAAATTGACAAAATTTCGACTCAAATTAATATTTTGCCAGACTGAACTCATATTAGGCATTGCACAAATCTGTTTTACCGTTCCCTCATCAATATCATCACTACCCGTTACGATCGTACATTGAATTTTTCCATCGGCAACACGTAAAACTAAATTTCGTATTCCTCGACGAGTTTTTTCGTCGTAATCATGATATTTTCTTTCACTAAGCAAATTAATAATTTGGGTTCTAGTCGAGTCAAGTAGCGGATCATGGATTTTACAAACTTCCATCGGAATAAAACGATTTGATTTTGCCTGATACATTCCGGTTTGAAGTCTACCGAAAACAAATTTAACCGGCAATTTACATTGATTACGATATCCCAAAATTTGCTCAGAAGGCACAATTTCTTCAACTAAATTTTGTAATCCATTTGCATACTTTTTTAAAGACTCTTTTAATAATTCCTCTTTCGCCTCAAGTTGTTTTGCATAGTTTAAGGTAAGAAGCGGACATCCACCACAATCTTTTTGGATTCTACAAACACTTGGTATTCGATCTGGAGATGATTTTTTTACTTTTACTAACTCTGCAATTTTGTAACGTCCTTTGTTTTCCGTAACATTACATTCGATTACTTCATCGATGAAAGCACCCATAACAAAAACCGGAACTTTATTATCATAACCGATTCCTTCGCCATTGATGCCTATTTTCTTAATTGTTAATTCCATAAATTTTCCTCCTACATAGAAAAAAACAGTTAAAATAACTGTCTAATCTGTATTTGCCCAACTAGGTAGCACATTACTTCGACGGACAAGTATAGTTTTTTGTAAATCAGTTTGATTTAAGAAATGAAGTATATCCATTTCTTCTTCTTCAGTACAACCAATCAATAATTTTGGTTCTAAATCTTTTTTTAATACATCAGCAGCAATAATAAGACTTCCGACACTTGACGAGCTTAAACTTCCTTTAAAAATCGCAATTCCTAAATTGTTGCCATTAACTAAATCAGATAAATATCCATATTGAACTGGATAAACTAGATTTTTGTACTCTTTATGAGTTTGACCTTTGTCATAAGCAATTACCATTTTTGAGGAATAATAAAGAGTATCCACTTTCTGCCAAAAATAAGCATTATTAAATAAATCTTGCATACGCTTTTCCTCCGTACATACTATATTAACAAATGTTTCATAAAATGTAAATAGTTACATGAGAGGAGAAAATAAATTGAAAATTGCATGTAATATTCTTACAGGTAATTTAATTTTATCGCAATCATCAAGCGTAATAAGTTTACTTTGGTCTAATGTTTCAACATAGTCAGCTTCCATTTGTTTAAGGGCAGTGGATTTGTACATAAGTACTCCATCTTCATAATGTAAATAATAACTACGATAATCCATATTAATCGTTCCACAAATCCCAATTTCATTATCACAAAGAATTGTTTTCGAATGAATGAATCCAGGTAAATATTCATATATTTTCACACCAGATTCTATTAGATTACGATAACTTCCTTGAGTCATCATATGAGCATACCATTTATCTGGTCGATGTGGCACAATGATCCTAACATCAACCCCAGACTTTGCAGCATAGCATAAAGCTTGTGTCAGCTGATAGTTAATTATCAAATAAGGTGTTTGGATATAACAAGTGTATTTTGCATTTTGAATCATATTTAAATGAACATTCAACCCAACTTCATCATCATCCGTGGGGCTATCACTAAATGGTAGTATAAATCCTGTTCCTTGTACTGGATCTGGTCTTTCCAAATTTAAATAAGGAACCTTATCGTTAGAAAGAAAATTCCAGAACTGCAAAAACATGATCGTGAAATTCCATACTGCTTCACCTTTAACCATGACAGCAGTATCTTTCCAATAACCAAACCGGTCTTTTTCATTGATGTATTCATCTGCTAAATTGATTCCGCCAGTAAAGGCAACTTGATTATCAATGACTACGATCTTACGGTGGTCACGATTATTCATTTGCACTACTAGCTGTGGCCTTAAAGGATTAAAAACTTTACATTTTATTCCAACTTTTTCGAGTTGTTTATCATAATCATGAGGTAATGTCGCAAAGCTTCCCGCCGAATCATAAATTAAACGAACATCAACACCCTCTCTAACTTTTTCTTTTAAAATAGTTAGAATCGTATCCCACATTTTTCCCTCTGCAATGATAAAATATTCAAGATAAATCGATTTTTTTGCGTTATTAAGTTCGATTACCAATTGAGAAAACTTTTCTTGCCCAATTTTGAAAAATTGAACATCACTATTTTTATATGTTGGATAATAGCTCGTTTTATAAACATATTGAAATTGTCTTGCGACTCGTGCATCCAATTTAAAGAGTTCTTCACCTGCATGGTTTTCCGGTATTAAATAAGGCATTGATTCTTGAATCGATCCCAAAACATCTTTTCTAAGTCCCTTTGGAACTTGTTTACCGCCAAACAATAAATACAGCAATCCACCAAATAACGGAAAAATCAATATTGCAAAACTCCACATTAATTTATACGAGGGGTTATCTTTACGATTGATGACATATATCAACATAAAAATGCTTAACACTCGAAAAATTTTATCTATTGTCTGAAAATTAATACTTAACCGATATAGAAACATAAATAAAAAAATAAATTCTAATAGTATAGAAACTACCAAAATAAATGTTCGATTGAAAAACAGCTTGTAGATTTTTCTAATCATATCATTTCCCCTACTTTTGTTTATTATAGCACCAAAACACCAATTATATAAAAAAATGAGCTAAAAAAGCCCATTTTTACATAATTTTTACAAATAATAATTGAAAATACATTTTTCCTTGTCTCCCACTCGATAACAATAATGATCAACAGGTACTTTTGCAATTTCAAGTAATTGACCTTGTAATTTTTCACAAGTTTTTCTCGAAGCTACATTATCTGGATTACAGGTTATGATCAGTTTCTCCATACCATATTTTTCTTTGGCTACTTCAAACAACAATAAACATGCATAGTATGCATAATGATTGCCACGGTAAGCTTCATCAACATGATATCCAATATTGCCAAGATAATAAATTTCGCGATTTGAGCCAACTCTCAAATCACATCTACCTACGATTTCAAAACTATCGTGAAGACAAATGTTGAAACAAAACGTTGGTGAAAAACCATTATCTGGATCGCCTTGAAAAGACATCGTTGGTACTAAGTCTACTACACGACCTTGGACTCTTTTTTTAAATAAATTAAATTTCATTAAAGTGCATTTTCTAAAACTTCTCTGATTTGATCCTCAGTAAGTGATCCTTCGCAGCACTTTACTTCGTCTACATAAAAAGTTGGAACATAATAGTAATCATATTGATCCGCAAGTTCGGCATTTTTTGATTCTTCAATTGAGTTAATCTTCAAATCTTTATATCGATCTTCCTTCAATAATTTTTCCAATATAAGATTAGCGTTTCGACAATGTGGACAATAATCTAAATAGAAGTATTTTATTTCTTTCATTTTATTTCACCGGCTTCATTATTTTTTGATAAATCTTCGTTAGTTCTTTCTTTTGAGAACTAGTCATATTCCCATTTGATGCATCATAAGAATCAACCGCACTTAAATGTTCTCCAACTACCTCACCGTTCACTACAACAAATACTTGAGGAACCATAAATTGTGGTTTACCATCTGCATCTTTTTCAAGATGATCTGCAAGCATTTCTTTAAATTTTGTTAAATCTGCCTCACTGATTTTATCATCTCCATGCATATCAACATAATAAACAGTCAAATCATATGACTTAGCGACTTCGTTCAGTACCGGTACGATTTGGATACAATAAGGACAACTTGAATATCCATAATATAAAACCGCAGTTGCCTTTTCATCAAATATTCGCAAAGATTCTTTGAAAGATATTTTTTTATATGCATGATCAGTATCTGTAAAACCTTTATAAACACTCATATCTACATTTACTGATTTCAAATCATTTAAATACTTATAGTTTGATTTGTCAACTTTCGCCTCACAACCTACAAGCATGCTTGCCAACAAGAAAGCCAAAATTAATTTTTTTACTATTTTCATAAGCTTCTCCTATCCTATTTTTGTCACAATGACCTGTTCAACGATTTCTTCAACCTTTTCTCGTGTCGCTAATCCTTTAGACAATGCAGTTGCACATCCGCAAGCATTAGCGTATTTAAAGATAGTTAATATGTCTTTTGTTCGTAAATAATTCATTAAGAAACCTGCGACAACACTATCACCAGCACCTGTAGTACTGATTACTTTTCCTTTAACTGCAGTTGCATGGAAAACACCTTCATGATTAATGAGATACGCTCCATCTGAACCAACTGTAACGATACAATTTTGAGCACCTAATTCAACAATTCTTTTCGCATGAGAAACTATATCTTCCTCAGTAAAAATCGTTTCATTGAATAACTCTTCTAGTTCAGCCAGGTTTGGTTTGACCAATAGTGGTTTGTATTTCAAAAAAGCCAACATAGTGCTCGGTTTTGTATCTAATACGATTTGGGTTTGATTTGCAACACACGTTTGCATCATTTTATCTGCCATTTCAAAACAATTGTCTGGACAAGAACCTGATAAAACAAGCACATCGATACTATTCAGTTTCTCAATACGACGAAGCATCAATCCTTTTTCTTCTTCACTGACTGTAGGCCCTTTAGCATTCAAAACAGTTTCTGTATTAGATAATGATTTGATGTTGATACGAGTATTCCCATGAATGCTTGTAAATGCAGGTTGGATATATTCATATTGCTGGAGCATTTCCACAAAATATTCTTTCGCAAAACCACCTAAAAACCCCAAAGCACGAGTAGGAATTCGCAAATTGTTCAAAACGATTGATACGTTGATCCCTTTTCCCCCTGGTTCATAGTATTCTTGATTACTCCGATTGATGACCCCTAATTCCAACTTATCAAACTCCATGTAATAGTCTAAAGACGGGTTTAATGTACATGTATAAATCATAAGATTCCCTCTTCTCTATTTATTCGTAACACTTCTCACAATATTTAAAATGATTTCGACCATCGTTTCCATATCTTGAATACACGCTACTTCAAAACGTCCATGGTGATTACTTGAACCTGTTCCTAAATTAGGGCAAGGTAGTCCCATGAAAGTTAACCGCGATCCATCAGTACCACCACGAGCTGAAGCTGAAACCGGCTCAAGTCCGCACGCTTGAATACTATCGATCATGATTTGAGTGATTTCAGGAGTATTCACTAAAATTTCTTTCATATTTCTATAGCTTGGAATAATTGTAACATTTAGTACATCTTTTCCATATTTTTGATTGATCATTTTCTCAATTGTTTTAAATAAATCAATTTGTTCCTGAAAGATTTTTGCGTCATGATTGCGGATAATGTATTCCATTTTTGCCTTTTCAGTCGTTCCTTCAAACTCATGAATATGGTTGAAACCTTCAAATCCACTTGTATGTTCTGGCCTCATCACTACAGGCAAACATGCATGAAAATCCATCGCCACATTGATCGCATTGATCATAATGTTTTTTGCGGTTCCTGGGTGAATCGAAACACCTTCCACTTCAATGACTGCAGTTGCAGCATTAAATGTTTCTATACAATATTCTTTAGGCGATCCTCCGTCTAAAGTAAATGCATATTTTGCATTAAACTTTGCGACATCAAAATGATCTGCTCCTTCACCAATTTCTTCATCCGGTGTAAAACCAATTTTAATATCTCCATGTTTTACTTCAGGGTGATCATGCAGATACTGAACAACTGTCATGATTTCTGCAATACCCGCTTTATCATCAGCACCCAATAGTGTGCTTCCATCTGTACAAATCAAATCTTTACCAATGTATTTACTCATTCCTGGAAAATCTTCCACTTTTAAAGTAACAGTTCCAAGATCAATGTCTTTTCCATCATAATTTTTTAGTATCCAAGGTTTAACATTTTCACCACTATATTCTGGGCTCGTATCCATATGCGCAATAAAACCAATTGTATCAACAGATTTTTCTGTATTTGACTTAATTGTTCCATAGACAACGCAATACTCATCTACATGAGCATCATCAATTCCTAATTGTTTCATTTCTTCCACAAGCAAATTTGCCAGATCCCACTGACACTTGCTACTAGGTGTTACTTTCGATTTTGGATCAGAAGCTGTGTGAACCTTTGCATAGCGAATCAAACGATCTTGTACATTCATAATTCCATTTCTCCTTTATATTCTTCCCATCTACATTCATCAAAATTAAAATCGCTGAATGTTACATCAAAACTTGAATCAAGAGGACTCGCTCCATAGATACCAACTTTGAGTTGTTGTCCAAGGGGATCTAAATGAAATATCCTCATTTGTTTAAAACGTTTCCCATCAAAAGAGTTTTCTACTTTAAAATCATAGCCTCTTCGATGCAATCTAAATACCATACTTTCTATATCACTGCTGATATTCATACTGGACCAATCCGAATATCCGTTCATTGTCACCACGGTCGATATTCTACTTGTCGAAATATCTTTATACTCAACACAGACTTTGAACCAACAATCATCAGTGATATAAACCACAAGCCCAGATTGATCAAATCTTTGTTTATGTTTAAAGGTACACTTCACCGAAACAGTTCCATCTTGAATTGAATTGTAATACAAGATCGGTGCATTGTTGCAAGTCATTCCATAAAAGGTTTTTGACCATAGATCGGTAAACGGAGTAGTAGACAAAATTAGTTTATTTTCCGTAAGTACATAATATTCTGGTTCATTCAGCCAGTGACACAACTCCATATTTACTTTTTGCATATGATCTCCTTTATCTAGATTATTATAAAGCTTTAGAGAACATAAAAAAAGCCTTTGGCAGGCTTTTTCATAAATTTTCGTGTTTGTTTATAAGAACACTTCAATAACATAGTTATTTTTTAAAGAACTCTTTACATCGATCAACCGTTGATTGGTCGATCCTCTAAATTTAACATCCAACGATTTTTGGGATAAGATAAAAGGCCCATCAACCAAAACATCAATTTCCTTTAAAAATTCTAAAACCGAAGAATCTTGTTTATTGATTAAAGTTTCAAATGAGTATCCGGTGAAACACCAGACATCGAACCCGATCTCGTGTGCGAATTTCGCAATTTCTGCGCATTGCGAAGGTTGATCCATCGGTTCTCCACCGGAGAAAGTGATACCATTTAAATAGAAATGTTTTTTTAATTCTGATTTAATGGACTCAACTGAAACTTCAAATCCAGCGTTTGGATCATGAGTTTGGGGGTTATGACAACCGATACAACAATGTGGACATCCTTGAGTCCATAGTACACAACGAAGTCCTGTTCCATCAACGATCGAATCGAACTGAAGGTCTCTAGAACATTTAATTGTTTCCATGTTTGACGCGGTCTTTTACCTCCGCAAGTTTTGCGTTATTGAAACGATCTAGCGTACCAACTAAATATCCCGTGATACGACGGATTCTTTCGAACGGATAGACTTCTTCTGTTCTTCCACATCCAGGACATACATCATTGATTATTCCGTTATAGCCACAAACTGGATCGCGGTCTAGTGGATGATTGATCGCGCCATAACCAATTCCAGCTTCTTTCATCATATGAATGATTTTTTCCATCGCTTCTAAATTGTTTGATGCATCGCCATCCAACTCAACGTATGAAATATGGCCAGCATTAGTCAACGCATGATATGGTGCTTCTAGTGCTATTTTGTCATAGATACTGATACTTTGATAAACTGGAATATGGAATGAGTTTGTATAATAATCACGGTCTGTGACTCCTTTGATTTCACCAAACATTTCTTTGTCTATCTTTGTGAAACGTCCAGATAATCCTTCCGCAGGCGTTGCAATCAATGAGAAGTTTAATTTAGTCTCTTCTGCATACATATCACAGCGTTCTCTCATTTTACCTACGATCCTAAGCCCTAATTCTTGAGCTTCTTTCGATTCACCATGATGCTCACCAATGAGTGCTTTCAAACATTCTGCAAGTCCTATAAAACCAACAGTCAATGTTCCATGGTGCAACACGCTTTCAAGCGTATCATTAAAATCAAGTTTTTCAGAATTCAACCAGTTTCCCTGAGCCATAAGGAACGGGAAATTTTTCACTTTGCGGTTACATTGGACTTTATATCGATCCAACAATTGCATCTTCACGATATCCATTTTTTCATCTAATTCATTAAAGAAACCTTCTAAATCAACTTCTTTATTTAAAGCGATTCCATGTTTCAAACCTAGACGAACTAAATTCACGGAAGTAAAAGATAAATTTCCTCTTCCTGTAACAACTTCATTATTTTTATCAATGTTTCCAATTACCCTTGTACGGCAACCCATATAAGCAATTTCCGTTTCAGGACGTTTTGGATCATAATACTGAAGATTATGCGGAGCATCAATAAACGAGAAATTTGGGAACATTCGTTTTGCGGATACTCGGATACTTAATTTCAGTAAATCATAGTTTGGATCTTCTGGATTGTAATTGATTCCTTCTTTGATCTTGAAAATCAAAATCGGAAAAATAGGTGTTTCATGATTTCCAAGCCCTGATTCCATTGCCAACAATAAATTTTTAGATACCATTCTACCAGTTAAAGTCGTATCAGTTCCAAAATTAATTGAACTGAATGGTACTTGTGCTCCGGCTCTGGAATGCATGGTATTTAAGTTATGGACAAATCCTTCCATGGCTTGATACGTTGCGTTATCTGTCGCTTTCAAAGCCTTTTGAAAAATCATATCCGATTTATCAAAAGAATTGACTTCTTCAATATCTTTTAATGCATTTATTTTTTCTTCTAATTCTTTTACTTTTTCAGCACTGATTTCTTGGGTATAATCAGCGAAATTATGTACTTCAAGCAAATAATTTTTCTTGAATGTACAAAGTACTCCTGGAGCCAGATAATAATCAAACAAAGGAATGGACTGTCCCCCATGTTGATCATTTTGATTAGATTGGATCGCAATAGCTGCAAGTGCAGCATAAGAAGCAATCGATTTTGGTTCTCTTAAAAAACCATGTCCTGTATTAAATCCATCTTTAAACAGTTTATCAAGTGGAATTTGTAGACAAGTCGTTGTCCCCATTGGATAGAAATCCATATCATGAATATGAATATCTCCATCATCATGAGCACGGGCCGCCTTACGATCCAACAAGTAAGAAACAGTATAAGCTTTTGATAAAGTACTTCCATAATGAAGCATCGTACCCATTGCACTATCTCCATTAATGTTCGCATTTTCACGTTTTTCATCTTGTTCCAAAGAATCTTTGATCCCAAAATTTTCTAATGTTTTCATCATTTTTTCTTGACGTGATGCAAACATTTCACGAGCCATCGATCTTTGTTTACGATAATTTTTAAATGATTTGAATTCTTCAATAAATCCATTTTCAATAAATGACTCTTCAACTAAATCTTGAATCTTTTCAATTTCAATCTTTGGCGCAAAAACAGCGATTTTTTTCTTCGCTAAATCTAACACCATTTTGATTTCTTCTTTACTTGGATTTTTCCCTACACTTCGAAACCCTTTTTCAATAGCACTTTCAATTTTATGCTCATTGAATTCTGATACTTTACCATTTCTTTTAACTACTTTCATACTTGATGTCTCCTTCTAAAATTCACTTGTTAATTTAAATAAAAATTCATCCTTATCAGCAATTTGTAAATTACTGATTCCATCACAAAACCCCATTTTTTTACAGCTTTCATTGTTTTCAGATTCATAGACCCACCATGGTCCCTTATCCCAATCACCTTCGACACCCATTAAGCTAATTAGCGCAAGACCATATGATCCTTCTTTAGTGATCGCTTGAAGCTCTGGTGCAGCACTTAAGACATCTGCCAGCGTTTTGCAGTCTGAGGATACTTCCACTGGACCGTCAAATAAAATTTTGTCTTCTTTAACATCAACGATTTTGAAACTGATCGTGATTTTTGAAAGTTCATTTTGGTTTGGTTCTTCTTTTTTCTGAGTACAGCCATTTAAACTGACCACAAGTACTGTAGTCATCAATAATTTAATTAATCTTTTCATATTTCTCCTAGTGATTTATTTTCATTAATATTTCATGTAACGGTCTAAACAAAAACGCACATGAAATCGAAGCAACAACTCCTTGAATCAAAGAAGTTTTTAGCCCAAGCAAAATATAGTAGATCGTTACTGTCTTTGACACTAACAAGAAAGGAATCTCTAATAATTGCCCCGTCAAAAACGACAATACACCACATACAATCACCGTAAGCCACAGATGTTTCAGGCAAGTTTTCTTAATTGATCCTAAAATAAGAGTATAGGTTGGATAGATCACACAATACATCATTGACCAGACCGATACACCTTGTTTTAGAGCCATATTCATAATTCCAAAAACTATTGCTGCCAAAAAAGCTTCTTTGATGTCAAAACTTAGTGCAAAAAGCACGATAGTCAAAGTGATGCATTCCAAATATAAGATATCAGAAAACATACCAAAGACAATTTGCAAGATACATCCCATCATTGCAATACGGGTTAATTGCTTAACCGTCATGAGTAAATAAAATTGAGTCCATCATTAGCACCTCCAGAACTGTCGACTCTTCATCACAATTGGGTAGGTCTACCGACTTTAGTTCACTTTACTCTCTTGCCTTCCCAAACATTGTTCAGTGGCTTATTAAGATTTCATCCCTATTACGGTTGCTGGGGCAGCTCAAGGATTTCACTTGATTCCCTATTAAGTGTTAACACCCATTTGTTTATGACTTTTTTTAATTGATTTGGTAATCGTGATCGGTAATCGATTCAATAACGCCAAATTTTTTCATATCAATATTTCGAAGAAACTTCGAAAGTTCAATATCACTATTTTTTCTTACAATAAATCCTAAGCCCGTTTCAATTCGCTGGATCATACAAGAATCCACAACCTTTTTAAGAATCTTGCTTTGATCAACGCTAAGCACTTTCGATGCCTCTTCCAGCCCCACAACACTCAATACAAGCGGACAGTCATCCTTTTTAAGCAGACTATCAATCGTTTGATCAAGTTCCAGACTCGCCAGAGCTCCTTCATGAAACATCAATGGAGCACTTTCTGTTTTTGTCGACATCAAGGCATAATGTTTTCTAAGCAAGCTTTCAAAGCATAAGTCCAAAGTATTTTGAAGTAGTTTATAAAATTCCTTCTCCACGCCTTCACAATGTAAAGCGAGTCCAACACAGTTCAAACTCACGACTCCTTGACTGAATCGTCCTTGATCAACTGAATTACCCTCGCGATCATGCCACAATGGATAATAAGCATTCACTGTTTCCTCGATTGTCACTGTATTTTTCAGCCTTTTTTCTTTTTCGACCAACAGAATTTTTGAATCTTTAACACAATCATCCAACTGCCTATAAAGGGGATTTAAATCACCTTCAAGATAAAGAAGTACCTTTTTTTCTTTAAAGCAGGGATTGATCACTGTATTGATCAATTGGACCAACAAATTGGTTCCTTCCATGATCTGATCAGATGTACAATGAAGTTTTTCACTGAAACCAACTAAATGCTTCAGACTAAATCCTACTGTTGATATCTGACAATCGCTGATCACGATCACACATTGTGCCAGTAAACTACAAGCTTGTAAAAACGTTGCAGGAGCATCCAGTACTGTATCATGAATCTTACATCCTTTTGTCAGTAATGTTTTAGTATCGATCCAGCTTTGATAGATCATGGGTTGTAAAAAATAATTCATATCATGGAAATAGATTTTTCCTTCATTGTGGGCACTTGTGATTTTTTCTGGCAACAGTACTCTTAAAGAAAGATCTTTTGATATTTCTTTTGCGATGAGTGCCTGTTGATTACGGATCACTTTGGCAACTTGTTGAAGTCCACTTCCACTACCACTTTTTATAAGTCCTAGAATCGATTCATCGGTCGTATTTTTCTTTCGGACCAACGTGCGATTATGGCGATAAACGATATATTTTTTAGCCAGAGCATAATAACCCAGTTCCATGAGTTTAACCTCAATGATATCCTGGATATCTTCCACTAATATTCTTTTTTTATCCAGGCTTTCAATGTAGTCAATAATCGATTGTATTTCTTTGGTGGGTATACGTTGCGTCGCTCTTACTTCATCATTCGCTTTTTCAATAGCAAGCGCAATTTTCTTCTCATCATAATCAACGATTCGACCATCTCGTTTTATTACTTTCATAGACTTAATTATCCTTACATTTACAATGATACTTGATATATCCCTTATTTTGTGTTGCATTTGCAACACTTTTTAACTATAATTTATATAAGGGGTGATTTAATGGAAATTCGTTATTTGCTGACAAAAATGCAAAAAGAGTTGGCAACTACTCTTCCTTTAAAAAGCAGGATTTATAAAAAAGAAGAAACTATCACCACCTACATTCCGAATCGAAGCCACATTTTTATCTTGATTTCTGGAGAAGCTGATCTTGTTCAATATGACTTGAATGGCAGTTTCAGTATCATTGATAGTTTCAAAGAGAACGATATTTTTGGTGATGTTTTTTATCCATCCAATACAGATGAGTTAACTGTCATCGCTAAGAAAAGATGTCAGGTTCTTTGGTTTGACTATAATTTACTGAAATCAATCACCATTCAAAATGAATCACTGCAAGAATTTAAAGATGTTTTGTTCCAGCTGATGTTCAATAAAATATCCACTTTAAACAATCGTGCTGCCATTCTTACAAAAAGAAGTATAAGAGAAAAATTATTAGCTTACTTTGAATTCAACGGTGCTACTCAATATGGCAAAGTATGCACCCTTACTTTATCTTACAGTGACCTTGCCAAATATCTCAGCGTTAATCGTAGCGCAATGAGCCGTGAGATCAACAACCTTATTGAAGATGGCATCATCAAAAAAGAAGGAAAGCAAATAACACTACTATATTAGTGCATTTGAAGGAGAATCTATGAATAACGAACAATTAAAAGCTCTTTGGAAGCAAGAAGAAGATTGTGCACACATCCACGGATGGGACTTTTCTCATATCCATGACCGTTACCAAGAAGAACAAGATTTACCCTGGGATTATGAATCGATCATAAAATCATATTTAAATGACGGTATGAAACTATTGGATTACGATACTGGTGGAGCTGAATTTTTGCTTTCTCTGCGTCATCCAAATCAGAACACTTTCGCAACTGAAGGTTATCCTGACAATGTAAAACTATGCCAAACATTGCTTTGTCCTTTGGGTATAGGATTTAAAGAATGCATAGATCCGACTGATATCCCTTTTGAGGATAGCTTGTTTGATATCATCATTAATCGCCATGGTGATTTTGATGCCACTGAATTTCATCGTCTTCTTAAGCAAGGTGGACTTTTTATAACAGAACAAGTCGGTGGTGACAATGATTATGATTTGGTACAAAAAGTTCTCCCTGAGGTGAAAAAATCAAATCCTCATTTAAACCTAAAGGATCAAACTGAAGCTTTTAAAAAAGCTGGATTTGAAATTCTCTATGCAGATGAAGCTTATCGACCTATCCTGTTTTATGATGTAGGAGCCTTTGTATGGTTTGCCCATATAATTGAATGGGAATTTCCTGGTTTTTCAGTAGATCAATGTTTTAATCAATTGCTTGAAATGCAAAAAACCATTAAAACAGATGGAAAAATCGAGGGAACTATTCATCGTTATCTAATTGTCGCAAGAAAGATTTAATTAATCTTTACATTTAAACACGATTTGATATACTAGATGAGTAGATAAAATTTAGATTGATAGAGGCGCATCAACAATAAGTAACTTTCTTAGAAGACATTCAATGATGAAAGTGAAAGGTAATGATGCCGAAACTAACAGTAGGTATACTGTATAGTTGGTTTAATAGGAAATACTTATTAAACTCCTGCATAAGCAGAGGAGCTATCGAACAATCATCAATGTCAATGAGGATTGTATCGGTAGATACAATCCTTTTTTATCTCTAACTCAGGAGGAAAAAATATGAGTAAACAAGAATTAAAAAGAGAACTTGGTCTATTTGATGGTTTTAGTATTCTAGCTGGGATCATGGTTGGATCAGGTATCTTCTACATCGGATCATATGTGTTGATCCGTTCAGGAATGTCACAAGGGCTTGCCTTGGCTGTATGGGCCATTGGGGGATTGATCACTTTGATTTCAGGACTTTGTTATGCAGAATTGGGTGCAGCTATGCCTGAAACTGGAGGATCTTATGTTTATATAAAGAGAGCCTATGGTGATCTTGTTGCCTTTGCCAGCAGTTTTACAGGATATATTTTAGGGGCATGTGGTTCACTTGCTGCATTATCTTTAGCATTACCTCTTATTATGAATAACTTTATCAGTGTTTTAACTGGTGGTGCTGGTATGAATGATTTACAGATGAAACTTGTTGCTTCAGTAATCATCATATTATTAAGCGCAATTAATTATCTTGGCATTCGCTTTGGTAAACTTGTGCAAAACATCTTTACGATCGCAAAATTTATTCCCATCGTTTTGATTATTGTTTTAGGTATCACGATGGGTACCCAAAATGTTGATTTGTCATTGATGCCTGTTTCAAACCCAAGTATTTCCGATTTATTAAGCATGGTTGCATTAGGAGTTGTCGCTACTTTCTGGGCTTATGAAGGATGGAAAAACTTAAATACGATTGCGGGTGAAATCAAAAATCCAGGACGCAATTTGCCATGGGCTATTATTTTAGCAATCGTAGTTGTCATGTCTGTATATGTAATCTTTAACTTTGCGATTTACCGTGTTTTAAGTTTAGAACAAATCACTGCTCAATTCGCTGCAGGAAATTACTATTTGGGTACTGTTGTTGCTCAACAGTTATTAGGTGATACGGGTATGATTTTAGTTGGACTGACAATGTTTATTGCAGTATTTGGGGCAACTAATGGTTGTGCAATGGTATTTCCTCGTTCAATTTTTGCGCTAAGTGAAAACAAAATGTTTTTTGCACCTTTCGCAAAAGTTCATCCAAAATACAACACACCAGGTAACGCAATCATTTTGACCGGAATTATTTCTATCGCATTAGTATTCGCAAGAAATTTAGATCAAATGACAAACCTTGTAGTATTCTCAGGAATTATTTTCTCTATCTTATTGTTTATCTCTGTGTTTATGTTTAGAAAACAATACCCTGATATGCCTCGCCCTTACAAAGTTTGGTTCTATCCAGTAACACCGATTCTTGCGATCCTAACTAATTTAGCATTACTTATCAATACACTAATTACCGATTTCAATACTTCTATGATTGGTATCGTTGTAACTTTAGCATCTGTACCTGTTTATTTCATAATTAAAAATCTTACAAAAAAGGACTAGTGAACAATATGGATATGATTATATATAACGCAAAAATATTAAGAAAAGATGGTTCCTTTTCAGAAGCGATAGCCTTAAAAAATGGACTCATTGATTCTGTGGGTACAAATGAAGAAATTTTAAAACTTAAAGAACCATCCACTAACTGCATTGATGCCGACAATCATTTGATCATTCCTGGTTTAAATGATTCCCATCAGCATTTATTGATGGTTGGTCAGCTATTGCAAAACGTTGTATTGTATGGCGTAACTTCGATCCAAGAACTTATTGGGCGAGGAAAGCATTTTATTGATACTCATAAACCAGAAGATGGGCAATTTATTGGGGGAATGGGTTGGAACCAAGATTACTTTACAGATGAACACCGTTTACCAACTCGCCATGATCTTGATATGATATCAACGACTCATCCAATTGTATTCCGCAGAGCTTGTGGTCATATTATGGTATGTAACAGCTTAACACTTCAACTTGCAGGTATCGATGAAAATACTCCTGAAGTCGAAGGTGGTCAAATCGACCGTGAAGAAAATGGCTACCCTACTGGAATATTTAGAGAAAACGCTAGCGTTTATTTAACTAAGCTTCAAAAACCAGAAACCTTAGAAGACATTAAAAAGACTATTTTAACTGCTGCTGGATATGCCGCAAGCAAAGGTCTTACTTCTGTTCAAACCAACGATGTCTCAAGTAGCAATCCAAATTATGAGATGGTAATTCAAGCATATCGTGAACTTGCAGAGGATGGACTACTACCAGTTCGTGTTAATTTGCAATGTTGTTTTACGGAAATTGAATCATTTGATTACTTTTTAAACCAAGGCTATACTTTTGGTCAAGGTAATTCTAATTTCAAAATCGGTCCGCTAAAACTTTTCGTTGATGGTTCTTTAGGTGCTCGTACTGCTTTAATGAGAAATCCGTATTATGATGATCCAAATGAAATTGGAATCAGGACTTTAACACAGGCACAAAGTGATGAACTTGTAAAACGAGCTCAAGAACACAATTTCCAAGTTGTCGTTCATGCGATCGGTGACGGAGCAATTGAACAAGTTCTTGATAGTTATCAAAAGGTGTTTAATCAAGCGGATGGAAACACCCTTCGTCACGGAATCGTTCATTGTCAAATCACCGATCTACCACTCTTAAAAAGATTTCAAGATATGGATGTATTAGCTTTAGTACAACCGATTTTCTTACATTACGACAAACACATCGTTTGTGATCGAGTTGGAGAAAAGCTGGCAAGCACTTCTTATGCATTCAAAACAATGGAAAACCTTCATTTACATGTAAGCTATGGTACCGATGCTCCAGTTGAAGATTTAAACCCATTCGCTTCAATGTATTGCGCTATTACTAGAAGTGATTTGAACCAAACTGAGCCATTTGTGCCTCAAGAGTGCATTGATGTACAAACGGCAATATATGACTACACTGTTGGATCAGCATATTGTAGTTTTGAAGAAAATGACAAAGGTGTTCTCGAAGTAGGTCAATATGCTGATTTAATTTTATTAGATGAAGATCTATTTGAACTTGCTACTTCTCAAATCAAAGATGTTTCACCACTTCTTACCATAAAAGGTGGTTCCATTACATACAAAGCTTAGGATTTTCCTATGCTTTTTTTAAATTTGGGTTTACTTCAAACACTTTTCGCGTACACTAAACTGGCAGTGATCATAAAATTATGGTATTATGTCATCAATGTGAGGGTTCAAAAATGAAGATATTTAATAACTACATTAAATTGTTAAATATAATTTTAGTTCTTTTCTTTGTGTTTTGTTTCTTCTATTTTGATAATCAAGTGAAGATCATAAATCAGCGAAAAGAGGGTCAGATTGTTTCTCAATCTAATATTGATAAAACTCTTAATAACTTAAATATGAACCCAACTATCAACAAAGCTGCTTTGGATGCCTATGCACAATCAGATAATACAAATGAAGAAATCTTATTTCGAGTTGAAACTGAACTTGGAATTGATATGATCAGTACTACTAAACAATGGAATGAAGAAAAATTACTTGAATTGTATGATGAATTATTAAAAAATAAGCATGGAGATGAAATTAATTCTTTATATCAAATATGGGTTTATGGCAATTCAAGTCCAACTGCATTAGGAACTCATATTCGAGAATCCAAAAATTTTGAATTTTACTTCGATTTCCCTGCTTTAAACCCGAATGCAAAAATACTTTATCCTCAGGATATCGGAATTATTACTCTTTATGACGGAGATACAAACACATCCGTTAAAAGTATGGCAAATACGTTGAGTCATGAATATGGACATCACTATACTTTTACTTACATGTTTAATAATAAAGAGGGTTATCAAAAATATGCACAACTACGTGGATTATCTAGCCAAGCAATTTTAGATAATGAGCTTAATGACGAAACTTATTATATAAAAAATCATCATTGGTATTTGATTGAGATCGCTGCCGATGATTATGTACAACTAATGGGTTCAGCAAACGCTAAAAATGTCGTCAACTATATCGATATTGAAAAAGCGTTGGTTCAGAAAATAGATCGTAATTTTAATGAATCTTATAATGCTATTCCCCAAGAAAATATGATGATCCCTTTGGCATATGAAATTGATGGGCTTCAAGAATATTATTATGAATTCATTAACTCGAATCAATATTCTTATTTCCCTGCAGATTATGTTGCGATCAACTTAGAAATTGAGAAACAAGTACGATCCTATCAGAGTTCAACTGGTGAACTTCGTTTTGACAATTTTAAAATCACTTGGAATAATGCTTATCCAAATCTTGATGTAACCTATACTCTTATTGGCTATGATGAAAATAACTATTATATATATCCAATCAAAACAGTCAAATCAAATCAAGATTGTTATGCTTATGTTGGAACATACTCTTTTCAAGGTACTGAATACATTCATTGGTTGCAGGATGAATTTGATGAAGGCAAAAAAACATTTGTAGTAACTGCATTATTTCCAAATGGTACGATTCGAAAATCCAATCCACTTGTAGTTCAGTTCAAGGAGGGAAACAATGAATAAATCAATTAAATTATTTTTGGTTCTTGTTTTAATGATGTTTCTGACTGGTTGTGCAAGTGTAAATATTTCTGTAAAAGTAGAACCAGATTTTACTTCAGTTCTTGAATATCAAATCGATTTTGACACCAAAAATTTAAGCGAAAACGAAAAAATTCAAATTATTCAGTTTTTTGATACAACTGCAAAATCCTATGAAACAAATGGATTTGAGTATCGTAAATCTATGAATGATTCCACTTTAGAATTTAATTTGTCACTAAAAAAGAAAAACAAAAATTATTCAGAAGCATATACACAAATCGAAAATTGGCTTACCGATCCTGAAATCAGCTTTTTCAGTGAAATTTCTCTTTATAGTGAGGCTGAAAGTTATGAACAATTGTTTGTCTTTGAAATCAAATCAGATTTTGATAAAATCATTCAAACCAGTACGATATCAACACTACCTAAAAACTTAGAAACAAAAATAGTTGATTCCATCAATGAAAGTACTATAACAATGAATATATCTTTACCTCGTTCCACTGTAGTAGAAACAAGTAGTGATCTGACAGTTGAGCAGAGTTCTTCAAGAACTTTGTTTAGTAAGCAGTTATCGCTTATTGATTCCGATTCATTTAAAGTTATCGCACGATCAAGCATCGAAAATGACAAATTAGCAAGCCAGGATATTGATCAGTCTTTATCCGAAGTAGATAATAAAATTAAAACTTTTCAAACATTGAAAACGATTAGTATCATTTTAGCTTCGATAAGTTTTGTAATGTTTATTATAAAAAATAAAGCTAAAAAATCTTAACTTTATTTTTTTTGTCTACAATTAATTTTTGACAATATAAACACACATAATCTTCACTTCCAACATGAGAAATTTTAGTTATGGGAACTCCACAATGATAACAAGGCTGACGAAAACTTTTTTCTGACATCAGTGTAGGATAACCACCTCTTTCACCAAACACATTGACTTCAGTATCTCTTCCTTGTTCATCGATCATTTGTTTTAGTGTAAATTTTATTGAATTAAAAAATAAAACACGATTGTCTTCATTAAGATATTCTAATATCGATTCTGGATGAAGCTGCGCATTATACAGAACATCTTGGCACACGCCAGTACCAATTCCGAAAAAGCTTTTATTTTCTAATAAAAAATCTTTAACTGTAATACAATTCTTATTCATTGTTAAAATTCTTTTAAACTCTGAATAGGTAAATTCTTTTGATAAAATATCTATTCCACAATCATATTTCACAAGTTTTCTTAAATCTTTTCTTTTAGCACAAGCTAGAAACCCCGTATCTGATATCACAAAACTCAAATTTGTATGATCATGAAACTTCAAAAGCAACTGATGTTTTGGTGGTATTAAATATTTATCTGTGCGATAAGAGACTTCTAATGCTTCGCGAATTATGACTTCAACATTTCCAGTTTCAATTGCAAGAAAACTTCCGTAACAAACACATTTTTTTACTGATTCGTTCAATAGTTTAGTCATATATTCTTTTGAATCATCAAAATCCAACGCTAACTTATTCTTTGTTTGATTCACAACAACACCAACAATTTTTTTATTGATAATCAAATCATTTAATTGCCTTGTCATGATTATTAATTCAGGTAATTCTAACACAACATCATCCCCCAATAATCATATCATAAAAGGACCATTGCTGGTCCTTAGAATTCTGTAATATTATTCTGGTAAAATCAAGTTTAAGATAATTCCAACTGTGGCTGATAAAGCAGTTCCTGATAAAGTAACTAGATTTCCAAGTGGTAATACGGCACCGCCTAATCCAATTACAAGCATCGCTGATGCAACGATCAAGTTACGTTGTTTTGAAAAATCAACTTGATTATCGATCAATACACGAAGACCATTAGAGGCAATAACCCCATACAATAAAATTGACATTCCCCCAAGCACACAGCTTGGAATAGTTGATAATATTGCAGAGAACAGTGGTATACAAGAAAGAATCATTGCGATACATGCAGCTCCGACTGTTACCCAAACGGATGCAACACGAGTCATTCCAATAACACCTGTATTTTCACCGTAAGTTGTATTAGCTGGTCCACCAAGTAATGCTGAGACAGATGTTGCAATTCCATCACCCATTAATGTTTTGCTTAGACCTGGATCTTTTAGAAAATCCCTACCGCAAATTTTACTTAACACTGAATGATCTCCAATATGCTCAGAAATCGTTACTAGTGCCACTGGTAAAATAGCGAACGTTTCAGGTCCAAAATACAAACTGTATTGTCCAAATCCTGGTACTGCAAAAGGAAACATAAACTCCGGTAAACCTATAATACCATGTAATGGTGCATTGTTCCAAACATTGATCACACCGGAAAAATCAACAAGATTTAAACTTAACGCAAATAAATAACCTCCTAAAATTCCACATAGGAATGGGATTATTTTAAAGAAACCTTTTGCCTTTGTTGATACAAGTGCTGTCAATATAAATGTAAACATAGCGACCAACATCATTTTCCAATCGCCACCAACTACAAAACCTGCATTTGATATTGCAGAACCTGCAAGACCAAGCCCGATAACCGCAATCATTGGTCCAATTACGATTGGTGGAAGCATACGATCAATCCATTTTGTCCCAATAAAATTAATTATGATCGCAACTCCAGCATAAATAAGCCCTACTAAAATCAATCCTGTTTGAGAGGCACTTACATCTCCACCCATCGCTTGCACTGCAATAATAACTGCAGATATATAGGCAAATGAAGAACCTAAATAAACTGGAACTTTGAATTTAGTGATAAATGAATAAATCACTGTTCCAAGCCCTGATGCAAATAAGGCAACCGAAATAGGAAAACCTGTAAGAATCGGAACTAAAATTGTAGCTCCAAACATTGCGAAAACATGTTGAAAACTCAAGAAAATCCATGTACCAAAATCTGGTTTGTCGTTAACATCTAAAATCAAATCTTTTTTCTCTGACATTGCAATAATCCCCTTTTCCAGCTAAGCCCCACAAAAAAAGCCCATAAAGGGCCTTGAATACCTAATTAAAATCTTCAGGTTTTCTGCCTTATTATTCTCTCGGAATAATTTAAAGGACCTTCGCTGAAAACATTATACGTTTTTCTTTTCACAATTTCAATACTAATCTTTACTAAATCCATCCACCCTAACAGGTAAGACTCCATAAAAAACTCCGGTTTTTAAACTATCAAGTATACTTTTCACTGATAATGGCGTATATTCATATCCACAAATAATTGTTTTAGCATTTGGAAATGAACGAGCATCATAAGGAATATTCAATAATATTAAGATCACATCTTTTTTTTCCGTTATTTTTTCAATTAAATTCTTTTGATTCGCATTAGTTGTACTGTTTCCACTCGCAATCACCACTAAATCATAATTATCTACAATCGTTAATATCTCATTTGATTGTTTTGTATTTGGGTTTCCATCAATTATCTTATAGTCTTGACCAAAGACTTTAGCTCCTAAATATGCAAAGGTATTTTCATCACTGAGGCTTGTAGCTTCTTCATCTAAAAGCATACCCGTTTTCGTCGATATAAATAAAATCTTTTTAGTTAAATCAAAAGGCAATGAAATTTCATCTTTCATTAATGTAATACTTTTTCGACTGATCATTTCTGCTTTTTCTTGAGAAGTTTGATAAACAGTAAACTCACCCGTTGTGGCTTGATCCAACAAGCCTAATTTTTCTTTTTCAATTAATATTCTTCTTACATGTTCGTCTAATACATCTTCAGAAATCGTTCCATCTTCTACAGCTTTTCTTACTGCTAAAATTGCTTCTTTTTGAACAACTAGATTATCTTCACTAATTTTACCAGTGCCTAAGATCACCATGTCTACCCCTGCATTGATTGCTTGAATGGATCCTTCAGCTTCACCAAAGAATTTTGAAATCGCATCCATTCTCATACTATCAGTAATAACAATACCATCAAATCCCATTTCTTTACGTAATAAGTCTTGAATAATTGTTTTTGATAATGTTGCAGGAATTTCATTTTGTTCAATTTGCGGGAAAAGGATATGCGCCATCATAACCGCATCAACTCCAAAATCAATTGCTTTTTGAAAAGGGATCAATTCCATTTGTTTCAATTCATCTAAACTTTTATCTATTACTGGAAGACCAAAATGAGAATCTGTTTGTGTATTACCATGCCCTGGAAAATGTTTAACACTACTTAAAACCCCACCTCGTTGTAATCCTTCGATCATGCCTAATGCATATTGAGCGACTACATAAGGATCGTCAGAGTAGGAACGATTTTTGATTACTGGGTTATCCGGATTACTATTCACGTCCACCACTGGTGCAAAATTGAAATTAATTCCGAGTGATGTCAGCTCTTTAGCCATACTTTCACCCATTGATTCAGGATAAGAAGTTGCCTGAGCTGCACTCACTGCCATATTCGACGGATAAATCACCGCTTCTTTTTGGATTCGTGTAACATCGCCGCCTTCTTGATCAATTGAAATAAATGGATAGACAGTTGTATTTTCTACTATTTTTTTACTTAAAGTTTGATTAAACTGTACTAGTTGATCTTTAGAAGTAATGTTCTTTTTGAATAAAATTATATTTCCAACTTCTGTATCATTTAAAAAATCGAGGATCGATTGATTCACTTCATCGCCTTCTAAACAAACAAAAAATAATTGACCTACTTTTTGGGATATCGTTAATTTGGATAAAACTTCTTCAATTTTGTTAGAACTAGTTTCTTCAGTATTCTCTGGCAAACTGATCACTTCTACTTCATCTTCTTGCTTCTTTACTGAGCATCCAACTAAACAAGATAAAACAATGAGAAACAGAAAATATTTCTTCAAAATAAATCACTCCTTCCTTTAATATTATCAACCTATAGTTTTTATATTTCAACTTTAACTATCTTTAGTATTAGTTTAAATTCATAGAATATACTCTAAGGCAACAATAGAAAAAATCTACATTAGAATAAGTTCCATCTAAAGTAGATAATAGAAACAAAACAGTTGAATATAAGTGATGAGCTTTTCTAATAGACTTTTCTTTAATATTAAATTACAATTTCATCACTTAAGTTTAGCAAATTATTGTACATAAGATTGTTGTCAAAACGTATTTCTACGATAACATAAATAGCATTATCCGGTTTTGAGAGATTATAAAATCCATATTGGGTATTCGCATAATTAAAAGATTTTATGAAATGTTCATATCCCACATAGTTTCCTAATTCATCAATGTATTCTAAGGTGGTTTCAACTATAAAATCATTTCCAATGCTTTCTTGTTTTTTGATCCGCTTTCGTATTTCATTTAAAACTACTGTAATTTTTCCATCGAAATATACAATATTTTTTATAAAAACTCCATTATTGAAAAATAAATTTTGCTCAGGAGAAAATTTAATTAAACTTCGATATTGCTCGAATTTATTTGGGTGAAACTTATTTAATAAATACAATAATGTTTGCTTTTCCGCAATGCTACGACATACAATACTTTTTAAAGAATTATGCAAAGAAAACCCAAATTCATTTAAAACCTCTGCTTGTCTATGCCTTACTATGTCTTCTCTATCAATATTTTGTATTGGCCCAACATTATATATTTTCTTAAAAGGCAATTTAGCATATGAATCCTCTCCCGAAAATAAATTAAGAATTTGTTTCCCAGCACAACTAACTGGAGAAAATTGAGTGTCTTTTTGATTCAAAATACTTTCTGCATCCAAAACAAAGAATACCGGAAATGCACAATTAGCATCACGATACCTTCTAGTATGTACAGGTTTATAACCTTCATTATTATATTGAGTAGGTGTTAAAGGTCTAAAATAAAGGCGAGCATATTTCTTTATTAAACCAGATGTTTCAGACATAACTGATTGACTAGCATTATCCGTTTTCATAACATCTAAAACAACAGCATCTTGTCTACTATATATCCAGTCTCTACTAATAATTCCTATAGCATTTTCAATATTTGTGAAATGATAAAAATAATTCGGCCACCAGCTCATTGATTCTGGTAGTTCAGACATTTGTGCATCAATTATTTCTCTATAAGTCATGATGCCACCACACATTGATAACCAGCACCCTCGTTTAAATACTCTTCATTTTTAGCAATTAAAACAGGTTGAATATAATGTAATCTTTCAAACACTTGTAACATAACTGTAGAAAATTCAGAAAACATTTCTGGTATTTTCTTTACTTCTATTACACCCACATTTTTAATATAATCCCAAAAATCGCATAACTGGCTTTCTTCAATTTCAATTGTATTTCCATTTTGAATGACTATTCTGTTATCATTCCATTCTATATGCTTCAGCAAACCATCTGAGTATAAAATGTTATTATTATAAGTCAGTGTTTCTTTAATATCCTTTTTAAGCGCATCAAAATTTAAATTTTTAAATTTTGAATGTTCTTGGCAGTTCAAACCTTCCTTTTTCTGTGGAAACATTTCTGTATAACCATCTACATAAATATAAACCGTTATAGGTAATGGTTTTAAATATTTTTCCATTAAAGGCTTTACATCTTTCCAATCCAACTTTCCATTTCCGCAACCAAGCTTTGGAAAAGCAATTGATTCAATTCCTAATTTATCATAATTAATCACAAATTTTTTTAAACCTTCTTCAACATATTCAATTTTAGAAGGATTTTTCCACTCTTTTTTGTTGGAAACATTAAAATCCACTTCATTTCTGATTTCCATAAAAACAAGTTTCCAACATCAAATTTATTCTCGTTACATGCTTGTTGATAATCCAAAAACATCTTAGGATACTTATTTTTAAACTGTAAAGCAATACCTTTTCCCATTACGCCAACTGTATTCACGGTATTTACCTGAACTTGAGCAGGACTTGATAAAAGATCTCCTTTTAAATAACTTAGCATAATCGTTCCTTTCTTTTTTGCGAATTTACTTACTTATGATATTAATATAACATAATTCTGGTTTACTATCATTTAGAAAGTTCCGTTTGTGTTGTCTTGTATCAGTTGATCATTGAGTCCTTTTTTTATAATGCTATCCATTGAGATGTCTACTAGCACACTATCTGTAGTCAATATTAGCGATGCAATACTAGCTGCTGATTCAAGTGCTACCTTTTCAACCATAAATGGATCAATGATCCCGGTTTCGACTAGATCAACTATGCATGACTTTCTGATATCATATCCACATGTTGGTGCAGAAGATTCAATTTGATTAAAAATTAGTTCAATATCCTTTATTCCTGCATTTCTTAATAACTGCAATACCGGCTCTTTTAATGTCTTTAAAATGATCATACGTCCAATCGTATCTTCTTCGCTTTCATCACTCATATATTTGCTTAAAGCTTTTGCAGTATTCAAAAAAGCTTTTCCAGAACCAGGTAATATACCTTCCTTGATCGCAACCTTTGTAGCACATAATGCATCTTCGATTTTCATCTTTTTTTCTTTTAACTCAAGTTCAGTAACAGCACCAACTTTTATTACTGCTGCAGATTGCGAAAGTTTCGCTAACCTATTTTGAATACGATTCCTTTCAAAATCAATAATATCTTGATTCATCAAGTATTTCATTTGTTCGATTTTTAAACTTAATTCTTCATTATTGGCTTTGCCATCCATGATAATCGTTTCATTTTTTGTAACCTTGACAGATGCTGATCTACCTAAATCTTTAATCATTATTTTTTCAAGAGGTCCACTAATCGCATTCCCGAGCACTCTAGTACCCGTTATAATCGCCAGGTCTTCTAATATCTCTTTCTTGGATTCATGGCTGGATGGCGCTTTAACTGCTACGACATTTAAAATACTCTGCATGTTATTGATGACTAATGTTGATAAAACTTCCTCGCTTATAGAATCAGCAATAAGCACTAAATTTCCTTCTATTTCTATTAGCTGATTTAGTATTGAAACGATTTGTGACAGCTCAATGATTTTCTGGTCTGTAATTAAAAAATAGGGATCCTTATATTCAGTAATCATTTTAGATTTATCATTGGCCATATAAGCTGAGCAATATCCTTCATCAATCTGATATCCTTTAACAATCTCTAAGCTCGTTTTGGAACTTTTAGATTCTTCTATAGTGATTAATGCATCATTGCCGATCTGTTTAAATGCGTCGCCAATAATTTCACCAATATCGGTAACCCCTGATGAAATTGTCGCAACCTCAACGATTTGATGATTGTCTACAATATTTATTCTAGATCGTTCAAGATAAGCAACACAAAAATCTATTGACTTGGCAATTCCTTCTTTGATCAAAATTGGGTTATATCCATTGTTGATATATTCCAATCCTTCATGGATCATTTTTTGTGCCAACAAAGTCGCTGTAGTTGTTCCATCTCCTGCCAAATCATTTGTCTTTAAAGCTACTTCCTTTAATAGCTCTACACCAACATTTTGTAGCGCATCCTCAACTTCAAACTCTCTGGCAATCGTCGCACCATCATTAGTTATGTAGGGACCAATGTATTCGTTTGCGATCACCACATTTCTGCCCTTTGGTCCTAGTGTCCCTTTGATCGTATTCGCTAATAGATCAATTCCACTAATTAGTCCATTCCTTGCTTCTAATTGAGTAAATACTCTTTTTTTCATTTTCAATCTCAACTTTCTGTTTCAAGCATATTCTTCCAATATTTCTTTGGCATAAAATGCATTTGACAACGTTTATTTTCTCTTTCTTTAATACTGATATTCTTAAAATATTGCTTCCATAGTTTCATATACTCATCTTCAGTAGTTTCAAAGGCAGATAAATCTAAATTATCCGCATCAACAATGACGTATTCTTTACGATTATACAATGCGATTTTAGAACGCTTTGCATCATGAATCATCCAAATTTCATTTTTTAGCCGTTCTTCAAAATGATCAGCCAATAAGTGCAAAACATCATTATCTGGTTCGATTTTGGCATAGAGCACATGATTCGATAACTCTTTAAAACGTAAGAAGCCCGACAATAAATGTGCCTCTCCCTTCACTTGACGATGATAATGATGCAGATCAATTATACAATCCAAGCTTTTCATATAATTTATGTTCTTACCATATTTGAATGCATAAATTAAATACCTGACAATAAAATTAGATTTTTCTATTTTGCCAGATAAGAATACTACATACACATAATACAAAGTCATTTCTGAAACTTTATATCGAATGGCATCAATCATTTTATTTGCTTTGATTACATCACTTTGTATAAACAAAACTTGATCAATCAAATTAGGTATGTAATCCTTTTCAATATATACAAATCTTGGTACCTGTTTTTTTTTCATGCAATCATAGACAATCGTTAGTAAACCATCGATTGTCCCATCATATATATAAATGTAATCTACAATTGTCCAGTTATGCATTCGATCTTATCCTGTGTTGTCGGTTCAAATAAACTAAGCTGTTCATTGTTAGAACCTACTATCAATTTTCTTTCATCATAAATCAAAGCCCCGCTGATGACATCTGTATTAAAGAAATTACTGTTTGAAAAGTATTTACCATCACAAGTAATAAAGTATTTTGCCCTTTTTAGAACTACATTCATTTTTTTAAGGCTCTCAAATGTTAACTTATGATATTTCCTTGCAGTAACAATTTTCTTAGCTGACAATACTCCTACCCCTGGAATTTTCAACAAAGTATTGTAATCAGCTTTATTAATTTCAATAGGAAACTGATCTAAGTTACGTATTGCCCAGTCTGCTTTCGGATCAAGCAAGGTATTGAAGTTTTGTTGATCTTCGTTTAACAAGTCTTCAACTTTAAATCCATAAAATCGCAATAACCAATCTGCTTGATACAATCGATTTTCTCTTAATAGCGGTGGATCTTTGATTGCCGGCAACAAAGTATCTTGATTGAGCGGAACATAGGCAGAATAGTATACTCTTTTCATGCTCAAACGATCATACATATTTTCTGCTAAAGCCATAATTTTATAATCGCTGTCTGGAGTTGCTCCAATGATAAGTTGGGTCGTTTGTCCAGCCCTTACAAATTTTTTATCTTCACGAATCGTTTTAGTCATATATTTCATTGGCTCAATAATCAAATCTTTTTCTTTGTTTGGAGCCAACAATTTCAAACTTTGACTGGAAGGAAGTTCAATATTAATACTCATTCGGTCAACTAAACGACCTAATTTATTGATCATATCCTGACTCGCTCCAGGTATTGTCTTCGCATGAATATATCCATTAAAACGATATTTATTTCTAAGCAAACTGATTGCTTCACACAACAACATCATCGTATGATCTGGGTTTTTAATAATACCAGAACTTAAAAATAATCCTTCAATATAATTTCTTTTATAAAAATTGATTGTTAGCTCTGCTATTTCATTAGGTGTGAACGAAGCTCTTTCAATTTGATTTGAACATCGATTGATACAATATTTGCAATCATAAATACAGGCATTACTCATCAATATCTTCAAAAGAGAAATACAACGTCCATCTGCTGCAAAACTATGACAAATGCCACACAGTTGAGCATTTCCAATGCCATCTTTTGTATTTTTACGATTACTTCCACTTGAGCTACAAGAAACATCATATTTTGCACTATCAGCTAAAATTCTTAGTTTATCTGCAATATCCATAATTTCACCACTTTCGCATAACGAAAACATTGTCTGATCAACAATCTTTTTTGATAAGTTTTGTGTGTCAGTAACGTTTGTTTAATCCAATTATACTTCTAATTGAAAATATTTCAAGTAGTTTTTTTATTATTCTTTCTTTGAAAACAAACATTTTTTCTTTTAACTTTTTGTCATTAACATATTGAAAATAATAAATATATTTCAAGTAGTTTTTTTATTATTCTTTCTTTGAAAACAAACATTTTTTCTTTTAACTTTTTGTCATTAACATATTGAAAATAATAAATATTCTTGGTATTATAGTTAAGCGAAGCCGACTTAGCTCAATTGGTAGAGCAACTGATTTGTAATCAGTAGGTTGTGGGTTCAATTCCTATAGTCGGCACCACTAATGCAGATGTAGTTCAATGGTAGAACGCGACCTTGCCAAGGTCGACACGAGGGTTCGATTCCCTTCATCTGCTCCAATAGTAATTAAAACGCCTATCAAAGGGCGTTTTCTATTTCTTGAGAAGATGTTGAGAAGTTCCTAATGATAACGTTGAATTACAAATTAACTATAAAGCATGAAAAGAGTTATCAAGTTGAAAAGCATTTTTTTAAATAAATTTGTAGAAGGTTTTAAGATTAAGAGCTATAATAGTTATTGCAAGTATACTTGGGGCATCGCCAAGCGGTAAGGCATCAGACTCTGAATCTGACATTGCCCTGGTTCGAATCCAGGTGCCCCAGCCATTTAAATTCATTTCTTACGGAAATGTTTTTTTTTATATGGAAAAGTTCTCGATGCTCTCTAAATTATGGATTACTATTGATGATTTACTTGAATAGTATTCAAATAATTTTCTAAAAGTCAAGGCTAATATTTAAGTTTATTTACTGTTGTAATGATCATAAATATTAGTAGTACCACAATTGCTGACAAGTAAGTCTAAAGGGTTAAGCAGTCATTTAGCTGCAAGTTATGTGATTGTAGAAGAGGGGTGAGATTTGTAGATTAACAGCTTTAACCATTAAACAATGAACCGTACACTTTGATGCAGTTACTAGAAGATAACCGGTTGGGGGTAGGGATGAACTTCATTGGAAATGGAGTAACAAAAAAAGGATTACAACAGCTTGTTTTATCGTACCACCTTGATGAGGAAAGATAAAACAAAGTGTACATCTTACCGATCTGGCAAGAAACAGAATCGGGTTCTAAGACTCTAAGGTTTTAGAATGATAAATGCGATTTTCATTTATCATTTTCTTGTTTTGCAATAGATGGTAAAATTAATATATCAAAACGAAAGGAACTACCTTATGGAATACAAGAATAAAGTTGTTTATCAAATTTGGCCATGTTCATTTAAAGATTCAAATAATGATGGGATTGGCGATATTCAAGGAATTATATCTAAACTCGATTATATTGCTTCGTTAGGCGTTGATTTAATTTGGCTATCCCCTGTTTATGCGAGCCCAAATACAGATTATGGTTATGATATCAGTGATTACTATTCGATCAATCCCGAATTTGGGACAATGAAGGATTTTGATGAACTTCTTTTTAAGGCAAAAGAAAAAGGCTTAGGGATCATTATGGATCTTGTGGCAAATCACACAAGCGATAAGCATGATTGGTTTTTAAATGCAGTTAGTGATGTAAACAGTCCTTATCGTGATTATTATTTTTTCAAAAAATCTGATACAAAAAATGAACCAAACAACTGGATCAGTATTTTTGGTGGTAGTGCATGGCAAAAAGATCCACTCGTTGAAAACGGTTATTATCTGACAACATTTACTTCAAATCAATGTGATTTAAATTGGAAAAACGAAAATGTCCGCAAGGAAGTCGCAAAGATAATGAAGTTTTGGCTGGCTAAAGGAATTGCCGGATTTCGCATGGATGTCATTAACACGATCGCAAAAAAAGAAGGACTGCCTAGCTTTCAACCCGAGAAAAAAGGATATCAGTTCGCAAAAGAATACATGTGTAATTTAGATTTATCTCACGAATACATCAAAGAAATGATTTCAGATGTGTCAAAAGAATATGATTTCATCACGATTGGTGAAGGTATGCTTGCAGATGAAAAAGCTTGTGCAATGTATGCTGGTGAAGATCGAAATGAACTTAATATGATGATTACCTTTGAGTTGCTACTGCAAGATTGTGGTCCACTAGGCAAATACGACTTTACTAAATTATATCGTTGGACGATCCCAAACTTCAAATCAATCATTTATCGTTGGCAAACAGATATGCAAAACAATAATTATTGGGTTGCCAATTACATGAACAACCATGACCAACCTCGTTCCATATCTCGTTTTCTCGATGATAAAAAGTATCGTGAGGAGAGCGCAAAAGCTTTCGCTACCTTAACTTTAACATTACGTGGAACACCATTTATTTATCAAGGTGAAGAGATTGGAATGACTAATCTAATACTTGAAAAAGAAGATTGGCGTGATTATGAAGCAATTAATATTTACACGACTTTACAATCGATGATGCATTTGCCAGCTTGGATTTCAAAGAAAGTAGTTCAGAGAATGACCCGCGATCACGCAAGAACACCTATGCAATGGAGCAGTAATCAATATGGTGGTTTTAGTGAGTCACAGCCTTGGATCAAAGTTAATCCCAATACAAATGAGATCAACGTTGAAAATGAATTAATGAAAAATAATGGTATTCTTGCATACTACAAAAAATTGATTCAGCTGCATAAGGAACTTGAAACATTACAAACTGGTGCTTTTGATCCCTATCTTGCAGATCACAAACAGGTTCTAGGATATAAGCGAATCAGCGTAAACCAAACACTGATCGTGTTAATAAATTTAAGTAGTAAAATCGCAAAACTTCCATCAGCAATTGAAGGTAAATTGATTCTTGACTCTCATGATAATCCCAATGCACTTGAACTAGCTCCTTATGAAAGTCGAATAATAGAACTATAAATGTAAAAACTCCTGAAATTTTAGGAGTTTTATACTTTCTTTATCGCTAATAATTGCCTTACAAGTTCAAGGTCCTTTTCTTCTTTTACTTCGATATCAAATGTATGTCCTGAATTATTGGTTTTTGCAGATTCAATAATTTCTTGGATTTCATTTGAAAACGCTAATATTCTTGGGTCATTTTTTTCTTTCATATCAAAACTCATTGAAACAGAAAACATTTCATCACTCGGTGTCATATATAATAATGTTTTCTTTTTAGCTTTTATTACTAAAGACCAACCCCAAGCAGCACCATAATACTTCCATTCTTTTGTATGGTTAGGATAATCATTTTCAAATATTTTTAGTAATAAATCCCAAGTTTCTTTTTCACCATGAAGCACATCTAAAAGCGAATGATCATTTAGTTTCGCATCTTTGTTTTTAAAAATACTTTTTGCCATAACTACCTCATTTATCTATTGAGCTCATTATGGTTTAAATGCATAATTTTGTCAAATACTAGCTAGTTCATTTTGTCGTTTCATTGTAAAATAATAGTAATTGATAGGAGATCATTTTATGTCGAACAAAAAAATTGATTATGAAAGAGAAGTAGAAAAAATCCAAGAGGCAAACAATGTAGTTTTAAAAGATTTTGAACAATGGCTTTTAAGTCAACAATTATCAAATAAAGTTATTAAAAGACATTTAGACAATGCGTCATTATATATTAATGATTTTTTATGTCATTATGAACCACAACAGTGTATAGAAGGCACTCATCAAGTCGACAGTTTTTTTTCAGATTGGTTTTTAAGAAAGTATTCCCCAAGTAAAACAGGTGTTCAAGAGATATCCGCAAGCATAAAAAAGTTTTATCAGTACTTATTAACCAATAATAAAATCACGCAAGAAAGCTATGATGAATTAGCTTATGATATTAAAGAAAGCAAAGCAGAATGGTTAGAGAGTGTTGAATCATATTGGAACGAACCTGATTTCGAATTTTTAGACTAGGAGAATCATTCATGCATAAAATTGCAGTTGTAGTAAACAATGCCAATGCCACAAAATCAATATATGAAACAATAGATGCGATTAAAGAAGCAGGTTTTGAAAACGTATTTATTCAATGGTATAACGAAGACTTTGAGATTTCCCAACAAGATCAGCTTAATTACATTCGTAAACAAAATTTAAATGTCATTTTCGCTCATTTAGGTTATCAAGGAATCAATAATCTTTGGGAAGCCAACGAATTAGGTGAGAGCTTAGTAGAACGCTATATCAGCGATATTCGAGTCTGCAAGGAAAATGGTATACCGATGGTCGTTATGCATCTTACAAGCAAATCCACGGCTCCTCAATACAGTGAAGTCGGTTTAAAAAGAATAAGAAAAATCGTAGACTATGCAAGGGATGTTGGAATTCAAGTCGCATTTGAAAATACAAAGATAAAAGGATATCTTGATTATGTTTTATCTAATATCATAGATGAACATGTTGGACTTTGTCTAGATTCTGGTCATCTTCACGCTCATTTTGATGATGAACTAGATTTTGAACTATTCAAAAACCGCATTTTCGCAGTTCATCTTCACGATAATGATGGTACAGCCGACCAACATTTGATGCCCTTTGAAGGAACCATTGATTGGAATCAATTGATTTCAAGTTTAAAACAAAGTAATTATACTGGTCCGATCACTTTAGAAACGTGTTATCGATATGAATATACAAAATTAAGCTTGGTTGATTTTTATCGGTACTGTTATGAAGTCGCAACCAAAATAGCGAAAGAATTTGATTAATTCAAGTTCTTTTTTCTTGACAATCATCTAATTAAGTAATATATTACATATTATAGGTAATATATTACTTAACGGAGGATTTTATGTACGATTTTAAAACCATGGACAAACGATACTTAATATTTGGAAACCTCTTTTTAGTTTCAAATCGGTTACAAACCACAATGGATTCTAAAATACCCGAGATTACTGCCAAGCAATGGTTTGTGCTCATGATGCTGGGTATGTTTGATGAAGCTCCTACACTAAAGCAGCTTGCTGCAATGGGTGATTCATCTCATCAAAACATCAAACAAATCGCATTAAAACTTGAATCAAAAGGTTTCTTAAAACTTGTCCCTGATACAAAAGATAGACGTGCTCTTCGTATTTTTACGACAAAAGAATTTGAAAGATGGGAAAAAGAAAACCAAAAAGGTTCTCATCAGTTTGTCGAAAATATGTTTGTGGGACTCAGCCTAGAAGAAACTACTATTTTAAGTGATTTATTATTTAAGATTTATAATAATCTGGGAGAAATGCAAAATGAAAAATAAGAAAAAATGGCTACTCTTCATGATACTAACTCTAATTTTAATAATATTCGTATCATTTAATATATTCGCAAAATCAGCAGTTAAAAATATTAAAGTCGAAAATATTAACTTGAGTAGTACTAAAGATGGAATCTATTATGGAAGCTACGTCATTGACCCTGTAAAGGTTTCGATTGAAGTTGAGATCAAGTCAAATCAAATCATTGCGATCAGTATTTTAGAACATGTGAATGGATTGGGACAAAAAGCAGAGACCATTATCAATGAAGTCATATCTTCCCAATCACTGCAAGTAGATACGATCAGTGGTGCAACAGTCAGTAGTACAACCATTTTAAAAGCGATAGAAAACGCAATAATTCAAGGAGGAACACAAAAATGAAAAAATCTCTTGTTTTATACAAATCGAGTTATGGACATACTCAAAAATATGCTCAATGGATCAGCGAAAAACTTAACTGTGAACTTGTTGACTTAGCAAAAAACAAAAAAGTCGATTTAAGTAATTACGATACAATTATTGTAGGTGGCGGTATTTACGCTAGTGGTATTAATGGAATATCGGTAATTACTAGCCAATGGGAACAAATCAAAAATAAAAAAATCATCGTTTATACTGTTGGTTTATCAGATCCAAAAATGCCTGAGCAATTTACAGAAATCATCAATAAAGCATTCACTCCAGAGCAACAAAAACAAATTAAAGTTTTCCATCTACGTGGTGGAATCAATTACAAGCAATTAAATATCATGCATCGATCGATGATGGCGATGTTAAAAAAATTCATGCTGGATAAGAAATCCGAACATGAATTAACTGATCAAGATAGAGAAATGTTGAAATCGTATGGCAACAAAATTGATTTCACAGACATATCAACGATAGAGCCAATTATCAAATATGCATTAAGCGAAGATTAATACTCTTCGTTTTCTTTTCTTTGTTTTTCAGCTTTAATTTCATTGATTCTAGTTATTGTAGCCCAAACTAAGCAGAATGCTGAAAATACACCTGCAAAACTCATGAACTTATCTTTTTTAAATATCACTACAGAAAAATATAAAAGTCCACCCAAAATAATTAGATAAGGAATAAGAAATGCAACTACGATCAAATTTCTTTTCCATTTAGGAGTTTTTTTATCTATTCCTTTTTTTAATCCTAGTTCTACAAGTATATATACTGCAAATTCAACTATAAAATCCATAACCAAACTCCTCTCTTATATTATTATTCTACCATTTTTACTTGATATGTTTCTTAAGACTTACTAAATATTTTAGATTTTAAATTTATAGTTTTCAGCACATAGTTTATGTAACGGAGTAATTGGATCACTTTTTGAATTATTACTACGATCAACCAAATCATCATTACAATACACCAAACTATACCCTTTGAATGTAGCTTTGCAGTAATTCGCTTCTTGATATGGATAATGTGGATCCGTTACTAAATATGTTTCACTTTCACAATTTAAGGATGTTTCTATCTGATTATTCAAAATCATTATACAAAGTTCAATCATGATATTGATCACTGACTTATCAAGAGGACTACCATTATGACCTGTACAAATATAATCAAAATCTTCAATATATTCGTTGATTCTATATAACATCTTTAAATAATCTGAAACTGTAGACGCTGGAACACTTTGGAATTGTCCTGGCTTTTCTGCGAATCCTGGAAGTAAAAGAATCTGATCTTTATCCAGTTCATCTCCAACAAATAAAAGTCTTTCTTTTCTATCTAAAATCACAATATTTCCTGGACTGTGGCAATCACATTCAAGGATCAATAATTCTCTTCCCTGCAATGGAATTAACTGTAAGTCTTTAACTAAAGTAAAATTATAATCATACAAATATTTATCATGATCTTCATCCATACATTGTTTACAAGTTTTTATCATTTTTTCAGTTACAAATATTTTCTCGAAATATCCGTTACCACCTGTATGGTCAAAATGTGAATGAGTATTAATTACACTTCGAACTGGATTATGTGTAAGCGATTGCGCATATTTTTGAATATTTTCATGATCACATCCTGAATCGATCATGATCGATTCATTATCTCCCTCCAATAAATAACAATCGCTTCCTCTACCCATAATTCTATAAGTTTTAGGTGCGATTTTTTCACTTTGAAACATACTACACCTCCTCTATTTTACTGCAGCTCCACAATGTGAACAATGTACTGTGATAAGTTTAGACTTAACTACTTTTGTACCACATTTAGAACAATAGGCAGTATGCATGATTTGATCATCTTTAGTAATTGGCTCTGTGATATTCAAATCATTAATAATAATCATTCCCCTTTTATTATCGACATGAGTATTCCCAAAATAATTTTTAGACACTAATTTTTTTAAATCCTTTTCAATATATTCAACATTTTTTCCAGTTATGCTTGCGAACTCTTCAAATGTTTTTGTTCCACAAGAGGCAATACTAATATAGTTCCTTACTCGTTTGATTTTATTCTTGATATTAATACCTACAATAATCAAAATAATACCCATCAACATGATTATTACTATTACTATAAATGTCTCCGTATCATATTTGTAACCATTATTTCCGATTTCTGATATTGCGGTTAATCCAAACAAACCCGCAATTGATATTCCAAAAACAATTAAAATATTCGCCAATACCGAATTTATTCTAATCTTAAATCCTTCTTTTTTCATGTTATTTGCCTCCATTTTTAATAATTATAACATAAAAAAAGAGCACATTTGAAATCAACCAAGATTTCAATGGGTCATCTAATTCGCTAATTACTACTTGAATAATTATTGAAATCCTGATGATCCTGTGCTCAATATTAGTTTAGTTGTTTATTCAGAATATAAACATGTAAATTTTGGCAATTAATCTTTTCTCACTAAGTTATAATTAGTAAACAAGTCGATCAAGTAACCTGCCAAATCTTTTGCATTCTCAGCACTCATCATAATGTCTTCAGCGTGAGTAAGAATCAAAGTCATCATTACAGGATCGCCACTTGCTTCTTGTTTAATAAGTTCACTATGAAATTGATGAGCTTCGATTAAAATTTGATTTCCTTCTTCCATGAGTTGAGCAGCTTCATCTACTAATTGTTCTCTCGCTTTTTGAATTGCGAAATGAAAATTCGATTTTGCCATACCCGCTCTTGAAATGAGTTCAAAACTGATTTGTTCAAGTGTTGACATTATAGGTCTCCTATTAGTTTACGAGCTTGAGATAGAACTTTTGCACCATCCATCATACCATAACTACGCATATCGATAGCTTCAATAGGACAATTTACATCTTTTCTTAAGTCGTTAATTTTATAGGCAACTTGTGGACCAATCAAGACACAGTCTGCATCACCAGTTACACGTTTAATCGCATCGACCGCAAAAGCTTCTATGTCATATTCAACACCTATTTTAGTCGCTTCAGCTCTCATTTTATTAACTAAGATTCCAGTGGAAGCGCCACCTGCGCATAACAGTACAATTTTTTTCATAAGTTCTCCTTTTAATAATATTTGAATTAAGCTTCTACAGCAACTTGTGCTTCTTCAGCTAAACTAGCTTTATCTTGAGCTGCCATAAATGGAATATAAACGATGAAACATAGAGCTAACTGAATAAGTTGAGCAACAATACCTTGCCATCCATTCGTTACAAATGCACTGATAATTACTGGTGATCCTAAAGGCATTGATACACCATTAGAATATGGTAAAAATCCAATGATCGCAAGAATATAAGCACTTAGTAAGCTTACAACTGGAGTAAGCATTAGAGGAATAAGCATACGAATGTTCATAACTTGTGGAATACCGAATTTAATTGGTTCACTGATTCCGAATAATGCTGGAACTAATCCAACTTTACCAACAGCTTTTAAAGTTTCAGATTTACATGTAAATAAGCAGTGGAATGCAACTGCCAATGAACGCGCACCACGGTTTCCGAAGATGAATCCCATAGTTAATAAATAAGGTAATGGTTGACCAGCACCGAATGCTGCTAAGTTAGCCATGTCATTTGCATAATATAAAACCATGATGATTGTCATTGTAGCCATTGAACCATGAATTCCAAAGAACCATAGAAGTTCAGCAAACGCTACTAATATTAATGCTGTAATAATATTGCCACCTAAAGCTTTAAGTGGAGCTTGGATTAGGGCAAGAACCATTGTAGAGAAATCTCCAAATGGAGTCATTTTCATACCGAAGAATACTGCAGCGAAGATAAATGCAACTAAAGTACCTGGAATGATTGCAGAGAATCCTTTACTTACGATTGATGGAACTGATGCTGGTAAGTTGATAACTAATTTTTTATCAACAAAGAAGATATACAAACGAGCTCCAATAATTCCAGCGATCATTGCTGCGAACATACCTGCAGAGCCAAATGCTGATAAAGCTACACCTGTAAGTTTAACACCTTCAGCAGACGTTACAGTTTTGATTGGAGTTAAAATCAAGAATGACATTAACGCCATAATCCCTGAATTTAATTTGTCTTTCCCCATGATTTCTGCTAAACGGTAACCAATTAAGAATGCTACATATAGCGAAACTGAATTCAAAGTCATATCGCTGATTTGTGCAAGAAGCGCCTTGATTCCTGATGATACTAACATTTCTTGAATTCCAAATACGTTGATACTACTAATTAATGAAGCAATTGAACTGATCATCATGATTGGCATTAAACCAGTCATTGCACTAGATAATGTTTTTACATAGATGTTAGATTGAAACCCCTCGGTCCAAGCTAATAATTTTTCTTTCATTTTATTTCTCCTCATTTAGATAGATTTCTTTTAATTTTTGAATTTCTTCATCCGTTACATTTAATTCTTGTTTACAATAAGAGACTACATCTCCATAATCTTTTTCAATTAAATCATAAGCGGCATTGATGAACTCTAAGTTAGCTTCTTTCATATATCTCATCGCTAATACAAGATCATCATTTTTAGTTTTTTCATACATTTCTTTTAAACTTGTTTCATTCTTTTCTTTTTTATAAACATTAGTAAGCAAATAATCTTCAAGGATATCTTCTTTTGAAACACCAAGCAAAGATAGAATCAACAATGCCCCATAGCCTGTACGATCTTTACCACCACGGCAATGTTGTACAAGAGGTATTTTGGATTCATCTAAAAATAAATCGATCAATTGACGATAAGCTTGTTTTGGTTTTTCACCAGTAACAAATTCTGCATTTTGATTGATCATGATATTCTTGGCAATATCAGCAGTTAAGTTTTTAGGATCAAACATTTTTTTCATATCTCCAGCTTCACTGGATGCCATTGCTGCAGTCATAGCACTAGGATCCAAATATACTACTGTTGCCCCTTGTATCGTTTTATCTTCGTTGTCTTTTCTTTCAAATTCTGCTCGGAAATCAACGATCGTTTTTAATCCAAGTTTTTCAACAATTTGTATATCTTGTTCACTCAGTTTACTTAATTCATCAGAGCGATATAAAAGTCCCCATTTTACCGATTTACCATCTTGGGTCTTATATCCCCCCATGTCTCTAAAATTGAATGCTTTTTCTAATTTTACTTGTCTATCCATAGTTAATCCCTCGTAAATTCTACTATACTAATTTCTTTGATAAGCCCTTCGAATGTTCCATCTTGAACGACTTGATTGATCGCTACAGTGGATGAAAGGAAAGGTATCAAGAGTTCAAATATAAATTTGTATTTCTCACTATCATGTTTGCTTATTGATACAAGTACGATCAAACGCACTTTTCGATTTGCCCATAAAATAGGTTTTTCCAAAGTAGCGATCGATATAAAGGTTTTATCAGTGCATGTGGCATTAGGGTGTGGCATCGCTACAAGTTCATAGAAGTCAGTTCCGTAAAATGACTCTCTTTCCAAAAGTAACTGTTCAAAGTTATCTGGTATATCATGAACTTCACTAATTTTTAGAGTCATGTTATGCAGTACTTCTTCTTTTGTAGCCCACGCTTGGCCTGCAAAGAATAATCTTCGATCCATGCATTTAATTAAATCATCTAATTGTTGCTGACCATTGAGAACACTTTGTATTTTTCGCACTGATTGTTGATTTAAGAAGAAATCAAACTCAAATACTGGTGTGATCCTTGTCGTTTCAAAAGGAACTGTTGTGAATATATAATCCACATGTTGCTCACTCAATACCTGATCCACCTCTTTTAAATCACAAACCACGATTTCTTTTAAATATTGTCCGAAACGTTGTTCAAATCGTACACGGAGCATTTGGGCACTTGCTCTTCCACTGACACAGACAAGAAGTACACTTTTCTTGTTTACGATTTTCTGACGATTCATCGCAACATCAAAATGCAACGCAAAATAACTGATCTCATTTTCTGATAAATGTGTGTTATACATTTGATTGATAATATCTGCACAGTGAATCGCAAGGTCATAACCCACAATACATTTCGTTTTTATTTCATCCAACAAAGGATTTTTCAATTCGATTTTGTACTGTATGCGGCTAATTAACGGAACAATATGCAAACCTAGCATACTTCTAAGATCCAAATCATCAGATAAATCAATGTTTTTCTTCTCTTTGATTTCAACTAAGATTTTTTCAATCATTTGGCTTACACTGGATGGAACAGTAGCACTTGTTGGATCTACCTCTTTTTTACTCACTAAATGGATCAAAACATATTGATACTCACTTTCTGATAAGGTAATCAGATACTCTTTTTCGATTTCTTTTAAGATATCACGTGTTAAATTGATTTCATCGGCATCGTGTTCACTTACCATTAAATCATTGACGCCTTCAACACTTTGTCCTATCTCAAATCGAGTCAACATGATAGCCAAATGAGTCAAAAAGTTTTCAAACATAACATTGGACATACGAATTTTTCTTTGTTCAAGTTTGCTTTGTACGATTTGTTTTATCTTATCTCTTTTGCCAGTAAATGCTTGATCATGAAGAATTGTTTCGATCATTCCCTCATTCATCATGTGATCCTGAATATAATTGCTTGCGATAAAACGTCGTAAATTGAATTCTGTCCCCGTTACTTTGAGTCCATAATAAGGTTTAGATTCTAAAATCAAATCATAGTTTTGCATAATACTACGTGCTTCATTTAACAGTGAGGTTAGCTTTGATCTGGAAATATACAAATCTTCTGCAAGATCATCGGCTTTGATAAAATCGTTTTGTAGTACTAATTTTGAACATAATTCTTTAATTAAATAATCTTCACTTTGGACATCATCTTTTTCTAAGGTCTGTTGAGACATAAGATCATCAAAAAGTTCTTGATTTTGAATGCTTAACCAAAAGCCTGCACCTTTTTTCATTTTGATCATGGCGCCATGATTTAAAATGAGTTCACTAATATCACTCACTCGTTTTAAAGTAGTTTTCTTACTAACTAAAATGACATGAGATAATTCTTCAGCGGACACAGGTTTGTTTGCATTCAATAAATATGCGATGATTTTTGCATCTTCTTTTCTCAACATGATCTAACCTCAATCTTATTCTAAAAAATTATACCACAAACATCCACACATAAAACTTCTCTTACAAGAGGTAAAACAATGTGCCGATAATTGTGAAGGAATTATCACATAGAATCTTGACATTTAGTACTATATAGAACTATACTTTGTAGTAATAAGAGGTGATAAAATGGTTCAATCCCAAGGAGGATTTTTAATTGGTAAAATCAAACAAATCCAAGGAAGAGTTTTTGAAAGATTATTAGTAGAATATGGTATTGATGAGTTCAATGGTGCTCAAGGTCGGATTCTATTTGTATTGTGGGAAAATGATAACATTCCTATTAGTGAGCTCAGCAAACATACAGGACTTGCCAAAACGACCCTTACAAGTATGCTTGACCGTCTTGAAGCATCCAATCAGTTAAAGCGGATTTACGATCCTAATGATCGTAGAAAGATCAATATTCAACTTACTGAAAAAGCTCGCAAAATGAAAACAGAGTATGAGGCTGTATCAAATAAAATGACTGAACTATTCTATGAAGGATTTAGTGATAAAGAAATCTTACAGTTTGAAAGTCAATTGCTTCGTATTCTGGAAAACCTTACAAATCAGGAGAACATAAAATGAACAATGTAAAAAAAGAAATCATAAAACTTCGAAACACTCAGAAAATCGCATATCTTTGTTCAATTGACGAAGAAGGATTTCCACAAACTAAAGCTGTATTAGTCAGAGAACACGATAATTTAAGTATTCAATATTTTTCAACCAACACCAGTTCAAAGCGAGTTCAGCAATTTCTTAAAAACCCGAAAGCCTCTGTCTATTATTGCAACAAACTTTTGTTTAAAGGTGCATTATTCACTGGCATAGTTGAAATCTGCACAGATCACGAAACAAAAAAAAGATTTTGGCATGCTGGTGATACTCAATATTATTCGTTAGGAATCGATGATCCAGACTATTGCATTATCAAATTCATAGCCTATAAAGTAAATTATTACCATGGTTTAAACAACATTACTTTATCAATGGAGGATTTTTAAATGCAAGATTACAATCAACCTAATTCTGGATGTTTCTTTACACAACAATTGTTTTTGATTGGTACAAAAAATGAAGATGGAACCGATCATTTCGCACCAATTTCATGGGTGAGTTACACTTGGGGACTTCCAAATTGTTTAGTGATCAGTATAAGCAGTCACCCTAAAAAGAAACAAACTACAGCGAATATTGAGCGAAATAAATTTCTGTCTGCAACAGTTGTTACCCCTGATTTACTACCCTTTGTCGAACAATGCAACAAATCAACGAGCACAATCAATGAAAGTATTAGGCCTGTTGTTGTACAGGGTAATGTTTTAGATGTGTCTTTGATCCAAAATGCCAAATGGTCTTATGAATGTGAAATGATCAAACATGAAATCATCGGTGAGTGCGAAACATTCTTTTGTGCTATTCGCTATGTGAATGTTAGAGAAGATATTAAACAATTGGATTTTGTCGATTTACGAGTGATCGATCCGGTCATCTATTCTCCATTTAATTATTTTAATGTCGGTGAACACCTTGGTAAAATCGGTGATTATTCTCACAATCAAAACTGTTCTACTTTAATGCCAAATCGCTTAAAAAATTCTGATACGATCGGTATCATTGCCCCTTGCCATTTAGCCATCGAAAGAAGAATGCTTCGTTTCAAAAAAGGAATTGAAGATTTAGGATTCAATGTCAAACTTGGAAAGAATATTTATAAAGATACATATGGATTTGCCGCCAGCACAGAAGAAAGATTATCTGACTTCAATGATATGATTTTTGATGAAAATGTAAAAATGGTTTTGTTTAGTGGAGGTAACATTGGAAATGATTTTTTAAATGATTTAGATTTTGATTCAATTCGAGAAAACAAAAAAATCTATTGTAGCTACAGTGGTGGTACAAGTTTATTGAATATCATCTATCTTAATACAAATCTTGAAACTTATTATGGGCAATGTCCTGGAGTCTTTGATGTATTAAATGATTATGACAGGCAACAATTTCTCAACAACTTCATTAATCAAAGTACCTCATTTGTCCCAAATAGTCCTTGGGTTTCTATAACCGATGGGGTGGCAACTGGAGTTTTAGTTGGTGGCTATACAACCCTTATTTCACAATTGGTATATCATCCATTATTTAAATATGACAAGAATGAAAACTACATTTTGTTTCTGGAAAACTTAGACGTATTTACTAGCGTTCCGGCGATTTGTGCTGAACTGGCATGGATCGAACAAAGTCCGTTCATGAAACAGGTTACTGGACTACTATTCGGAAACTATGCTAAAGAAGAAAATCAAGAACTCATCGACGCATTAAAAAGATTCGGAACTAAAAACCGAATCCCTATTCTAAAATGTGATGACTTTGGACATGGTGATTTTCACGGAATACTTCCAATTGGTAGAAAAGCACAATTGAACAGTGAACGTAAATCACTCATTTATTTAATTGATTAGTTTTCAAAAAAATACAATTTATTTTCTAATACAAATCCATTTCGCTTAAGCAAATCACGCATTGGGAAATTTTGATCATCGATCTCGGCAATTATTTTGTTGAGGTCATTTTCTTTTGCAGCCACGAAAGCCTGATAAAGAAGCTGTTCACTTAATCTTTGTCCACGGTATTTTGGTATGATTCCAATGTTGTTTATGACTAATGCTCCCTCAATGAATTTTTGTAAAACAATCAATCCGACTGGTTCATCATTTTGATAGGCGACAAACCATAATCTTGGATCAAATTCCATTTCTTTTAATTCATTAAAGTATTCCAATCCGCTTTCTTTTACTGCCGAAATATCCAAATGTCCAGTTTGAATATCTTCAAACATTTGTATCATAATCTCTTCGTTCACCTGTGTTAAGTCACGAAAAATCAACTTTGGTTCAACTTCTGGAATAGTGTATATCTCATATCTTTCTCTACTACTAAATATTTTATAATTATTATTGTTCAAACTATTTTTAATCAATTCAAAATTTGTTTTATCCTGATAGATTACTGTTTCCATTTTACCTGATTTTGATATCGCTTCTATAAATTTTGTAGCTTCCTCTAAATTAAGATCACCAATAGTTAAAAGACTAATATAATTATCTTCAATGATTGCCCTTGCTTCAATTTTCCCTTCTTTCTCAAACACATAACAGTCCTCAAACTTTGTTTCACCATTTTTTAAAGTATTATTTAGATATTTGTTTTGTCCATCACTAGATGCTTTCATCGTCGTCAATTGTTTTAAATCCTTATCTGTACATTTTCTTATCATATCTTTCGCCTTTCCAAAATAAAAGCACCCTCGAAAGGATGCATCCACATTACTAAATAATTGTAGTGTGGTCACTCTCAAGTCTATGTAGATTTAATTTTCTCATAATGACCACCTCCATCGTTAAATTAAGTATATACTTTTTTTCACTACTTTTCAAGATTGGATTGTAACAGCCAAATTATCGAAAGGGGTTTAATAATTTGGCTTTACAATCATGCATGATACTATTTCTCGGGATTATCCCACATTTCATCTCTGTAGATCGCACATTGATTTTTACCTGCTTGTTTTGCATTATACATTGCGATGTCTGCATATTTGATCAAAACATTATAATCATCAGTATGATATGGAAATAATGCAACCCCAATACTCATACCTACTCCAAACTTATCAATGTAACGACTGTTTATATGTTGATGAAATTCCGCAAGAACTTGTTTAGCAAACTGATGAGCAGCTTCTTCATTGTCAAAATCACTAATTACTTGTATAAATTCATCACCACCAACACGTGCAGATACATTTAAACGCCCTGCCGAAGGTCTAAATGATTTCCCACCAACACTCTCTAAAAACGCACCTATTTCTCGCAACAGCTCGTCTCCTGCATCATGTCCCGCCGTATCATTTACTCTTTTGAAATTATCTAAATCAATAAACATAATTGCATAAGGTTTTGATCTATCATTCGATATAGTTTCAAGATATTCAAACAAATACTGTCGATTCGGTAAATTGGTAATTGAATCAAAATGGGCCATTTGATACATTTTATCTTGCAACTCATTCAATTTTTTTATCAAATAAGAAACAATTAATAAAACCACTGCCATAACTACAATAAGCACTCCACTTAAGAATAGCTGGTTTCTTCTTGAGGTATCAATACTTTTCTGTAAATATTGATCATCGAAGTCAATACATACAATCCCAATAATTTTAGCTTCTTCAATGATGGGAACACATCCTGTATTGAAACTACCAAACTCATCGTCTAAATTCATCACATCTGCAGATTGTATTCCTTCAAATGCCTGTTTATGGACTTCAGACAATTCATAAGTATCCATAAGAGTATCATTTTTAACATCTGTATCAAAAATAAAATAATATTCGTTATCAATTTCTTTAAGTGCATAAATATATTTAGCACCAACACTGTCTGCTAAGGTACGCAATTGTTTCAAAGTACTTTGATAAATTCCTGACCTAGCTATCGATTTATCATTATAATTTGAAAATTCCTCAATATTTATGATATCTCTAGCAGCTAAAGAAGTTGATATTAATTGAGTTTTAATACTATTTGTTAAAATTTGTTGTTGCTGAGCTGTACTATGGTAATTTAAAATATTCACAACAAGCAAAATTATTGTAAATATAAATAATGTTCCATAAATCGCAACTTTTTTAGTCTTTTCCATGAGACTAATTTCCTTTCTCATTTAGTGTCCTCTCTGTTTTGTATTTTTATAACCTTGTTTTATTTAATTCAATTTTACTTTATAACCTCGATACATTCAATATAAATAATATATATTGTATTTTTTATTATTGCATAATTTTTTCTTTGTCAAATAAAGTTCATTTTATAACCTATCGGGTTATATTTTATATTATAAATATAACCATTATTCAACTATGCTCGTAACATCGTTATTGAACTATAAACTTCGTAAAATAGTATAAAGGAGGAGTCTTATGAAGCTTAACAGAATTAGTGACACACTCGGTGTCGTACTTGTTGTTTTATCCGGTGCATTATTAGGATTGATTGTAACTATATTATTTGCACTAGGATATGCCCCTAATATTGGGCTTATATTCATCTTTACATTTATTATAAGTTTAATGTTTATCGCATTCTTAATATATTTACTAACTAGAAGCAAGAGAAACTGCTTTTGTAGCTATGGATTAACTACTTTATTCGCATCTTTATTTTTATTGATCCTTTCCGTTCTATCTTTAGCAACAACTGTAGTACCAAATTTCTTCAGTTTCATTGTTTTAGTATTTTTAGGATCAACAGCTTTTTTCATTACAATCATTGGTTTTTTTGCCTTTATTGTTTGTTTATGCAAATGCACTCACAAAGTTTGCGATCACCAAAAAGACTGTTAATTCAGTCTTTTACATACAAAAAAAAGAGATCGCTCTCTTTTCTACTTCCATAAGTCGTTTGGATATAATCCTTGGTCTTTAAATCCTTGGATTTTGCTTACTACAACTGGTTTATCTTCTTGATAAGTAACACCAAACCAAGCATCAGTACTTGACATCACTTTAACTTTGATTTTTCCTTCTTTGACAAGTTGTCCCACGGCTGTAGGAATAACATGTTCACATTTCATAGGATTTTCTTTTACAGCTTCACCAATAAAGTTTGCGAATACTTCTTCACATTCTTCAAATATTTTTGGTGTAAATCCCCAGAAGTTCATTGAGCATACTGAATTATCTTCTGCAGGTACCCATTCTCCATCTTTTTCATAAATCGCTTTACCATCTTTCTTAGCAATTTTTTGAATTTCTACGATATTTGATAAATAACCATCAATAGTTTCACACACTCCACGAGTTACTGTTCCATTTTCTGTTAAAGTATTTTCTAAAACATAACCAACCATTCCATATTCATCATCTTTTACTTCATTCTTTAAGAAATTGTAGATTTTCTTATAAGCATCTTTACCATAAAAGTCATCCGCATTTAATATAGCGAAATTATCTTTACAATTTCTACACGCTAATAAAGCGTGAGTTGTTCCCCATGGTTTAACGCGACCTTCTGGAACTTCAATTCCTTCTGGAACATCATATAGATCTTGATAAGCGAATTCAACTTCGATTTTACCTTCAATTTTGTCTGTTAAGCTTTTTCTGAACGCCTCTTCATGTTCTTTACGAATAATCAATATAACTTTCTCAAAACCTGCTTCAATAGCGTCATATATGGAAAAATCAATTATTGATTCTCCATTACTTCCAACTGTGTCAATTTGTTTCAGTCCACCATAACGGCTTCCCATTCCTGCTGCTAAAATAATTAATACTGGTCTGTTCATTTCATTACTCCTTTATTCTGTATCCATTATAACATCACTTATACGATTTGAGGATACCGCAACGCTATTATATACATTAATTAATAGTATTAGACAAAATTATTCTTTTAGAATTGATAACCTCTTCTTCTATTTCCTGTTTAGACTGTCATTACAAATAAAAACGCCTTCATTAAGAAGACGTTATAGTTATCATTTGTTTCGCTTTGGGCTCATGTTCTTCAATTTGAACACAGTAAATGTCGCTAACTCTTGTGCCTGTTCTGATAGATCACTGATATCAAGCAATAATTTCTCATCATCATTGTCAGTAACTAGATAATCAACAGTAACACCAAAAACTTCTGCCAGACGAACAGCACATTGAAGAGTTGGAACAGTGTTTCCATTTTCCCAGTTGGAAACAGCTTGTTTACCCTTTACGTTCACTAAATCCGCCAACTCATCTTGAGTTAGTTTACATTGTTTTCTTAATTCTTTACATCGATCCGCAAACATAATATCACCTTAGAAATAATACTCTAAAACACATAATTTCTATTAATACTATTGTCCATTTAAAATGAACCATGCAGATTTAAAGCTGACAATAAATGCCAGCTTAATTAAATATGATCGTTTTTAAGATATTACTGTCGAAATCATAAATCGTAAAACCATCTTCTGTCAAAATACCATAACTATTTGGGTTATTTTCTTTCGGTAAGCTGATTGAACCTGGATTTAAAATAAATATTCCTTCTTTCTCAATAGCGACAGGTAAATGAATATGACCCGAAATGAAGATACTACCTTTTTCTAGGTTCGGTAAGTTGTCCGGACTCGCTACATGTCCATGAGTCGCATAAACGGTGCGATCACCCAATTTAAATGTCTGATGATCTCTAAACATATCAAACTCAAGCACCATCTGATCAACTTCACTATCACAATTACCTCTTACCGCAATTATTTTATCCTTAACTTTATTTAATTTAACAAGAACTTCTGCCGGTGAATAATTTTCTGTAAGAGGGTTTCGAGGTCCATGATAAAGAAAATCACCCAAAGCTAAAATTTGATCTGCCTGATGATCAACAAATGCCTTTAATGCTAAATCAGTATACTTTAGTGAACCATGGATATCTGAGATTACTAAAATTTTCATACACTCACTCCCCTAATTCAATTATAAATCATTTCACCAAACAATCAATAAGTGTAGTTCACAACTTTATAGTTTAGTTCTCTTAATCCATCGATCAAATCGCCTAAAATGTTCATGTTCGTATCTGAAACACTATGCAAAAGATAAATAGCTCCTGGATGAGCGTTATCCAGTAATTTTTTTAAACTGACTGATTCACTCGGTTGATCATTCACATTGTAGTCATAATAGGCATACGACCACAACAAAGTTTTATACCCAAGTTCGTTGGCAACCCCTAATACTTGTTCAGTGAATTCACCCTTTGGTGGACGCATATAAGTCATATTGTAATTAAAATGGTCCAGCATAAGTTCATGAAGACTCATTATTTCTTCTACCACTTTTTCCAATGTGATTTCTGCAAAACTGTAATGATGATAAGAGTGATTACCTATGATATGCCCCTCATCGATCATTCTTTGAACTAAGTCAGGATTTTCTTTAATATATTGTGAAGTTAAAAAGAAGATCGCTGTAACATTTTTCTCTTTTAATGTATCTAATATAGGAACTGTATTTCCATTTTCGTAACCATTATCGAAAGTAAGATATATTTCTTCAGTTGGTTCACCGACAAAAACACCACCTCTAGCACCATAGACTAAGTTAGCTGCTACACAATCTAAAGGTTGGTTGTTTTCGTCTTTATCTCTTCCTACACCCCAGGCAACTTTTTTTGAACTAAGCGATGAAAACTGAGATAAGTCGATGTTTGAATCGCGTATAGTAAATTCAGGTACATCATCCCAAATGTTTGTAACTGGTATATCTTTTTTATTTGTACAACCAGTTATCATAAGTAGTGTTAGTAAAATTGGTATTATTTTTTTCATGATTTTTCCTCCGTATTTTTAGTATGGAAGTCTATAAATCAATAAACTTTGAAATTTTTACCAAGAAGAGTATAATAAAAAGGAAAGTTCATAGGAATTCAATCTGTTTTGATGAATATCCTAAATAGTGAACCGAAGCAGATTTCTAAAGTACATTGTATCCAGTAGGAATGATAGTAGGAGGATTTATGAAATCATACAATACAAAAAAACTAATTTTGATCAGCCTTTTTTCAGCCATTGAAATTATTTTAATGCTGACCCCGCTTAGCTTTATTCCCATCGGTCCGATCAGGGCAACCACTTTGCATATCCCCGTGATCCTTGCAGGGATTCTTTTAGGTAGTTCATCAGGTGCTGCCGTTGGATTGGTATTTGGATTAATGAGTTTGATCATTAATACATTACAGCCAACACTTACCTCATTCGTATTTTCACCATTCATTACGATCGGTGGAGCTAATGGTAATATTACTAGTTTATTTATAGCGTTTGGACCTCGAATTTTTCTAGGTTGGTTTAGTGGTATACTCTATAAATTATTCACAAAATTGAAGATGAAAGATAATCTGGCAATTATTCTAACCACCGCAATCAATACATTCATTCACACCGTCAGTGTCCTTCTTATGATCTATTTATTTTTTGGACAAAGTTACGCTGCCGCAAGAAGTGTAGAATATGATCGCTTGCTTTGGATCATGATGGGAATCATTGGATCCAACGGAATCCTAGAGCTGATCATTGCGTGCATACTTGTTTTCGCAGTTGTGAAAGCATTAAATCCGATTTTAAAATGGAGGAACAAAAAAAATGAAGAATAATTGCATTGTAGTAGGTGTAACTGGAGGAATCGCTGCTTATAAAGCTGCTCAGCTAGTTTCTGATTTGAAGAAGAAGTATGCTGATGTTCATGTCATTATGACTAAAAATGCCTGCGAATTTGTATCACCCCTAACTTTTGAAACCCTTTCTGGAAATCGTGTCAGTGTTGATACTTTTGACCGTAATTTTGAATACAACGTTGAACATGTTTCACTCGCTAAAAAGGCAGATTGTTTTGTGATCGCTCCTGCAACAGCAAATGTGATCGCAAAAGTGGTTCATGGTATCGCCGATGATATGCTTACGACGACCTTCCTTGCGGCAAAGTGTCCAAAAATAATTTGTCCTGCGATGAATACAGGTATGCTCGAAAATCTTGTAACGCTTGAAAATCTAAACAAAGCAAATTCTCTAGGATATAAGATTGTTGAAAGTGGTTCTGGATACCTTGCCTGTGGTGATATCGGTAACGGTCGATTGGCTGATTTGATCGATATTGAAGATCAAATCGAACTCGCCCTACAAAAAGAATTATATTTAAAAGGTAAAAAAGTTTTGATTACTGCTGGCCCTACTCAGGAGGCAATCGATCCTGTACGTTATATCACCAATCATTCCAGCGGAAAAATGGGTTATGCCTTAGCGAAGCAGGCAGCACTCGCTGGTGCAGAGGTTACACTTATCAGTGGTGATGTTCAATTGCATTGTCCAAAAAACATCAATTTAATTAAAGTAAAATCAGCTGAAGATTTGTTTAATGCAGTTAAAAAAAACGCAGATCATGACATCATCATCAAAGCAGCTGCGGTAGCTGACTATACTCCACTTGAATATGTTGATCATAAAATGAAGAAGAGTGATTCTGATCTAAGTTTATCTTTAAAACGAACTTCGGATTGTTTAGCTTGGTTGGGTGAGAATAAACAAGAGAATCAGTTTATTTGCGGTTTTGCGATGGAAACAGAAAACTTGATTGAGAATGCCAAAGCAAAACTAATCAAAAAGAATGCCGACATGATCGTCGCAAATAGTTTGGCAACTCCAAATACTGGGTTTCAAGTTGATACCAACCAAGTAACCCTCATCACAAAAGATTCTACAACTCAATTGGAACTCATGTCTAAAGAAGACACTGCTATTGCGATACTTCAAAAAATCAAGGAGATGATTTAATATGTTACTCACGATTGATGTCGGAAACACAAATATTACTATTGGAATATTTAAGGAAGATGATTTAGTTGCGAGCTTTCGGTTAAACACAAAAACACCACGAACTTCTGATGAACTTGGTATATTAATGCATGATCTCATGCGTGCTAAAGGCTTAGATCCTCATGAAATCACAGATGCGATCATTTCTAGTGTTGTGCCTAAGATCATGCATTCCTTAACTAACTCGATCCGTAAATTTTTCAACGTTGAACCACTTATCGTTGGACCTGGAACTAAAACTGGAATACATATCAAAACGGACAATCCAAAAGAAGTTGGTGCGGATAGAATCGTCAATGCCACTGCAGCTTATACCACTTATGGATGCGATTGCCTTATCGTTGATTTCGGTACAGCTACGACCTTTGATTTTGTCAGTGGTGAAGGTGTATTTGAATATACCGTTATCGTTCCTGGTGTTGAAATTGCTGCTCAAGCTTTAGTATCTCAAACCGCAAAACTTCCTGAAGTTGAAATTATTATGCCTGATTCGATTTTAGCTAAAAATACGATCACTGGAATGCAATCTGGTATTGTCCTTGGCTATTTAGGTCAAGTTGAATACATCATTAAACGCATGAAACAAGAATTAAAGAGAGACATGAAAGTAATCGCAACAGGCGGCTTAGGTAAAATGTTTGCCTCTGTTACTGATTTAATCGAAACCTATGATGGTGACCTTGCCTATCGTGGTATGAAAATCATTTACGAAAAAAATAAAGGAGTTAAAAAAGCATGAACCGTCCACTGATCCTCGCTAGTCAAAGCCCTAGAAGAAAAGAATTATTAAGTTATTGTAATATCGATTTTAAAACAATTGTCGCAGATGTAGATGAGACAATCGATCCTGCATTACCGATCATCGAAGAGATCCAACGATTGGCATATAAAAAGGCAAAAGCAGTTTTGGATCTAAATCCTGATTCGGTTGTGATTGGATCAGACACCATTGTCGTTATCGATAATCAAATACTTGGTAAACCTAAAAATGAAGAGGATGCAAAACAAATGCTTCGTCTTCTTCAAGGTAGAACTCATGAAGTAATTACTGGTGTATGCCTATGTTCAAATGAAAAAGTAGATTCATTTAGTCATATCACTGAAGTTACTTTCTTTGAAATGTCAGAAGAAGAAATTAATTGGTATGTATCTACTGGTGAGCCTATGGATAAAGCTGGGGCCTATGGTATACAAGGAAAATGTATGATTTACATAAAAGATATCAAAGGTGACTATTATAGTGTAATGGGTTTGCCGGTTTCAGATGTTTATCAACATTTAAAACAATTTTAAAAGGCTTGCCTCTTTTTTTCTTAGACATTTGTACTTATTATTTCGCTCATATCTGAATAGTATAAATTGGGGCCCCTAATTGGAGAATTTATGAAAAAATACTATTTAGAAGAAACTCAAACAGCCGTTAACTTAGCCAAAGCCTTTGTAGGCGAATCACAAGCACGTAATCGCTATCTGTTTTATTCGGGTGTCGCAAAGGATGAAGGTTATACTAGCATTCAAAATGTTTTTCTTGAAACCTCAGATAATGAACGTGGACATGGAGAAATGTTTTACGATTATTTAACTGAAGGGCTTCCTAAGATAACTCTAACCCCTAGAGTTTTAGTACCGATCGAAAAAAAATCAACATTAGAAAACCTTAAGGCTGCAGCTGAAGGTGAAAATGAAGAATGGACTTGTCTATATCCACAATTCGCAGACATCGCTGAACAAGAAGGCTTTGACGCTATTGCGACTTCTTTCCGTGAAATTGCCGCAATTGAGCATCACCATGACGAACGTTTTATGGACCTTTACTATCGCATGAAAAAGGGTGATCTATATGAACAATGTCATTGTGTAACATGGCAATGTGCTAACTGTGGTCACCGCCACGTTGGAAAGGATGCACCTTGTGTTTGTCCTGCTTGCCATCATCCTCAAGACTATTTTAGTATTGTCTGCGATAACCCTGTAATCTAACACTAACTATTATCCTGGAACGGCACAAGTCGTTCCTTTTTTCTTTTGAGGCAACATTCTGTGGTATAATATATTCGGTGATAAAAATGGCTGTAAATATTAATGATGTCGCAAAAAAAGCACAGGTTTCCAATTCAACAGTATCTAAAGTACTCAATAACTCAGGCAGTATCTCCGAAGCAACAAAACAAAGAGTACTCAATGCCGCTAAAGAATTAAACTTTATACCAAATAGTAGTGCTTCAAGCTTATCAAGCAAAAACAAAAATAAAATTGCTGCATACATCTATATCAATAACCAAAGACAGGCAATTGACGAAATCAACATGCAGTATCTTTTTGGTGCTTTCAACCGTGCAAAAGAATTAAATGTTGAATTGATCACAATTTTTAATACAACTGTACAAGATTTTTCAAAACTTGAACTTGTCGGTTATTTAAATTCATTGAACATTCGTCAGCTCGTAATATTCGGTTTGAATAAAGAAGATGCGATCATGCATGAAATCATTGGTGATCAATTATTTCAAATCGTTGTCGTAGATGCCCCTATCGTAAATGAAATGACAAGTAGTGTATCAGTTGATCATTTAAAAGGTCAATATGAAGTCGCTAAACTTATGATGGCCAATATTCCAGTGAAAAAAGTTTTATATCTTGCGGGAAGAAAAGATGGTTATGTTACTGATTCCCGTTTAGCCGGAATCACTCGTCTTCAAAATGAACGAAACTTTGAACTCAATATAATGTACGCTGACTTTTCTGAAAAGAAAGCATACGATTTAGCTTATCTATATGGGAGTGATCATGACAGCATCGTTTGTGCCTCCGATTTGATGGCCATTGGGGCAATGAATGCCCTTATCGCAATGAACATTTTCAGACCTGTCTGTGGCTTTGATGGAATCACACTAATGGGCTATGCAGGGAAACAAATGTATACCTGTCGTCAGGATTTTTACCGAGTTGCCGAAGTCGCCATGAATGAAATCAACAGACTCATCAACAACAAAAAAGGACGCTCGATCCTACTGGATTTCGAAATCGTCCGTATTAAATATGAAGATGTAATATTTTAAGAGTAATTCTTACGAACTACTCTTTTTTTAATCAAACTCTATTTGATTTTTTGACAAGACTTTTTATAAACGGAATCCTTCTTTTGAAATCTTCCAAGCTGATCATTCTCCATTGCCAGTTTGGTGAACCAATAGTAGATGGTACATTCATTCTAGCTTCATCACTCAACATCAGAATATCTTGCATTGATAAAATTGCATATTCAGCTGGATTCATCAAAGCATACTCAATAAAGCTGTCTACAATATTGTCTTGTTTAATATCTAATCTTTCAATCGCTTCGTTCATGAGTTCTTGTCGATCTTCCTCTAAATCTTCAAACCACGATAAAGTTGTCTGATTATCATGAGTTCCAAGATAAGTAATCATATTTTCACGATCTTCAACAGTTGGATCTTCTAGTTCCGGATCAAAAGTAAACTGTACAATATTCATGCCTTTGAATCCAAACTGATCACGCAACTCCAATACTTCAGGCCGTAAATCGCCCAAATCCTCAGCCACGATCTCATTGCCTTCTAATAGAGGCATGATTCTAGAAAAGAATTTTTCTCCTGGTGCTTCGATCCATTCCCCTTCAATTGCAGTATCACATGTCGCAGGAATTTCCCAATAAGTATCAAAAGCTCTAAAGTGATCAATACGTAGAATATCAAACACATCACAATTGTACATCAATCTTTTTTTCCAAAATTCAAAATCAGTTTTTTCTAAGTATTCCCAATTGTATATTGGATTTCCCCAACGTTGTCCAGTTTCTGAAAAATAGTCTGGCGGAACTCCCGCAATGAATTCAGGCCTTCCGTCATCGTCTAGTAAAAACGCTGATTGATTTGACCAAACATCTTCACTATCATGACCTACATAAAATGGAATATCTCCCATAATTGAAATCCCTTTTTTATTAGCGTAAGCCTTTAACTCTTTCCATTGAGTCAACAACGTAAATTGTATGAATTTCTCATATTCAATTTCCTCGGAAATAAGTGTTACATCAAATGCATTATCTTTGACCCAATTTTGTTCAATTTGTGGCCAATCTGCCCATGCAACTAAATCATTTCTTCTTTTTAATGAAAGAAACACTGCATAGTTATGAACCCAAAACAAATCACAGAATTCGTCATATGTTTCATTCTTTTTAAAATTTTGAAAAGCTTCTTTTAAGTAAGGTTGTTTATAGCTTTTAACATCTTCATAATTTACTGAAGATGTGGTACTTGCATATGGTTTTACTTCCTTGATCAGTCCTTGTTTTACCAAGTGATCCAAACCAATATAAAGCTCATCCATAGCATAAGATGAATAAGGTTGATACGGTGAATTCCCATAACCTAATGGATTTAAAGGTAGTATTTGCCAGATCTTACATCCACTTTCACATAACGCATCAATAAATTCATACGCATTGGACGAAAAATCACCAATTCCATATTGGTTTGGCAGTGAAGACACTGCAAGTAAAATCCCCGATTGACGCATAATATCATTCCCCTTCTAACTTTATCACTACACTTCCATAAGGTTGTATAGACAATACTTTATTTTTTATTGTGCTTTTTTCATTTGTATTCAGTGTTGCAACAATTTTCCCATTTACTTCTAATGTTTGTATTGTATCTGAAAAATTGTGCACTACCAGTATTCTATTACTTTCATCACTGATTGTCACTGAAAAAATTGATTCATTATTTGATTCATAAAGTTCGATCCTTGCATCCTTGATCCAAGGAAAACGGTTTCTCACTTCGATTACTGATTTATAGTGATTCAATAAAGATTCATTATCTTTAGACTGTGTATCTACTGCTGTTTCTTGTTTAACATCGTAATTTGAATTGACAGGATTATTGCATTTTCCTGTTAAATCAGTTTGTGACCACAACATCGCAAGACGCTTATTTTCATCGATTCCACTACCAAGCATACCAATTTCCTCACCATAATAAACATAGGGTGTTCCAGGTAATAATAGATATACACTTGCCGCTAATTTTTGTTTCTCCAACTGACCAGACAAGAAACCGGCACTTCTTCCCTGATCATGATTAGACAAAAACGGACTATCATAAGCATTTGGATTGATTTGTTTGATTTTATTTTGAGTATCAACTATTTCTCTAGCTAATGAAGCTCCCTTACCATTTCGAATGCTGGTGATGATCTTTCCATCACCTTGAGATAAAGGGAAATTAAAGAGACTATCAATTTGACTTTCATAATAACTTAACATCGTGGTTATTCCAGTCCATGCTTCCCCAACTAGAGTTGCATTTGGATTGATCGATTTTACAGTATCACTAAACCAATTAATGAATTCATTGTTTCTTATAATGTTTTCTGCATAGTAATGCATTACCGCATCCAAACGGAATCCTGCAACACCTTTGTCTAACCAAAATTCACATATGTTTTTAATTTCATTTCTTAATGATGAACTATCCAAATTTAAATCAGGCATTTCTGACCAAAATACTGCTTCATAATAATAACCAGCACCTAATGGATAACTATTCGGTATTTTTTCTTGCGAAATATTGTAATATTCACAAGTGATTTCGGTATTACAAGTACCATTAATATACGCTTTTCGTGCAGACTGAAACCACGGATGATCATCAGCCGAATGATTTAATACTAAATCGATTATAATCGAAATATTGTGTTCTTTCGCTTTGGATACTAAATTTTCAAAATCTTCTATTGTGCCATATTTAGGATCAATACCATAATAATCGATCACATCATATTTATGATACGTATTGGAAGGATGGATCGGCATCAACCACAATGTGGATACACCTAAATCTTGAAGATAATCTAGTTTAGCTGTTATACCGTTTAAATCGCCAATGCCATCATTGTTGGAATCATAAAATGATCCTACAAAAATTTCATAAACGACAGAACCATTTTTATTGGTCGCTTTTTTTTGTGAGCATCCTGTCAGTAATCCAATCGCAAGTAATAAGACAAGTAGCTTCCTCATCCTTTTACAGATCCTCCAGTAATTCCACTTACATAATATTTCTGCATCTTAATGAATAAGAACGTGATTGGGATTGCAACAAGTACTGCCCCTGCACAGAAACGAGTAAAGTATTGATGGATATTTTCACGAGTCAACATTTGCCATAAACCAAGAGCAATTGTATACATGTTGTAGTTATCTTTCATGATTACAGACACAAAGATGAAATCGACCCATGGAGCAATAAACGAAGTTAAGATCGTATAAACTACAACTGGTTTTGATAAAGGTAAAATAATATGCCAAAAAATCTGATTCTTTGTAGCACCATCAAGCATCGCTGATTCATCTACACTTCTAGGAATCGTATCAAAGAAACCCTTTGCGATATAGTATCCCATAGCAGCTCCCCCTGAATAAACAAGGATCAATGCATATAAAGATTGAGTTAAGTTGAATGCCTTTAAAATATGATAAACAGCACTCATAGACATGAACCCCGGAAACATTCCAAGAACTAAAATCACATTCATCAAAGGTTTACGAGCTTTAAAACGAAGTCTTGAGAAAGCATAACTTGTAAGTAATACAAGTATTGTAGTGATTACACAACTTATAATTGCCACAAACAAGGTATTCATAAACCATCGAGGATAATTGAATAATGATGTTTCAGTAAATAGTCGGGTGTAGTTATTCAAAGTAAATGTTTTTGGAATGAAGTATTTAGTAAATGCTCCAGGTTCTCCACGGAATGAAGACAAAACCAAGAATGCTACTGGTAGTAACCAAATAAATGAAAGAACTGTTAAGACTGCATAGAGAATAGCATTAACAAGTTTATTTTTTGTGCTCATTTTCATTGGAATTCATCCTCCTTCTGTACTGCATTTGATTTATTGAAGACAACTAATGAGAAGAATGCACTGATCGCAAAAATCAGGATTCCGATCGTAGAAGCTAAGTTAAAGTTTTGTTCAGTAACAGTTTGTTTATAAAGCCAAGTAACAAGCAAGTCTGTTTCTCCTGCTTGGAATAAATTCAATGACTTAGGATCCCCTCCTGTAAGCAAGTAGATAACATTGAAGTTATTAATGTTTCCAATAAACTGTGTAATCAGATAAGGTGTTGTCACAAACAGCATATACGGCAATGTGATTTTGAAGAATTGTACGATTGGTCCAGCTCCATCGATCTTCGCACTTTCATATAAATCTGCAGGAATATTCATAAGAATACCAGAAGTGATAAGCATTGAATACGGTATCCCAACCCATAAGTTGATCACAATAACGACAACCTTGGCGATTGACCCTTTAGTTAAGAAAGGTATTGCACTATCGATCCAACCCCATGAAATCAATAAGTTATTCAAAATACCTTGATCATGTAACAATTTAGACATTAGAAGCAAACTTACGAACTGCGGAATCGCAATTGTTGTCACAAAAATCGTTCTCCACATTCCTTTGAATTTGATTCCCTTTTTATTGATCATAATTGCAAGTAACATACCAAAGACATAATTTAAGAAAGTTGCGAAAACTGACCATGTGATTGTCCAAATAAGCAAGGTCATAAATGTTTTTGACTTAAGTGGATCATTCCATAATAGGTCTTTGAAGTTGGTAAATCCTACCCATGTAAATAAATTTCCTGGTGGCTGATGCGTTTTATCATAGTTTGTAAAGGCCATCGCAACCATGAAAATCAAAGGTAAAACAGTAAATAAGAACGTTAATAATAATGGAATCGACAAAACAGTAATATGGAATTTTTCATTAAATAAATCTTTCCAATCCTGTTTGAATCCTTTCGGAGTTTTTCCATTTTTAATTAATTGTTCATTATTGACAGATTGTTTAACGCTTAATAAATAGAGGCAGAAAAACACAATAGATATCATTACTGTACTAACTCCAAACAACAGTAATAACATCGAGTTATCTCCAGCAATGACTCGATAGATTTGATTTGCTTCATCCCACACACGACCTTGTGCATTGACTCCAAGTGTTTTTAAGCTTGACGCATAGTATAATCCAGTCGTCGCCATAAATCCAAAATAAAACACTTGTAACGCAAGATAAAGCAATCCTTTGATAACTTGTCCACGAGTAAAATGACCACTTCCCATTATAAAATAAGAAAGTTTTGTTTTCCAATCACCCTTGGCAAAATTTTGAAAGAAACTAACTATTGAATTTTTCATTTTATTCAAATGATCAATAAAAGACTTTTTGTTTTCCATAAGTCCACCCCTTTTATTAAAAGAAGAAGGGCAAATTTAATTTGCCCTTCTTTTATCCTAAATTAATTGATTAAGCTAATTATTTAGCAACAATTTGAGCAACCATTTCATCTAGTAATGTTTGAACATCTTTAGAATAATCTTTGTTTTCCATTACTGTTCCAAATGCTTCTGCAGGTACCCAGTAGTTACCTAAAACGTCATTTTGGCTGACAGCGAATTGAGATTGTAGTGAAAGAGCAGCTAAAGCTTTGTTTTCTTGAACAGCAGCACTTGCAGCAACGTTAACGTTACTTGGACCAATTCCGCGAACTTCGAAACGTTTAGCTTGGCTAGATTCGTTAGTTAAGAATTCAGCAAGTTCCATAGCTTCAACTGGATGTTTTGTTAAAGAGTTAACACCAATTAGTTTAAATCCAGCGAATGAACTCATTTGGTATCCGTTTACTTCTGGAAGTTTTGTAGCAGCATAACCTTCACCTAAAGAACCTTCGATGTCTAATGCATTCCATGCACCAGAAACACCAGCTACGATAGATCCATCAGCGATACCAGCTTTTAATACAGCGTCATCACCAGTGATGAATGCTGGATGAGCAGTTACATATTTAACAGCTTCAGCAGCTTTTAATCCTGCTTCGCCATTGAAGTTACAAGTTTGGTTTCCATTTTCATCGATTCCTAGTTCTCCACCAGCACCCATAAAGAATGAAGCGATATACCAACCATTTGATACATCCATAAATACTTTTTTACCTTGAGCTTGAGCAGCATCTAGTAATGCTTCGAATGTAGCAACATCTTTTTCAGTTAATGATGCAGCATCATAATATAGGAAGTATCCATTGTCAGCTGACATTGGGTATCCATAAAGAGCTCCGTCAATTGTTGCAGATCCTACTGAACCAGCACTGTTTGCAGCGATGATAGCATCTTTATTACGAGTTACTTCATAAAGAGCACCAGCAGCTAATAAATCTTTAACTTGGTCATTAGGGAATGCAAATACGTCAGCAGCAGCAGCTGGATCTTCTAATACTTTTTGTTTAGCATCAGGTTCTCCAACAACACCGAAAGTAATATCGTAAGTTGTTTCTGGATGAGCGGCTTTGAATTCTTCAACTAAGTCATTCAATAGAGTTTGGTCTTCTTGTGATCCCCATACTTTAAGAGTCACAACTGTAGGTTTGTCTTCTTCAGGTTTTGGTTCTTCTTTTTTAGAACATGCAACTAGAGAAGTTAGCATTAAACCAGTTAGCAGTAATACTGCAAGTTTTTTAAACATTTCTTTTCCTCCCTTTTAGGAAAACGTTTTCCTAATTTGTAATTTCATTATACATTACACTTCCAAACTTTGTCAACTAAAAATGTAAGCGTTTTACTTTTTCGGTTGACAATTCTATTTTGACAGAAAAATAGAGTGCCCGCAGGCACTCTATTATATGATCACATTTGTAGTTTCAGGATCAAAGAAATGAATTTTTGCCATATCCATTGTAAGTTCCAAAGTTTCATGCAACTTAAATTCGACACGACTTGAGATTTTCGCAACCACTTCTTTTTCGTTTATCCTACCATGCAAGATGTATTCATGTCCAAGTAACTCACTAACATCTACAACCATATCAAAATTATTATTTGGATATGTTTCACGAACAATACCTTCTGAATGAACATCTTCAGGACGGATACCTAAAACGATTTCCTTTCCATCATATCCTTTCAATGCATCATGATACATTGCAGGAACGGGTTGTTTTTTGCCGTTAATTTCTACTTGTTTATTTTCATACTTAACATTTACAAAATTCATCGCAGGACTTCCTAAGAAACCTGCAACAAACATATTTGAAGGATTGTCATAAATTTCTTTAGGTGATCCGATTTGTTGAATATAGCCATCTTTCATAACAACGATTCTACTAGCCATAGTCATAGCTTCCGTTTGATCATGGGTTACATAAATCGTTGTTGCCTGAAGACTTTCATGAAGTTTGATGATTTCACTACGCATTTGCACACGAAGTTTAGCGTCAAGATTACTCAATGGTTCATCCATCAAGAATACTTTCGCATTACGAACGATCGCACGACCTAACGCAACACGTTGGCGTTGGCCTCCGGATAATGCTTTTGGTTTTCTTTGTAGGTATTCTTCAATTTCAAGAATTTTAGCCGCTTCTTTTACTCGTTTATCGATTTCATCCTTTGGAAGTTTACGGATTTTCAATCCAAATGCCATATTATCATATACACTCATGTGCGGATACAAAGCATAAGATTGGAATACCATCGCAATATCACGATCTTTTGGTTCTACTTCATTACATAATTTATCATCAATGAAAAGTTCACCAGATGTAATTTCTTCAAGTCCTGCAATCATACGAAGAGTCGTTGATTTACCACATCCTGATGGCCCTACAAATACAATAAATTCTTTATCTTTTATTTCCAAATTAAAATCAAATACTGCTTGAACATTATTATCGTAAATCTTATTTACATTTTTTAATACTACGTTTGCCATAATATCACCTCACAAAAAGTATAACAAACTGTAAGCGCTTCACTTTGTGCGTTGTGCACAAATCGTTAATACAATATCTATATATTGAGCAACATGGTAATCTCTGATATCAAGACCAGTTAAATCTTCAAATTTAGTTAAGCGATAATTAAAAGTATTACGATGTAAATACATCTTCTCAGCCGCCCTTTTCGCATTTAAGCCACATTTCAAATATTCTTTGATTGTTACAATCAACTCTTGAGGACAATTTTCAAATTGTTTATGTAAATCATAGTTTAAATCAGTTTCATCATTCAACATATAATCCAGCAACAATTCAGACAAATGACTGCATTTTCCTTTGCGATATTGTTGAGCCTTTTCTAACATCTTCCAACTTATCTGATCAACCGCATATCCAATTAAACAAGTAAGTTCCATTCCTTGATCATGATTAAATATTGGCAGTATACTGTCAAGTTGATCGATCCCTGCTTCATCAGTAATAAATGCTCCTCTTAAATCATCTCGTGATTCGATTTCTGTTGCCGGGAAAAGATTACGAAATTGATTCATTGATTCTTTTCGATCACATTTATAATAGACTATGTAATTCATACAGTTACCTCAAACAAATAACATTCAAAAGGTCTCAATGTAATTGTATTTTTATCTATCATTTCATCAGAATAGTTATGTAGAACAACTTCATTGATTGATAAATCCAATTTAAATACAATTTCAGTATTTCTAAAGTTACTTAAAACAACCAATTTTTTTGTACCTCTTCTTAGGTAACAATAAACATCTGGATGATTTATATTTATTATCTCAAAGTCAGCTTCAACCAAAAAATCATTGTACCAGTTTTTTCTAATTTGGATCGCCTTTTTTGTAAAACTTAGTATCGAATCAGGGTCATTGATTTGATTTTTAACATTAACATCTTTGTAATTATTATTCACTTTTAACCATGGTTTCCCTTTAGTAAATCCTGCATTTTCAGTATCATCCCACTGCATTGGACAACGCGCATTGACTCTTGATGCCCTTCTTAAATGACGAAGCATTTCATATTCGCTGCGACGCCCCTTCGCTGATTCAATATAATTTTTAGCACTTACATCATTAAAATCTTCTAATTGATCGTATGTAACATTACTCATGCCGATTTCATCACCAAAGTATATAAATGGCGTCCCATACATAAACAACAAAGTAGTCATAAGCATCGTTGCAGACTCGTACCGATATTGAATGTTTCCATATTGACTTAATACACGAGGATGATCATGATTCAACCAATACAAGGGCATCCACGCTTTACCTTTGTAGGCTTCAAACCACTTCAAGTGGATTTCTTTCATATTGATCAAATCCGTTACAATCTCATCATCTGTTTTATCATCAGCTCCATAGGCTCCATTTTGCCAACAAGTATCAAAATTAAAAGCCATGTTCAAAGGTCCATTTTCATAATTTGCATATACTAATGCCTGGTCACAAGTCGCACATCCACCAACTTCACCAATTGTAACACAATCATAATGATCCAACACTTCCTGTTTGAACTCATTCAAATAATCCATCAGCCGTGGCCGATTTGAAAAGTTGTCAAAATCCCATGCGATACCATTTTCATCAATATTATATTTACTATCGGCAAAAGTTTCATTTTTAGATAAATGTGCAATTGCATCCAATCGAAATCCATCACACCCTAAATCAAGCCAGAAACGTGCTATTTCGTAAATTTCTTTTCTAAGTTTTGGGTTTTCCCAATTGAGATCAGGCATTTTTTTTGAAAACAAATGTAAATACCATTCATTTACTTCTTCCGAAAAGGTCCATACCGATTCACTAAAATATCCTCCCCAATTATTAGGAGGTGTCATATTATTATTTTTTCCTTTTTTAAAAATATAATAATCTTTTTTATCGGAGGTTGGATCATGAAGTACTTCCTGAAACCAAGGATGTTCATCTGAAGTATGATTCATTACGAAATCCAATATGATCTTCATATTCTTTTTATGGGCAACTCGAATTAATTTTTTGATATCCTCAAGATCACCAAACATCTCGTTCACTTGATAATGATCACTGATATCATAACCATTATCATCCATTGGCGATTTAAAAAATGGACATATCCATAAAAGATTTACACCGAGCTCTTCTAAATAATCCATTTTTGAAAGAATCCCTTTGAGATCACCATTTCCATCACCCATTGTATCTTTAAAAGACCGAGGATAAATTTCATAGCCAATCGCTTGTTTCCACCATTTTTGATCCATTTGTATGCACCCACTTCTTTTTTCATTATAACAAAGCCCCTTGTCTTCGCAAGAGTTTTTTTGTATTATATTAATATGCCGCTTTGGTATAGTGGTAACACACATCCATGGTAAGGATGAGCGGGCAGTTCAATTCTGCCAAGCGGCACCATACGTTATAATTCACTTTGTTTAAAAGTTTTTATAGAAACAGGCGTTTTATATCGACTGTTTTTTTATTAGAATGGTGGTGATTTGCATGAGCTATGAAAAAGAATTACTTAAATTAAAACCAATTTTTAATTTGCTTGAGGAAAATGGAAAAGAATGTTACTTAGTAGGTGGTTGTGTTCGCGATTTGATTATTGGTAAAGATCCTCATGATTTTGATATTACTACAAATGCAACACCTGAAGAAATGATTTCTATTTTTAAATCAAACAAGGCAAAAAAAATGGGAGTTGCTGCCGTGATTCTAACAGGAATTAAATACGGTACTGTCACTATTGTATTAAATACAGAGCCTTATGAAGTCACCACTTATCGAACTGATGGTGAATATGTCGATGGTCGCCATCCTGATGAAGTACAATTTACAAAATCACTCGTAGAAGATTTATCTAGACGCGATTTCACAATGAATGCGATCGCAATGGACTACAACGGAAATTTTATTGATCCTTTCAACGGAAAAAATGATTTAACAAATAAAATATTAAGATGTGTAGGTAATCCATTTGATCGATTTGAAGAAGATAATCTTAGAATAATCAGAGGATTTAGATTTGCCTATTTAAATGATTTAATCATTGAAGAAAATACTTATCAAGCAATGACCTTTTTGATTTCAAAAATCACAGCTTGTAGTGGAGAAAGAATACAGGCAGAAATAAAAAAATTATCGATCAAAAAACCTATTGGTGATATCACTATTTTAGAACCCATGTTATTTGAGCTTTTCCCTGAGTTATTACCAATGAAAGATTGTCTTCAAAACAATCCTCATCATCAATTTGATGTATGGAATCATACGAAAATGGCACTTAGCCTATGTGAGGAATCTAAATTATTTATGCCTATCTTGTTTCATGATTCAGGAAAACCATTCACAAAATCTACTGATGAAAATGGGATCGATCATTTCTATGAACACAACATAAGAAGTTGTAAAATCATAGAACCCGTCTTGGAAAGATTAAAATATTCCAACAAAGAAAAAAAATATATTCTTGACCTCATTTTAGAACATGATATCTTCTTTAATCTTCAAGACGTCTCCAAGAAATCGATCAAAAAGTTCATGATGAAATATAATGATCCCGGCTATGCTTATCAGCTTCTTGAAGATCTATTTACAATGAAATATTGCGATTTGTATGGCCAAGTACACGTCCTAAATAATACTGATCGGTTAGCCGAATCTTTATATGCTAGAAACAAAGCTTTGACTTTGGCCAAAGATATCATTGATACAAGTTCCGTTTTATCCACTAAAGATCTTCAAATCAACGGACATGACATCATGAAAATCACCGGCCAAAAAGGTGTAGTCATTGGCGAGCTGCTAAATAAATGTCTACAAGCAGTACTTGATGAATCCATCTCTAATTCAAAAAAAGATTTGCTTAATTTTATACGTAAAGAAACTATGATCAAAGAATGATTATTTCATTTGCCTATCATAGTTTTTTAATTAAATTATTATTAATCTTCTTTACTATCTTGTTGATCCTTTTGTAGTTGTACCAAAGCTTTTTTTAGTTTTTCTGGTATTGGGATCCCGATTCTCGCTGCATTTTCCAGCAAGCTCAAGCCTTCGTTAGCCACATAGAAGTAACAGACAACTGTTCTAAACATCCAAACTTTTCCACCAGTCAATAGTCTATCAAGACAAACAGCCGCAATCAAAATAATAATGATCATAAATTTTTTGCTTATTCCACGCATCCCTGTGTCGCTTGATAGTTCACGGTTTACGTATGCTGCCATCAATCCAGAAATATAATCCATAATGATAAACATGATCAGCACGATTAATGCTGTATTCCATTCTCCAAATAGATAAGTTAAAATGGTACAACCGAAGGATATTGTCACTTTAAATCCTTCTGCAATATTCATTTTGTGCATATATTTATCTTCTTTCTATTTAAAAATTTTTGTGAGTAATTCAATCAGCACTTTTATAAGTTCTATCAGACGCGTCAATAACACTTCATCTTCTTTTTCAGGTTCGATTGGTATCTCAAAACTTGAGAAATCATAAGTACAGATATTTTGATCCAGTTCTTTTCTAGTTGAAAATTGTCTATCTATATTCTTAGAGGTATATTGATGAATTGCAGTATTCTTTGGTAGCTTTGGATCTTGATGATATGATCCATTATTTGTCCCATAAGACGCTACCCATAAAAGCAACTCTTTATCTATTTTATCAATGTGAACATGTGTATCCAACCATGAACGATAGCTATAAAAACCAGCTCTATATCCAGCCTTTTTTACTTCATTTGAAAAAGCGATCGCCATCTCAGTATTTGTCTCTTTGCTTAATTTAGTTTGAAGTTCATTTTCCTGATCAAACCACAATCCATATGGGAATTGACTTGGTCCTCCTACTTCATCTGCTAAACGGATTATATGTTTTGCTTCGTTGGTTGCTTCCAGTACATTTTCAGCATAAGAGTAAATATAAGCACCTATTGGAATACCATTTTCTTTGCATTCGGAAATGTTTTTCGGCCAATAGGTGTCATGTTGACCTCCTTTATCTGCGCCAAACCCTGCACGAACGATCACAAATTTTACACCTTGTTCTTTAGCCTTTTTAAAATCAATCTTCTCTTCATCCCAAGCTGAAACATCAATTCCATATTCCCCATTTGGTATTTCTTCTTCAACTGTTAAACTATCTACCCATGGCCATTCATTTTCATATTCTTTTAAACCTAAATTGCTTATCTGATGAAATCCTTTTAATAAGCAAAAACATCTTTTTAAACTAACCAAATCTTGTAATGCCCAATTTCCATCTGATCTTTTAACTTTCTTTGTTTGCCACCCAAGTCCCACTTCGATATGAATGTTGTTTCCTGTTGCATTACCAGTAGTTCCTTCTAAATAACATTCTTCAAGTGGAGCATATATTTTACCAACTTTAATATTTTTTATTGAATTCATATGAGTCATCGCAACCGTAACTACTGCTTTAGTTCCATCATTGAATAATACCTTAGCTTGATTACCACTTTCATCACATGAGCCAAAAAGCACAGTGTTGTTCATTGTGGTTGACGCTTTATCTAATACTGCCAACACTTTTACATAGCATGGTGCTCTACCATAATCTTGTTGTGAATCCATTCCGTTCATATCAAGCGCAAGTAATCCTTTGTGACTGTATAGTGAGTTTTCTGTTTGTGATACCGATACATATTTCATCGGTACAGCTAGTCTTTGTATAGTCATCTAATCTTCCTTTCATTATTACTACACTTTATTATATTCAACTGAAAGTTCTATCTCCTTGACACAGACACAAAAAAAACATGAACAACTAATGCGTTCATGTCTATTGATTACTATGGCGGTCAAATCGCGGATTGATAGTTCGAATAGTTTTTCCATCTTCAATATAAACTTTACCCAAACGATCAGTTAATCCTGTCATGACTTCATAAGGAATCGTATCTAACTCTTCTGCTACTTGGGTGATTGGCATATGTGCTCCAATCAGTTCCACAACATCCCCAACTTGTGTTGAAGGTGGAACTCTAAGCATGCATTGATCCATACAAATTCTTCCCACAAACTCACAGGCAACACCATGAATAAATGCAACTCTACCTTGATTTTTACGTATCCAACCATCTGCATAGCCAATTGGAATCGTTGCGATCCACTCATCATTTTCAGCAGTATATGTTGCCCCATATCCAACTGTTTCACCTTTTAAAATTTGTTTAACACATATCACTTTACTTTTTAAAGACATCACTGGCTTTAAATCGGTTTCATAACTACTGATTCCATACATTGCAATACCACATCGAGTGCTGTTCGAAATCTCCTCAGGATAATGAATTGTGGCATCAGAATTACTAGTATGAATCCAAGTAAAATCTTTTCCGACTTCATTCAATACATTTTTAAATTTACGCATTTGTTCATCAGTCATTTTATCTGATGGATCATCAGAACATGCAAAGTGAGTGAAAATCCCGTCAATTTGCACTTGATGTTCTCTTAAAAGAGATAGTCCCTCTTTAATTTCATTTATATCTTTTATACCAATACGATTCATTCCTGTATCAACTTTAAAATGCACTTTAGCACCAGCACAATTTTGTTCAATTAGTTTTTTGATCCAATCCATCGAAACCACCGTTGTGGTGATATTATTTTCAATACAAATTGAAATATAATTTGGATTTACATATCCCAACACCAATATATCTTGATTTATATTTTCATTTCTTAATGTCAAGGCTTCATCTAAACTTGAAACCGCCAACAATTCAGCACCCGCTTCAATTGCACTTCTTGCGACAGTTCCATCACCATTACCATATCCATTTGCCTTGATGATCGCAATTGTTTTTTTATTACTTAATTTTCTTAAAGTTGCTATATTTTCTTTGTAAGCAGTCAGATCTACCTCGACCCAACTATCACGATATAACATATTTTAGTCTCACTTTCTGTTAATATATATTTCCTCTAGCACATTTATAGGCATAAAAAACACCAAACACTCGAAATGCCAAACTTATTACTCCAGTTGGCGCAAACAATGCGTAAAAAATAGCTTGTAATCCAAATCCCCAAAGGTATGGAGTCCAAAGAACGGAAATACCAAACATCGAAATAATATCTCCTAAAATAAAACTAATTACAGCCAAAACTGCTGCTAAAACAGAAAATTGAACTTGTACTCCTCTGCCATATTTACTAATTACCATTCCAATTAAATAACCAATCCCTACATAAACCACAGAAAATTCAAAGCGAGTCAATGAAGATATTATTCCATAAATAATCGCAAGACCAATTGCAGCTATTGATCCAAATATAATCGCTCTAACAAATCTTTGTTGACGAGTTACAGCACGAGAATTAAATACTTGCATATTGATAACCATCCTTTTTAATATTTATTAGTATACCATAAGCAACCCTAACTTTGAACCATTACTTACTAACCTTGATTATAAATCATCTATGATTCTCAATGATTTAAGTTTATATTTTTTAAATGATAATAATCGTTACAGTCAAGTTTTTCTAGGTTATTATCATTTATCTTGCTTAAAATTGTCTTTCACTTTTTTATTTGGATTTTTTCATAAAATTTTTACTGATTTTATCAAAAAACTTGTTGACTTCTATTTAGTGAGTATGGTATATTATTAAAGCACTGATAAGTGCGCATATGATGGAGGTTTAGCTCAGTTGGGAGAGCATCTGCCTTACAAGCAGAGGGTCGGCGGTTCGAGCCCGTCAACCTCCACCATTTTATTTTATTAAAGCCGACTTAGCTCAATTGGTAGAGCAACTGATTTGTAATCAGTAGGTTGTGGGTTCAATTCCTATAGTCGGCACCACTATTATTATTCTCAAATGGAGAGGTAGCGAAGTGGCTAAACGCGGTTGACTGTAACTCAATTCCTTCGGGTTCGGCAGTTCGAATCTGCCCCTCTCCACCACTTTTTTTAGGAAATTGGGGCATAGCCAAGCGGTAAGGCATCAGAAATTGACTATGACAAGTACCAGGTTCGAAAACAGGGGCCCCCGCCCATTTTAAAAATAAACTTGTCCCGGTAGCTCAGGCGGTAGAGCAACTGACTTTTAATCAGTGGGTCGGAGGTTCGATTCCTCTCCGGGACACCACTTAAAATGCGGATGTAGTTCAATGGTAGAACTTCAGCCTTCCAAGCTGACTACGTGAGTTCGATTCTCATCATCCGCTCCAAATGACATATCACGCCTTAAATAGGGCGTTTTTTATTGTTTGACAAGTTTATTTGTATCTTTTTAATTTAAAGGGACTTATTAGTTATAAGAAAACTAATTTTCACAATGTTTTTTACAGCAATTAATTATATCAATTGATTTGATGATATAATAGTAAAATCAAATGGAGGTCCCCATGGATAATTTTCTAGAGAAGCAAATCATGAAGAACCAAAAAGAGTTAATAAGTAACTTTTTTTGATGTTGAAAATAATTGTCTAACATTAAATTTCATAAATTATGAGGCCATATTTGACTCTGATATCGTTACTAAAATGCCTAAAATAAAACATGACATACTTGAATCGATCGACGAACTTATTCTTCGGTTTCATCGAAGTAACTCTATAAGCATAAAGTTCTCTTGTGAAGGTATTGGGGATTATTCCCAGGATGATGTAAAAGTAATTATTATCGAGAATTTCAAACTTCGTTTACTTATGATGGCCCATGAATACAAATCCGTGCGGAACCAGTGTATTATACTTCTTTTATTAGGAGTCAGTTTTCTTGTATTAAGTTATGTCTGTGCAAACTTATTTGATGGCTCTTTAATATTCGATGTAATCAATATTATTGGATCACTTCTAATTTGGACTTCTGGAGAAAAACATTTTTTGGATCAATCACAAAACCGTTATCTCAGAAAGCAATATGCTTCTATCATCAAAAGCATCAATCATTAATAACCTATTCTTTTTCGTTTGATTTTGTAAGATTCAGCAATACTATAAAAATAATATAACAAGGATACTCCAAACAAGAAGTTATCACCAAGCATAACATCAGTGTTGAAAATGATCCAACGTGTATCAAAAAAGCCATAATAGATCAACATCAAAAGAAATGATATCGCAGAAGCTAACGCAAATTTTTTGGTGTTTTCATTTTTCCTTAACATAAGAAAAATAGAAATAAATCCAAAAACTAATCCAATTAGTGCAAACAATCCATTCATAAGTGTAAAATTATTGATATATTCAAATTTTAACATTCTATTTGTGTACTCATTGATTTTTAAATAATCAGTGTCATGCGTACAAAACATATATAGAGTTCTTGATTGTGTTAGATAGAATATAGTAACGAGTCCACATACAATCTTTGTAGCTAAAGAATTTTTCTTCATGATATTGCCTTTCTAAATTAATGATAATTTAACAATATATAATTATCATAACAAATCTTTAAATGTTATAATAGAAAAATCAACTAGATTAAACGAAAGAGGTTACCATGAAAGAATACTTAGCACAAGAAAAGAAATTTACATTTAGTGAATTCACTCATGAATATGCACTGGTTTTTGGCAATAAGGTAAATCGAAAAGTACAAGAAAGAAAATTAAAACCTGTACGTATTCGTGTTTATTTTGATGGAGACATAGTTTTTCAATATTTAATGGATGGTAAAAAAGGAGAAGAATGGCTAGATCGCAAACAAAAAACGGTGATGGATAGTGGACACGCTTCAATTATTGGCTTCAACAAACAAAAAACCGAACCCTATAAATCTTGGGCAAAAAACGATGAATACACCCTAGGCGGTGGAGGTTTTCCTATTTTTGTAGAAGATAAACTACGTGGAGCATTTTGTGTCTCTGGCTTAGCTCACGATCAAGATCATCAACTGATCGTCGATATACTACAAGAAATGTTTGAAGATTATGAATTATAAGAAGATTTCAAATGAAGTCTTTTTTTATTTTTGCTTGATCGATAAATGATCTATCATACATAACTTTAGAATTATTTTCCAGCAACATTTTCCTTTCAGTCATGTCCCCTGTTTTTTTATCGTAAACTTCACGATAAATCTTGTTATGACGATAGATACCATCAGTTTTCTCTATAAAATAAGATTCTTCTTCAGCAATATGAACTTTGATTTCTAGTGGTCTATCTGATCTAATTTCTCCACATAAATGTTCTTCAGTTGTATAAACGATAATTTGGTATATTTTTTCAGTATTATTTGTAACTTGATAATCTAAATTATTATATACAATAGAAGTTCCCGTACCAAATGGAATTTGTCTTTTGAAGTCCGGAAATAAATCAAATCGATTGTGATGATGATGTTCTACTATTGTTAAATCTGTGTGCAAGATCATCCAATGCAATAGATTCGTGAACTGACACATTCCTCCTCCAGTTCCTTTGTCGGGCTTACCCTTCGAAATAGTCATTCCATCTAAATAACCTTTCGCTTTTGTACAATCTCCTACTAAACGCCAAAATGAAAATGTTTCTCCAGGTCTAATTAAAACTTTATTTATTTTTGGGGCAGCAAGGCTTAAATTTTTAGCTTTATTATTCTGTAATTCTAAGTCCACATTATTAAGTTTTCTACGAATTAGTGATTTATGTTTTTTTATTATTATTGGCAATAATTCATCGCTTTTTAAAACTGCAAATCTTTTTCTTGATAATATATTAGATAGATGTTTTTTCATTATTTCTTTTGAACGAGATATTTTGTAAGTCAATGGACTAATTTCACAAAAAAGTTTTCTTTCCATTTTTATCAGCCTCCATTGGTTTATCACAATAATACTACAAAATCATCAAATTTTCATTAAACATGAATATTCCTCTATAAATAATCGAAACTAAAACTAAAAGAGGATAACCATGACAAATTTAGACAAATACAATAAAAAAAGAAATTTCAATAAAACAAGCGAACCAAAGGGAAATAAAAAAAATTCAAATAGAGAATTAATTTTTGTCGTGCAACATCATTTAGCTAGAAAAGATCATTATGATTTCCGTTTAGAACACAATGGAGTTCTTAAAAGTTGGGCAGTTCCAAAAGGGCCTAGTTTTAATCCTAAGGATAAACGATTAGCGATACAGGTTGAAGATCACCCATTTGACTACAAAGATTTTGAAGGCACGATCCCTCAAGGTGAATATGGTGGAGGAACAGTCATGATTTGGGATGAAGGGACATACACTCCTATCCTTGATATGGATCAAGGATTAAAAAAGGGATCGATTAAATTTTCATTAAATGGGTCAAGATTAAAAGGTAATTGGGCACTTGTCAAATTGCACAATGAAGAAAACGAAAATAATTGGTTACTTATTAAAGAAAAAGATGAATACACAAAGGACATTGATGGTATCTCAAAATATACAAAAAGCGTTAGAACTAATCGAACTATGAAACAAATCTCTGAAAATAAAAACAGTTCAATTCCTTCTAATCCTTTTGATCGTGTTGAAGTTGCACTCGCAAAACTTGTAAATGAAGTTCCTAACGAAAAAGATTGGTTATATGAGATCAAATATGATGGATATCGAATAATTTCTTTTATAGATAATAAAAAAATAAGGTTGGTAACACGAAATCATAATGACTACACTTCAAAGTTCAATGAACTTATCGATCCTCTAAAGGATATTTCTAAAGGGCACTCTATGGTTTTGGATGGTGAAGCTGTAGTGATCGATGATCAAGGTCGTTCTGATTTTCAAGCACTACAAGGATATTTGAAAAACCCAAACGATCAAAATCTTTGTTATGTAATATTTGATATTCTTGCTTATGATGGTGAAGATTTACGAGATATACCTTTGATCAAGCGAAAACAAACATTAGAAAAAATATTAAAGAATTCTCCTAAAAGCCTGATATATAGTACTCATGTTGAAGGCCAAGGCAAAGCTTGTCTTAAGGTGGCTTTTGAAAAGAATTTGGAAGGCATTATTGGCAAAAAGAAAGAATCCGTGTACACTTCAAAAAGAAATGGTGATTGGATCAAAATCAAGTGTATTAAAGGCCAAGAGTTTGTGATCGGAGGATATACTTTATCTACTAAAAGAGATACCGGAATCAGTTCCTTATTACTTGGAGTTTATGAAGAAGATCAATTCATTTATGTTGGACGAGCAGGTGGTTTTTCTAAAGTTGATATGGATGAGCTAGAATCGAAAACAAGAAAACTAATTCGTAAATCCTCGCCTTTCACAAATACACCAAAACCCCAAAATGGTGAAACTTTGAATTGGTTAAAACCAGAACTCATTGCTGAAATCAAATTCGCAGAATGGACAAGTGAAGGATTGCTTCGCCAAGCTAAGTACAAAGGGTTGAGATCAGATAAAATTGCCACATCGGTAAAAAAGGAAACACCAATAAAAAATAAATCAAATCAGAATTCAAAATCTGAAAAAATCATACTTACAAGCCCCGATAAAATCATGTATCCAAAAGAAAAAGTTACTAAAAAGGATATTGCCGATTATTATCAAAAAGTATCCGAAAGAATGTTACCTTATCTTCAAAATCGTTTGATCAGTGTGATCCGTTATCCACAAGGTGTAGGTAAAGAAGGTTTCTTTAAAAAACATCTAGAAAATGAAATGACAGGAATTAAGCTTGTAGATGTGACCAACAGTAAAAATGAAACTGAAACTTATTACTCGATCATTGAGTCGGATGGAATTATGTCCGAAGTTCAAATGAATACGATTGAGTTTCATATCTGGGGTAGTCATATTAAAACATTAGAGAAACCAGATATGATGGTATTTGATTTGGACCCCGATGAAAAAATGGAATTGAAACAAGTACGTCAAGGAGTTAAAGACCTAAAGATCATCCTTGATGAACTTAACTTAACCAGTTATCTTAAGACTAGTGGCGGAAAAGGTTATCATATCGTAGTACCATTTAAACCCACCTCAAACTGGGACAATTTTAGTGAATTTGCGAAAAACGTTGCCATTTTAATGGAAGATCGTTGGCCAGATCGCTATACAAGCAACATCCGTAAAAATAAGCGTGATAAGAAAATATTCATTGATTGGATACGAAACACTAGAAGTGCAACAAGCGTCGCTCCTTACTCATTACGTGCAAAAGAAAAACCAACTGTATCTATGCCGATCGCTTGGAATGAGTTAAATAAAATCGCACCCAATCAAATCACGATGCAAGATGCAATCAAGCGACTAAAGAAAAAAGATCCTTGGGATGGTTTTACAAATACAAATCAAAAATTAAAATAATCCATTATGATTCTCAACAAAATCAACAATTTCAACAGATAAGATAAGTGAGCATAAGAGACCAATTAAATAAATACAGCAACGAGAATGTCCTCAATGCTGTATTTATTTTCTTAATTCTCTATATTTAAGCAAATAGAGTTAAAATATCGCAACTCCTTAATAATGTGCAGAGATCATTCTGAAAAAATGTTCACTTCCGAAGCAACAACCCATTTCATGAAGTTCAACAATACTCGGTATTTTTTTTGGATTATGAACTTCAATTACAAATGTTGCGAATCCACATGGTTTTACATATATTAATTCATTCAACGAAGTTGCATAATTGCAACATGTTGTCTTAAATGACAAATTATCGAAAGAACTCTCATATGCTTTTTCCATAAAAATTGACCATGACTCATTTATTTCTGTTCCACACCATGGGCAATATATATGTTCTAACCCTTCCATACAATCAATGAAACTAATTTTGTTAAAGTTAGTGAAAGTAATCTCTTCTTCGCAATATAATCTAAGTATCTGAACAGCTTCATTGATTTGTGCATCTGTATACAATGCTAGACTAGTTCTGGGAAATATCTTAAATATTGTATCTGACATCATCTTTACCCCTTTAATTTCTTCATCAGCTTATAAACGGAATAAAATGAAGAAGTTTTAATTTCATAGGATCCCATTAACTCTTCTACATAACCATTGAACATTTTTTTAAAGGCATAAACACCATAATTTTCACTATTTTTATCAAATACATCACGAATTCCATAAAAATTATGTCGCTTGTAACCTTTATTGCAAGCGTACTGGATCATTTCCCATTGAATGCGGAATTGTCCCGAGAAAGACATAAATTCATCATAGCTGCCAGAGAATAAATATACTGTTTCATTTCCGTAAAGAATAAACATTCCACCTGATAACACTATTTTATCACCGTGTTTTTCTTTTAATGAAAGAGCTTCAAGTTTATTTTCGTTTAATTTTTCGATTGTCTCAATAACCTTCTCTTTTTTTGATTCATCTTTTAACTTAGATAATTTATCTTTACATAAAACTAATTCTTCTTCTATCTGAGCTAAATAATCATCAAATACTAAATCAACCATTAAAAAACGAACTTGATCCTTAAAATTTAAGTACATTGATTGATAGTAAGCAAGTGGTTTATCATTGAAACCGCGTCTTTTTCCTGTGTCTTCTGTTAGTTTTTTAAACTCTGGTAAATCTTCATAACTCAATTCACGTACTGATAGTTTATAGCGATCAATTGTCTTCTTAATATTTCTTTTTGCATTCGTTTTCATTTCATTAAAAATCTGATCTGAAGTTTTCCCATTGATATCCAATGCAAAAACCCAGGATACTTGACCAGCATGATCGAGTTTTTGATATCCTAAATCTAAAAGCGTTTGAATTAAGTCACGATTATCAAATCCACCTTCTATAATGTTGGCGTCTATATCTCGTTGTACAACAGGTACATACGGATCGATCACTAAACGAAAACCACCTTTACTCTTCACAAAAGGAATCAAAGCATCCGTAAATTCCTTGATTAATTTTTTTTGTTTATAATCGATGATAAATCCTTTGTAAGCCTCAAATGTTTTTTGATTGAAATATCCCTTGTAGGCTTCAAGTATCGTTGCCCCAACAAGTTTACCGTCATCCTCAAGACCTACCAAATAAAACTCACGTTCCATTTGTCTTAGATGATGCACCATATAAATAGATTGCATAAAATTATCGCAATCCGTTTTTCTTACAAATTCATCAAATCTTTCTTCATTTAATTCTACAAGTTTCATAAATTCCTCAACTTAAAATAACATCATTAGTATACCACACAAACAGGTAGTGATGACCACTTTAATTAAACTTATCGATGTGCTACAATCTGTTTAAATTAAATGAGGGTTTCCTATGATTACTTACAAGATAGTCGACAAAACGTTTTTGCCACTTTATGATACGATTTCCATGAATGTTCCGGTGTCTAGTTATTTAGAGATCATTAAAATAGACAATGGACTTGGTGGTTTTAAATTCAATGAGGTACCAGTATCACCTTATATTAAGGTAATGGGCACACACGCAAATGCCTCTAAATACGAAGAGCAGTTTGATCTATCCAATTGGGGATTTATCATGGCTTTTGATGATGATAAACCGATAGGTGGAGCAATGATTGCATCTAAGACAGATGGTGTAAATATGCTTGCGAATCGTGATGACTTAGCTGTACTTTGGGATCTGCGTGTCGAAGATGACTACAAACATCAAGGAATAGGTCAAAACTTATTTAATTTAGCTGTTAAGTGGTCTCAAGAGCGTAACTTAATACAAATGAAAATAGAATGTCAAAACAACAATATTCCAGCCATAAAGTTTTATCATAAACAAGGTGCTATTTTATCTGCCATCGATGAATATGCTTATTACAATGAGCCTGATTTCAAACACGAAATTGAACTGATTTGGTATTTAGATCTATAAAATTAAAGAAGACGCTTGTCTTCTTTCAGGCTGTTGACAAAGAAAATCAACAGTCTTTTTATTTTGTAGAGAATGTGATAAACTAAAAGAGGTAAAAAGATGACTGCTCAACCTAAAACTGTGGCTCTTTTTACCTTTTTTAATGCTCAAAATGGTATAATAGAGATTGGTTGAGCAGGAGGAAAACACAGATGGCAATGACAAGAAGAAGCGGTAAAAATGATTGTTTCATAATGAAAACAATAGAGGAAATAGTACCGCAAAATCATGAAGTAAGAAAAATGGAGAAATGTATCGATTGGAGTTTTATTTATCCATTAGTACAAAACTTATATAGTGATTTTGGTAGACCCAGTATTGATCCAGTAATTTTATTCAAAATGCTTTTCATCAATATAGGGTTCGGAATCCATTCGATGAGAAAAACGTGTAAACAAATAGAAACTGATTTTGCGTATCGATGGTTCTTAGGAATTTCGATAGAGGAAGAAGTTCCTAATTATTCAACATGGAGTCAAAATTATATAAGAAGATATGCAGATAGTGGAGTGTTTGAAGAAATATTTGAATACATATTAAAGGCAGCAATGGACTATGGGTATGTCGATTTAGAAACGATATTTGGAGATGCAACACATCAAAAAGCAAATGCGAATAAAAATAAACACACAAATGAAGAAGTTGATCTTGTGAAGAAAGCATATGATGATGAACTTCTAAAAGAAATCAATGAAGAACGTGCAGCAGTAGGAAAAAAACCATTTGATAGTTTAAAAAACATGGAACTAATCTATGATGAAGAAACTGGCGAAGTAATAGAAGTTATGGATAAAAAGAATATCAAAGTCAGTACAACTGATCCAGAAAGTGGCTGTTTCCATAAAGGAGAAAAAGAAAAGTGCTTTGCATATAGTCACCAAACATTCTGCGATAAAAACGGATTTGTAGTGGGTCATGTAACAGTGCCTGGAAATGTACATGATAGTGTTTCATTCTTTGAAGCATATCATTTATTACAAGAAAAATATAAGGATCAAATAAAAAAAATGGTATTAGATGCAGGTTATTATACTCCAGCAATATGTCGCGAGATATTAATGAATGGTCAAAAAATATATGTACCTTATAAAAGACCAATGACCAAAAAAGGATACTTCAAAAAATATGATTATGTATATGATGAACAGCTAGATATTTATATTTGTCCAAATGATAAAGACTTAAAATACACAACCACAAATCGTGAGGGGTATCGAGAATATAAAGCATTAGAAAAAGATTGTGCAGCATGTCCATTAAAAGCAACATGTACAGCATCAAAACAAAAAGTAGTGACTCGACATGTATGGGAAAAGTATAAAGAAGAAGCAGAAGAAATCCGCCATACACTTGGATCGAAAGAAATATATAATGAACGTAAAGAAACGATTGAACGAGTCTTTGCGGACTGCAAGGAACATCACAATTTAAGATATACACGATTACGTGGTCTGAGAAAGAATGGTCATCAGGCGACGTTGATTTTCGCGTGCCACAATCTAAAAAGAATGGCAAGATGGAGCTTCAATTCATCTTTTATTTTCGCTTAAAACCACAAAAATTCTTCAAATGTGAGAAAATTAGACAAAAAGAAAAGCGATACCTAAAAATAAGTACCACTTTGTCAACAAACTGA
>JAVBMW010000002.1:0-117823 GCA_031551965.1 Holdemania sp. | reverse complement strand
AACAGTTGCTCAAAGTTGAACTGTTAAGAATTCCTTAACTGTTCAAAGTATTAAAATAGTAGAAAAGATTAGATTAATGTCATTTACTTTCGTGCCCAAATGAATTATAACATGGGCACGATAAACAAAAACTAGACACTCTAAATGAAATGAGTATCTAGTTTTAATAGTATATTGGTGCACGCGACAAGACTTGAACTTGCACGAGTTGCCTCATACGCCCCTCAAGCGTACGTGTCTGCCATTCCACCACGCGTGCATTGCTTTGTTATTATATCAAAGGCTATGTAGAATGGAAAGGTTTTTTGAAAGATCCTTTTTAAAAAAATTTATTTTTCTTAAGGTTTGGAATATAAATCAATGTTATAATTATTCGCGAAGGGTGTGTTATTTTTGAAAAAGTTATTTATTGCGTGTTTAACTATTTTGATGTCTTTTACACTTATTTCTAATGTTCAGGCAAAGGATGTTAGTTTTTATAGTGATTATTATTATATGATCGACATGGACAATAACCAAGTTGTTTTTGATCATGGAAGTAATGAAGAAATATATCCTGCCAGTATGACAAAAATTATGACATTGATTGTTGCACTTGAAAATATTCAAGATTTACAACAAAAAGTTATTTTAGATAAGGATGTATTCGCTGGATTGATTGAAGAAAATGCATCGATGGCAGGTTATTCATTGAATGAAAGTTCAACATTAGAAGATTGTATATATGGTCTATTTTTACCATCAGGTGCTGAAGCATCAAGAGTAATTGCGAGTACTGTTGCAGGTTCTGAATCAGGGTTTGTTGAACTTATGAACAAAAAGGCTGAAGAATTAGGACTAGAAAAGACACATTATGTCAATACGACAGGGTTACATGATAATATGCATGTTACAACTTTGCGGGATGTAGCTACTTTATTAACTTATTGTCTACAAAATCCTGATTTCAAAAAGATATTCACTACCCATCAATATACAGCGGATAGTCCAAGTATGCATAAATATGGACTAACCTGGAAATCCAATCTTTCTAAATCATTGGATCAACTTAATATGGAAGGGAAAGAAGTGATTATTGGAGGGAAAACAGGTTATACGATTCCAGCTGGACTTTGTTTAGCTTCGATTGCTGAAAAAGATGACAGGCATTATATGCTGATTACGGCTCATGCTCCAGCAGGTTCAACACCATATCACGTTATAGATGCGATCAATACTTACAATACGGTTTTCAATGATTATAAAAAAAGTGAATGGATCAATATTGATGAAATTTTAGGGACAAGTGATTTACGATTTAGTTTCGATGATGATAAAATCGATTTTAAAGTCAGCGAAACAGTAGAATTAACAATGCCCTCTGAAATTGAAATAGAAACTATTACAAGGAATCTGATTGTTCTTGAGCAATATGAAGCGCCAATAGTTAAAGGAGATATTTTAGGAGAGTTACAACTTTTATCGAAGGATGAAGTGATTTTTAGTACTCAACTTGTAGCCCAAAAAGATTATGATCGCAGCTTTATTCTTTATGGATTATTTTGTATGAAAGTCTGGATGCTGGATAATTTAGTCTATACTGGAGTTATTCTGTTTGTGATTGGTTTTATTATATGGCGTATTTTTGTTTATCGTTATGATATTAAGAACTCTTTGAGCACTAAAAAAATCAAAAAAAGAAGAAGATATTAAGTCAAAAGAAGCTGATCACAGCTTTTTTTGTGTTTAAACCGGTTACATTATGAGAATAACTTGTAATGTAAGGTTAAGTAGAATATAATTGTACGGTGGAAAAGGTGGAGTACTATGTCAAATCAAAAAATTATCAATATTGCGGTTATCGCCCATGTCGACGCCGGAAAATCAACTCTAGTTAATGCATTCTTATCTCAAAGTCATGTATTTAGAGACAATGAAGAAATTGTTGACTGCATTATGGACAGCAATGATTTAGAAAGAGAAAGAGGAATCACAATCTACTCTAAGAACTGTTCAGTTAACTATAAAGATTATAAAATTAACATTGTAGATACTCCAGGACATGCTGACTTCTCAAGTGAAGTTGAACGTATTATTAAAACTGTTGATACAGTTATTTTACTTGTTGACTCAGCAGAAGGACCAATGCCTCAAACTCGTTTCGTACTCCAAAAAAGTTTAGAAGCAAAATTACGTCCTATTTTATTAATCAACAAAATCGATAAAAAAGATACTAGACCCAATGAAGTAATTGATGAAGTTTACGATCTATTTTTAGATTTGAACGCAACAGATGAACAGCTTGATTTCCCAATTCTTTATGGAATTGCGCGTGAGGGAATTGCTCGTTACAGCTTAGAAGATACAAACATGGATATCAATCCATTATTTGAAACAATTGTAAAACATGTTGAAGCTTATCCTGATTTCACAGAAGAACCACTTCAAATGCAAGTATCAGCTTTAGCATATGATGATTATATTGGACGTCTAGGAATTGGACGCGTTTATAGTGGTAAAATCAAAACTGGAGCATGTGTCGTATGTAATGCGAATGGTAAAAAAGAAAATCAGAAAATCAATCAAGTATTTGTCTATAAAGGATTAAGCCGTATTGCAGTAGATGAAGCACAATGTGGTGAAATCGTTATGATTGCAGGTATCAGTAATATTGAAATTGGCGATACGATCTGTCTTTCAGATAATGTACTTCCAATGCCTTCAATAGAAATCGAAGAACCTACATTGTCAATGTTCTTTAATGTTAACTCAAGTCCATTTGCAGGTAAAACTGGAAAATATGTTACATCACGTAATATTCGTGAACGTTTAAATAAAGAATTAGAAGTCAATGTTGGGCTTAAAGTAGAAGATGGAGCGACAACGGATAGCTTTAAAGTATCTGGTCGTGGAGAACTTCATTTATCTATCTTAATTGAAAATATGCGTCGTGAAGGTTATGAAGTGGCAGTAAGTAAACCTGAAGTTATCTATAAGAAAATTGATGGAGTACTTTATGAACCAGTTGAAGAAGTAATTTGTAGTGTTCCAACAGAATACTCAGGAACAGTGATTTCCAAGCTAAACTTACGTAAAGGAATGATGGTAAACATTACTGAAGAAGGGACTTATTCTCGTATTGAGTATGAAGCACCAACTCGTGGACTTTTGGGATATCGAAGTGAGTTCATCAACGATACTCATGGAGAAGGAACACTTGTACGTCATCTTAAAGGGTATGAACCATATAAAGGAGATATTCAACAACGTCAAAATGGAGCTCTTATCTCAACGGAAAACGGAGTTGCGATGACTTATTCACTATGGAATATTCAAGAACGTGGACAATTATTCATTGTTCCTCAAACTGAAGTATATGAAGGAATGATCATCGGTATGAGTGCTCGTAATCTTGATATGGATGTCAACCCAATTAAAAATAAAAAATTAACAGCGATCCGCTCTACTGGTGCAGATGAAGCAATGAAACTTGTACCTGCAAAAATTATGAGTTTGGAAGAAGCATTAGAATTTATTAATGATGACGAGTTGGTAGAAATCACGCCTACAGATATTCGTATCCGTAAGAAATATTTAACAAATTTAGAACGTCGACAATATGCTCGTTCATTAGGTAAATCAGAAGAAGAAATGTGATATAACAGAGGAAAATAACTCCTCTGTTTTTCTTTTGTGTTATGAAACCGTTAACATTCTTATAAGAGGTAGATTTAGTGTTTGGAATATGGTTTAATTATGTTGCGAAATATTTAACAAAGGGGTGGATTCTATGTCAATGTTTAAAAATGAGGCTCGTCAATTTAAGTTTGATGTCCTTCGTGAAGTTGCAGTATTAGCTTTTAAGGATGAACTTACTGATGAAGCTGGACAAATGGTGGCAAGAAAATTGATTCAAGGAACAAAAGCGAACTTTCGCTGCTGTGTATATAAGGAAAGAGAAATATTGAGACAAAGAACTCGTCTTGTGATGGGAAAAATGGCTGACGATTCAGCACAGTACAATCCAAGACAAATCGTTCAGGTTATCGATGCAGCTTGTGATGGCTGTACGATCCGAAAAATTCGTATAACGGACAATTGTCGCAAATGTATGGCAAAAAGTTGTATGGCATCATGTAATTTTGGTGCTGTATCCATGTCTGGTGATCGTGCAGTTATTGATTATGATAAATGTAAGGAATGTGGTGCCTGTGCTAGAAATTGTCCTTATAACGCTATTGTAGTAACTGAAAGACCATGTGCACAAAAGTGTCCGGTTGATGCGATACGTTGGAATGAAGATAGTATTGCAGTTATAGATGAAAATAAATGTATTAATTGTGGTGCTTGTCAATCGGCATGTCCATTTGGTGCGATTGAAGATATTAGTTGGATCGTTCCGGTAATTCAATTATTAAATATGAAGACTCCGATGCGTGCTATCATTGCCCCTGCGATCCAAGGGCAGTTCGATAGTGCAACTTTACCACAAATCAAGAAAAGTATTGAAATGTTAGGTTTCAAAGAAGTTTTAGAAGCCGCGATTGGAGCTGATGCGGTAGCCTATGGTGAACAAGCTGAACTATTGGAACATATGGAAAGTAAAACTCCTTTAACTACATCATGCTGCCCGGCATTTGTGAATATGGCAAAAATGCACTTCCCAGATCAATACAAAGAAAATGTATCAAGTATGGTATCACCAATGATGGCATTAGCTCGTAAGCTAAAAAAAGAATATCCAAATGAAGGAGTAGTATTCATTGGACCATGCCTTGCGAAGAAACAAGAGGCAATGGAAGATTTCACTGCTGTCGATTATGTTTTGACTTTTGAAGAATTGGCAGCGATGTTAGTATCGAAAAATATATATTGTAGTGAGCTACAGGTAGATGAAGAAGAATATCCATCCATTTTTGGACGAAATTTTGCCCAAGGTGGCGGCGTATCTAAAGCAGTAGTTCAAGTCGCTAAAGAACGTGGTGTAGGTGAGAATGCAACTGCTTATTATGCAGATGGCTGTGCTGAATGTAAAAAGCAATTATTGCTTATGAAAGCAGGCAAATTTACATTTGATATTTTAGAGGGAATGTCATGTACTGGTGGCTGTATTGCAGGTCCTGCAATGATTGAAAGTGCGATCGTAACTAAGGGTCGTATGGCAAAAGAAAACATGGCAAAGGAACAAAAAACGATTGCGAAATCACTTGAAAATTATGATTTTAATGGTGTAGATTTACACCGTCATAAATAGAGGTGCTTATGGTTACTATTGAAATATGTATTGGTAGTTCTTGTTATGTAAAAGGAAGTAATCAATTGGTTGAAATGGTTAAACAAATGATCATCGACAATAATTGGCAAGAAAAAGTGGTACTTAAGGGTTCATTTTGCATGGGAGTATGTGCACAAGGGCTAGGTGTAAAAATCAATGGAAATATTCTTCAAGGCATTGGACTTCATAATGCAAAAGATGAAATCACAAAAGAAGTAACACAAAATCTGTTGTAGTTATTCAAAGGAGAAAAAATCTCCTTTTTTTCTAAATTAGGCCAAACTTGCCGAAATGTACAATACGGAGGCAAAAAGACTATAAAAACCCATGAATTTGTACAATACAGCGATTTGCAATGTTTTTTCAGTTCTGACATAATGCCTACAGGAGGAAAAATATCATGAAAAAAGATGTATGCGGCACAATTTCGATTGAAGCTTTAAAAAACACAACTGAAATTTCTGAACTTTGTCATAGTGTCTGTGAATCTATATTTGTGACGAAAAATGATAATGATGATTTAGTAATAATGAGCATGGAAACTTTTGAATCGTTTTATATGAATAAAATATATCACGAACTCGAAATAGCTGAAAAACAGATTGATAATGGTGATGTATTAGATGCATTTGAATCTTTGGATTTGTTAAGATAAAATTTGATTAATACATAAATTACATATTTTTATGTTTGGATGGTGTATAATTCTTAATAATAAGGAGAATTTTTTATGTTTGAATCTATAAAAAATTTGTTTTCAGAAGAAGTAAATGAACCGATTTTTTTAAGTATATCGGACAATCAACAAAAGAAACTAGATAAACTTAAAAAAAGTAATACTATTGATGAACATACTCAAAAAGAGATAAAGCTTTTAGAAGCAGGAATATTTGGTGAAAATCAAATTATTTATGAACTAAGGAATAGTCATGTGCCGATGGCGGTTATCCACGATTTGAATATTGATTACAAGGGATACAAGGCACAAATTGACTTTTTAATTGTCACAAAACAAAGAGTTTTTGTCTTAGAATGCAAAAATCTTTATGGAGATATAGAAATAGATAGTAATGGAAATTTCATTAGGACAATGAAATTTAACGGTTCGTCTATCAAAGAAGGTATTTATAGTCCAATAACTCAAAATCAGCGACATCTTGAGCTTATTCAAATGATAAGGTTAGATCATTCGTTAAACAAACTACATAAAAAATTTTTGGCAGGATCTTTAGATAACTTGTTCGTATCTAAAGTAGTATTAGCAAATTCAAAAACTGTTCTAAAAATGAAGTATGCAAAAAAAGAAATCAAAGATAAAATTATTCGAGTAGATCAGCTAAATGAGCTTCTTAAAAATGATATGAAATCAAATAATGGATTTTGTTTTAAACAAGAGGATATGATCAGTTTTGCTGAAGTGTTCATGAAACACCATGTTGAAAAAACCTCTGAAAATGAACATAATGAAGAAAATGGAAATAAAGAAAAGTTGAAGTCTGAAGTGCAAATAGAGGATTTTGAATTATCAACGCTATATTTAGCTTTAAAAGAATATAGATTAAAAAAATGCCGAGAAGACAATATTAAAGCATATTATATTTTTAACAATGAGCAATTAAAAGAACTTGTAATTAACGAACCAAAATCAATAGATGAATTATTGAAAATTAATGGTTTCAGTGAAGTAAAATGTTCTAAGTATGGTGAAGATATTATTGAATTAGTGAAACAAAATAGTAAATAAATTAGTTTGATAAAGATGTAGGTTCTTATTATGCCATACATAATTCCGATTCGATTTATGTCAATAAATAAGATGATAACTCGGGTGACTATAAGCGATACCCTAAGAAAAGTTTTGATTGGTACAAAAATGTCATTAAAAGTAATGGAGAAAATCTATAAAAGATACGAAATAAGTTCATTTGAGAAAAAATTGTCAAGTTTTTACTTTGTAAGCGTTGACAATTTGATAAAGGTTTGTTAGGATAAACATTGTCAGAGGATAGTGATTGTATTTATACAAGCTAAACCCACACGTCAAAAATTGTTTTTTCAATTTGAGTGTGGGTTTTTATATCTTAGGGGGTGCAAAAGTGATTATTGAAAAAATTCTTAATAACAATGTAGTTGTAACACGCAATGAAAATGATGAAGAAATGATTGTTATGGGAAGAGGACTCGCTTTTCAAAAGAAAATAGGAGATACAATTCCAGAAGAAAATATCGATAAGACTTTTACAGTTACTAATGATGATACTCATTCTAAGTTTGTTGAACTCTTAAAAGAAATTCCTGAAGAGTTCGTTACGGTTACGGAAGATATTATATCTTATGCTAAAACGCATTTAGGCAAGAAATTAAATGATGTTATTTATATTTCATTGCTAGATCATATTTATACTGCTGTTGTTCGTACAAAAGAGGGTATCAATATGAAAAATGCTATGCTTTGGGATATTAAACGCTTCTATGTAGATGAATTTGGAATTGGTAAAAAAGCAATATCGATGATCAATGAAAAATTTGATGTACAGTTAACGGATGATGAAGCTGGATTTATTGCCCTTCATATTACTAATGCTGAGTTGAATGAAACGGTAGATGATATGGTGGAAATCACTAAAATCATGCAGGAAATCACCAACATCGTAAAATATACATTCAAGCTTCAATTTGATGAAGAAAGTGTTTATTTCTATCGTTTTATCACACACTTGAAATTTTTTGCCCAACGTATGGTGAATCATAGTACATATGAGGGTAGTGAAGATGATGGTCTATTGGATGTGATCAAAGTGAAATATCACAACTCATACCAATGTGTTGAAAAAATCAATGATTTTATCTTCGATAAATATTCATATCGTTTATCAAATGAAGAAAAGCTGTACTTAACGATTCATATTGAAAGAATTTGTTATAAAACAGCTAAAGAGTAGTTATTCACAAGTCTAAAATAGGAGTAGAGTACCGAATAAAAGACTTGTAATATAAATGGATGGTGACATTAAGTTGGCCAAACCTTCAGATTTCAACCCTAAAGAAAGATGGAGGATCTAAAAATGGGAAAATATGAAAGCTTAGCTAAAGACATTATCGCTAATGTTGGTGGCAAAGAAAACATCAATGGTTTAACTCACTGCGTAACACGTTTACGTTTCCAATTAAAAGATGAATCAAAAGCAAATGATGAAGTTATCAAAAACATGAAAGGTGTTGTAACACTTATGAAGAGTGCTGGTCAATACCAAGTAGTTATTGGTAACCATGTACCTGATGTTTATGCTGAAGTTGTAGAAATCGCTGGTATTGCGGGCGCTGCAAACGTAAGTAAGAAAATGTCTTTCGGTGCTCTACTCATGGATTTCATCTCTGGTATCATGATGCCTTCAATGGCAGTCTTAACTGCAAGTGGGATGATGAAAGGGATTCTTGCCCTTATCACTTTCTTTGGATGGATGGATATGTCTTCAGGACTTGGTCTACTTTGGACTTCAATCGCTGATGCAATGTTCTATTACTTCCCAGTAATCGTTGGTTATAACGTTGCTAACAAAATGAAAATAAACCCATTCCTTGGATTAACTATTGGGGCAGCACTTGTTTACCCAACAGTTCAAGGTGTTGATTTAAGTGTTTTTGGATTAGCAGTAAATGTAACTTACTCAAGCACAGTTTTACCAGTAATCTTTACTGTAATTCTTGCTGCATACGAATATAAATTCTTAAATAAAGTTGTACCAGATGTAATTAAAACATTCGTAGTACCAATGCTTGTTCTTATGACTGCAGTTCCTGTAGGATTCTGCTTAGTAGGACCAGTTGCGAATGCAGCTTCACAAGTTGTTGCTGGTGGTATTGCTGCAGCATTTGGTTTCTCACCAATCATTGCAGGATTTATCTTAGGTGCAATCTGGCAAATCTTAGTAATCTTCGGTATCCACATGGGTGTTGTAATGGTTGCTATTATCCCTCTAATGAGTGGACAACCAGACGTTATCCTTGCTTCAATTAGCTTTGTTTCTTTTGCTCAAACGGCAGCTGTATTTGCAATTTGGCTAAAAACTAAAGATCAAAATCTTAAAGATATCGCACTTCCAGCTTGGATCTCTGGTATCTTCGGTGTAACTGAACCTGCTATTTACGGGGTTACATTACCACGTATGAAACAATTCGTATTTACATGTATTGGGGGAGCTGTTTCTGGTGCTTACCTTGCTGTAACAGGAACTAAAATGTATGCAATGGCTGGTATGGGTATCTTCTCTGTCCCTGGATTCTTAGGTGGTGGTAATGAAGGTGCTGCAATGTTGAATGTTGTAATTGCTATCGCTCTTGCTTGCGCTGTTGGATTTGTACCTACATTCTTAACTTATAAAGATGAAGATGGTATCGAACCAATGCAAAAAAAAAAAGATAACAACAAAGTAAAAAAAGATGTGATTTACGCTCCGATCAAAGGAGATGTAGTACCACTTTCTCAAGCTAACGATGCAGCTTTTGCTGGGGAAGCATTAGGCAAAGGCGTTGTCATCGTACCAAATGAGGGTAAAGTAGTTGCTCCAATTGAGGGTACAGTGACTGTATTATTTCCAACTCTACATGCTGTAGGGATCACTGGGGATAATGGAGTTGATATTTTAATTCATGTTGGTTTTGATACAGTTCAACTTGAAGGCAAAGGCTATAAAGCTCATGTTGCTCAAGGTGATAAAGTTAAAAAAGGACAATTGCTTGTTGAATTTGATATGAGTTATATCGAAGAAGCAGGATATTCTTTACAGACTCCGGTTATTATTACAAATTCTAATGATCTATTAGATGTGATCGTAACTAGTGAAAAAACTGTAACAACAAATAATGAATTAATTACAGTTTTATATTAGTGTATAAATAAAGAGGGTCATTTTATCAAAATTGATGGTCAATTTGGTAATGACCTTCTTTTCTAAAAATGGTAAAATATGATAAAAGGAGAAAATAATTTATGAAAGTTAATGCGTTTCCAAAAGATTTTTTATGGGGTGGTGCTGTTGCTGCCAATCAATGTGAAGGTGCTTATAATGTAGATGGTAGAGGTTTAGCACGTACTGATTTCACTACTGCTGGATCTCATGGAAAAATGAGACAAGTTACATACCGCTTACCTAACGGTGATCCATTCTTTGGAGATATGTTTTTCCCAGTACCTGAAGGTGCAAAATGTGCAGTACTCGATGGTGTGTATTATCCAAACCAAACTGGGGTAGATTTTTACCATCGTTATGCAGAAGATATCGCACTATTTGCTGAAATGGGATTTAAAGTATTCCGTTTATCAATTTCTTGGTCTCGTATCTTCCCAAAAGGTGATGAAACTGAGCCAAATCAAGCAGGTCTTGATTTCTATCGTCGTGTATTTGAAGAATGTCATAAATATGGTATTGAACCACTTGTTTCAATCCATCATTTTGATACACCAATTTACTTGGAAGAAGAATATGGTGACTGGAAAAATCGTGAGTTGATCGCTTTCTATGATCGCTATACTGAAACTATCTTTAAAGAATACAAAGGTTTAGTTAAATATTGGTTAACATTTAATGAAATCAATATGCCACTTATGAAATTTGAATTTATCGGAGATAAAGCGCCAAAGTCAATGGTTGATCCACTTCTTCGTGAAGCATATCTTGATCTTCATAATAAATTTGTTGCGAGTGCTCGTGCAGTAAAACGTGCTCACGAAATTGATCCAAATAATATGGTTGGGTGCATGTTACTAGGAAACTGCAGCTATCCATTTACTTGTGATCCAGAAGATGTATTATTAAATCAATTAAAAACTCAAAAAACAATGTATTATACAGGAGATGTAATGTGTCGCGGAGAATATCCTGCATTCGCTCAAAAGCTTTGGGATGAATGTGGTTTTAAAATGGAAATCTCTGAACAAGATGCTGCTGATTTAAAAGCTGGACCTGTTGACATGTTTACTTTCTCTTATTATTCAAGCGGTGTAGTTGCGACTAAAGCACCAGCTGATGAAGCACAAGGAAATTTCTCAAGAGGTGCTAAAAACCCATATCTTAAATATTCTGATTGGGGATGGGCAATGGATGCTACAGGACTTCGTTATTTCTTGAATGATTTATATGGTCGTTACCAAATTCCAATGATCGTTACAGAAAATGGTTTAGGTGCAGTAGATAAATTAGAAGAAGATGGTTCGATCCATGATCCATATCGTATTGATTATTTACGCGCTCACGTTGAAGCTATGAAAGGTGCTCTTGAAGATGGAATCGATTTGATTGGATATACTTCTTGGGGATGCGTCGATCTTATCTCTGCTGGAACTGGAGAAATGAAAAAACGTTATGGATACATTTACGTTGACCGTGATGATGAAGGTAATGGAACACTTGATCGTTATCGCAAAGATAGTTTCTTCTGGTATAAAAAATGCATCGCATCTAATGGAACTGATCTTGATTAATTAACAATATAGGAATGCAAGAAATTGTGTTCCTTTTTAATTTGTATCCATCCAAAATAAAAGTTATAATAGTATAAGGAGTTGATTAAAATGAATAAATTTAAAAGAGAAACATTAATTGGAAAAATTATGCGTTATTTTTATAGTCATACCTTTGATTATATTATTTGGAATAAAGAAAAATATTCTGTAAAAGAAGAATTGATTCCTTATTTAGAAAAACCAAGAAAAGATGAATTATTTTTAAATCGCTGGGGAATCTTAGGTCTTATTGTGCTCAATATTATTGTGTTAGACTATAATATTTATCTGGCTAGCGCTATTATTATTGGTTTTGGTTTAGGGTATTTGTATCTTATGGATCGAGTTCATAAACCTATTCCTGAAAACTTAGAAGATTATTTAGTTCCATATGTAAAAAAATAGCTCGTTCTAAAATCGATCATTGAATCATATATAAGTAATAGGTGATGAAACGATGATTATTTTAATGATATTGGGGATTATTTTGTTTATTGGACTATTCTACTTAATGTTACTACTGGTAAAAAAATAATTTAAAAAAAACGCAATTGCGTTTTTTTTGTTTACACCAAAGATATTAAAATTGTTTTACATTTGTAGGCAAGTCCTTTTGCCTTATTGATCGGTAAACTACAAATGGCTAAACGGATTCCTTTATTTACTTTAACCGTATAAATATGATTATCAATCAAAGCTTGATGAAATTTGTTTAATATTTGAGAATCTTCGACTTTGATTGTGATAAAGAAACCCTCAGAAAATGGATATAGTTCGAGTCCACATTCTTTTGCTTCTTGAAGAATAATCGCAGCTCTTAACTTTATAAGCTCAATAGCTTCATTTTTTTCTTTCATGAAGTTGTCTTTGTTGACAGTAGTGACCCAAGTGAAATTATCCATTGCAGCTGGAGGCACATTGCTCCATTGAGCACGAGCAGTTTTTTCAAACACGATCTCTACATCGCGAACCTTTTCTTCATCTTTTCCTAACAAGATCACAGCTCCACAACGTAAGCCGTAAGAGGTTAGAGATTTAGACGTGCTAAAGCTGACTGCAATTAAAAGATTCTCACTTATGTTATTAAAATTCATTAAATAGTCACGGCTATGGGCTAAATCAAAACTATAATCAAGATAAGCAACATCATTTAATAAAACACAAGGTGCTTTTTTTGAACATTCGTTTAAAAAGCTTATAATTTCTTTCCATTCGTGATCACTCAATGAATAACCGGTTGGATTATGAAGTGGATCATTGATCACCACCAACAATTTATTTTGTGATTCTAAAGTATTAAGACATACTTTTTTAAAAGATTCTAAGTTAAAATGATCTTCTTCAAATAAAGAATAAGTAGCAGTTTTTAAATTGTATTGACTAGCCATCAGTTGATAAGAACCCCAGGCAATGTCGGGTAAAATAACTGTTTCGCCATTATCTAAAATATTGATCATGGTAGTGCAAATGGCGCCAGTACCCCCAGGAGTTGCGAGTACACGATGAAATAAATCCAATTCTTTATCTTGCACAAACCACGAATAGACTTGTTTTAAAAAACTTGGATTTCCATTAAAACTTTCAGCGTAATTAGCCTTCACTTTGTTGTCTATTTCATTGTAATGGGCATAAACTGAATCGAAAGCGACTAGCTTTCCATCCTCATCACAATAAGTACCAATTGTTGCATTGATGACTTCATTAGATGGATCCTGCTTTGCCATCTTAACAACTGCGAATACAGTATCTTCGATGGGAGTTAAATTTGCACTGTTTCTTGTGAATGTCATAGTTTTGCCTCTTTTCTTTTAACCATTATAAACCAATTTTTTTAAAATTAAAGGAGATATCGTATGAAAATGTCGATTCGTGAATTTGAACAACGCTTTAAAGAAATTCCTGATTTGATTAAGTGCTGTGTTGGTCAACCAGGCTATTTATGCCCTACACCCATATTGAATGAAATAAAAAAATCGATTTCACAACCTCACCATGAATATCCACACCTTGGTGGAGACTTGATATTAAAGAATAAATTAGCTAAGTTGCATAAAGTTCAGGAAAACAATATTTGTATTACACATGGTGCTAGTGAAGCTATGGCCTGTATTTTTCAAGGAATAATCAAGAAAGAGGAAGAAGTTCTTTTGATTACACCAAGCTACCCAGCATATTTCAGTTTATGTGATTTGAATCAACTTTGCTACCACGAAATTTCAACTGATTTTCCTGACTACAAAGTTGATAAAAGAAAGCTTGAACAAGCGTACAATGAGAAATGTAAATATATGATTTTAGTATCTCCGAACAACCCAACAGGATTATCAATGGATCAAGATTCTTTTGAATCGATTGTTGAATTTTGCCTAACTAAACAAATTATTCTTATTGTTGATCGTAGTTATAATTTGTTTGAAACGATCGAAATGAAATTTCCAAATCATTTAAAAAGAATTGAAATATTCAGTTTTTCAAAAACTTATAACATGACAGAATTTCGAATTGGTTATGTGATTTCTGATGAACAGATCATCCAAAAAATTCAATCAGTGGCTTCTTTAATCAGTGTAGGTGTTGCGACATGTATTCAACAAGGGGCAGTGGCTGCCCTTGATTTGGATGTCTCAGATAATAGAAAAACTGTTTTTCGTAATGCAAAAAAAATGATTGAAACTTTAAATCATTATGATATAAAATGCAATCAAAAAGAGGGATATTATATATATTTTGATACTTCCTCACTTGAACAAAGGGCAATTGAATTTTGCGAAGATTGTGTAAAAAATTGTGGTGTTTTATTTTTACCTGGTGACAATTTTGGATCAGATAATGAATATAAAGTAAGAGCATGTATGGCAATTGATCGTTTTGATGAAATGTTAGAAAGATTTGAAACCTATTTGAAATTAAAAACTTCTTAGTTATAATTAACTAAGAGGGAATGTTATGAAGAAAATACTTTTGAGATCGTTGAGCATATTACTAATATTTGGAATTTTTATACAACCGATTTTTGCAGATATGGGACCTAAACCTTCCGTGGAAATTGAAATTAAAGGATTAGAAGAATTTGAGTATTTTGTAACATTATTAGGTAAAGAAAAAAGCACTGGACCTACACAGGCCTTTGATGTTACAAAACAATCAATTTATGGACAAGCGGATGAAAGATATAATGTACTGTTAAAGATGAGTGATTATATCGATAATGATAATTTTTATTTACTTGAGCATGTGCAAAATTGTACTGGCATAAATCAGTTTAAGTGGGGATATTTTCCGCCTCAAACATTTAAAGTGCTTATATATGTTGTTGAACTAGACCAGTTTTTTGTGAGTGATATAATCGAACGATATGCATTTAAAAGTACCTTTGAAATTGAGATTGATTTAATAAATAATGAAGTCATTGTAAACAAAGCAATTGATTATAAAACGATTGTAGTCAGTTTTTCAGCTCGCGTACTCTTGACGATAATAGTAGAAATGTTAGTTACAATTTTATTTGGACTTGTTTTAACAAAGAAATGGAAAATTATTTTGGGCATGAATTTAATAACTCAAATCGTACTCAATGTAGCATTAAATTTGTTTAATTATCGAAATGGAGCTTTTTCTACACTTATCATTTATTTTTTATTAGAAATACTGATAGTAATTATTGAATCAATAGGATATAGCTGCTTAATTAAAGACGTTGAAAAATCAACGCTTGTTACGTATACATTATTGGCAAATATTCTATCCTTTTTCGTGGGGGCATTGATACTAAGTACTCTTCCTATTTTCTAAGATAGACTAGATTAAACCTTAAATATTAGGTATAATTACAAAGTTAAATAGGAGGAATATTCAATGCATAATTTTACAAAAAGATATTTGATCCCCTTTGTGATCATTGTGATCGGTGGATTTTTAGTTCGGTTAGAATCAACTTACATTACTGGGTTTATTGGAAATACTATTGTAATTATTACAAAAGCTTTAGTTTTGTTTGCATTTGGGATTAGTTTAACTCCAATTCGTAGAAGAAGAGATGAAAGTTGGTTAAAGAAAGTATTTATTTCTTTCTTCCTGGTTTTCTTTATTTTCTGGGATTTAGGGTATGTTGTACTCCCTCAGTTAAAATCAGTGTTTGACTTTCTAGGTGTATATGGGTTTGTCTTAACTTGTTTCTATATTTACTTAGGTTATTCATTTTTTGACTAGCAGGAATTTGATTCCTGTTTTGTTTTATATTCATGCACATAATAAAAGTAGGGAGTGTTATAAATGATACAATTAGAAAGTGAAAGAGGTATTCTTCGAAGATTCGTTCAAAGTGATCTTCAAGATTTCTATGAATACGCTAAGAATGAAAAAGTTGGACCAATGGCCGGCTGGCCACCACATACATGCATAGAGGATAGTCAAAAAATCCTTGATTCATTTGTGAAGAGCAATGAAGTATTCGCGATCGTCCACAAAACGGATAATAAGGTAATTGGTTCGTTTGGGATCCATAAAGATAATTGTCGAAATAATGAAAACAGCTGTATGATCGGTTATGTATTATCTGTCGATTATTGGGGGCAAGGAATCATTCCAGAGATCGTTCAAGTTGTTTTAGGATATTGTTTTGATGAGTTAAATAAAGAAATAGTATCTGTTTATCATTTTGATTTCAATAAACAATCTAAACGAGTCATTGAAAAAAGCGGCTTTAAATTTGAAGGAATCTTACGAAAAGCGCATGTGTTATTTAACGGCAAAACAGTAGATTTACATGCTTATTCACTATTAAAAGAGGAATATAAACAATGAGAAAAATAGTACTAGTTTTCATGATTTGTTTACTATCTGCGTGTACAAATAAAAAAAATGATACTTACCAAAACGCAACCATAGCGACAATTGAGTCAAATCGCTATAGCGCTAGTTTATTTATGGTTGGAGACGCACTTTTACACAATGCAGTATACAACCAAGTTGCACAAGCGGATGGAACTTATGATTTCAGTGAGATGATGAAAACTGTAGGTGAAGTTTCGCAAGGATATGATCTTAAATTTTATAATCAAGAAACTATTTTGGGTGGAGTTGAACTTGGATTGTCTAGTTATCCTTGTTTTAATTCTCCTCAGGAATTTGGTGATCTGATGATGAGCTATGGATTTAACTTAGTTGCTTTAGCGAACAATCATACGCTGGATAAAGGTACTACAGGTGTAATGAAGTCGATGGAGTACTGGGATAAACAACAGACGATGACTGCGGGTTCATATAGTTCTTTTGAAGCGAGAGATGAAATTCAAATAGGCGAAATAAATGGTATTACATACACTTTATTATCTTATACATATGGAACCAATGGAATTGTAGTTCCAGTGGGAAAAGAATATTTAGTAAACGTTTATACGGATGAGATGATCAAAGAAGATATTGCGAGGGTAACAGATCAGGTTGATGTATTGATCGTATCAATGCACTGGGGTGTTGAATATACTCATACACCTACAGATGAACAGGTTCGTTTGGCAAACTTGTTGGCTGATGCCGGAGTGGATTTAGTTATTGGGCATCATCCACATGTGATTCAACCGATTGAATATATTGGGGATACATTGGTTTATTATTCATTAGGAAATCTTGTGTCTGCACAAGATGGAATCATGAAAACAACCGGGATGATGGGCTCAGTCATCATCAACAAGCTTGAAATCAATGGACAGTCTCTTGTGAGCATTGATGAGCCATGTGCTGATTTATTGTTTACTACTTATGGTCATGGTTATTCTAATTTAAAAGTTCAAACTGTAGATCAAATCGCAAATTATCAGTCGATTTATAATGAATATAGTAAAATCATTAATAAAAAAGATGAATCAATAAAAGTAGGTTTGAAATGAAAAAAGGGATGTGCACGCACATCCCTTTAAAACCAAGTTACTTTATCAGAAATAACGAGTTTACGTTTGTATAAAAAGGGAATAACCGATTTAAAGACAAGAGTTAATAAAATAACTTCAAATGGCAGTAATGTAAGATTCTTAATAATACTAGCGGCAAAATATACTTCGAAACCTTTGGTAAACATCATACTAAGCCAAAGGCTACCTAAAAATGCATTTACTAAAACATTGACCAAAAGCTTGCTTAAAAAAAGTTTGAATACGGTGATCCTAGTTTGGTAAGTAAAAAGGGCATAAATCAAGGCTCCTGCCATGCTAGAAATGGTATAACCAAAAAAATACATACCGCTAGGATGGACGATAAAACCAATATTGTCCACAATAAAACCACTGAATAACGCAAGTATCGGTCCACAAATACATGAGTTGAGGGCAGTAATAAAAAAAGTAAAATAGATTCGAAGTGTATCACTAAGTGGAATAAAAAATGAAGACAACACAACCTGTAAACTGATCATGATTGCACAAATCATCAATTTGTCAGTTTTATTGAGTTCTTCTTTGGCGAGTTCAAAATAATGGCGCATATAAAAATCCTCCTTTCGCACTATGCAAAAAAGAGGATCGTCTTTTTTGATCACAGTGGGATCCAAAATATAAACCGCAAGAAACTCTTTTCGTCTAAAACACAGTCCCTGTTGTCTTAGCACTTAACGCTTATATTTCTAATCTGTCATTTCAAATTATAGAAGAAACAAGTGAGATGTCAAGGAAAATGATAGCGAATTTCTTGTAAATAAGGTAAACTATATAAGAAAAAAAGGATGTGAAATTATGGAATTAATCACCTTCTATACAAAAATGGAAGATTTAATTAAATATAGAGAAAACGGAATTACTACGATCGTTGTAGGAGAACCATTTTTTGCGACTAGACTGCCAGTATCTTGTGATTTTGAAACCATAGTGGAAATCAAGAAAGAATGTGATAGTCTTGGATTAAAATTAGGAATACTGATGAACCGCATCTTTTTTGATGAAGACATTAGTGCCGGGATAGAAGCATTAAAAAGATATAAAACGTTGGAACCTGATTTTATAGAATATACTGATCCAAGTGTTTATGTGCAGGCCAATAAATTAAATATGACTTCTTATCTTGCCTACAATCCAGATACACTCATGTGCAATGATCGAGATGTGCAGTTTTATCTTGATTTGAAGATCAAAAAAGTGATCCTATCTAAAGAAATTACTTTAACTGAAATGATTCAAATTATTGAGAATACAAATGGTGTTACTGAAGTAATTATTTTTGGGCGTCTGAATATGTCTTATTCTAAACGTCCGTTGATCACTAATTACCTCCAAGAAATTAAAAAGAATATTGATGTAAAAAATCGTCAGGATATGATCCTAATCGAAACTACAAGAGATGGTAAAATGCCGATCGTTGAAGATGATCATGGAACCGTCATCTATACGGATTATACTTTAGCAGGGTTTAGAGAAATCAGATCGTTGATCGAAGCGGGCTGTACAAGTTTTAAATTTGATAATCGTTTTTGTCCAACTGAAGCATTTATTGATTGTTTAGATGGTTACCAAAGAGTATTGAATGGAGAAGATTCATTAGAAATTGAAAATAAGCTTAAGGCAAAATATCCGGAGTTGGCTTTGAGTAGTGGATATATGTATCAAAAGACCAATTTAGTGAAGTAGGAATAGTGTATGAAGAAAATTGAACTATTGGCTCCTGCGGGAGATTTGAATCGGGCAAAAGTTGCGATCCGTTATGGTGCTGATGCAGTATATATTGGCGGAAAGCGTTTTTCATTGCGGTCGCGGAGTAGTAATTTTGAAATTGAAGACATTGCAGAGGCAGTGAAATATGCCAATCTTTATGGTGCCAAGATCCATGTGACTGTCAATATCATTCCTCATAGTGATGACTTTGATGGAATTGAGGAATATTTAAGACAACTAGAAGAAATTGGAGTCACTGCAATTATTGTTGCCTCGGTTTCGATTGTAAAGATCGCCAAAAAAGTTGCCCCAAAACTAGAGGTTCATTTAAGCACACAAATGAGTAGCACTAATTTGGATTGCGTAGAATTTTACAAAATGTTGAATGTGGACCGAGTTGTGCTAGGGCGTGAATGTAGTATGAAAGAAATCGAGACTATTGCGTCAAACAGCGATGTCGATATCGAAGCCTTTATTCATGGTGGAATGTGTGTTAATTATTCCGGACGTTGTACTTTGAGTAATGCGATGACTTTACGGGATGCGAATCGTGGAGGATGTGCCCAAAGTTGCCGATGGAAATACCATTTGTTACAAAAAGATGTCGTGATTTCTGATGAAGAATGTCCTTTTTCAATGAGTTCAAAGGATTTACTGGCATTTCCTTATGTAAAAGATATGATCGAAGCGAAAGTTGCCTCATTAAAAATAGAAGGTCGTATGAAGTCAGCATATTATGTTGCGACCGTAGTATCTACATATCGTCATTTAATTGATGAACTTTATGAAAATATCGATTGTTTAACAGAAGAGCGAATAGCGTTTTATGCCAATGAATTTGCCAAGGCTGAAAATAGACCGACCTCTTTTGGTTTTTTACCAGGAATTCCAGATCATAATTCACATCTTTATGGGATTAATGGGGCTGGTGTCACGCATGATTTCCTTGCGCTTGTATTAGACTATAATAGCACCGAAAAAGTAGCCACTTTGGAAGTAAGAAATCATTTTGTGAAGGGTGAGATTATGGAAGTCTTTGGCCCTAAAATTTTCAATGAGTGTTTCATTGTCGATGAAATCAAAAATAAGGAAAATGAACTGATTGAACTTTGTAATAAACCAATGGAAATTGTTAAGGTAAAAATTCCATTCGCAGTTGAAGCGGGAGATATGATCCGCAGAGGTGATAAAGTATGATTTGTTTTGAGGGAAATTTGAGTGTCAAGGCTGCGCTTTTAGCTGGAAATAGGACTGTTAAAGAAATTTGGATCGATGCAAAAAAGAAAGATCGCGATATTAGTTTTATTGAAAATCAAGCCAAAAAACGTAATGTTGCTGTAAAGAAAGTTGAACGCTCTAAAATAGATGAAATCGCTACAGGAAAAACACATGGCGGTGTACTTTGTTTTGCGGATGAAAGAAAGAAACAGACAATAGAAGATTGTTTAAAAGTCGAAAAACCATTTGTTGCAGTACTTGAAGGAATCGAGGATCCATTTAACTTGGGCTATGCACTAAGAACACTGTATGCAGCAGGGTGTAATGGTGTTATTTTACCTGACCGTGATTGGAGTAAAGTTGAAAGTACGATCGTTAAATCAAGTGCAGGGGCAAGCGAATATATCAATTTATGTTTTTAAAACGATTTGAAAAAGGAAATTGAAATTTGTAAAAAAGCAGGATGCATAGTCATGAGTGCCATGAGAAAAGATGCCATTGAATACTTTGAGGCAGATTTTAATCAACCGCTTGTTTTGGCAATCGGTGGTGAAATGCGTGGACTAAGTCAAACTGTTTTAACTTTAAGCGATCAGAATGTCTATGTTCCTTATGCGAATGATTTTAGAAATGCACTTAATGCTTCCAGTGCTGTGGCTGCGATCAGTTTTGAAATAGTTAGACAAAGGAGGTAACGATGTGAAAGAATCACTATATCTTAATGGAAATTTAGCTTTGATCAATTATACAAAATCATATTATTCAAGTAGTGAAGAATTATTAAGTAGCGAACCATTTGAACAGTTTTTGGAAATGTTTTTATTGAACTATCAAAAAAAGAGTGTAAAAAATTATATCTGGTTGTCTCAAGGTTTGCCTGTAAGTGAAGTCAAGAAAGAAATGATTCGCTTATTAAAAGTTTTGATGGTACTAGATATTGATGAAATATTTCATCCCTTATTGAATGAAAAAGCTAAGCTTCTTCATGCGGTAGAAGAAGCTTATACTTTTTGGCGCAATAAGCAAAGAATATCGATTATTTCAACAAATGATGAAGAAGGGTTACAATTAGCCAATTTCATTGATGCGGATAATAACTTCAATCAGATGATCTTAAGTTTTTATCGCTCTATTCAACAAAAAATTCAAGGGTCAAAAAATAGAGTGTATCGCCAACTACAAGCTGGAACCAATGCTGCAATATTACTGACTGAATATTCACGTAAACTGCCTGTAGAATATTCTCAACTTGAAAATATTCCCTTTATTAACCGTGTACTACTTCGCACACCCTTATTGATTCATCCAAAATTTAATAAACGAGTAGGAACATTTACTGAAACCAAAACAAATCCGATCAAGGATTTTGTGAAAGGGAATCGTGAATGGATGTGCTATCCTTGCAAAGTAGGCTCTTTACTTGTCTTCATTTATTTTCACCGAGATTTTACAAGTAGTGCTATTGCCCTTGCGAATTTATTTGAACTTGCGAGCGCAAAAGAATGCATTGGTCATCGTCCGGATTGTATCGTTCTTTTCGGAAATCCAGATGGCACGGATGAAACTACATTTTATCATGATCAGGCAAACAATATCTGGGTTGGAAAAGTATCCTATAATGAAAAAATTGAGTATTTTGGTTATTTGAAGAAAATGACTTTGACACTTCATAATCTTTCGATGATGGAAAAAGGATGGTTGCCTCTTCATGGCGCAATGATCAACATTACTTTGAAGAACGGTGTTCAAAAAGGTATCGTAATGATTGGCGATTCTGGTGCCGGTAAATCTGAATCCATTGAAGCTCTAAGTAATTTTGCAGAAGATGAAATCATTGATCGTGAGATCGTCTTTGATGATATGGGGTCGCTTCATTTAGAAAATGGAAAAATCGTTGCGCAAGGAACTGAAATTGGGGCATTTGTGCGCTTAGATGATCTTGAGGCAGGTAGTGCTTATCGGGATTTGGACCGTTCGATCTTCTTCAATCCGGAAACTGCCAATGCTCGAGTCGTGGTACCAGCCGCAACTTATGAAGTTATCACCAAAAGCCATCCCGTCGACTTCTTTCTTTATGCCAACAATTATACCGATGAACGTGGACTTGTAGAACTTACTAATCACGCAGAGGCGAAAGAAATTTTTATAGAAGGAAAACGCTTTGCGCTTGGGACAACACAGGAAAGCGGTTTGTCGACAACATTCTTTGCGAATCCGTTTGGACCAATGCAAAAAGAAGAAAAATGCAGGTCGATCATTGATGAAATGTTTGGTGAATTTAAAGCGCAGAATATCTTCGTCGGTGAAATCTATACATGTCTTGGTGTAGAAGGAAAAAAAGATGAAGGATTAAAAGAAGTTGCAGAAAGCTTATTGCAATTAATAAAAAAATAATTATGCGGATAGTCCATCCGCATTTTATATGTTAAAATTATCTCAAGAGAATATTAAAAAGGAATTAGCTATGAAAAAACTACTATGGATTTTACTGATGTGTCTTATCGTGTCAGGATGCACACAAAAACAAGAACCAATAAAACAAATGGCGGAACCACTAGATATTGTTGTGGTAAATGATTTTCATTTTTTAGGCGATGAAGTCAATGATAAATCTGAGTATTTTTACAAAGCCATGTTGCAGGCAGACGGAAGAATGACTGAATACATTGTTGAACTTACAGAAGAGTGGGTAAGACAAATGTTAGTTGAAATGCCAGATGTGATCGTGATCAATGGTGACTTTTCTTATAATGGGGAAGTTGCGAGTCATATTCAGTTTGAAAAGACGATTCGTCCTTTAAAAGATGCGGGAATATTAGTTTTAATGAATATTGGTAATCACGATATGTATTTAGAAACAACGTTTGCTTACCGAAACAATGATGCAGTTCCAATCGATTCAGCGACTTATGAAGATTATTTTCCTTTGTTTAAGGATTATGGATACAATGATGCAGTTTTACCGGAATCGGGTAATTGTGCTGCATTTTATAGTGTCAAAGCGAATGATGATATTTTACTGATGATTTTAGAAGGTGGATATCAAATGTTTTATCCCGAAGTATTGGAGTGGGCTCAAAAACAAATCGACTATGCAAAAGAAAATGATATGAAAATCATCACATTCACTCATGAGAATCTCTTGTTACATAATGAACGATTTGATTTAGGTTACCGAATTGTTGGGTCACAGGATTTTATTGATCTATTTAATGGTGAACAATTAATCAATATTAGTGCTCATATTCATATCCAAGACATCAAACAGGAAAATAACGTTACTGAGATCACAAATAGTGCATTTTTAAAGAGTCCTCATTCTTATGGTCAGATTCATATCGATGAAAACTTTAATTTTACATATAAGACTAAAGATCTTGATACGACAAATTTGAACTCTTTAGTTGAGGGAAATGATTTCGCTGCCTATTCCAAAGATTACTTCAAAATGGTCAATGGATTCAAGTTTGCCAATCGTACAGATGTTATAGAAGATGAAGAATTAAGAGCTCAAGCCCTTGAATTTATGTTAGAGACAAACTACTTATATTATCAAGGTATGCTGACTTCTGAATATCAAAAAGAAAATCAGGAATTAATAGATAAAATGGTAGATGCTGGAGTATCGATGAATAATTATTTAAACACAATGCTTGAAAATGATGGAATCAATGATGCAACATTCGAAACAAAAATGAAATAGCCCAAAACTGGGCTTTTTTTCTTGACTTAATCATACATTAGATTGAGGTGAGTTTATGAAACCTAAAATACTGGGGTTGTTTTTTATATTAAGTTTTTGTATTTTGTATGCCTATAATCCGAATAGGGTAAAATCAGATACGACTAAAGTAATTAAGGGAAGTATTATCGAAATTGCACAGCCGGTGATTGATCCTAATAAAAAAATGGTTGCGATTACTTACGATGATGGTCCTCATGAAATATATACACCACAAATTTTAGATATTTTAGAAGAATATGAGGCAAGGGCGACATTTTTTATGATCGGAAATCGTATTGAACATCACATTGAAACAGTCAAAAGAATGGTGCTTTTAGGTTGTGAACTTGGAAATCATACTTATGGTCATAAGGATATCAGCCGAATGAGTGATGAAGCGATGAAGGAACAGTTAGACATCAGTGTAAAAGTACTGTCACAGTTTTTGGATGAAGAGTTTTTACCCAAAGTATTGCGCCCTCCTTTTGGAAATACAGATCAACACTTGAAAGAAATATGTGACTATCCGATGGTCAATTGGTCAATAGATACTAAGGATTGGTCTCTTCAAAATGTGAAGTATTCAGTTAATGAAGTGTTGAGTCAGGTTCAGGATGGCGATGTGATCTTGTTGCATGATATGTATGAAACAACAGTCGAAATTACTGCAATCATCGTTAAAGAATTGACAGAACAAGGTTATCAACTGGTTACAGTCAGTGAAATGTTCGAGGCAAAACAAATACAACTCGAAAATGGGAAAGTTTATCGTCATGCCCACTAAACTTATGTTAAAATAAGGATATTGAGGTGGCTTATGGAAATCATTGAATCTGTTCAAAATAATCGTATCAAAGAATGGACTAAACTTCATTCAAAGAAACAAAGAGATAGTGTCGGTCTTTTTTTGATCGAGCAGGAGCACTTGATCGAAGTTGCATTAAAGTTTAATGTGGTGGAACAACTTTTAATTCTAAAAAATTATGATCATCCTTTTACCCAACTCGAGCATATTCAAGTAAGCCAAGAAGTATTAGATAAGCTAAGTCAAAATGTTTCGAAGGTACAAATGATTGCGGTATGCAGACAAAGTAATCATGAATTTGAAGTCAAAGATAAAATGGTTTTTTTAGATGGGATCCAAGATCCAGGGAACATGGGAACGATCATCAGGACCGCTATCAGTTTTGGATATGAAGAAATCATAATTTCCAAAGATTGCGTTGATATCTATAATGATAAATGTGTGCGTTCGACACAAGGTGCTTTATTTCAAATTCCAATTATAAGAACTGATCTCAATGAAGTATTGTTGAGGACAAAAGAAAAGGGAATTACGATTATAGGAACTTCATTACACAAAGCTATTCCATTAAATGAAGCTACTTGTCCTAATAAAGTAGGTTTGGTCTTTGGTAATGAGGGGCAAGGAGTTACACAAGAAGTTCTTGACCTATGTGATTTCAATGTAAAAATCGAAATGAATGATTTTGAATCGCTTAATGTGGCAGTAGCTGCGGGAATCTGTTTATATAAATTCAAATAGCTCTTTGAGAAATTAAAGAGTTTTATTATTTATGAAATGTAATATATATTTGACATAATGTAAGGTATATGATATTGTTTCATCATACAAAGAATAGATTGGAGGATCAAACTGTGAATGAATATAAACAACTTTATAGTATAGCAATTGGAATAATCTTCTCGAGGATATTTAGAATCATTAGAAATGCTTACTATACAAAAAAATCTAAAAATATTGTGCAAAATCAAAATGTTATCTTTGATGAGCGGCAAAATCAAATAAAAAACATAGCCTTTAAATATGCATATTTTATTCTAGTAATTGTAATGGTTTTTGCGACAATAATTTATAAAAAATTAAATATTGTGGCTTCGACAATTGATATATTGGTACTTGGAGTGGTAGTTTCTTTAATGGTGTGTATCATTTACAATATAAATAATGATTCACTAATTGGGATAAACGATAATATTAATAAAAACATAATTGAAATGATATGGCTTGCGATTGTTCCACTTTTGTATTTAGTTATATCGTGGTTTGGAAAAGTAATATTTACAGATTATCGAATTGCTACTGATATCACTTTAATTGTAGGTGTGATTTTTTGTTTTATAATCTTAGGGTTGTTGATAAAAAAGAAAAAAGGATTTGAAGAATCATGAATGAACTTGAACGTTTAAAATTGATTGAACAAATTGAAAGACAACAAAAAATTGAATATATTTTGATTGTATTGGCATTTCTCGTCTTACTTTATTTAATTTTTCGGAAGAAAAAAACAAATATTACTGTAAGAAAATATGACGAACGCCAAATGTTGGAAAGAGCTAAAGGCTATAAAGTAGGATTCTTTGTCTTGATTTTGTTTAACGTTATATTTTCGGTAATTAGCTCTAACGGTTCTCAATGGATTTCACTACAAATTGCGAATATAATATCAATACTTATTGCCTTCACAGCAATGACATTATACTGGATAGTTAACGATGCATATTTGTCAATCAATGATAATATTGACCGTGCTTTATTTTCGGTGGGTTTACTTTGTTTATCAAATGGAATAAATGGGGCAATCCGCTTGTATAGCGATGAATTATTTGAAATAGGATGTTTGAGTCTAGTGATGTCTGTGTCGTTGTTGATGGTGTGTATTGCGTTGTTTATGAAAAAACATCAATTGAAAAGCGAAGAAAAATAAAAAAGAATATAATAATAGCAAAATGATTTGGAGGATTTAAAATGAATGATAATCTTTATAATAGAATAATTTATGGAATCATTTTAATACTTATAGGTGTGATTTGGTTCATTTCAGCATATCAGAAACAAAAAAAAGAATATGAAGGAAAAGAAGTGTCTTCAAAGAAAATTTATGATGAACGTCAAAAAATCAGAAGAGGAGAAGGATACAAATATGCTTTTTATACATTGCTGGTTTCAGCTGTCCTCAGTGTTTTAGTATTTGAAGAATTTCTGGAATTAACCGATTCATTAAATTTATTATATTCTTGCATAATTATAGCTACAGGGGTTTATTCTATTTATTGTATTGCTTATGATGCTTATTTTGCGATCAATGATAATATCAATTTCATTTTATTATCTAGTTTAATTACTTTGATTGCCATGTTATTGGGATCAGGATTAATTTTGCACAATGATGGATTATGGATTGATGGAAAACTTAATAATAGATTATACTTACTTGTTGGAACTATAGTAAATTTCTCTATCCTTGTGACTCTTTGTATTAAAAAAGCGAAACTTACTAAAGAGGATACAGAATGAAGAATTTAAAACTAAAATCAGCTCGTGCTGCTCTAGATCTTTCCCAACAAGAACTTGCGGATAAAGTGGGAGTGACTAGACAGACAATTAATGCAATTGAAAAAGGTGATTATAATCCTACGATCAATTTATGTATTGCGATAAGTAGAGCATTGAACAAAACGTTGGATCAATTATTTTGGAATGATGAAAATGAGGAGGAATAAATATCTATGAGTAATGAAGCAAGTGCAATGGGATTTACGCTTGTCGTAATGGGGTTAATGTTGATTTTTGTGATAGCTTCTCGTGTAATAAAAGGTGAAGATTTGAAACTTGTTTTAAACTCTGTAATGCACCCTCACGGAACTTATGATGAACGTCAAAAAGTTGCGAGAGGAAATGGATTTAAGTTAGCTTTTCTTACTTTAGCTGGCTATATCTTACTTGTTATTTTTACTGGTAAAAGCTTAGAATTGTTTGTTTTTAAGGAACAAGAACCTCCAATACTAGGCTTAATGTTGTCTGTTTTAGTCTTTTTATTATACTGTATCAAAAATGATGCATATGTAAAAATAAACGATAATATTGATCGCTGTATTGGTGGAGGGTTGGGCTGGTTTATAATTGAAGTATATAGAGCAGGTAAAAATATTTTAGTTCTTAAAGAAAGTGTTATGAGTAATTTGTTTAGTATTTTAATAGTGATATCAATTATTTTAATTAATATTGCATTAGTATTGAAGAAAAAAGAACTGAAAAAAATTGCGAAAGAGGGCATTTAAATGAATACTGATCTTTTGATCCAACTGAATACTATGTTTATCATGATAATGATAGGTTGTTTCTATTTAGTATATTTGAAAGTTAAAGGAAAACCTTCGCCATTTAGATATGATGAACGTCAAATAATTCAAAGAGGAATCGAATTTAAATATGCTTATTTTACAATGATGACATGCATGGTACTCAATGCGTTTCGATGGGTTGATACTGGAAGCATGTGGGCTGACCCCGTTGGAGTAGTATCGATTACTATAGTATGTTCAATTGTTGTATTTGCCGTTTATTGCATCAAACATGATGCTTATATTTCTCTCAATGAAAACATTAATGGATGTTTTTTTAATTTACTTTTCTGGATCGGCTTGTTTTTGCATCGAAGCTTAGGTGAAAGTAGTTCTATTTTTGTCAATGGAGAATTAACGGGAACAGGCTTATCATTTATCATCATTGTAGGTTGTATAGTTTTGATCGCTACCTTATTTAAGAAAGCACGACAGCTTCAAAAAGAAAAAATAGAATTAGAAAAAGAGAGCGGTTGAGAGGCTCTCTTTAATTTAGATATAACATATAGTATTCATCATAAGTAAGATTTGAATTATAAACTTTAGTGGCAAGCTCAACACCTAAATAGCGCCAATGCCAAGGTTCACTAATGTATCCTGTGATGCTGATTTTTCCTTCTGGGTAGCGATATATCCATCCATAGGTATGAGCATTTGCCAACATCCATTGGAATTCATCAGTATCGCCAAATTTATCCATACCACTGATTGTAGATAAATCTGCAGCTAATCCTGTTTGGTGTTCGGAATGACCTGCACGAGCTGAATAGGTATCAGCTTTATCAGTTCCTGATTTTTTCTCATAACTTGCATAAAGACCTGCTTGAGTTTCATAACTGCGATATGGGCTGGAAGCATAAAATGATAAATTTTGACTTTTTGCGGCTTTGCACATTAAGATGAACTGATCATAAGCTTCGCTATTCATCTGAACCCCTTTTGAGGCATAGGCAACACCCATATCTACTAAATTTCCTGGGACATAAGTAGCATCTAGTTGGTATCGTTTATTCACTAACATGTTTGTGCTACCTTGATTGATCACTGGTTGGATATTTTCATATCCTTTTAAGTAGCTACCAGACAATTCGAAGTTATTAGCGTTGTTGACACCACGATGTGCAATGACATCATTGATATACAAACTCAAGTCATCGATTTTCGCAAACACAAGAAGTGGGGTCATTTCATAAAAGGTTAGATCGGTATATAATTTAATAACTTGATCTTTTGTATATGTATTCAGTAATTTTTCATATAATCTTAAATCATCACTTGATAAAGATTTTGTCACTAGATATAAAGGAATCAGTTCTTTATCAAAATTTTCGGATTTGATCATTGCGTTCAATTGATCAGAATACCATTCATTATCAATAAAATCATTGGTGAGTTTTAATTTTTTTATTGAGGTGATCGCTTCTTTATCATAACCTAATTTTTTCAATTTATTGCTGGAAAGCATGGGCGGAATTGAAAAACAAATATAGATAAATAATACCGCAGCGACTAGAGCTAAAACTGCTCTTTTTTTGATACGTCTTTTTGGTTTTCTTTTTACTTGGCTCATTTTTAGTTCCTCCTAAATTGTGTCCATGGATAAGTATTGGGTACTTCACTGATAAAAGTCATTTTTTCTTGCGTTATAGGATGAAGTATCGATAGTTTATTTGCCCACAAAGCGATTTGTTGACCGACAATAGCTTCTTGATTGTAGCGTTGATCTCCCCATAATGGCATAGAACGTGACGCGAATTGGACTCTTATTTGGTGAGATCGACCAGTTTTCAATTCGATTTCAACGAAACTTAGACCTTTTGTCTTTGATATCAATTGATAACTAAGTTCAGCTCTTTTCCCACTGGGATTGGTTGAACTGGTTACTTTTACGATGTTTTTCCGACTATCTTTGATTAAGTAATCAACTAATGTTTCTTGTTTACGAGATTCTCCGCAAAGTACCGCAAGATAAGTTTTCTCGAAAGTTTGTTTTTGGATTTGTTGACTAAGACGCGAAGCCGCTTTGGATGTTCTGGCAAAAACCATAACACCACCAACGGGACGATCAAGTCGATGAACTAATCCTAAAAACACATCTCCTGGTTTTTGATACTTTTCTTTGATGTACTGCTTCAAAATGCTAAGTAGATCTTCATCTTTACTTTCGTCCTCTTGAACGGGAATATTTACTGGTTTTTCTACTACCAATAAATGATTATCTTCATATAAAATATTAATCATTGGACCATCTTCCAAAAATTCCACAAGGAAGAATCAGCTCTTTACCGCAAGGTAAGCCAATTTCTCCAGCTTCAGTAGTTCCTCTTTGCATTTTTGTTTCAATACTCATTTTTAACATGTTTTCTAAAACAATGCTTGAAAAACCAGTTGTATAACTATTGACTAAGAAAAATAGAGCGTCTTTATCAAGGATTTCTAAAGCGCTGGTAATGAGTTCGTTGAGTTGATCTTCTAACTTCCAGATTTCACCACTTGGACCTCTTCCGTAACTTGGTGGATCCATTACGATTCCGTGATAGGTACGACCTCTTCTTTTTTCACGTTGAATAAATTTAAGACAATCTTCAACAATGAAACGGATGGTATTGTTTTCTAAATGGCTTAGTTCCATATTTTCTTTTGCCCAAGCAACCATTCCTTTTGAGGCATCGACATGAACGACCTCAGTAGCTCCTGCTGAACTACAAGCCATTGTAGCTCCTCCCGTATAGGCGAAAAGATTTAAAACACGTATTTCTTTCAGTTTACTATTTTTAATTTTATCCTGCATCCAGTCCCAGTTGACCGCTTGTTCTGGAAATAGTCCAGTGTGCTTAAATCCAGTAGGGCTAACTTTGAATGTCAATTCTTTGTATTGAATGGTCCAAAACTCAGGAACTCTTTTATTGAATTGCCAGTTTCCGCCACCATGACTTGATCTGAAATAGTGACCGTGGACATCGGTCCATTTTTTATTTAAGACTTGTTTTGACCAGACAGCTTGGGGATCAGGACGTCGTAAAATGATGTCATTCCAACGTTCTAATTTTTCGCCATCTCCTGCATCGAGGCATTCATAATCAAGCCATTTATCCGCAATAATTCTCATGTGATAATACTCCTTACTGATTTATTATAGCACGACTCAATGTATTTAATAAATTAATTAAATATGAAGAATTTGAAAAGAAAACAACTAGTATTATTCACAATTGAATCAATTATCGCTAAAAAATGAAAACAGTGATCATTGATCACTGCTTAATAATTTGATTCGACAAAAGGTCGTAAGACAAGCTCCTGAACAGAAGCCTCATTTTCCTGCGTAATATTGGTGATGATAAGTCTTGCGACAGTATCAGCAGATAAATAATCAGGACGCTCAACTGTCCTAAAATTAGTATCGATACCTCCGGGATAAACTCCTAGCACGCTGATATGATCTTCTCTTAATTCTTTTTGAAGAATTTTATGAATGGCATTGAAAGCTTGTTTACTAGCAGTATAACTTGCCATGGTTTCCATATTGTGAAGACAAACTGAAGAAAGAATATTTACGATATTTCCTTTTTTTCGCTCTTTCATTGAAGGAGCTACAGATTGAATCATTTTTAGCGGTGCATAACAATTCAATTTCATCATCATATCGAAGTTCTCTTCATCAATATTAACAATCAAATCTTTTTTTAAATTTGCTCCAGCGTTGTTGATAAGGCAATCGATTTCGCCTACTTGTGAGACTGCTTTTGAAATAAATGGATTTATCCGATCAAAATCTGTTAAATCAAAACACTCATAAGCAATTTTTATGTTTGGGTTTAATTCTTTTAGTAATGAATTCATTTTTTCTTGACTACGACCGCAAAGTATCAAATTCATTCCTAATTGACTTAATTGGATCGTTAAACTACGGCCTAATCCATCTGTTGCCCCAGTTATGCATACGACATCATTTTTCTGTATCATAAGTGACCTCATTTCTTAAATCTATTATAAACTAATTTCATGTGAAATTGTTACGTTTGAAGAATAACTCTATGACTACAGGCGAGTTTTTGATATAATATTTTAACGAGGTGCTTTCATGAATTATTTAGATCAATTGAATGAAAATCAAAAAAAGGCAGTAGTGACAAACAGTCAGTATGTACGTATTATTGCGGGTGCAGGTTCGGGAAAAACGAGAGTTTTAACGACTCGTATTAGCTATTTAGTTGAAAACAAAATTACCTACGCTAATAAAATATTAGCGATTACTTTTACTAATAAGGCAGCGAATGAGATGAAAGATCGTGTTCGTCGTTTTTTACATGAAACAGGGACAGAGGTTTGGATATCGACAATTCACTCATTATGTGTACGTATTTTAAGAGAAGATATTCATTGTATGGGAACGCCACGTAATTTTACAGTGATGGATTCAGATGATCAAAAGGCGATATTAAAAGAAGCTTTAAAGGAATTCAATCTTGATATAAAGAATTATTCATATGGTTCTCTTTTGGATTACATTGGAAATAATAAGGGTGCTGAAGTAGATGTTGAAAGAGCCTATATGTACGCAGGAAATATTGAAAAAGAAAAGAATAAAGCTAGAGTATATGAGTACTATGTAAACAGGCAAAATAAACTGTATGCTTTGGATTTTGATGATCTCCTTTTAGTGACAGTTAAAATGTTTTCCAGGTTTGCCGAGGTGTTAAATAAATGGCAGAAACGATTTACTCATATCCATGTGGATGAGTTTCAAGATATCGATAATATTCAATACAAACTTATTAAACAACTTGCAGGGGTAAACAATGCAGTTTATGTCGTGGGTGATCCTGACCAAACGATCTATACTTGGCGAGGTGCTGATGTCAACATCATTATGAATTTTGAAAAAGATTTTGGACCGCTTGAAACGATCGTGTTGAATCAAAATTATCGTTCGACTCCACAAATATTAGGGGCGGCGAACAGTGTGATCCAATACAACAAGTTCAGGGTGGAAAAGGATCTGTTCACAAGTAGACCAGGGCAAGATAAAATCACACACTATACAAGTGCATCAGAAGAATATGAAGCTAGATGGATCGCTAGTAAAATTAAAGAATTACATCAATTTGGAAAAGAATACAAAAATATTGCGATTTTATTTAGAGCTGCTTATGTTTCTCGAGCAATAGAAAAAGCGCTTTTGGAAGAAAGAATTCCTTACATACTTTATGGTGGAGTCAAGTTCTATGAGCGAGCTGAAGTTAAAGATGCATTGTGTTATTTAAGAATGATCGAAGGTGCTGATGATCTAGCTTTTATGCGGATCATCAATAATCCTCGTCGTGGTCTTGGAAATAAAGGAATGGATGCGATTTTAGCGGCTGCCAGAGCAGACGATAGTTCAATGTATGAAGCACTGAAAAACCATAAATTATTTAGTGGTAAAGTTCAAAGTGCTATGGATAGTTTTGTGGCAATGGTTGAAAAGTGGCGCACAAAGAAAGAAACAACTGAAATATACAAGTTATTGGAAATGGTATTGGATGATAGTGGTTATCGTCAAATGTTGGAAACCGATAATGAAACGGAACGTTTAGAAAACTTGAAAGAATTGATCAATGACGTTCAAAGTTTTACTGTAAATTATCCTGAAAGTACGCTCGATGAGTATTTACAATTAGTTTCTTTATATGGGGATAAGAGTGAAGTTGAAATGGGGCAGGCTGTTCAGATGATGACGATCCATGCATCCAAAGGATTAGAATTTGATACAGTCTTTATTTGTAGTATGTCAGATGGTATTTTCCCAAGTGATCGCTCCATGCAGGAAGGCTTAAAAGGTGTAGAAGAAGAACGACGTTTAGCTTATGTTGCGATGACTCGGGCTAAAGAAAAATTGTATATCAGTGAAGCAACTGGGTTTAGTTTTGTCTTAAATAAAAATCGTGTCCGTTCTCGTTTTATTGATGAAGTGGATGTGAGTTTTATTGAACATATTGGGGCATCCTTTGATACAGGCAGACCAAAAGAAGTTGTGTTACCTTCGGCCTTGTTTTTGGATGATCAACCATTTGAAAATCATTTAGAGAAGCGTTTAAAAAACACATATAAAAAAGGAGATAAGATCCTCCATGGTGTTTTTGGTGAAGGGGTAGTTATAAAACTTGAAGGTGGTGTGTTACAAATAGCCTTTGATTTCCCACATGGTGTCAAGAAAATCATTGCGACTCATCCATCAATTCAAAAGGTTGAAAAATAATGAAATTTACTTGGATCCCAGCGATCGTCATGATTGCGATTTTTATACCTAATTTATTTTCGGCATTTTTTCCGATGGTCGAATCTATCAAACTTAAACAAAACAAAATGTTAGAAATTTTTGAACAAGTCGGTCGATATGGAAGTATGTTTCTAATGTGTGTTATCATTGAACCATTTGGATTTAGTTTTCGTAGTTCAATCTTATTCCTTTTATGGTTATTTATCATGATCAGTTGTATTCTTTTGTATTGGCTGTGCTGGTTTATTTATTTCAAACAAGGCAGACACATGATCGACTTATTTTGCCCTCGAATTATTCCGGTTCCAATGGCAGTTCTGCCTTCATTTGTTTTTGTATCGACCGGATTATTGACCTTGAATCCATTACTGAGTAGTACTGCGATTATTTTTGCGTATAGTCATATTAAAATTTCGCTGGAAAGCTATAAACAATGTCTTTAATTAAACTTATTTTTGCGTCTGGTTATTGAATCGGACGTTTTTTTTGATATACTGAGCATATCGATAAAATATAAAGAAACTAAGTTTTATCATAAGGAGGAATGTGTTATGAAAAAATATATATTAAAATCAAAAGAGGAAGTACTGTTTTAAAAAAGCATGTTCAAAGGTTTCTGTTGAATATTTTGAGCATGAAAAATTATTCTAAGGAATATAGGAGAGAAACTTGAACAATAAAAATGAACTGACTGAGATTTTAATAGCTTTAAATTTTGATCGAAATGATCAAGAAACAATTTCAAATTATGCATTTAGAAATAAAAAAAAGATAATGTTTTTAAGTGTTACAGCTTACGAAAATGAATTTCCGAATTTTGAATTATGTTCTAAAAGTGCATTTATGCGCTTAGTAGTTATTTGTGTAAAACTTATCGATTTAAAAAAACAATTTGAGAAAAAAGGAATTCCTTTACAAGTGTTTATCAATACGATTCAAGATGTAACTTTACGCTCGCAGATTTACTTTGAAAAAACAAATAATCTTGGATTAACTAAAGATGATGTCATTTGGTTTAGGCATTTGTTTGGTATGCAAATATTTAAATTGCATTCATTACAATTTCAATTAAGAGAAATGATTTATTTGGATCAAGAGTTGCTAGGTAAAAGATATATGATTTTTGATTCAACTTTGAAAGAACAGCTTGCACCAGGTGCACCAATTTTGAACGTGCATGTTCAAGAGCGTGCTGATTTATCCATAAAAGCTATTGAGCGTTCTTTTACTGAAGCGAAACAATTCTTTGCGTGCTATTTTCCGAATTATTCTTATCAAGCATTTCTTTGTTATAGTTGGTTATTGTATCCGCCAATGATTAATGAGATGAATGATAGCAGCAATATAAAAAAATTTGCAAGTTATTTTGATATTGTAGGTCAAGTAGCTGATAGAGAAGATGCGATGGTACGTTTATTTGGAAAGAAAAAAAGACCTAAAACGGTATTAAGTCAAATGTCATCACTTCAAAAAATGGCATTTGAGCAGCCTGAAATATTTGGCGTTGGATGTGGCATTAAAAAATGTTAAATGTAGCACCTGATTTTATAATTAGGTGCTTTTCTCTGATTCGATATTTATAAGTACTAAATCTGAAATTTAATGTTTATATAGAACGTTTAAACGCGTAAAATGTTTTGAAACTTCATTTATTTCTTGTAAGTAAGAATGAAGTTTCTGTGCTATAATAAGGTGTAAAACTATGGAGGAACTTATGAGCGAAAGAATACTCGAATTACGTCAATTATTGAATCGCTATAATTATGAATATCACGTATTGGATAAGCCAACGATCAGTGATTTAGAATATGATCAGCTATTAAGGGAGCTGATCGTTTTAGAGAGTCAACATCCTGAAGCCTATGACCCCAATAGTCCAACTCAAAGAATTGGTGGGCAAGTTTTAGATGAGTTCATTAAAGTTAAACATATTCGTCCGATGCTTTCTCTTGGCAATGTTTTTAACGAAGAGGAAGTAAAAGATTTTGCGGCAAAAGTTGAAAGAGAAATCGGTCCTTGTCAATATGTTGCGGAGTGCAAAATCGATGGACTTGCCATGTCACTTCATTATAAAAATGGACAATTTTATCAAGCATTAACTCGTGGTGATGGTGAAGTGGGAGAAGATGTCACTCATAATATAAAAACGATCAAATCTGTACCAATGAGTATTTCATACAAAAGAGATATTGAACTTCGCGGTGAAGTTTATATGCCTAAAAAAGTGTTTGAAAAGTTGAATAAACAAAGAGAAGAAAATGGTGAAGAATTATTAGCTAACTGTCGAAATGCAGCAGCGGGTACAGTTCGACAATTGGATTCATCGATTGCGGCAAAACGCGGCTTGGATGGCTTTTGGTATCATTTACCTGATGGTGAGGATTATGGACTAGCGACCCATTATGATTCTTTGATGTGGTTAAAAGAGCTAGGATTTAAAGTAAGTGATACGACTCGTCTTTGCGACAACATTGAAGAGGTCTGGAACTTTATAGAAGAAATCACAGAGCTTCGTTACAAGTTGCCTTTTGATATCGATGGAGTTGTGATCAAAGTGAATGATCATGAAATGCAACGGACATTAGGGTATACGATCAAAGTACCTAAATGGGCGGTTGCCTATAAATTTAAAGCCGAAGAAGTTAAAACACGTTTAGAAGATATTTTTGTGACTGTAGGACGAACTGGAAAGTGTACTCCTAATGCACAGTTGACCCAAGTTTTTTTAGCAGGAACGAAAGTGGGTTTTGCGCAGTTACATAATGAAGATATGATCGCTCAAAAAGATATAAGGATCGGTGATATCGTCGTTGTCAGAAAAGCCGGAGATATCATTCCAGAAGTAGTCGCTAGCTGCCCTGAAGAGCGCGATGGAACCCAATTAGTTTATAAGTTCCCAACGACTTGTCCGGTCTGTGGTGAACCACTTCATCGATATGAGGATGAAGCTCATACATATTGCATCAACCTTGATTGTCCAGCTCGAGTTGTAGAATCGATTGCCCATTTTGCGAGTCGTTCGGCGATGAATATCGATGGTTTGGGAATCAAAAAAGTTGAAGCATTCCATAACTCGGGATGGCTCAATTCGATCGAAGATATATTCCGTCTTGATGAGCACAAGGAAGAAATCTTAAATACACCAAAATTTGGACAAAAATCATATGATAACTTAATCGAAGCAATCGAATCATCAAAACAAAATGGTCTAGAAAAAGTACTGTCTGGTTTAGGAATACGCCAAGTTGGTGAAAAAGCGGCTAAAATATTAGCTGACCGCTATGGTTCTATTGATGCCTTAATGAATGCAACTGTTGAAGAATTACAGGATATTAAAGATATTGGTTCAATTACAGCACAGGGGATTGTCCACTTCTTTAATGAAAGCAAGCATAAAGAAATGATCGAATTTTTAAAATCAAAAAATGTAAAAATGGAATCGGAAATTCAAGAAAAAATAGAAAGTTTGTTTACTGGAAAAACGATTGTATTGACAGGGAGTCTTCAACTTTATACACGTCAAGATGCAGAAAGCTTATTAGAAAAATTAGGAGCGAAAGTTTCAGGAAGTGTTTCTAAAAAAACAGATTTAGTTATTTATGGTGATAATGCAGGTTCTAAATTAAGTAAGGCATCAGAACTTGGCGTAAAAACGATGAGTGAACTAGAAATGATGGAGGAGATAAAAAAATATGAAATTTAAAATATTTTTATGTGCTATCTTTCTAGTAACACTGGTAGGTTGTCAAAACAATGATACAGTTGAAGAAACTGGAATTGTCGTAAAAGGTACAAACAAGGGTGATTATGCAATGGTCATTCCTTATGAACTTTCAGAAGGACGATACTTTCACGGAAGTTCTACAACGCGTTATGATATGATCGAAGTTGAAAAAGGTTTAGAAGAACGTTCAAAAGAATATTTTTCTGTCAAAAATTATATGCAGATCGCAGGAAAGTGTTTGACGGCAGATAATCTTCGAATGTTACAGCGCCGGGAGAGTGATGAATATCCTTATGCACTGAATCCCCGTCTAGGTGAGTTTGAAATCAATAGTGCGATCAAAGTAGAAAGTCCTTATATCGTTTATGATGTTGTGGAAATACCTTTTGTGCAAAATTCGGATACAACGAAGATTACAGGGGTATCACTTGCGATTTTGATGAATTCTTCAGTAACTAGTGAAGATGAAAAAGTTCAAATACCTAAAGAACGTTTATACAATTATGGAAGTATGATAGGGCGAAAACTAGAAAGTTATGTGCGCCAATTTACAACTCTCGATGCGGATTGTCCAATTTATATTGCCTTGTATATGTCCAGTGATTCAGGATCAAGTGTACCAGGAACATTTATTGGCGAAGGCTATTTTACAGGGCGTAGTGGGCAGTTTACGGAAATCAATGAAGAATGGGCACTTTTTCCAACTGATTTGGCTCAACGTTTAGATACAACCTTGTATACGCAATTTGTGAATATCAAAAATCAAATTCATGATTTTCTACCTGAAAATATCGATATGATCGGACTTGGTAGATTTGAAGATAAACTATGCAAAGAATTAAAAATAGATGTGAACATACAGGCGAAGACCTATTCAGAAATCAGTGCGATAGCTCAGTATATTGCACAATTATGTGATGTAATAGATACATCGCAAATGGAATTGAAAATAGAAATTAAGATGTTTGATGAAACTTATTTTACAATGGTCAAAAAAGTTGGTGAAACTGAAATGTCCATTCATGATATGAGCTAGAAAGGCAATTTATGGAAGAAAACAAAGTTATTTATTATCAGGATTTAGCGAAGAAATTAATGTTTGAGTTAAATGAAGAAGAAGCGATCGCTGTCGCAAAAGATTTTGAAACTTTTGATGCCCAGTTAGAAATATTATCTTCGATCGATACAACAGATATATTAGAAATGATCTATCCCTTTGAAGAAGAAACAACTTTTCTTAGAGAAGATGTAGTTGATCATACATTATTGCAAACAGAGGCAACAAAAAACGCAACGAAAGTGAAACAAGGACATTTTGTGGTTCCTAAGGTGGTAAAATAATGACGATCAGTGAAATGAGAAATTCAATAAATGGTGTTGAAAATGTGTTGAAAGCTTGCGAAAAAGCGAAGTTATCACAAGATAAATTGAATGCAGTAGTGACTTTTATTGATCCAACTGAGCAATTAAATGAATTAGAGAATTATAAAGATGGACTATTATATAGAGTTCCAGTTGTGTTAAAGGACAATGTCAATACAAAAGGAATCAAAACAACTGCTTCCAGCAAGATATTAGAAAATTATATTCCTGTATATGATGCAACGATCGTAGAAAAATTAAAGAAGGCAGGGGCGATCATCATCGCAAAATCAAGTTTAGATGAACTTGCGATGGGTGGTACGAATTTAACGGCAGCAACAGGCCCTGTTTATAATCCCTATGATCTAAATCGTATTTCAGGAGGTTCATCAGGAGGAAGTGCTGCTTTGGTTGCGGCCGGAGTAGTACCGATGGCGATTGGCTCAGATACAGGAGATTCGATTCGTAAACCCGCTTCCTATTGTAATGTAGTTGGATTGAAACCGACCTATGGCAGAATTTCACGATATGGGGTCATTCCTTATGCCTCAAGTTTAGATCATGTCGGAGTATTTACACAAAATGTTGAGGATGCAGCAATTAGTTTAGAAGTTTTGGCGGGACGCGATGATCGTGATATGACTTCAAGCCATAAAGAAGTTCCCCATTATGCAGAACTTTTGAACTCCAACATGGAAGGCAAGAAAATTGTAATATTAAAAAACGTTATTGATTCCATCAACGAGAAAGAAACAATAGATAATTTTAATATTGTCATTGAAGGCTTAAGAAATAAAGGGGCAATAATAAGCGAAGTAGTATTGAATGAACAATTACTTCGAGCGATTTTACCAACTTATTACATTATTGCCAACTGTGAAGCAACGGCGAATCATTCCAACTTGGATGCGATCCGTTTTGGAAGACAACTAGAAGGAAATAGTTCTGAAGAAATCATGACAAAATCAAGAACGGAAGGATTCGGATTTCAAGTTCGTAAACGTTTTGTGATGGGAAGTTATGGGTTGATGGTTGAGAATCAAGATCGCTATTTCAGACAAGCTCAAAAAGTACGTCGTTTGATCGTGAACGAAGTAAAAAATGTGTTGGATAATGCAGATGTGATCATTGCGCCTGCTTCTCGAAAAGGTGCTCCTCTTGTGAATGAGGCAAATGATGATGAATTGAGCAATGAATATTTAATTGCAGAAAATCATATGATCTTAGGTAATTTTACAGGTTATCCAAGTTGTACTGTTCCAATGGGCTTTACAAAAGGAATGCCGGTGGGAATCAACTGTACTGCAAAAGCATTTGATGAAGTAACATTATTAAATGTATGTCTTGCGATCGAAGAAATCACAAAGATTAAAAATGAAAGTAAGGAGGTCTAAAAAACATGAATTATGATGTAGTAATTGGTATTGAGATCCATTGTGAACTCAAGACTATGACAAAAATGTTTTCAGGATCTGCCACTTCATTTGGGCAAAGCGTAAACTCATGTACGAATGAAATAGATTTAGGACATCCAGGAACACTACCTTGCGTAAATAAAGCTGCTGTAGAAGCTGCGATTAAAGCATGCACCGCTTTTCATATGACGATTGATCCGGTTGTCAAGTTTGATCGTAAAAATTATTATTATACTGATTTGCCAAAAGGGTTTCAAATCACACAACAATTTCATCCGATCGGTTCAAATGGTTTCGTAGAGCTTCAAGTAGAAGATAAACTCGTACAAGTCAGAATCAATCGATTGCATATGGAAGAAGATACGGCAAAGCAGTTTCATATTCAAAACGAAACATTGATCGACTACAATCGTGCAGGGACACCACTTATTGAAATTGTGTCTGAACCAGATATGAATAGTGGAAAACAAGCAGCTGCCTATGTATCTAAAATACAGGAAACTTTATTCTATTTAGGGGTTTCGGATGTAAAAATGGAAGAAGGATCAATGCGTTGTGATGTCAATATTTCTTTGAAACCCGAAGGATCAACAGAACTTGGTAAAAAAGTGGAAATTAAAAATTTAAATTCTATCAGCAATGTACAAAAATCAATCGAGTTTGAAATTGAAAGACAAACAAAAATGTTAGACAACAAGGAAATGATTGCACAAGAAACGCGTCGTTTTGATGAGGCAACGAAAACTACGGTTTCAATGCGTAGTAAAGAAGGGGCAGCAGATTATAAATATTTCCCTGAACCTAATATTTTTCCTATACGGTTGGATGCGAAGTGGATCGAATCGATCCAAGCTTCACTTCCTGAATTACCTGATGCAAGAAGGCAAAGATATTGCACAAGTTTTGGCTTAACTGAATATGATGCTAGTGTGCTTGTAGCTAATAAAGCTTTGTCTGAATTTTATGAGGAAGTTATGAAACACACAAAGGAAGCTAAAATGGCTGCGAATTATTGTATAACTGATTTCTTAGCAATTCTGTCAAAAGAAGCGATCAGAGTTGAAGAAACTGCGTGTAAGCCAGAAGATTTTGCGACTCTTATGAATATGGTGTCAACTTCTGAAATATCCAGTAAACAAGCAAAAGAACTGTTTGCGGATGTCGTTAAAGGCAATGATCCAAAAAAACTTGCGGCAGACCGAGGAATGAAACAAATGAGTGATAGTTCTGCCCTGCTTTCACTAATCAATGAAGTGCTTATGGAACAACCACAATCGATCGAAGACTTCAAAAATGGTAAAGATCGTGCTGTAGGATTCTTGGTTGGACAAATCATGAAAAAATCAAAAGGACAGGCAAATCCAGCCTTAACAAACCAACTTCTCTTAGAAGAGTTGAAGAAAAGATAGAAAAGGGATAAAATCTCTTGCAAAATATGCGGTGTTTGGTATAATAAAAAAGCACCGTAAATGGTTCCTTAGCCAAGTGGTAAGGCAATAGACTGCAACTCTGTGATCATCAGTTCAAATCTGATAGGAACCTCCATGAAGTAATCAAAAGAAGCCTTGTAAAAAAGGTTTCTTTTTTTCGAAAAAAAGAAATTTACTCTTGATTAATACTACTATTGATGATATTATTATTGAGCGTCAACAAGACGTACCGGTTAATTAATACGTGGGGTTGTGGCGGAACCGGTAGACGCATCGGACTTAAAATCCGGTGAGGGCAACCTCGTGTGGGTTCAAGTCCCACCATCCCCACCATTTATAAAAATACTCGGAATTAGTTCTGAGTTTTTTTATCTTATGGAAAGTTCTCGGTATTTTCTAAAAAGACAGATTAGTAGTGATGTGTTACTTGAATAGTATTCAAATAAATTTCTAAATGTCAAGACTGATATTTAAGTTTATTTACTGTTATAATGTGATCGTAGATATTAGTAGTACACAATCGCTGACAAGTAATTCTAAAGGGTTAAGCAGTTATTTAGTTGTATGTTATGTGATTATTGAAGAGGGGTGAGATTTGCAGATTAACAGCTTTAACCATTACACAATGAACCGTATACTTTGACGCAGTTACTAGAAGATAACTGGTTGGGGGTAGGGATGAACTTCATTGGAAATGGTGCAAAAAAAGGATGTACAACGATTGTTTATCGTACCACCTCGATGAGGAAAGATAAAACAAAGTGTACATCTTACTGATCTGGCAAGAAACAGAATCGGGTTCTAAGACTTTGGGGTTATAGAATGATAGATGGAGTAAATTTTTTTACGACAGATATCACTTTCTTGTTTTTGTTGTCTTGTTTGTAGTATTAGTGTATGATACTACCAAAGCAATGATTAGGACATGATGATTAATTTAGGTTTATAGAGAGTTATCACAAGGTGGAAGATAACAACCAAACTTAATGATTCCTACCTATGAGCTAACCCTGAAAAGGTGTTCGGCTAAAACCGTTATCAAATTAAGTGAAATAGAGGATGGTACCGTGCTTTAAGCACTCCTTACGGCCATTCTTTTTTATTTTGCTGAGGTGATGATTATGATGTGGAGAAAGAAACGACCGAGTAGTTGATTAAACAATTTAATCAAAGAAAGGACAGTTAATTATGAAATTGACACAATTAAATATAAACAAAATTAATGTAAAAGATATTGACGAAAAGTATTCTGGACAAGATATCTTGTTTAAGTTTGGAGAACTTTACCAATATGAAAGCGGAATTTATGGTTTCGGTAATTTATGGATCAAACTACAACAAAACGTTCAAAACATTATTATTGAGGAATTAGACAAAATAGGTTGTATTGAAGTTCAGTATCCAATTCTACAACCAAGAAAGATATGGGATGATTCTGTTCGATGGGATAAATACACTAAAATAGATAACATTATGTATACCTCAATCACTGAGAAAAATGAATATGCCATTGCTCCAACTGCTGAGGAATGCTCAATAATATTTGCCCACAACAGAATCAAATCTTACAAATCTATGCCTGCAATATTTTATCAGATTGGTGAAAAATTCAGGAAAGAAATTAGACCACGAGGGTACTTGTTTAGACCAAGAACATTTATCATGATGGATGGATATAGTTTTGATGTTGATGAAAAGAGTATGGAATTAAGCTATGAGAGATTTAAACAAGCTCATTTTAAGGTGTTTGAGCGGCTAGGTTTAAAAGTGGTACCAATTGTAGCGGATAATGGTTCAATGGGTGGTAAGAAAAGTGAAGAATGGCAGACATTTACAGAACTTGGTGAAGATACGATTCTATATGATGAAAAAATGAATATTGGACTCAATTTAGAAATTCTTGATCGTTTGGATTGTAAAGAATATTTGAAACAAGAGTATGGAATCGAAAATCTTGACAATATGAAAGAATATAAAACTTTAGAACTTGGTCATAATTTTCAATTGGGCACAAAGTATTCAGATAGTATGGGGATTTATTATCAGGACGAAGAATCTAAAGACAAACCTTATCACATGGGATGTTACAGCTTTGGGGTAAGCAGGATTACAGCAGTTATTATTGAAAATAGTGTGATAAAAGATAAAAATGGGAAAATAAAAGGAGTATCTTTTCCTATGCATCTTGCACCTTATTTACTTCAAATCGTTTATAAAAATGATGATATAAGTAAAGAAGAACTAGCTTATAAAATTTATGATTTATTGGAAAGCAATAAAATTAGAACTATCCTAGATGATCGAACTGGGATCACAATCGGATCGAAAATCAAAGATTGTTTCTTGTTAGGATGTCCATATTTAGTAGTGATTGGTGATAAAGCAAACGAAGATCGGATTGAAATTGAAGATACAAAAACAGGTGAAAAATCACTTGTGTCTTTATCTACGATACTTGATTTTTTTAAGAATTGAATCGAGGTGTAAAAATGGATATCATCACTTTAACTCATAAATCAGCGAAGAGTTATCTTATTGGATCAAATCATAATTATGTAATGTTTGATGCTGGATGGATTGATTCCTACCGTGATTTTATGATTCAAATGAAAGAAAACAAAATCAAACTTGAAGATATCAAATATTTGATCGTTTCTCATTTTCATATCGATCATGCAGGGCTTGTACAAGTTTTGAAAGACTATGGAGTTACATTATTAATGCTAGATAACCAAGTTCAAGGTATTGATGAGATAAACAACTTTTATGAGAAGAAACCTAATTCTGATTTTGTGAAACTTAAACATGAAAATAATAGTGTTGTAAATACTACAGAAAGTCGAAAACTATTAGAAGAAATAGGAATAAAGGGTGCCATAATTGAAACACCGGGTCATTCTTTGGATAGTGTAAGTTTAGTAATAGATAATCAATGTATTTTTATCGGAGATTTACCACCTTTTGAAATGGCTGATGCCAATGATGAAAAAGTGATGAAAGATTGGATTAAAATTTTTGAGATGGATATCAAATCAGTTTACCCAGCCCATGCACCAGCATTCGAAATATAAAAAACGAGTAGTTTCTACTCGCTTGAAAATTATTGGCTACAAGTATTAAGCAGCGTCAATGGTATAAAATTGTAGATGAGATTTTTCTTTTAGGTTCGCTGTTTTGTTCTCAGGTTTTTGAAGTTCTGTAAGCAGATAAAGTATTATCCGTCTTGGTAGTAGTCTTTGAAGTTGGACAAGCGATGAATTATTAAATCCATGAATGGCAACGGTCTTTTCGCTCATCAATGAATCGTATGCGAATTTAGCGATTTGATGTGGAGTCGCTTGTTTCATTTTGCTGAAAAAGTCGATAGTACCCTGGCCTGCAGTTTTTGCGAAGTTGGAGTTTGTAGGACCTGGACACAAAGCTGTTACGCTGATGTTGGTATCTTTCAGTTCTGCAGAAAGAGCTTCACTAAAGGATAGGATAAAGGACTTAGTAGCGTAGTATACAGACATGTAAGGGCCAGGCTGAAATGAAGCGGTTGAGGCAAGATTCAGTATTTTACCTTTATCTCGAGTGATCATAAGAGGTAAAATATACCGAGTTAGTTGTAACATGGATGTGATATTCACTTGAATCATGTTGGCTTGTCTGTGCCAGTCACATTTTGCGAACTCGCCATAATCGCCAAAACCAGCATTGTTTACCAAAATGTCGATTTGAAGATGATTGGAAATCAACTGGTCCATAATCAACATGGCAGCTTGTGGATTGATTAAATCTTGAACGATTGAAAATACTTTGCAGTTAATGAAATCTTCTTTAATCGTATCTTCCACGATTTTTAATTTTTGAGGATCTCTGGCAACTAAAACTAAATCATAATTTCTAGCTGCAAAGAGAAGTGTTAATTCAAGACCAATACCACTGGTACAACCAGTGATGAGTACAGTTTCTTTCATAGATGCTCCTTTTTTATTTAGTATGCACAAGTTAAAAAGAGTTTAAAAGTAAAAAAAATATTTTTCACTGTACCATTTATGGTACAGTGATTTATGAATATCCATGTTATATTATCTTCGTCATAAGTTTGATAGGAGGATAAGAACATGTATGTAACTCAAAAATTATTCAATAAAATTATTACTAGTGCCAGAAACAGAAACTTAGCGATGAATTATAATCTCAAAAAATTTACACTAATTGAAATATTTGAAAGGGATGGATTTTATACAATCCATGCGGTGTATGCTGAAAATAGCTATAATGAAAATGAAATTACTATTACTTTTAATAATAAAAAAGTATTAAAAGCTGGATGCAATTGTTATTACTGCAGAAGTGGGAGTCCATGTGGTCATGTCGGGGTTGCGTTATTGTACATGAGTTGTTTACCCGATAGTACAAAGTTACCGTATCGTATGATGGATGGACAGGATATTTCATATCTTGATCCAAAAATTCAATTGACTAAAGAAACAAGAAAAAGAATTAAAGATATGAATAGTGCTTTAAAGTATACTGACCGCTATATAAAAAATGAACAAGAAAATTTTGAAAAAAATCTTATACCGGTTGGTCAAAATATTAAGGTTCAACTTCTTGCTGAAATTATAGGGAATCAAATTTCATACAAAATTGGAAGAGACAAAAAGTATAAACTAAAGAATCTTTCGAATTTTATGGACGATATCCACTATAATAACTCTCGTGAATATGGCAAAAATTTATCATTTGTTCATAATGAAAGTGCTTTTGATGAAGAAGCATTAGCACAAATCAATTACATAAACAAAGAAGTAATCGCCTGTAAATATAGCTACTTAACTTCGATACCAACGAGTGGTGCAAGCATAGATCGATTTTATGATACTTATAAAGATTTAAGTTTTGGTGCTTCAAACTGTATCTTTGAAACAGAAAGAGGCCATTTCACAATAGAATTTATCAAATACTTTAATTATGGTAAAACATATTATATGCCGGTTTTGAATGTTGAAAAGGAATATTTTGAAGGAAATCATTCTTTGTATAGTTATCAGGATAATAAATTGTGTAAATTGATATTTGATCAAGTAGGAAAAGCAGTAAGACTTTTTCATCAATTTCGTAATGAAGATCAATTGTTTATTCCTGAAGAAGATATAGTAAGATTTTATAAATATGCCATCAGTGACATACAAGAATATGTAACAATTAAAGGTTTAGATGACATAGAATTTAATGAAGTTTCCAATGTTTGTCTCTATGCAGATTTGAATGATGAATTTAAAATTTGCGTTAATGTGAAATATGAAGTTGATGGAATAAAAAAGGAAGCTTTTGATTTCAATGATAATTGTAACTCTTTAACTATTGATAAAATCACAGGAATCATTAAATTATATAAACCATTCATTGATAGAGAAATGAAGCAAGCGATTTTTTTCGATGATAGTGAGATGACATATAAGTTTATTAGTGAAGGGTTAACTCATCTTTCTAATTATTGCACAGTGTTTGTGAGTGACTCAATAAAGAAAATAGGTAAGAAACAAAGTGTAGGTTTAAATGTTGGGGTAAAAATCGAAAATGATTTGTTACACATTGATTTAAACAGTGTCCATATTAACAAAGATGAACTTATTCATGTTTTAAGAGCTTATCATAAAAAGAAAAAATTTTATCGTTTAAAGAATGGTGAAGTCATTTATTTGGACTCAGAAGAGTTCGAAGAAGTGGATGAAATGCTTGATACAATGTCAGTCTCTATGAACTCATTAACCTTTGGGCACTTTGAACTTCCAGCATTTAGAGCGTTTGCGATGGATGGAGTTGTTCAACAATTTGATCAAGTGAAAATTGAAAGAGAAAAAAGTTTTGACACTTTAATCCAAAATTTTAAACAAATAAACAATGAAGATATAATCATACCTGAGCAATATCAACAGATTTTAAGAGATTATCAAAAAACAGGATTTAAATGGATGAAGCAATTAAAAGAATATCATTTTAACGGAATATTGGCAGATGATATGGGACTAGGTAAAACATTGCAGGTGATTGCTTTATTAGATAGCGAACGTTCCACAGATAAATTGAATTTAGTTGTATGCCCTACATCCCTTATGTTGAATTGGAAGGATGAAATCAGTAAATTTAGTCAAAATTTGGAAACTTGTTGTATTATGGGAAGTGGACAAGAAAGGGCATTACTAATAGATACTAAACAAAATGTAGATGTTATGATTATCTCCTATGATTATTTAAGACGTGATATTGATTTACTTAAATCCATAAATTTTGAATATGTAATTTTGGATGAAGCTCAATACATTAAAAATCAAAAGACTAAAAATGCCATTTGTGTTAAATGCTTGAAAGCAAAGAATCGTTTAGCATTAACCGGAACACCAATAGAAAATTCATTGGCAGAGTTGTGGTCAATATTTGATTTCTTAATGCCTAATTATTTGTATAATTATCATCATTTTAAAACTAATTTTGAAGTTGATATCGTGAAAAGTAAAAATGAAAAGGTAAGTGAAAAATTAAAAAAACTTGTAGAACCATTTATATTAAGGCGAAAGAAAAAAGATGTTTTGTTAGAACTTCCTGAAAAAGTGGAGACGACTTACTATATAGATTTTGCAGATGAACAGAAAAAACTTTATTTAGCAAATTTATCTAAAGTCAACAAAGATCTTCGTGAACAATTAGAAATGAATGATTATGATCGTTTTCAAGTTTTGGCAATGCTTACTCGATTGCGTCAAATATGTTGTGAACCAAGAATGATTTATGAAAATATTAATGAACTTTCTAGCAAGTTAGAAGGATGCATGGATTTATTACATTCTTTATATGATAACGGTCAAAAAACATTATTGTTTTCATCCTTTACAAGTGCTTTAGACTTGATCGCAAAACAATTGGATGAAGAGGGGATATCTTATTTGATGTTGACAGGATCCACAGATAAAGAAAAACGAAGAGAATTAGTAAGACAATTTCAGGAAGGAGAACCATGTGTTTTCTTAATATCTTTAAAAGCGGGAGGAACAGGATTAAATCTCACAGCAGCAGAAGCAGTTATCCATTTTGATCCATGGTGGAATATGTCTGCACAAAATCAGGCGACAGATCGTGCTCATCGAATTGGTCAAAAGAAAAGTGTCCAAGTTTATAAATTGATCATGAAAGATAGCATCGAAGAAAGAATAATGGAACTCCAAAATCAAAAAAAGGACCTTGCCGATGCATTTGTAGAAAATAGCACAGGTTCAATAACATCAATGAATCGTGATCAAATTATAGAATTGTTAAGCTAAAATACTACCCAGATAGGGTTCTCTATCTGGGTAGTTTAATAAAAAAGATATCCAAACTTGAATTTGAATATCTTTGAAATATGATTAATGGTTTCCTAAACCTACGATGGTATCAATTGGAAGGGAAAGCATTGCACCATGAGCGTTGGTTTCTTGTTGTAAGTAATTTGAGATGGCTTCCATCAATTTTGATTTTGATTCTCGGCTAGTAACGATCGCTAAGATTTCTTTATCAGCTGAAATTTCAACTCCTAAGAATTTGACTGCATTTTCAGTGCTTAATTGTTTACTGTTGATGATCGTTCCTCCTCCTGCACCAGCTGAGCGAGCGTGTTCCATCAATTCAGAAGCATATCCTTGGTTAATAATTGTGAGGATCAAATCGTTTTCAATTGTGTTCATAGTTTCTTCAACTCCTTGTTCAATTTTATGTTGAATCACTTCTTTTCGTTGTGGGTCAAGTGGAATTTTTCTGGCAATGTCGATCCCACTGATCGGTATTGTCATTGCAATGCCATGACCTGGTTTTTCTAGATGAAGGTTTCTTTGAAGATCAAAGAGTGCTGCCTTCATGACTGTGTCAGGGGCAAGACTGAGTAAGACTGTTTTATCGATTGAGCCAAGCCCAATAAGTTCCATCCAACTTGTATTTGCGGTGCCTTTAGCACGGCAACTAAGTAAAAAATGAAAATGATCATGTTTTAAAGTTTCTACAGCTGTTTCAACTTGATTTGGGTTAATAATAAGGGCTAATAATTTTGGTGTAGCACGGTGAATCAATTCTTCACGGTTTATATTTTGATTATTCATTGTTTGATTCCTCCTGCAATAATAGTTCGGTTAATTCGTCGATTGCATCTGGTAATTCCTGAAGCTGATTCGACTGTGCTTTTTTAAGTTTGATTTGATAAATAAGACCCATAAGTTGAATCGCGATCAAGGGTGTCATCGCAACCATCGCAACAACACCAAAGGCATCAGTCATAACATTACCGCCCAATGCTTCACATGCACCCATAACTAAGGGTAAAAGGAAGGTGGATGTCATCGGACCAGAGGCAACTCCTCCAGAGTCAAAGGCGATACCAACGAAAATCTTAGGTACAAATCGGGTCAATGCAAGGGCAATAATATAGCCAGGAATTAGTAACCAATAAATAGAAATTCCTGTTAAGACACGAATCATTGACAAACCAACAGAAATTGCAACACCAATGGACAAACACAAATTCATTGCCTTTTTAGAGATAGAACCATTAGTGATCGATTCGACTTGTTCATTAAGGACATGGATTGCAGGTTCAGCAATAACGATATAGTAACCGATTAGACTTCCAATTGGAACCAGCAACCATTTAAACTCTGTAAGAGCGAGTTCTTTTCCAAGTAGTGAACCTACAGGGATGAAACCGACATTTACTCCTGTAAGGAATAACGCAAGGCCTATTAAGGTATAAACTATCCCTACAGTGATCTTGATCATTTGATGTTTTGTGAAGATACGATTGATTGCCTGGAAAATAATAAAGAAAATAGTAATGGGAAATAAAGCTAAAGTTACTTCTTTAAAATATACAGGGACTTGAACTGCAAATTGGCGAACAACATCTTGCATAGTCACCACAGTTGGAATCACAATTTGATCATAAGTGGCGTTTTGCGGATTGTAGATAATTCCAAGGATCATGACAGCGAGAATTGGACCAATACTACATAATGCAACAAATCCAAAACTATTGTCTTGTGCATCTTTTCCACCTTTTGCGCTGGCAAGTCCTACCCCCATTGCAAGTATAAAGGGAACGGTCATCGGACCAGTTGTTACACCACCAGAGTCAAAAGCAACAGCCACAAAACTATTTGGGGTAAAGATCGATACTGCGAAAACAACGAAGTAGCAAATATATAATAGGGTTGATAAGCTAATATTGAAAACGATACGTAAACATGCAATTACTAAAAAGATACCCACCCCAATCGCAACTGTAACTATAAGTACAACATTAGGGATCGCAGCAACTTGTCCTGCAAGTACGGTTAAATCAGGTTCAGCAATTGTAATTATAAAACCTAATAAAAAACTTATAAAGACAAGAAACAAAACATTCTTATTTTTGTTTATCGCTTTTCCTACACCTTCACCAATTGGGATCATCGCTAAATCAGCACCTAAAGAAAATAGTCCCATGCCAACCACTAAGAGCGCTGTACCAGCTAAGAACATAATGATCGTATCAATGTTCATAGGAACAATTAGTGAAGCTAAAATTAGGACAATAGCCGAAATAGGGATGACGCTGGATAAGGCTTCTTTTGTCTTCTCTTTTAATTTTTCATTCATTCCATCACCTTTTTCTAATAACTCAATATAAGGTTCTGAATAGATTAATTTAGATAGTCGAATGTTTTACAGTAATAAAAGTATATTACAAGAAAATTAAATTGTATTTATTTATCAAGGGTAAATTTATTACTAAGACTTTTTATGAAAAGATTTCATGATTATCTAAGTTAATCAATCTAGAGTTGATATTGACTTATAATCGGAGTATATGAAATTTAAGTGCAACATGTCAAGCGTTTAGATTACATTAACATAATTTTAACATAAGAAAAGAATTGAATCACATAATTGGATTCAGTTCTTAATATTTACTATGCTTTAAATGATACCAAATAGAAACAAGACTGTTGATACATCTAGAACTCAAAAAGGGATTCCAACAGAAAGTATAAGCAAAAGATATTAATATTAAAAATTTAGTGTATAGAGATACATTATATAAAATGGTTTTCTATTCTAGATTTTTAGTATCATCATAATTCTGATAATGTTAGTGCAATAATAGGTTCATGTTAAGGAACTTTCGATTCCACTCTATTCAATTTTGTGATTTAAAAATTAATGGTAAAAAAAGAAAATATGTGTTGCATTTTGTGTAGAGGTTTGTTATTATAATATAGCACTGCAAAGTGAATGTGCGCCCATAGCTCAACTGGATAGAGCGTTTGACTACGGATCAAAAGGTTGCGGGTTCAAGTCCTACTGGGCGCGCCATAAAAATTATCGGGATGTAGCTCAGCTTGGTAGAGTACTTGATTTGGGATCAAGGTGTCGCAGGTTCGAATCCTGTCATCCCGACCATTTAAATAAAAATGGCGAGGTAGCTTAGTTGGCTAGAGCGTTCGGTTCATACCCGGAAGGTCGTGGGTTCGAGTCCCACCCTCGCTACCATTTCTTAAAAGGTTATTAGTAGAGTTGGACCCTTAGCTCAGTTGGTTAGAGCTACCGGCTCATAACCGGTTGGTCGTAGGTTCGAGTCCTACAGGGTCCACCATAAAATTTATCTGGAGGAATACCCAAGTGGTTGAAGGGTCCGGTCTTGAAAACCGGTAGGTCGGGAAACTGGCGCCTGGGTTCGAATCCCAGTTCCTCCGCCATTTTAAAAAATTGAATAGCTCATTTAAACATCGCGGGGTAGAGCAGCCTGGTAGCTCGTCGGGCTCATAACCCGGAGGTCGTTGGTTCAAATCCTTCCCCCGCAACCAAGTGGTCCTGTAGCTCAGTTGGTAGAGCAATGGACTGAAAATCCATGTGTCGCCGGTTCAATCCCGGCTGGGACCACCATTTGGAACAGCTAAACCTGTGTCAGAAATTGATGCAGGTTTTTTATATAAGAATGTTATAATAAATTAAAAGTTCTACAATGAGCATTAGGCAGAGGATGAAAATATGAATTTTAAAATTGAATCAATAAACACACTAAATTATATAGCGTTCCATGATTGTGAAATAAGTCATGCCCAGTGGCAAGGAACAACTTTAGCAATATTTTTCGATTGGATTGATGTTTTGAAGTCTCACCCAAATAATGAAACTGGAGCAGCAATGGTAGCCGAAAATGCGGTATTGTATTTTGAAAATGCTAAAATTAAAAAAAGTATTTTATATGATATGAGCAAAGCCTATGCCAAAGGCAAGGAGGCTGGAAGAAAGAGTTATAATTTAAACGAAGACGCTGAAATCATTGATAAAGATGTTATTGAGCTATGCGAAGAATTAACCGTTTTATCAGATGATGTTAAAGGAAAACATGGTTGGGTATTTAGTGGATTTAATGTTGAAATCGAACTGGAATTTGAATTTGTGTCCATTTGTTGGAATGATTTCGAAAGTAAAGCATGGTTTGAAGGCTGGGGGAAAAAAGAAAATTATATAAAAAGAATGATCGCGCAAGATACTAATAAACCAAATGATCAAAGCCAATACCCATTACCATCATTTAAAGACATATTGAATAAAATTGACGAAATGAATGATATTGAGAAAGCTTGGTTAAATCTTTATCGTTCGGAAGAAGAATATCCTATATTGATTATAAATTGTCTTGAAGATATGTATTCTTGCACATATAAAGATGGGGCTTCAGTTTTTTATCTTTCTGAAGAGTTTATTTCAGATGATGAGATTTTTTGCAGCTATGATGAAGCGTTAGCAGAGAACTATAAACTTGTTTCTATTGCTGCAATTAAAGGTGCAGCGAATCGTTTTTATAAATATGGCGATATTGATAGCTGTATACAATGGCACCAAAGTAATATAACCTTCTGGGAATGAAACGAAAAACCTATTTAAGTAGTTAAAACGGATAAATCTGTGTCAGAAATTGATACAGTTTTTTTATATCGAAATAAAAGAAATTGAAATACTAGAAAGAAGAAAAGGGAAAATATGAACATGAAAATTAGAAAAGAAGAAGTGTTAACTTATGATGATATTAAGGATTTAAAATTTCGTGCTGCAGTTTATTGCAGAGTTAGTACCGTTTTAGAATCACAACAAACTAGTGTTAAACACCAAATGAATGGATTGGAATCGCTGATACATTCTAACCCAAATTGGGAATATGAAGGCACTTATATTGATATAGGAACAGGAACAAACATAAAAAGGCAGAAGAATCTTTTACTGTTAAAAAAGAAATGTTTAAGAGGTGAAATAAACTTGATAGTATTTAAAAGTACTACAAGATTTTCTAGAGACACACTGGATGCATTAAGCTTCATAAGAGAAGTTTTGCCAGAAGGTGTGTTTTTATATTTTGACATAGATGGTTTTGCAGCGTGTCAAAAATACAGCAATGAATGTTACATGGGTTTAACAATAGCATTTGCCAAAGAGGAGGTAAGAAATATGAGCAATTCAATTGCTTGGGGTTATGAAAGACAATATGAAAAGGGAATCCAACCGAGGAAAACTAAATGCTTAGGATATGATTATGATTTAACCGGATCACTTGTGATTAATTCTAAGGAAGCAGAAGTCGTGAAGTTAATATTTGATGAATATTTAAAAGGAAATACTGTTTATGGAATTGTTAAAATATTAAATGATAAAGGCATTAAAACCGTAAAAGGAAATGACAAATGGAACAAGAACACCATACAAGGAATTTTGCAAAATGAGATTTATACTGGACAATTATTAATGCCAAAGACCATGCGAAATAATGTATCTGATTTAACTTGGAAACCTGTTAATCACCATAAGAAGCAATATTTGGTGGAAGATAATCATCCAGCAATTATTACTACGGAACAATTCCAATCGGTTAAAAATGAAATGGAAAAGAGATCCAAGAAATCTTCTTCAGCAGAATCATTAATTCCAAGAAAGCATAGTAGTAGAAATCCATTATCAAATATCTTAGTTTGCAAAGAATGTGGATCATCTTTTAGAAGGGTATTAAGAAAAAGGAAAGGAGTTCGAGTGCCTTGCTGGGTATGTGCTACGCATGCAGAAGCGCTAAACAAAAAATGTCAAAATGGTAATGTTTATAAAGAATCAGAATTATTAGAAAGAATAGGTACTATTAATCAAAATAATGATTTAGAAAGACGGATAATAAAAATCTGATATAGCTGCTTGGTTGATAAAAAATATATTGATATTTGTCCTAAAATTATATCATTTTGTCCCGAAATGATTTATAATGTATGTGCACATTGGAGGGCGTAATTTATGAAAAAGCAAAATGTACTTAACCTAATAAAATACCATGTTGAAAGAAACGAGAATGCTTTTAGAAACGAATCCATAAATATGGCAAGATACTTTGATTCTATAGGTGACTATCAATTAGCGGAGTTCATTATGGGCTTAATTGCTGAGTCAAATTTATATACGCCTCAAGCTAGCGATTTCGAAAGTGAATTTTTAAAGCAAATAGATATTAGGGGGATTGAACCGTTAAATCTACCTATAGAAATATCGGATGATATTAAAGGAATTATCAACGCTGTTAATCATAATATAGGTATTAATAAATTTCTCTTTGAAGGTTTACCAGGAAGTGGCAAAACAGAGGCTGCTAAGCATGTAGCAAGATTACTTGATAGAACATTATATTGTGTTAATTTTGATAATTTAATTGATAGCAAACTAGGCCAAACCAATAAGAATATTGCAAATGTATTTGCAGAAATAAACGTCATTCCGCATCCAAATAGAATTGTAGTTTTGTTTGATGAGATTGATGTGATCGCGTTAGATAGAATTAATAGCAACGACGTGAGAGAGATGGGAAGAGTTACATCTACTATTTTGAGAGAACTTGATAGGATCTCAGATTTGAATAAAGAAATAGTAATCATAGCTACAACAAATCTGTATTCTAATTTTGATAAAGCATTAACAAGACGTTTTGATGCTGTTATTAATTTTAATCGATATAGTAAAGAGGATTTGATTGAAGTCGCTGAATACTATTTTTCCTCTTACATTAAAAATTTCAAGAATATTTCAAAAGATACAAGGCTATTCAAAAAGATTTTGAATTTGAGCGATAATATTCCCTATCCAGGTGAATTAAAAAATATTATCAAAACATCTTTAGCGTTCAGTGATACCAATATAGAGCATGATTACTTAAGAAGGATTTACAATAACTTGGTTGGAAATCTTGAGCAAGCTGATCTTGATCAATTATATATGCAGGGTTTCACGGTGAGAGAGATAGAAAAACTTAAGGGTGAGTCTAAAAGCACTGTAGCTAGGAAACTGAATAAGGAGGATGATAATAATGAATAATGTACTAGAATTGAAAGGAAAGAGGTTTATTCAAGCATCAAAAAGTAATAATGGTGGCGGAGTTGCTATGAATAGCAAAAATATTGTAACATCCGAACAATTAATTAGATTGAAAGCACAAATAATTCAAATTAAAGATTTTTGGAAGTCAATAAAAAAACCTTTTGAGGGCATTTTAATCAGTGTTCATTATAATAAAATAGTTGCAAAAAGTAATCGAATTTCAGGATTGTTTAAAGGCAATGATTCTAATTATGCTATTGTAGGTGCTAAATTTAATAATGAAAAGAGCAAACATATTATTACTTATTTTTTAGATATTAATGACTTAGATAAAAGCATTGAGTTGCTTAACAGCACAATTCATATTTTAAATAATGAATTTCAGGGGAGTATTGATAAAGCTACATTTGAAAATGAAGAAATATTTGGTAATGAAAAAAAGAGAATTGTTGGAACTATTCAATTTGATCACCTCCCAATAAATAAATCTACTTTTAAGCAGGTAATAGCTGATGTTTCATATATCGATAATTTTGAAGTGGAAATGGCAACAATGCAATTAAAGAAAAGCATTATTACATTATATGATACGCGCACAAACGCTAAAGACTTGCTTAAAAATATTGGCGTTGATATTTTAACTAGTAGAATATTAGATAATCAAACAGTGTTTTTAGATGAAAACCAATTACAAATCCTTTTAGAAAATGCTCCTTATCTTGTTTCGATGGCGACCGTTGATTTAGCAGAGCTATCGCCTGAGGACTTTATTCAGCAATATCAGCAAAGTACAATGTATATTCCTTCTCCAAGTATTCAACCAACTATAGGAGTAATAGATACTTTATTTGATAAACGTGTCTATTTTGGGGATTGGGTAGATTATCATGATATGATTGATGATGATATTCCAAAAACCGAAGATGATTATCGTCATGGAACTGCTGTTTCTTCTATTATCGTAGATGGGGCAACTTTAAACCCGTGGCTAGACGATGGATGTGGAAGATTTAAAGTGCGACACTTTGGAGTTGCAGTTGGAACAAAATTTTCATCCTTTACAATTACAAAGCGAATAAAAGAAATTATTAAAAGTAATAAGGATATAAAAGTATGGAATATTTCACTTGGAAGCAATGAAGAGGTGAATGACAATTTCATTTCTACGGAGGCAGCTGTTTTAGATCAAATACAGTGTGAAAATAATGTTATTTTTGTTGTAGCAGGAACAAATAAACCAAATGATAATATTGTGAAGATAGGGTCTCCTGCTGACTCAATCAATAGCATTGTAGTGAATGCGGTGTCCAAGAAAGGATTATCAACAAAATACTCAAGAAAAGGTTTAGCTTTATCTTTTTTTGCTAAACCGGATGTTAGTTATTATGGTGGAAGTGAAGAGCAATATATAAAAGTTTGTGAGCCACTAGGAGCAGCCAATGTTGCCGGCACTTCGTTTGCATCTCCTTGGATTGCACGTAAGCTATCTTATTTAATTGATGTTTTAGGTTTAAACAGAGAAATTGCCAAAGCATTAATTATTGATGCAGCGAGGGATTGGAATGAGAAGCCAACAATGGAACAAGTTGCTTTGTATGGACATGGTATAGTACCTATAAGAATTGAGAATATTATTCAATCAAAGGATGACGAGATAAAATTTTTAGTATCTGATGTCAGTGAAAAATGGAACACTTATAACTATCAGTTCCCAGTTCCGCTTAAAGATGACAAGTACCCTTATATTGCTAGAGCAACTATGTGTTATTTTCCGATTTGCGATAGAACACAAGGTGTAGATTACACTAATACGGAACTCAATCTTCATTTTGGTAGAATTAAAGACGATGGTAAATTATATGAAATTAATAATGACAAGCAAAATGAAGAATCAAGTATTGAAAAAAACTATCTTTTAGAAGGTGACGCAAGAGATAGATTTAGAAAATGGGATAACGTAAAATATATTGCTGACAGTCTTAAAGCTAGAATGTCATCTAAAAAATCATACAACAATAAGAACTGGGGAATGGAAATCAAAACTAACAATAGATTAGATCCTGCGGATGGAGTAGGTATTCGTTTTGGCGTTGTGGTTACGTTAAAGGAAATTAATGGCATCAATAGAATTGATGAGTTTATTAAAAACTGCACATTAAATGGATGGTTGGTCAATAATCTAGATATTCAAGCCAGAATTGATATTAACGAAAAAATAAACGAAGAAATCGAGTTTGATTAGGAGCTGAATTTTATGTTGCCAAAGATAAAGGAAAAATATAGTATAGGTTATTTAATATGAAAAACGGAGAAATGATATGGGAAATATAAGCAAAATAGTTTATTTTGATGAGAATTCAGCAACAGATTATGTTCAAATAATTGAAGGGGGCAATTTAGAAAAAACTACAAGGCTGCTTGAACAAAATGAAACAGGTTCAGATTTAGGGGCAGATGGGAAAATATCGGTTGGTATTAGTGGAATGTTCAGTGCGTTAATAGGATTCGGAGCTAAATCTAATCTTACTAGTAAGATTAGCACTTCGATAAATACTGTTGAAATGGCTGAAAATATATTGAAAAATACTATATTGACAGATTTTTTGAGCATTATAAGTGAAGATAAAAAGCAAGTAGTAAAGGAGTTTAAGAATTATACACTATCAATTTTGAAGGATTCACTTTCATACATAATAATGGTTTCCCCTTATATGACTATGCTAAATAGCAGAGGCATACAAACAGGAGACTTCAATATTGCTGTAGATAAAATTGATAATGCAGTAAAATCTGGTAAAGGATATTATGAATTTATTGGGGAAAAAGAAAAAGACAAAATAGTATTAAGATTTAATATTAACGCATTTAAAAATAATTATAGAATTTCAGATATATTAAAAATGGAATTAAAATTATATGCAATTAAGGTTGGGAAAATTGATTTAGAGCAATTAAATTTTAATAATGAGCTAAACTTAAACTCGAAATCAAATCCAGATTATGATTCTGATAATGCAATTGAAAAAGGATTGTTAGATGTTTATGATGTAATTTTAGCAGGGGTCGCATATAATGATTGAAAAAATTATTATTTATAGAGGTTCATCGAAAGATTTCGAAAACTTTATTGCTGATGAAAACGTAAATGAAGATACAAATGTTAATTTTATGGAGCTAGTTCAGTTTTATAATCTAATGTTAAGGCAAAACGATACATCAACTAGAGAATATTTTATTCAAGGAAAAGAGAGCTTTGATACATGTATTGTTAAAAAAGATGATTATGGATCAGTTTTAGAACATGTAATTTTAAATTTCTCAAATATTATTGAGTTAAATACTGATATAGAAACATTATATCTTCATAATCCACCTAAACGAGCAGAAATGTCTTTAAAATCAAAGTATAGTCATTTAATAGAATATAAATATTCAGATTATGAAATCTTTAATAAAGTAGACTTACTACCAATCTACAATAGTTTTTCATTGCAAATTAAAGGCCAAGAATTTTGCAAACGTGAAATAATAAATAATATATATAAGCATATTACACTAGAAGAAAATAAGCCATTAGTATTATTATTTTATGGACCATCTGGAGTTGGGAAAACTGAGTCTGCTAAGTGCTTAAGTAAACAATTAAATGGTGAACTACTAAGAATACAATTTTCAATGATGCAAAATAGTGATGCTTTAGATTATGTTTTCGGATCCTCACATGCAAGAAATAGCTTAGCAAAAGATTTAGAAGCAAGAGAATCAAATATCATATTAATTGACGAATTTGATAAAGTACATCCGAATTTTTATAATGCTTTTTATGAAATGTTTGACGAAGGGAAATTTTCTGACCCCAATTATGTAATTGACTTAAGCAAATGCATATTTATATTAACAACAAATTTTGAAAGTATTTCGGATATTCAAAAGTCTTTAGGGTTACCTATTTTTTCTAGAATCGGTGCAATAATTAAGTTTGACTATCTTGATAATGATGCAAAGAAAGAAATTGTCACTAATTACTATGCTGAAATTGTAGCTAAATTGAATGATGAAGAGAAAAAAATAGTTAGTTCATCAGATATTTTTGAGTGGTTCTTATTAAATGTAGAATCATTCAATAATGCTAGATTACTAAAAACGAAAGTTGAAAATGCTATATTTAATTTACTAACTGATAAAGTAATATTTGCGAAAGAAGATAAACTATTAAATTGACTTCAAACTTATATGATTCAATTTAATTTTAAGCAGAGAGTGGTCCAGAAGGGAGTACTCTCAAAACATGATATCCGTTGCGTTGGAATCCCTCACTTGAACATTAGTTGAAAATATGGTCAAAAAAGTTAGACTTGTCCATAGCTCAACTTTTTTTATGTTCAAAATGAGCCATAACAACAACGTTTTACGACGGTTTACATAAATTATCCCTTGTGGATCAGTATGTTTTAAAAAACCGAAAAATGAAACTTAAATCAAAAAATCACTTGATCATTGACCATACATGTCTAAATCTTCATTATTATTTAGATTGTAGATTTCTTCGTATTTATCAGGTGTTTTATATTGTATAACGCTATGTTTACGTTTTGTATTATAGAATTCAATAAAAAGTTTGATGTGATTTCTGAAATCTTTATCTGAACGATAATCATTTCGATATATTTCTTCTTTTTTAAGTGTCGCAAAGAAGGATTCCGCAACAGAATTATTGTATGGATTATGCGGATTTGAAAAGGATTGACTTACTCCCAGCTTCCTTAATAACATCCGAAACGAGTTTGCAGTGTACTGCGTTCCGCGATCTGAATGAAAAATAAGTGACAATATAGGCTTTCGAGTTTCATAAGCATTTTTGAAAGTTTTAGTGATCAGTTGTGTTGAATGAACAGTAGATATTCGATAAGCAATGACTTTTCTGGAATATAAATCAAGAATAACACAAACGTATTGATATAGATCTTTTACCTTAAAGCAGCTTACATCACTTACCCAAATCTCATTAGGACGTGAAGTGGTAAAATTCATTTTAACCATATCTACTTTACGCTGGGAAGTTAGACGAATATAGTCTTTTTTCGCAGAACCGCGAATACTTTTAATTCCCATTTCACTCATCAACTCCAAAACTAGATCAGGTCCGATCTTATAGCCACGTTCATTAAGAACTGCGCGGATTTTATAAGCTCCATAAATCTGAAGGCTTTCGTCATATACTTCCTGAATAACTTTCTTCATTTCGTCACGATGTTGCTGTCGTTTTTGCTGAGTGATGTTGTGAGTGGCTAAGTAATTGTTGAATGTATTTCTATTTACCTTTAGTGATTCGCAAAGAACTCGTGTGCTATATTGATTCTTTAATTTTTCTAGCTCAGATAATTTTTGTGGAACTGGTGAACTTACATTGCAGTCAACAGTTTGTAAAATTGTAATCATTTGTGCTTGTTTCTCAGCATGTGCAGTAAGCTTTTGAAATTCAGCAACATTGACTCGCGATCCTGCAGTGATGGTTTCCTTATACTTGTTGATCCAGATATAAAGTGAACTTCTTGGTACTTTGTACTGCCTACATATTTCATTCACAGACATACCTCTCTGATAAAATGAAACATACTTCTTTAGTTGCGTTAAACTGATTCTTTTCATTTTTTAAATCTCCTCTAGTGCTTTTTGCACTACGAAATAATATAGAAAATTTGAAATAATGAAAATAATTGGTTTTAGTACTTTCTACTCATTAGTGATAATTAATAAATGTCGTGTTTTGTCGAATTTTCACGAACTATGATAAGCGAAAACTATGATATTATTAGATAAAGTAATAATTCAAGTTATTAAATTAAAAAATTTTTAAAGTTTGTTTATTTATAAAGCTACAAATAACTTAGAAGGAGGAAGTGGATGAGTAATTTCAATTATGGATATGAATATCAAGATTTAGTAGCAATTAACTTAGCGCTAACCTTATTAACAAAACGTAAGCAGTTCAAAATGATTCTTGATTATAAGGAACATGAAAAAGATAGATTAGATGATATCATTATAGAAATTGATGATAAAAAATATAAAATGCAAGTCAAGCATAATAAAACAAAGGAAAATTTAGAGAAGAAGCATTTTGAAGATACAACAGGGATTTTTAATATAAAGAATGCATTATTTAATCAAAGTGATAATATCATTCCGGTTTTTATTACGAATAGAAAATATGAAGGCGATTTTCTGTTGCAAGATGATAATGTTTCAATTCTCTTTGATAAAATTTTTAGAATTAATGATACTGATTCAAGTTCCAAAAAAATTATTGTGGTACCAAATTATTTTAATGCATCTTTCAATAATGATGAATTGGGCGAATTAGAAATCGAAGCAGAAAAAAAGCTTAAATATCTTGGCATAGGTCTCTATCCGAACGAAAATATTAACTTTAAACTTGCGATAACAAATTTAATAGTGGAATTTAATCGGTTGCGAATTAATAATGATAAATATTTGTCAACAATTACGAATGAAAAAATATTAAATATAATTGGATTAATAACGACACATAAAGAACTCCCTCAATCATTCAAAATAGAAAAAGAGTACAATGTTGTCAATATGGATTTGTATGCGGAAGTTTTTAAGAATTTAGATAATAATATTTGTATAGTAGGGGAACCCGGGATTGGAAAATCGTGGTTTGTTCAAAATATAATAGAAAATTATTTTGAACCTAAGAACATTAAAGTAGTTCGATATACATTTTTTAGAAATATTCAAGATATTTCAATAAAAGATAGAATCAATAAAAATGTAATGATTGCAAATATAAAAAAACAACTTATAAATTATTTTGGATATAAAATGATGTCAAACTTATATAGCAGTTCTCTTCATGAAATTTTAGAATTCCTTGAAAAAAATAATGAAACAATTACGTTTATTTTTGATGGACTTGATCATATTGATAGGGAATATCTTCTTCACTCAAATGGATTATTAAAAGAATTTACGGAAGTAAATAATGAAATTATTGAAATCTCAAAAAGTAGATGTAATGTAATAATAGTTTCTCAGCCAATTGATGATTTAAACTACTATCTTGAAAATGGATTCAAAAAAATCGTAATGCCAAGATTTACTTACTTAGAGACACTGGATTTAATAAATAAAATGGAGCTTACGATTGACTGTGAGTATATCAAAAAAATACAACATACAGCTAATGGAAACCCGCTATACATCAGAACAATATTAAATAATATCAAATGCAGTGGTGACTTCGAGTTTTTAGATATAATCAGTGATGATATAAATAGTTACTATGATTATTTATTGACAAACATTGACATTGATAAAAATATTATTCCATTATTAATTAATGGATATATGACATTGAGCGCTACTGAAATGAACGAAATAACGGGTTATTCATTACCCATCATTCAAGCCGAAATAAATAATTATCTTTCTGTTTTAAAAATGAATGTTATTGATGATTCATATACGATTTACCATGAAAGTTTACGGAGGTTTATACTCGATAAAATAAATCAATCGGGAAGCAATATCAAAACTTTATGTTATAAAAGGATTGCTGAATGGTTGATGGAAAAAGATAATATATTTGAAACCAAAATATACAATACTTATTTTAATATTTTATTTGAGGCAGAAAAATTCAAAGAAATTGTTTCGAAATGTAATTATGATTTTGTCTATCAAAGTTATTTTAATGGGTATTTTAGCCAAGTGGACAATATCATAGATTTAATAGCAAAGTCACTAAATCAGCTTAATCCAAGTATAAATGAAATTGTTGAATTTAATTTAGTGAAGAACCTTATTTATCATTCAAAGGAAAATATTGAATATGAATATGATAGTATTTCACAATACTACGCAAAAAAATATAGTTATGAGAAAATACATAGCATTCTTTATGGAATGGATGATGAGCCTCTTCTAAATGTTGAGATGGGATTATCTTTACTATATCATTGTGACAATAATAATATCTCTGTAAATTGGAAGCCTTATATTTTAAAATATAGGCAAGAATCTAAAAATGACACTAGAGATGTTACGCGATACCTTATGAGATTTTATATAATTAGCGGAAACATTGAAAAATACTTGAATCAAGTTAAGCCAAATCCGATTGCTGATAAAATAGGTAAAAGCCTTTTTACCATCATAAAAGAAGAGATAGGATATAAAAATTATTCATTGGTTGATGCAGAAATTGAAGATAAAGAGTATCTTGAAATGTTTTTGAATTATGGAAATACATATCAAACAATAGATCCTAAAATAATTTATGAAAAAAATTTCTTTAATAATCATATTGGGGAAAAAATTTATTCATTAAAGTATGCAAATATCGATGAGATTGAAAATTTCGAACGGAAAATACCAAAATTTACAGATTCTTATGTTCATAATTGGTATAAATTAATTTGTAGAGTTTATAAAACTATGAAGACAAGCGGAACAATTGACGATAAAATCATAGATTGGATGAAAAGTTTTCTTAATGATTCTTATATTTTTTCTCGATTGGGAAGAATGGTAGACGCTTCAGGGTTATACGATGCTATGGCAAGTTCGATAAAAGATATATTCGAATATATTAATGATGAGACAGTCCTTAAGAATGTATTATCATTATTTTTTGAGAAAGCTTCAGATACAACAGGCATTGTAATTGGAGCAAAAATGGGGCCATTTACAGAAAATAATATTTTAGATATTTTAAACAGCATAAAAAATGATCATAACCAAGCATTACTTTTTAATACTGCATTTGATTTTTATAGCACTAAAAATATATCGGGAAGTTATGTAGATATTGCATCTGTTTATCTAAAAATCGCTTGTCTAGGCTATTCATACATCAATGATGATCAAGCAATAGAATTATATAAAAAAGCAATGATATTACTTATGTCATATTTTCATCATAAAGAAACATCAATTTATGATTTAACCAATACATTGAATTTCATAAAAGATGATATTAATCTTCTTATTAGTCTTTACGATTTTCTTGTAGAGATAAAAAGAAGAACTGATGGGAAAGATATACACGGGTCAATGGAAGAGTATTTAGACTTTTTAAATGAAAATTACCCATTGCAGTACACTTTATTTTATTTTAATCAACTTGATCAGTTAGAATATGATGATAGAGATTTTCTTGAAGATCGACAATATTATTTGCGCAAAATTGCCGAGAGCAAATTGTTGGAAAGTTGTCAACTTATAAAATTCTTGATTAGAATGTCTTTTAACTTTGATTATGACGTTAACGAAACAGATATCAAATACTTTATAAATGCATATACCTATCTGTTGAACCTTAAGCAAAATTCTTTAGCGAAAGAATTAAAGAAAAATTTCGAGAGCTATTTAAGTAATCATAAGAGAATTGAAATATTTGATGATAGCATTTTTGAAACAGCAATTAAGATATTTGGAAATGATAAAATCGAAAAATATCAAATAACAAGTGATTCTAAAGAAAAAATTATTAAAGAGTCATACGCATTACCAATTAAAAATCTGTTAATACATTATGAAAATAATGACCCGCTTCCTAGTGAATATAAACAGATAGAAGAATTTTTGAATAGTGATAATACAAATTCGAAAGATGCAGACAAATTGATTGATTTGATTATGGACAAATTATTTTTAGATTGGTATATACTTAGAAATAATAAAGAGCAGGTAAAAAGAATTATATTTTTAATTAATAAATATGATTTCGAAAAATACTTAAACTATTTAGTAAAATTATTTGTTTATCTTCAAGACGGCTGGGGACTTTTGTGCTCAGACGATAGTCTTTTAGAAGAAATACTGAAGTATGACAAAAAGAAAATTGAGAAATTGTTTCTAACGCATTTAATGCAGGCGATGGCTAATGAAAAATATCCTGTTATGAAACAAGCTAGTCGAATTATAGAATGTTTCGATAAAATAAACGCAGATAATACAGCTGCGTGCATTAATCTTTTATATTGCTATATAAAACAAAGGCTGCCATTTTCTGTAGAAATGGAGAATATAAGAGCTATATTCAAAGGAACGGATATAAAGGCAAGGCTTATGCAAATACTTAAATATACCGATTATCCAGTTAGTTTAAAAATGAAGCTAATTACTTTAAAAGAGATGAAGCATGCTGGTATATTGAAGAAATAAGATAAAGGGTTGTATGTTTCTGATAGGGTATATAAGTAAAAGTGAAGTATATTAATAAATTAAAATAAAGGAAAGGATATGCCTATGGAAGAAAAAAATAAAGATGACGAATTAACAAAACAATACCTTGAAATACTTGAGCAAAACAAAAAATTAACAGATTCTTTACTCAAACCATATATAGTCATTAATAATGAGCGGACGAAAAAATTTCAGCTTAATCTGAATGAAACACTTATGAAAGCGAAAATTTTGAATGAAGATAGAATTAAATCTATTCAAAACCTTATAAAGGTTACTACACCAATATATGACAAACAATTTGAGAACTTGTTACATCAAACTCAAATTATTAGTCAAGCATTAAGACCAATAAATAAAATGATATTTGAAATTTTTGAAAATCCAGCATATAAATCGCTTTTTAATCTTCGTATAGATTTAAGTAATAGCTTCAATTTCATAACGGATTATATGAAAGGCCCTTCATTGGCATTTCAAAAAGCCATCGAAGAAGCTAAGAAAGACCCAGATAACATATGGAATTATATTGACTATAAAAATGCGTTGAAAAACTTTTTATGGGCGTTTCCATACGATATTAGTACAGATGAGCTGAAAAGGATTTTAAGTAATGTCCATGATGAGCGTGAATTCGATGTATTCATGAAGACATATTTCGATAATACTAAAGTGAACAAAATGATTGAGGATATACAATATCAATTAAGAGGGCAGCAACTCACCCTTTTTAAGCAAGCAGTTTTTGCCTATAAAAATAAAAAATATTCTTTGGCAAATATGGCTATTATTTCGTTGATTGATTACACGCTTTCCTATTATTTAGAAAACAAAAAAACTACTGCTCGAAAAGGAATTTTGGATCCAATTATTAATGAACTCTTTGAAATAGATTTAAACGAGTATGGTCCATTTTCACTTCAATTAGCTATGCTTGGCAACAATATTGATATTGTATTTGAAAACATGGATTTCAATGGTTATGCAATATCAACACATAAAAAAGTTAGGCGGCATCCATCTCAACATGGATTTGCATTTTCGAATAAAAAAATTGATAGTCTTATGTTGTTCAACCTTCTTTTTAATATTCTTTCAACAAAGAAAGAGTTGCGGAATTATAAAGGAAAAATTATACATAATAGACAAGGAGGATTTAAACTAAAAAAGCAAATTTAATTGTGTTATTTAGTTACTTCCAAATACGTTTATTACCAAATGAAAATAAATAAAATTCAATTATGTTTATATTCTAAAAATAAAATAGATACATTAACAAATATGGTGATACTAAAAAAATTACTTTGAAAGATATAGGTGACGAATTTTCAATGTCAAAACAGGCTATTAGCAAGAGATTGGATACATTGGTTAATTCTGGGGTTCTGAAAAAAGAAGTACGATATTTACCACAAATATCAACTTCTCTAACTGGGATAGCATCTTTATGGATCCAGTGATAGCTAATGCGATACTTGATCGTGTATTGCATCATGCCTACGTTATAAACATCACTGGCAAATCGTATAGATTGAAAAATTACTATTCTGAAGATGAGTGATTCTGTACATTAATATATGATCAAAAGCGTACATTTATATGTTGACATTTATACAAGGTTGACAAGGTTGACAAGATTGACAAGGTAAATAATGTATAGCTAAAGAAACAATGAAGACTGGAGATGTTATATGTATACAGTTGTACTGGGAAAAGGGCATATTAGATAAGGGCTGATAAGATGAAATACTTCGGAAATGGGTTAAGTGAGCGACATAAAGAGTTAAATGAAATTATCCGAAAGCCGGACAAGCTGGAAGAAGCAAAGCAACTATTTTTTGATTTGTACAATAAATTGCATTTATCCGTAATGTCGGGAACTCAACAAAATGAAGTCGATATTCTCTTAGCCGACCTTGCTCCTCACGAATACAGCATTATGCCTACTTCGAAAGCTGAAACAATCGCATGGGTCTTGTGGCATATTGCAAGAATTGAGGATTTGACAATGAATATACTCATTGCAAATAATGAACAGATATTTGATGCTGAATGGAAGAAACAGCTTAACGCTCCTATTTCTGATACGGCAACGCTTTATCAGATGATGAAATCATTGAGTTGAGCTGCCAGCTAAACATCGAAAAACTCATTGCATTTCGAAATGCTGTTGGGAAAAGAACACAGGATATTGTTAAATCGCTTTCTGTAGAAGATATGCAACGCAAAGTATCTGCTGAGGGACTGGAAGTAATTGCGCAGCTAGGCGGCGTAACTAGCGAAGAAGATTCACAGTGGCTCCTTGATTTTTGGGGAACAAAAGATGTGGCGGGTTTATTGCTCATGCCGCCAACACGCCATGTTATCATGCACTTAAATGATTGCTGCAAATGGAAGCAACATATTCGCGAAAACAAGAGGAGCTATCTAAAGGGGCAGCATCAATAAGCAATAAATATCCCTTTCGAAATATGAACACTACTGGAAATAAGCATTATCTATGTAACATGAGCATCTTAAAATATAAATTCAAATAGAAGTCGAGCCTAATCTTTGATTGAAAAGAAGTTCGGCTTTCGTATATGAAAATTCAAAGTTAAAAGATTAAACATTTTGATAAAGAAGGAAATGAATATTTGTTGGCAAGAGAGTTACAAGTTGTATTGGAATATAAACAATGTCGTAATTTTGACATTGTAATGAGTAAAGCCAAAACAAGTTGTACAATAAGTGGATATCAGGCAGATGACTATTTTGCTGATATCAGCAAAATAGTTCAAACAAGATATTCAAATCGACGAATTAAAGATTAAATTATCACGATATGCTTGTTATTTGATAGTACAAAATGCAATTCAAGTAAGGAAGTAATGGCTCTTGGGCAAACTTATTTTGCCGTACAAACAAGAAATATGTGAAACAGAATCTGTAGATCTAACGGAAATGAAAAACGTTTTGTAATCGTAGCATCACAAAAAAAGAAAATTATGAACTTAATCAAGTTACTAGAACTGCAGGAGTGAAGAATTTTGATCAATTTCATAATGCAGGTTATTAGGGGCTATAATGGTGAGGCAACTGATGACATAAAAAGAAAGAAATTAAGCTATCACGAAGATATTTTGAAACATTTAAAGATACAGAATCTATTACTATATCAGATAGTGATACTATTGACTTCCACTTAATTCTTCTGGAGGAATCACGATATTGGAACTAGCTGAGAGCCTTAGAATTAATCAAGAGAATATTGTTGTCGCAGGCTTGGAAAATAGTCGAGTCAGTTGCTCAAGTAATCTTAACTGAAATATAATGATTAGCAAAGATTGATCTTGTAAATTTAACAGTAATACCGTAGTATTTATTACAACTATAGAATTTATTTGATGTACATTGAATGAAATATATTAGTGAGGTTATTGTGATTGATTGGAGAATATTTTTTCAAAATATAGTGAAAGATGATAGTAATTATAATCTAGCTTTTTTTGAGCCTATAACAAATGAACAACTTACTGAGTTAGAAAATTTTTTATATGTCAGAATTACTGGTGATTTGCTTGATTTACTAATGGAAACAAATGGTATTCAAAATAAGAGGTTTGGCGACTATGTGGTGTTTAATAATGAAAAGATTAAAGAATATCATTTGTTACATAGGAATTTCATTGAAACGGCTCAAATAAATTCACCAGATGACTATTTGTTTTTTGCGGACAATGGTTGTGGTGAATGCTTTGGATTCATCATAAAAAATGGAGTTACTTCTAAAGAAGTTGGAGTTTATTATCCTATTGAGAATGAATTTAGAATCGTTGCTAACAGCTTTGAAACTTGGGCCAATGAATGGTACTCAGGAAGATTGAGTACGTAGCAATAAATATTACTTCGGGTATATTAAATTGTAAAAAAATCCACTGTAAACCTATGTCAGAAATTGATGCAAATTTAAGTGTCTGCCAGATAATTATTAACTGAAAGTTATTTAAGTGATAAACGAAATGCGGTAAAATTTCATTTCTTCCGCATTTCGTTTAAATTTTATACTAATTACTTATAATAATTATGGAGAGTGATAGCTAATGAATACAAATCATATTTCAGTTGATCGGGGATTTTCGGATGGAATATCGGAAGCATACTCTATTATTCCTTGTGGGAAGATGAATAAAGATAACATCTTCCCACAAGGAAGCAATCTCGAAATACGATACTTATCGCGTTGGAACTCCTCACTTGAAAACGAAGCACTTAGCTAGAATAGTTGAGTGCTTTTTATGTGTTTTAAATAACTCAATCAAAAAATAAAATTTGTTGCATTTTAAAAAGAGGTGAAAGACAAAAAGTGGAGAATAATAATAGTATAGGAATATTTTTAGAGGAGATATCAAAATGAGTAAAAATCAAATAAGTGAAGTAAATTATGAAACGTTTGAAGGAATCAAGCATGTAGATGAATTAGGAAATGAGTATTGGCTAGTAAGAGAACTACAAGTGGTAGTGAATATACTCAATGAAGAAATTTTGAAAAAGTCATTAATAAAGCAAAAATCAGTTGCACAGTTAGTAAAAAAGATAACTATTACGATTTTGCTGATGTCAGCAAAATCGTAGATGCCGGAGCAACATCAAAAAAAATTAAAGACATAAAATTATCTCGATATGCTTGTTACCTAATTGTACAGAATGCTGATCCAAGCAAAGAAGTCGTTGCACTTGGTCAAACTTATTTCGCAGTACAAACAAGAAAACAAGAAATAAGTGAAATTGAATATGCTAATCTTTGAAACTGAAAAACGATTTTATAATCGAAGTATCACAAAAAAGGGAAATTATGAGCTTAATCAAGTTGCTAAAAATGCTAGAGTGAAGAATTTTGATCAATTTCATAATGCTGGATATAAATGCCTTTACAAAGGTGAAACCGCAGATGATATTTTTAAAAGAAATTATAAATAACATATGAATGAGCTAAGTAAAAAGAATAATTTAACTGAAAATAAGCATATTTATAAAAATGTGGAGTTTCGGTCAAATTTTGCTTTTAAAGTTATTAATTATTGATTATAATTAAGATAACAATACAAGTAGGAAGAGGTATTTAAAATGGCTGAATTATTTAATAAACAGTATATTTCTAGAGAATATTTGATTAATCTTGGTTTTTCTTCTTATCAAATTAGGAAATTGGTAAAATCAAATGATTTGTTTCCCGTTAATAAAAAATACTATGAAAATCTTCAATACGAGGGTGAATATAACGATTTTTATGCTGTTCCTGCCTATGTAAATAAAGGGGTAGTCTGTCTTTTGAGTGCTGCAGTCTATTATGGTTTAACAACATATCGTCCTACTGAAATAAATGTCGCGATTCCTAGAAATCATTACAAGAAAGATTATCCTGATTTTCCTGTTATCCACATTTATAGTTTTTCGAAAAAAAGATATGAAATTGGTAGAGTAAGAATAATTGAAGATGAAAATGAATTTTGGATTTATGACAAAGAAAAGACAGTATGTGACATATTGTTTTATCGTAATAAATTGGGGTTTGAAGTATTTGTTGAAGTTTTTCAGAACTATATGAAGTTAACGGATCGCGATATAAATCTATTGATGAAATATGCAAAGGATTTGCGGGTAGAACCATTGTTGAGAAAATATTTGGAAGTAATGCTATAAGAATTGCTGAATCAGTTAGAGCATGATTAGAATTCCGATATGACATGGAAAGCTACAGATATGCATTGGACTTTAAAATAAATACAAAAACATTTTGAAATCTCATATTTAAAAATTAAACGATTGAAGGATGGTGAAAATTATATGGGAAATACAATCAAAAGAATACATGAGAAAAATAGCACATTGTCTGCGCCTTCAGTGAATCTTTATATTCATCAATTAGATCACCACAACGCTGCAATTACTGATGCTGGAGCTATAAAGCTAATCAATGAATTATTTGAAAGCATACATAAGATTAAGCGATGTGGAGAGGATGAGCGAAGAGAACTATGGTTATGCGCTCAAAGAGGGCCTATTGAAGATTATGGCGATTTTGAGGAACTTAAAGATTTTGGTGATGTAGATAATTATGAAGAGTTTGAAAATCTTTGGAGACAAGAGTATCCAGAAGAAGTTTCATGGTATCATTTAGTAACAGTAGAACACAATGGGTATAAAGCAGTGTTTTTAAGAAATAGGTTAGTACTTGAAATAGATCCTAGATGTTCTGATAATAATTATTTAGGCGAGTATTTGTATCCTTTTATTCAATGGTTGATAAATGAATGTGAAGTATGTGTAGATCAAATGAAAAATGACACGTACAACTCATATATTAGTGAGCATCTTCCTTGGCGAAACAGAACTGGCACTATTCTACGTAGTGACTACTGGAAAGAGTATCCCGAGGAAAAAGAGTATTATTTTGAAGATTTTAATCAACAAGATAGAGATGAGTTCATAAATCTTATGGATGATATAAAAAGTTTAAATAAGCCTAAAGAGAGAGTTAAGCAAATGACATCAGGTCAATTATTCAAGTGTTGTGCATTAGGATATGCTGCCAATCATTATGAAGGTTGTGAATTGTCATATAAGGAACAATACCGAAAACATGCAGATGGTAGAGATGAAGGATTAATGGATCTAGACGCAGATAACGCAGAAGAATTTGATGAGTGGTACAATAACCGTGAAAGACATGGAGGTCATCCATGGGAAGTGTGTAGAGGAGGTAACTCTACCCATATTGATTTATTTGTAATGCATGATGAAGATGGATATTACTTACATGTTCGTGGTAAATCATGGGGACGAGCTGTTGAAGCTGCAAAATTTTATCTTGCGTTATATAGATCAGGAGTTCCTGTAACAATTAGTGAAGGAAGAGCAATGGCGGATAGATTTTTAGGAATTGATAAGATTGGAATTGTCCCAGAAGGAGTATTTCCAAGGTATTGTGAATCTTATTTTCCAAAAGAAGAAATTTTAGATTTCATGAATCTTTATTTAGAGGATGAAGAAAAAATTTTGAAGTATATCAACTGGCAAGAAATACCAAAACAGTATTTAGCATAAGTTGCAGATGCGATATTTAACTCAAATGAATTAAAATAGCCAAAAGTTTAAAGCAGCATCATATATGTTTGAATTTTAGGTATTTTCTTAGAGAAATATTTAAATGAAAGAGAGTAGGTGTACGAAATGAATCAATTTATACAAACGATTATTAGTGAGGGAACATTGCATGAGTTCAAAAGCACTTTAGATTTAAATAAACCAAAAAGTTGGTTGAAAACAATTAGTGCTTTTTCGAATAGCGTATTAGGTGGAACAATCTATGTTGGAATAACTGACTCACATGAGTTTCAAAATGTTGAAGATATACAAGGATTATCTGAAAAAGTTAGTGAAATAATTGTTGCCAAAATAGATCCGATTCCTACAATTCATATTGAAGCTCTCAACACTGAAAATAATAATCTATTGATAATTAAAGTTGATCCAGGAAAAAATACACCTTATTACTTTGTTGATTCAGGAACAAAGATTGCCTATATCAGAATGGGAGAAGAATCAATTCCAGCACCAAACCATATTTTGCATAGTCTAGTTTTAAAAGGACTAAATATGTCATTTGATAGTTTAGTTACAAATGAAAGAATTGAAAATCATACATTTCTATTTTTAAAGAAAACATTATTGAGTCGTGTTAGCAAACAATTAACTGAAGAAATGTTAGTTTCATTCGGTTTAGTAACTCAAGATGGTTACCTAACTAATGCAGGGGTATTGTTGTCGGATGAATGTAACTTATTGCAATCAAGAGTGTTTGCAACTAGATGGAATGGCTTAGATAAGACTACTAGTAGAAATGAAGCTTTTGATTCAAAAGAGTTTAATGGTAACATTTTGTATCTTTTAGAAGAATCTGAAAAATTTGTTAATTTACATAATCGCGTTGCGTGGCATAAGGGAACTAATTCAAGAATAGAAACTGAAGCCTATATTAGTTCTGTTATTCATGAAATTCTTGTTAATGCTCTTATCCATCGTGAGTATACAATCATTGGATCAGAAGTACATATTGATATTTTTGATGATCGTTTAGAAGTCTATAACCCAGGAGGAATGGTGAATGGTATTTTATTAGAAAATGTTGATCCATATCATGTTGGATCAGCTAGAAGAAATCCAATTATTGCGGATGTATTTGAGAAGTGTAAATTAATGGAACGTGAAGGGTCAGGACTCAAAAATATTTTAAGAATGTATAAAGAAAATCCGCCAAAATTCTTTACACAATATAATTCATTTTCAATTACTCTTATGAGTGCATTAGGAAATGAAATAAACGTTCCTTCTTTCAACGAAATAGAATTAACTGAACAAGAAAAAACGCTCTTAAAATATTTGAAAAATAATTCAATTGATAAGTTTAATAGAAAAATCGTTGAGAATGTTCTTTTTATTCAGAAAACTCGAGCTACAGAAATTATTAAGTCTTTGTTACAAAAAGAAAAGATTGTAAAGCAAGGAAAATTTTACATCCTTTTCAAGAAGTAGGGTAAAAATGAGCAATAAAGCGAACGGAGCGAACGATAAAGCGAACGGAGCGAACGATACTGTAAGAAAGTGGTGAAGAGAAAAAGAAATGACATCTATTGTTCTGAAAAAGAAGTTAGCTGATCTTGTTAGGGATTAATAAAAAAATAATAGATTAAGCGATCATTTGCAAGATATAACAAAATTGAAACGTAAGTAATTAAAAAGGACAAGTATGAAAAATTATATTCAAATCCTATAAATAATTAAGCAAATAGTGTATACTTTTTATATTAAATAGGGGTACATAAATATGAAAAATAACAAAAAAATCATTTTGATTGGTCTCATTGTAGTATTTGCTTTATTAGGCCCTAATATTGTTCGATACTTAAGTGGAACAAGTAGCAATAATGATTACGTTAGAATTACTGATGTTGAATATAAAGCAGAAGTAGTTGATGAAGAAAATAGTCAGGGTAAAGTACTTATTGTAGAACGATTAACTTTTGATGTTCATGCTGCTTCTGAAGATAATCTTTTTTGGGAATTGTGGAGAGATCTTCCTGAACAATATGTGGATGGGGTGAAGGTTAGTTATAAAGTAAACTCAGTTAAGCAAATTTTTGAAGATGGCTCAGAACTTGTTTATGAAGAAAGTCCAAGACTGTATTGGGATGATTGGGATTATGTGAAGTCGAATACAACTTATGGACCAGGAAAATGGTATCACAGTGAAGGACCTTATTCTGAGTATTGGAGACAATATGAATGTGTTTTATTTTATGTGGATGGTTTATATAGAGAAAATGTAGTATTTGAAATTGAATATGAGATGATCAATGCTAATTTACGATACAATGATTCTTCTGAACTATATCTATCAATGTATTCTGGAGATTCAGCGAAATATTTAAAATCTTTTAAAGGACAAATTTTGATTCCAAGTGAGAAGATGCCGGAAACTGGAAATTATGACGCCCATACTTTTGGTACCAACTCAAATAATTTTCCTTTTACAGAATCTAATAGTATAAATCCTGGTTATCATACTTTTTTGATTGATTTAACTGAAGAACAACTTAAATTCAAATCGTATAATGAATATATTGAATTTACACTAGTGTCTTTTGGAGAAGATAAACATAGTTTTTCTCAATTCGCATCTGTGAATGATTACTATTATTATGATGTGTTAGATGAAATCAGGCAAGAACAGATAAAATATGACGCACTCCCTGGGAAATGGAATGTTATTAAATTAGTTACCTTGGGAATATCCTTGATCGCAACATTCTTAATCATAAAAAATACTTTGAATTTGAATAAAAGAATAAAAAAGAAATACAATTTTTATGAACCAACTATGGAAATGGATTATTTTAGAGATATTCCAAGTGAGTTGGATCCTAATTTTTCATCTGAATTAGTTTTTTGTAAAAGTAAATCTACTAGTAGTATTGATGATGGATATTCAGCGATCATGCTTAGTTTAGCTTCTAAAGGATACATTGAATTAGAACAGATCAATGCAAGTAAAGATTGGAATCAAAATAACGTTAAAATTGTTGTTAAGGATCGATCAAGATTACAGCCAAGAGAAAATGTTGATCCAACTTTAAATGATGGTAGAATTCAAACTGATGAAACAATCTCAAATTTAAAACTTTTGACTTTAACAGAAGAATACTATTTTAACCTTATTCTTAGACATTCAAAAGGAATAGAAATATCTCTAAATTCATTTCAAGATAAAATTTCGAATGATTATGAATATACAAATTCATTTGTTAAAAATATAAAATCTGCGATGACTACAATTGGTATTAGTCAAAGTTATTTCCAAACAGCCGATTACAAAAAACCACAAAAAGAATTAAGAAATAAGTCAATCGCATTGGGTATTTTGGGGATTTTCCTTATCGTGGTAGTAAATTTGATCGCTTATAAAACTCGATTGGATCTAGCGTTTGGTGCATTCTTTATTTTAGGGATTGCATGTTTGATCTATGCAGTTTATATGGATCAACAATCTAAAAAATATGTTTTGCTAACTCAATTTGGTGAAGATGAATATGCAAAATGGAGAGGCTTATATAATTTTTTAGATAGTGAGACTTTGATGAATGAACGCACAGTTGTTGAATTGTTCATGTGGGAACAATATTTAGTTTATGCAACAGCCTTTGGAATTTCAGAGAAAGTAATTAAAGCACTTAAGGTCAGATGTCCAGACATGGAATCTAGTCCAGTTCTGCGTAATCAATATTATCACTCAAGAAGTTTCTACGTGAGAAACCGTTCATTTAGTACCGCAACACGTGCTGCCTCATTTAATGCAAGAAGTGGTGGTCACGGTGGATATGGTGGTGGAGGTAGAGGCGGCGGAGGCGGTGGCGGAGGTCACTAAATCCTTCTAAATAACTACAAACTGCAAACGAAAAAAGGGGTATTGTCAATTGGCAATACCTTTTCTAATGAAGGATTAAATGATGAAATTATCTCTTTTCGAAAAGTGGTTTTTTAATTGTAATTTTTTTTGGTTCCTCATATCCGTTAGTATAAAAAATGGAAATGCCTTTTTTTTGAAATTTAATAAGTATTTTTGATAAATCTTTTTGTACTTTTACTCCATGTATAATTATTTTATTGATTCCATTATTTAAAAAATACTCGGCTGAGGGAGTATCTTGACTATATAAATCCCAGCTATTATCAAAAATGGAAACATTCATTTTGAATCGATGGGTGCGATTACTATCAAGTAAAAAAACTGGAGAGGCATTGGCAGAAATAGCGAGCTTTTTTAGTTCAGACGCTCCCCATAATAAAGCCTCTTCAATCGATTGATTGTCGACAAGACTCATTGCGTTTTTTTGCCCAATTGTACCATTGTACAAAGGAATAGGTCTAAAACCAAGGTGTGCAAGTGCAACACCTTCTTCAATCCCTGTATGTTCTGGAAGATCTACAAATATTGCGATGTTTTCTTGTAGCTTATCAATGTAAAATAATGGTGGAACTGAAAATTTTATGATTGATTTTTCTTTCACGTGTTGATTAAGTGATACAAATAAAACGGGTCTAACCCAATCAGTCCATTTTGTGTTCGATGGAGCCCATATTTCGAAAGCCTCTTTGCCTGTCATAGTTGTTCCCTCTCTATCAATACTGGAATATCTGCAGCAGTTGAATCAATCCGAGGAGTTTTACTAATTCTAGCATAATAGCCGGCGGCTTTACCTTCCACAGTATAGACTCCAAGGCATACATGAAAGCTTTCTTTTTCATCACTTATTAAGGCTCTACTGTTGAATCTTTTTTGTGCAACATAATTTTTGGGGTGCTTTTTTACATCCTTCATTATCTTTTCATATTCATCATCTCGACAAGCTTCCTTGATAGTGATGTCTTCACCAACTCTTCCGCAAGCAGGTTTATATATAAAACCTTCTCTTTTTTTCGCATCTTTTACTTCAATTGTTTCTGGAAGAAGTTCTCGCCAAGTTGAAAATTGAATCCCCTTGTTTTCTAAAGCTTCCCAAATCAGTGGGAATCGCTTTGTTTGTGCAAAAATTGCGATAGGGTGATTACAAGATAAAGTTGACGTATCAAAATATCCTTGCCAACATTTAGGTTTAATATCAATGAGCCATTCAAGTGGAGTAAACCGAAAAATCGCATCTATTTTTCCTGTATTTCCATCAAGAATACTGATCGCTTCTTTATTTTCAAAGCGTAAATGATCGGCAGCAGCATAAATGATTTGAAATCCTCGTTGCTTTAACTCATCCCCTAAAAATTGCATGACTTGTCTATCATCACTATACGAAGTACAATGAACAAGCATGATAGTTCCATTTGGTTTTACTTTTTTAGTGATGGCATTTGTGATGTTATCGCCAAAATTTATATAGTCATAATTGTCATTTTTAAATAATTCGCTTGCGGCTTTTGTCATAAGCGAAGCTTCAGCAAAACCGCCTGGAACATCACTATTCACTTCACTGACTGCCCAACTTTCTTCAATTGTAGGATGGAAGTCATAACGCATTAGTCTTACGTGTTGATTAGGCTGATAATTTTTCATTTTCTTTAATGAACTGCGAAGTTTTTTAGGCAAAGCTAAAGGTTTTGCATACTTTAGATTATTATTTAAAAACTGTTCTGCACAAACAGTTTCATTGTCAAGTTGTTCAACGAGTTTTTCTAATTCTTTATGTTCTTTTTGGGTAATCACTAATACATGTCTTGCAATTGTATTATTATTTAAAAACTGTGGATCCCATTTATAACAATTGAAAATAACATCAAGTCTGTAGTCATCATATTTATTTTTGGGTATGGATAGTAGTTTCATAATTGTTCACCTGTTGAAAATAATTATATAATGTTTTCTTAATTAATTCAATTAACCAAGCCTACTCAATTTGCTTTTGAAAAAGCACCAAGATTTGTGATATTATAATCGTAGGAGATGATAATTTATGATCTATATAATAATCGGAATAGTAGTTTTAACTTTCTTGTATTTTCTTAAAATTTATAATAAATTAATAACATTAAGAAACAAAGCAATGAATCAGAAAAGCCAGATCGACATTGAATTAAAACGAAGATTTGATTTAGTTCCTAACTTAGTTGAAGTCGTAAAGGGATATGCTAAATATGAAGAATCAACATTAGAACAGATTGTAAAAGCAAGGAACAATTATATTTCTGCAAGCAGTAATACAGTTGAAGCCCTTGGTGAAGATAATAATCTTTCAGGAGCACTTGCAAGAATTTTTGCCTTAACAGAAAGTTATCCAGAATTGAAAGCGAACACTAATTTTTTGAGTTTGCAAAAAGATTTGTCCAGTATCGAACAAAAAATAGTCTATGCAAGACAATTTTATAATGATTCAATTTATAAATTAAATACTGAAATCGAAAAATTCCCTTCAAATATTGTAGCGAATTTATTTAATTTCACTAAAGAACCATTTTTTGAAGCTAAGGGATTTGAAAGAGATAGTGTAGAAGTAAAAGTTTAGTAAATTCACTTGTCTACAAAAATGAAAGTGGGTCCTTAGTTATGACTCACTTCGTTATTGATTATTTGTTTGAAACAACTATTTATGTGTAGAAGTTGTAAGTAAGCATTCAAATAGATAAATAACATTCTAAGATAATGTGGATTTTGCGAAGGGAGAATTTTAAATGAGCATAGATTTAAAAGGATATACTGCACTCATTACTGGTGCTTCCAGCGGTATGGGGTATGAAATGGCAAAAGAATTATTGTCTCATGGTGCAACGGTAATTATCGGAGCTAGAGAAGGTTCAAAACTAGATAATGCATACGAGCAGTTATCTGCAAAAGGATATGATGTTTATACAGTTCCACTTGATGTTTGTGATGAAGAATCTGTAGCTAAAGCTGCAGAATGGTTTGAAGAGTATTTTGATCATCTGGATATGTTGGTCAATAACGCGGGAATTGGCAGCAATGCGCCAGGTATGGAAAATTTAGCAGCGGATCATCACTTTTTCGATATTCCTATATCTTCGGTAAAAGCAGTGATTGAAACAAACCTTATTGGATATTTTATGGTTTCTAGTAAGTTTGTACCTCTGATGGTAGAAAAGGGACAAGGAAGCCTTGTCTATGTATCAACTAGTACAGGTACAATGACTAGAAAAGGTCAGTTGCCTTATGGACCTTCTAAAGCAGGTGCCGAAGCAATGACTGCAATAATGGCAGAAGAACTCCGGGATTTAGGAATCATGGTAAATGTGATTTGCCCAGGAGGTTTTACTGATACAGGTATGGCAGGAACGGGAGTAAAAGAATTCTTTCAAAAAAACAATATGGAGATACTGCAACCGAATGTTATGAATGATGTAATTTTGTTTTTAGCTTCTTCAAGCTCAAAGGGGATCACAAATGAGAAAATCATTGGAAAAGATTTTCCAGATTGGTTAAAGAATAAGAACATTATTTTCGATAAATGATACAAAAAAGCTAATGAGGGAGAATACAATGAACGAAAATATGTCGCTGGTAGGTAAAAAAGTTATATTGAGATCAATGAATAATGATTTATGGCATGAATATTATAAAAATTATGTTAATGATCCTTTGATGGACTCCACTCCCTATGTATATGATAAAGATAGAATTGAAAAAGCATATCAATCAAGAATAAATGATTCTGCAAGATTATATTTTGTCATCATGTTAAATAGCGAAATAATTGGAAATATTTATCTCAAGCATATAAATTGGGAAAAGAAAGAAGCAGAGTTTGGAATTGCTTTGGTTGATGACTCAGCAAAAGGAAAAGGCTATGGAACAGAAGCAATAAGATTGTTGTTAGATTATTCTTTCAATGATTTAAAATTGAATACAATTTATGCAGACTCAGTTCTAAGGAATAACCGAAGTCAACATATACTCGATAAACTTGGTTTTCAATATACACATGAAGACTCAACATTTAAATATTACAAAATTGAAAAAAGAGCTTAAAATAATAATTCAAAAGGTATCAAGCTCAATTTACTTACTTTTGTATTTTACTTGAAACTAGCACTTAGCTGAAAAGTTAAGTGTCTTTTATAATTTCATTTAGTCATCATTATCATCGTTATAGATTATCTCTAAATTTGGAAAAGAACTGATTACATCAATCAAATCTTTCATAAAGAGTTTGGTCATTTGATTGACCCACGGTTTTGCGTGTCGGTAATAAATTATATAACATGTCCGTGTAGGAGGAGGGTCTTTTTCAAAAGGGATGACAACTAAGTTATGATGTTGCATACTTAAACGATCAGCAGCAGAATGAGCTGCAATAGCCCAAGTGTTTGGATATAAGATAAATTTATCTAACATGGATAATGTTCCAATAGTTACCTTATGTCTGTCTGATTGAAAATTGCGCTTATGCCATACTTCATATTCATGAGAAAAAATACTGTAAATTTCATCCTCGGTTTTTAAATCTTTCAAATTATTTGATTTTACAAATGGATTATCTTTATGGCAGAGGATAACTAAATTCTCCTTTAATATGGGTTTAGCTAGAATGTTTGGAAATTTATGTAAGGTTGCAACAAATCCAATATCAATCGCTTGTTGTTCTATTAGCTGATGGATTTCAGTGGAGTGTTCCGTTTGAAGAAAGAGTGTTGTGTTAGGGTTTTTATTCATGAAATAGGGATATACATCTTCAAATAGATAACGGTTAATTGAGTCAGTTGCGGCAATTCTAAGTTCACTGTAAATTTTCATATCATGAATTTTCATTGACTGTTGATGCAAAGAATACCATTCTTTTGCAATCGATAAAAAATACTCGCCTTCTGGAGTCAGGGTTAATTTTCGAACTCCTTGTTGCCGAAATATCAATTGTATATTAAGTTCTTCTTCGAGCCGTTTAATTCTAGTGCTTGCAGTTCCTTGTCCAATAAATAATTTTTCTGCTGCTTTACCAATACTTCCGCATTCAACAATGGCAAGAAATGTTTCTACATCGATAAATTCCATAAATAATCCTTTCAAAATATTTGAAATGCAAATATTATATATTTAAAATATTCTATTTTCAAAAGTATTCTAACATTCTATACTATGATTGTAAACAACGAGTGGCCGCTTGCTGATTTAAAAAGGGAGGATTTATATTATGGCGAAAATGAACTATGAACAATTCGCAGATGAATTAGTCAACTTGGTTGGTGGACTAGAGAATGTCAAACAACTAAACCATTGTGTTACTCGATTAAGATTTAACTTAGTTGATGATACAAAAGCAGATACAGAGGCGATAAAAAAATTAAATGGTGTTTTTGGTGTTGTCAATGCAAACAATCAATATCAAATCGTTGTTGGTGGGGAAGCAGTTCCAGCTTATAAAGCAATTGTCAAAAAATACAATTTTGCAGGTGGTACAGTAGACGCAGATGTAGCAGAGGAAAAACAACCATTCTCAATCAAAAATGTAGGGAAAGAGATTTTAGATTACATTTCTGGAACGATGGTTCAAGTAATTCCACTTTTCATTGGTTGTGGATTAATAAATGTCGGATTGGCAGTAGCCAACTTAGGATTTGGTGTTCCAACTTCATCATCAACTTATATTCTGTTGAATACGATCGGAAATTCCGTATTCTATTACTTACCTGTATTTGCAGCATTTGCAGCAGCAAAAAAATTAAACTGCAATCCATTTTTGGCAGCAGTAAGTATTATTTTCTTGATTCATCCAAATTTCATGGGATTGAAAAATTTTGAAGGTGTAACTACTCTATTTGGAATTAAATTCAATGTATTAACTTATACAAGCACTTTATTTCCAGCAATCATTAGTACTTATGTATTAAGCAAGATTGAAGATCCAATCTACAACTTCTTTCCAGCAATCGTTCGTTCAATTTTTGGACCATTTATTTGCATCGTTGTATTAGCGATTGGAAATCTATTTGTATTTGCACCAGTAGGATATTATATTGGTTCTTATATTGTACAACTTATTTTATGGATTCAAAATGTTGCGGGACCATTTGCGATTGGAATCGTTGGAGCAACAAAAGGGTTACTTGTAATGGTTGGAGCTCATTCCTTGTTTGCGCCAACAATGTTAAGTTTAATCTCAGAAGTTGGTTATGATTCATTTGTTAGACCTGGATTTGTCGTGTGTAACTTTGCGATTGTAGGAGCAACTTTAGCAGTAGCTCTTATGTCTAAAAAGAAAGATTTCAAAGGAGTAAGTTTGTCTGCATCTTTAACCGCTTTCTTAGGAACAGATGAACCTGCACTATATGGTATTTTACTACCACTTAAAAAACCATTCTTAGCTTCAATCGCTGGAGGTTTTGTAGGGGGAACAGTTGCTGGACTGCTTGGTACAAAAGCTTATGCTATGGCAAAAAATGGTGTTTGGGCTTTAATGGTATTCCAAGATACAATGATTCAAATGATCATCGCTGGGTTTGTAGCTTTTGCAGTAGCATTTGCACTAACCTGGTTTATGAAATTTGATGAAGATGCTCAGTAAAAATGAATAGAATTTCAAATTTTTTTAATAAAGATACGAAAAATATTATGGCAATTGCCAGTGGCAGAACATTTGGAATTGAACAAGTAAATGACGAAGTGTTTTCCAGTAAAATGATGGGAGAAGGAATAGCGTTTGAACTTTCTGACAACAAAATTCTTTCACCAGTAAATGGAGTAATACAAGTGGTGTTTCCAGATGGTCATGCGATTGGGATCAAGCGTAAAGACGGTGTTGAATTATTGATCCATATCTGCCTTAACATCAGTGATTTACAAGGAAAAGGCTTTTATCCAAAAGTAAAGGTTGATCAAAAAGTTAAAACCGGGGATGTATTGGTTGAATTATGTTTAGACGAGTTAAAGGACATTGACTTAACAACAGTGCTTGTCTTCACTAATTCTAATCAAATCAAACTAATGCCAATGGGTAATGTTGTAGCAGGCGAAACAATTGTTGCAGAAGGATAAATGTTAAAAGGGGTGCTATTTTAGCATCCCTATCAAGATAAATAGTGATTGCGAGGAGAATAGTAATGAATAAAGGTTATGTAAATGAATTTCCAGAAAACTTTCTTTGGGGTGGAGCAGTAGCTGCAAACCAATGTGAAGGTGGTTGGGATGAAGGCGGAAAAGGTATTGATATGGCATCTTGCTTTCAAGATGGATTGATGAAATCATTTGTCGGGGTTCCAGAAAATGATAAATATCATCCAGAGAGAGAAGCTATTGATTTTTATCATCGATATGCAGAAGATGTCAAATTATTTGGTGAAATGGGGTTTAAAGTATTTAGAACTTCTATTCACTGGACTAGAATTTTCCCTACTGGAGACGAGATCGAACCAAATGAAGAAGGCCTCAAGTTTTATGACAACTTATTTGATGAATTATTAAAATATGGTATTGAGCCTCTAATTACGATTTCACATTATGAAATGCCTTATCATTTAGTTGAAAAATATGGAAGTTGGAGAAGTCGTCACCTAATTGATTGCTTTGAAAAGTATTGCAGAGTCCTATTTGAACGTTATAAAGGGAAAGTAAAATACTGGCTAACTTTTAATGAAATCAACAACATGAGAAGAAACCCATGGTATGTTGGAGGAATACTCTTACAACCAGGTGAAAATAAAATGCAGGCAATCTATCAAGCTAGTCACAATATGTTTGTAGCCAACGCAAAGGCGGTTAAACTTTGCCATGAAATCATTCCAGATGCTAAAATTGGAGTTATGTGTTCATTAAGTAATATTTATCCCAATAACTGTGATCCTGTGGCAGTTTTTGAAACCCAAGATGTAAGAAGACGCTCATTATTTTTTCCTGATGTAATGCTTCGAGGATATTATCCAACATACATTTATCGATTGTGGGAAGAACATGATGTTTGTATCCACATGGAAGACGGAGATTTAGAACTTATAAAAAATAATCGCAATCAATTTTTAGCGTTTAGTTATTATCGCACTACCACTCATGAAGCGGGTCAGGCCTACTTTGGTGATACTGGAGGAGATATTGGAACAGCGAATCCTTATCTTGACACAAGCGAATGGGGTTGGCAGATTGATCCTTTAGGATTTAGATTTACTTTGAATGAGTTATGGGATCGTTATCAAGTTCCTTTGTTTCCCGTTGAAAATGGATTAGGGGCAAAAGATGTTGTCGAAGAAGATGGAAGTATTCATGATCCCTATCGAATCGATTACTTGAAGCAACATGTATCCGCAATGAAAGAAGCCATCAGAGATGGTGTTGATATCATGGGTTATGCTTATTGGGGGCCTATTGATATTGTCGGTGCTGGAACTTTCCAAATGAGCAAAAGATATGGCTTTATCTATGTCGATAAAGATGATTTCGGTAATGGAACATTAAACAGAATTAAAAAAGATAGCTTTGAGTATTATAAACACATCATCACAACAAATGGTAAAGAGTTGTAGAAAATTAAGTTGTTTAAAACAAATTATAACTAACAATTCTGAAATACATTAGATTAATCATTGAAAAGCACTTAATAAGTTTAGGTGTTTTTTCGTTAAAAAAAGAGATTGATTTCATATTTTGATTATATTTAACAGTTTAAACGATATAAAAGTATTAAAAAATGTATCAAATTAAGAATTAATATTATATATTTAAATAAACATATGTGACTGAATGATTATATTTATCTATTGGCATAAAATCATTAATCACAATACAAAACAACTATGGAGAATCGATTTATGGAATTACTTTCATTTTTACACTTTTTTATATCATTTTATTCTTTTGGGCTCTTATGCATTATTCCGTATACAGATAGATTGATACGCAGTAAATCACGTGTTTTTACTGAGTTGATAATTTGTTGCTTAGCATTTTCAATTCTTCCTATTATTTTGGATAAAACAAGTTACTCTCAAGCATCCCAAATCGTATCGATTGTTTTCTATTTTTCATTTTTCTTTTATTATAAAAATACAGTTCAAGATGGTTATCAAAAATTATTATTTGTGACTTTTTTAGGTGTTCATATGTTATGTATGGGAACAGAGTTGGAATTTTCTATTACTACCTTAACGGGTGATTTTCCTTTACCGGTGCCGACTCCTGCAAATTGGTATGCCATGTTTATTCCAGTACGAATTGTGCTGTATCTGATTGTATGTTTTATCATGTATTACTATTTTACACCGCGGCTGCGTCAAATTAAAGCTAATGATATGAAAGGACTTTTGGCTCTTCCTCTTATATTTGCGTTTATATCAATTTATCGAGGTGCTGAATATTACTATAAATCAACACCTCAGCTTATTTATCCCACTATATTTATGATGTTGGCGGTGGTTTCTTTTGTAGTGTACTGGCAAATGCTTCGAACATTAGATAGTGTTACAAAAAATGCTCGCTTGGAGGCAGATATCAAAATACAAGAACAAATTCTTGCCAGTGAGCTTGCTGCCTATGACAGGCAAGGTAAAATGAAAGAAGAACTGATTGCGACTATCACTCATGAGACGTTGACACCACTTGCCGTCTTGTCTGGTTATGCTGAACTGGTTGCGATGGAGTTGCGTAGAAAAGGTGTGGATGAGCAGGCAGCAAAAGATCTTGATAATATAGCGGAGGAAACACAGCGTATTTCGTGGTTAATGGATGAGTTGCAAAACCATATCCGTAGTGAGGATCATCGTCGCCATAAAACAAAGTTAGATCTGAGTAAGCTGATTGTAGGTGTGGTAAGATTATATACACCGATCATGGCCCGGATATATACAGAAATAAATTTAAATTTACCCGATGATCTACCCAATGTTTATGCTTGTGCCAGTGAGATAACGCAGGTGTTGTTTAACGTATTGCAAAATGCTCGTAATCATACCGAAAAAGGTAAAATAAAAATCAGTGCAGAAACAAAATTGGATTCAGTTCTTGTCACCATTACTGATACAGGTAGTGGTATCCCTGACCAACTTTTGCCTCATGTATTTGAACGCGGTATAAGCGATAATAAAGAAGGTAACGGTTTAGGGTTGCCAATATGCAAAGAAATAATTGAAAATCATAATGGTGAAATATACATTAAAAGTGAATATGGTAAAGGCACAACATTATGCTTTACTCTACCGATTTGGAAGGATGAAATAAATGAGTAATCAAAACACAGGAAAAATACTATTGGTTGAAGATAATAAAAAACTAAGTGAGATTAACCGTCGTACCTTGGAACAAGCTGGTTATATACTCTATTTGGCATTCACCATTGAAGAAGCACGAAATCAATTTAAAAACGTAGACCCTGATGTGATTTTGCTGGATGTAGTTCTTCCGGATGGAAGCGGATTTGATTTTTGCCAGGAAATTCGTAAAACTACAACAGCTCATATCTTATTTCTCACTTCCAGACGGGATCATGAAGAAAAATTAAAGGGGCTTTCATTGGGAGGGGATGATTACATTACCAAACCATATAAACTAGATGAGCTACTAATGCGTATTGCTGCTGTCATGCGTAGACGCCAAATTGACACGCAACCTACACAAATCATCAAAAAGCATAATCTTAAGCTGGATATCGTTGCTGGACGCGCTTTTGTGGATGATGTGGATTTACTATTAACGCAAAAAGAATTTGCCTTACTAGTGCTTTTTTCCCAAAATGAAAATGAAAATATGAATGCAAGTATTCTTTATGAAAAAATATGGGGACAACCCATGAACAACAATGCAGGGGCATTGAAAAATCAAGTTTCTAATTTGCGAAAAAAACTGGAACTCTGTAACTATACAATTTCATCTACACGTGGGGAAGGGTATTGCTTCGAGAAAAGATAAAAATAAATCAATCAACTGTGAAGGTAAGGATTTCTACACCTTTGCAGTTTTTTTTGTTTGATACTTTATAATGAAAATAATCAAAGTTCTTTAATTATAGATAAAGGAGGATAGAGTTTTTTAATGTTTAATAAATTGACACATATCGATATCAGTTTACTTTCGATTTTTATGCAAAACGAAGGCAGAACCATCAGTAAAAATTATCTTTCTGAAAAAGCATTGGGCATTGAAGTATCTGATGGAAGTGGTATTACAAAACATATCCGTGACTTACAAAAAAAGCTCAATGGTAGTGGCAGTAAAATACGTGAAGTTTGTACCGTTTATGACAAGGACTATCACGAAATAGAATATATTTTTGAGCGGAAATGCTAAATCGCTTAAATTTGATAAAAAAATTTTGGGGGAAAATAAATATATGAAACAATACATGAATCGAAAAATAATACCAACTCTATTAAGCTTGATAATCATTTTAACAAGTATTCCTATTTTTGTGTTTAACGTCTCTAGCACAGTTTCTGCGCAAGAACATCTCTCTTTTTTGCCAACGGGTTTTGTGGCAAAAGATGGAATACGGTGTTTACAGTTTGGAGAGTGGGAAGGGAACCCTCTTTTATGGCGTGTTCTAGAAGTGTATGAAGAGAATGGATCGCGCTATGCATTTGTTGTCCTTGATGATGTACTTTATGATGGAGATGGTAAAGTACATAACATAAGAGGAAATGATAGGATTGCTACTGCTAACTTTTGGTATTACTATGTACTAAAAATGGTTTGCAATGGAAGAGGCGGAGGCGATATTAGTGGTATATATTCGCGTACCTACCCTAATCAGTTTTTAAATACAGATTTTTATAACAAAGCCTTTACATCTGAAGAGAAAAGTCGAATCAAAAAAACTATGATAGGTTTAGAACCTTCAGAGTATGTCAATGTTCCGATTGACTTTAAAGCTGAAATTCTTGATACCATGGATGATCTAATCTACTCAAAGGTTATTGCAAATGACGGGATATATGATGAAAATCCTGATGAACTCCCTCAGAGAAAGTCTTCGTCATTTCCTCCTGCTGGAGAAATTATCTATGAGAATCTAAAAACAAGTGAACTTAGTTACATTTATCTTTTGAGTACAGATGAAATGAAGAACACTGATTATTTCCCAACGGAAGCATCCCGTCAAACAATGACTGCAGATAGCTACTGGTTGCGTTCTTCCACCACCGCCTTTCATTTAGGTACAGCAGTTGCCCTAGATGGAAGCCTTGCGTATTCGCCTATGACTACAAGTATGGGACTTCGCCCATGCATGCGTATTAAATTAGATAATATGTCAGAAAAAGATCATCCACTAAGCTTTGCTCACGATTTTACTGTTACAGACAATACAAACGATGGGGGAACTGGTCGACCTATCAAAGGAGTGACGGTTACTGTTAACTCATTGAAAACAACTTATACTACGAATGGAAATGGAGATGCACGAATCTATCTGCCTTATGATGGCGGAGATTTTGATTATGATGTCTCCTTTGAAAAAGAGGGCTTTGAGTCCTACAATCTTAAACAGCTTAAACAAGCTGTCCTTGATCAAGGAGAGGTTTTTGTTTTTGGACCCAATACACCTATTACGCTTAAGGGTATTCCAAATAAGTATGATCCTCTCGATGTTCAAAAGATAAATGAATTTATTGATCAATACAGTTTAAAAGATGTAGATGGGACTTCAATGCCAAAGGCAAATCCTGCTGATGGAAGTTATATACCAAGAGAATGGTATAGAAGTACAATTATAACAGGTAATTTCTTTGATAATACATTTGAACAAACACTAATTACACCTTTTACAATTTGGAGTAGTGATAGTCCAAAACGACTTGTAGGGCTCAGCTTAGAGAATAAAAATATAACAGGTTCAATAAATATGAGTGTATTTACTGCAATTACTGAACTAAACGTTGCACAAAACAAGATTACAGATTTGATTCTTACTGGTTTGAGTGAACTTAAAAAGCTAAAATGCAATAACAATCAACTTACTGAGTTAAAGCTTGTCGGTGAAACTGAGGGTTCATCACTTATAAAATTAGAAGAGATTAATTGTGCAAATAATCAAATCAGTTTACTTAATTTAAATGGTTTTAGCAAACTGAAATATTTAAACTGTGCCAATAACAAGTTATCTTCTCTGGATCTTACATCAAGTCATTTGATTTCCGAAATCAAAAATGATTTTAATCCAGATCCGCTGAATCCCGAAATCAATAATGGTTTTAATTCAGATTCGCTTGTTTTTAACAATAACCCACTCACGACTCTTGTATTCTCACGATTGATAAATGAAAGTAGTAAACGCTATGAATGTAATGTACTATTATCTGCTAATGGAAACTCATATTTACAAGAAATATATTTTTTTACAAACCCTTATATTACAGTAGTAGCGAATCCTGATGTAGGTTATTATTTGAATAACTGGACGATCGTGGGTGCTGGTTTGATTAGACCAGGTGTGAATAAAGCTAATTTTAACTGGGAAACTGATACAGAAACTATTAAAGTTACACCAAATTTTTCTCAATTACAACCAGATCAATGTGACCCTGCTGATCTTGCTGTAATTAATGCAATGATTGATAATAATGGACTCAATTGGACAAAGTGGGATGGTGTATCAAAAACTGCTCCTGATGATTGGGCAGGCACTGGAAATTACTATGCAATTGAATCATTGCGCAGTCCTAATAATGTTTTAATGCTTGAAGGGATGCCTTATATCACATGGTCAAATACAACTCCAGCAAGAATTACTCATTTATATTTAGTTGATAAAGGTTTATCAGGCGTAGTTGACTTGTCTGGATTAAATTCATTGGAAATTTTTCAGGGTAACTCTATGGCTATCACAAAACTAATATTCCCTGACGCAAGTCAACTATCCACCACCACTGATCCATCAGCTATGGGAAATATCATTATTGAATATAACTCCTCAAATAGCTCTGTAACTTTAAAACCTCCAGTAGATGCAGGAAACTATCGGTTTTCGCACTGGATTACCGATGGCCTTACTTCACTACCGGTTAGTAAAAATGACTTTTCACTACAAGGTGGATCATCTTTGGCTACGGCTATTTATGATGAAGTATATAAAGTATCACAATTTGCCCTGAATGTGGATAAATCCATAATTAGTAATGTCTATTTTAATATGTCTGAAGCTAACCTAAAAGGTATGGGACGCTATTTGCCTGAATCTGAAGTATTTATATCATGTCCGGATCAACTTGCGAATGGTATGAATTTTATAGGATGGAAAGTAATAGAAGGAAACATTACACTTGTTTCCCCTTTGAGTTCTTCAACTAGTTTCATTATGCCAAAAGAAAACGTTACTCTTCATGCAAAATATGATTATTTGGTTACAGCAGCACTTTCAAAAATTACTCCTGAAACTGCCACTATGAATCGTAAAGAAAGCAAAACGTTTAACGCTCGTGTTATCCTAAATGTTCCAACGGGGGCAAGTGAATATAGATGGAATGATTTCCCCACAAAAGTAAATTGGTATGTATGGGATGGAAATGCAGAAGATACAGTAATTGATGAAAACGGAAAATTAACTATCGGTGAATTTGAAAGTGCTACAACCTTAACTGTTTCCGCTGTATCTGCTCAAGGTTTTAAGGAGGAAGCAATTATAACTGTAAATAATCCTCATGTCCATGACTTTAGCGCTGAGTGGAAATTTGATGCGGACAATCACTGGCATGAGTGTTCTACAAAAGATATATCCGATAAAGCCGCCCATACTGCAGAAACTGATGATGGTGATTGTACCACCGCTGTTCATTGCACAATATGTAACGCAGTTATTATCGAAGCAAAATCTCATATTTCAAGTGGTATCCTTGATTTCAATCAAGATGATCCATGTGCCAATGCTGACTGTAATTTTCTTTTCAGGGAAGCAAATAGCCATACCCCAAAGCAGGATGATGGTGACTGCACAACAGCGATACATTGTTTGTTGTGTGATGCAATTACAACCGTGGCGAACACAAATCATACTTCTGATCAGGCACATGCAAGTGATTGCGGTGCATCTGATAAATGTATCCATTGTGATTATGATTTTGCCAACAATACACTACACACTCCAGGTGTGGCACCAACCTGCACTACAGCTCAACTCTGTACGACTTGTGGAAAAATGATAGCAGCCCCAATTCCTCATCCTTATAGCACAATTTGGGAAAATGACATTGATAACCATTGGCAAAGCTGTACATGCGGCGCAACCACATACTTAGCTACACACACAACAAGTGGATGGATTACGGATGTTATTGCGACAGAAACGGAAAATGGTACAAAACACAAGGAGTGTATCGTTTGTGGATATGTGATAGAGACAGAAGAAATTCCTTCCTTAACAGGCCAGCATACCCATAATTATGAAGCTACATGGCAATATGATGCGGATAACCACTGGAACGTTTGCTCATGCGGATTATCAAACAATATATCCTTGCATACATCAAGCGCATGGATTATTGATATTCTTGCCACGACTTCAACAGAAGGAAGTAAGCATAAACAATGTACCGTTTGTGCACTAGTCATTGAAACCGAAATAATTCCAACGTTGCAAAAAACTTATATCATCACTGAAGGTGAAAACCAATCATGGCAAAAAGGAACTATTAATGGATTACAAATCTTTTGTTATGAAGAATTCGCCAAATTCTATGGCATTAAAATAGATGATGTTTTTATTAGTGCTGAACATTTCGATGTTGTTTCTGGAAGCAATATTATTACGCTAAAACCAGAATACTTACAGACATTGGATGAGGGATTACACACAATCGAAATTGTTTATGAGGAAGGAATCGCTCAAACGACACTAACTATACTTTCTACAGAAAACTCCCTTCAGAATGATGATATAGAAAAAAATAATATAGATGATTATGGAAAACCAAAATCGGGTTATATTTCATATGTTGTTTACCTTTGGATTCTAATTGCATCATGTACTGGATTTTGGATTGTAAAAGCTTTAAGAAGGACAAAAGCCAAATTATAGGAATTGTAGGTACTGGATTTTAAACAAAGTAAAAAAAGATAGTTTTGAATGTTATAAAAAAATAATTGCCTCAAATGGTAAGGATTTGTAAAAAAGACATCCTTGACTACTTTAATTAAACGCTTAGGTGAAAACTTAAGTGTTTTTTCTGATTTAAAAAAAATATTGACAAGTAGACCGGTGTGGTCTACTATGAATTTATAACAATTATTTGTTTGGGGAGGATATTTTGGCAGAGTGGAAATCACAGAGTAATCTGGAAGCCTTTTATGCATTGGATAAGGAAAAACAAAAGCGAATAATCAGTGCATCCTTAAATGAATTTGCACAAAAAGGTTATAAACAAGCATCGACAAATCAAATAGCTAAGAATGCTACAATAGGAAAAGGGATGTTGTTTTATTATTTTGGCAGTAAAGAAGAATTATTTGACTATTTATGTGCCTATTCACTTAACATCATTAAAAACAATTTTATTGAAAAGTTTAATTGTGATTCAAATGATTTTATTGAACGCTATTTATTTTTAAGTGATATCAAGAAAAAGGCAATTGCTGAATTTCCAGAGGTTCTATACTTCTTTGAAAGATCATTCAGAGAAGAAAATAAGGAATATTTTAGTAAGTTTTCAACACAGGTTGCAGAAGCAAAACAACTAGTATTTTCAAAAATATATAATAATATAGACTATTCTTTATTCAGAGAGGATATGGATCCTGAAGTTGTCATGAAACATATAAAATGGGTTTTTGCAGGCTATGAACAAGAAACTACGGCTCGTGTAAAAAGTGGGGAAATCAGTATAGCTGATTCAAATGTTTTAGAAACAGAATGGAAATCATTCTATAAACTTATAGATGATTTAAAAAAGGCATATTACAAGTCATTCGATAAGGGAGAAAATTAAGATGCAAGTTATCGAAACAACAAATTTAGTTAAAAACTTCGGGAAATTTACTGCGTTAAATGGTGTGAATTTATCAGTGAAACAAGGGGAAGTCCATGCTTTTTTAGGACCTAATGGAGCTGGGAAAAGCACGACGATTCGATGTCTTTTAGGTATACTTCGCTGCACTTCAGGAACTGCAAAACTCTTTGAACAGGATGCTTGGGAAAATGCCGTTGAGCTGCATAAAAAAGTAGCGTTTGTCCCAGGAGATGTAAACTTGTGGAATAATTTGACAGGTGGAGAAGTAATTGATTTGTTTTTATCACTTCAAGGTAGTAAAAAGAACATTGAAAAAAAAGAAAAATATCTTAAATTATTTGAATTGGATCCCACTAAAAAATGTCGAACTTACAGTAAAGGGAATAGACAAAAAGTAGCTTTGGTCGCAGCCTTTGCTTCCGAAGCTGAATTATTTATCCTTGATGAACCAACTAGTGGACTGGATCCATTAATGGAAAAAGTATTTGAAAGCTGCATTGAAGAAATCAAAGCACAGGGGAAAACGGTATTATTATCCTCTCATATTCTAAGTGAAGTTGAAAAACTAGCGGATAGTGTAAGTATTATTCGTGATGGGAAAATTGTAACAACCGGTTCTATGCATGAAATATCAAAGATCGCTCAAGGTAAATCGTTAGAAGATTTCTTTATTTCAGAATACGAAGGGCGGTAAATAAAATGAGTCATAATTTTGCCAGACTTGGACGGTATTTGAAATTTATTGTGCGCAGAGAAAGAGTTATGTCACCAATATGGATAGTTTGTCTAGCGGGGTTTTCGAGCCTTGTAGCTTCTTTGTATCCAACACTTTTTCCGGCTTATGAAGATATATTAAAAATGGCTACTACAATGAACAACCCTGCAATGATCGCAATGATGGGACCAGTGTATGGAATGGATAATCTATCTCAAGCTAGTGTCATGGCACAGGAATGTTTAATTTGGATTTTGATTGCCGCTGCAATCATGAACATCTTTTTGATCAATCGCCATACACGCGTGGATGAAGAATTGGGTAGACTAGAAATGTTTAGAGCATTACCGGTGGGAAGATTAACCGGCAGTTTTGCGGTTGTTTTATTTGCGTTTATCGTAAATGTTATGATAGCTTTAAGTACTGCAATGTTATTATTATTGGTCAACATTCAGGGAACAACTGTAGCTGGAGCGCTGGTATTTGGGTTTTCAATCGGTGCAGTCGGATTTATTTTCGCAGCTTTCACACTACTTTTTTCACAATTATTTTCCACTGCTCAAGGTGTCAGTGGAATAAGTTTTGCCTTGCTTGGACTATTCTATGTAATGCGTGCTATGGGAGATGTAAATGAGAATGTACTTTCATTAATCTCTCCATTTGGACTGGGACTTAAAATAGAAGTCTTTTATCAAAATTATACTTTACCACTTATTATTCTTTTGATTGAATCAGTTGTGATTTGTTTGGTTGCTCTAGTTATCTGTGCCCATCGAGATCATGGTTCAGGAATCATTCCTGCAAAAAAAGGAAAAGCGAATGCCTCTAATTTCTTATGTAGTCCCTTTGGACTTGCCTTTAAATTATGTCAAGGTACGATTTTATCCTGGGCGATTGGAATGTTTATGCTTGGTGCGTCTTATGGAAGTGTATGTTCAAATATCAATGACTTTGTAGAAACCAATGAAATGATGAAAAAGGTCATAGGAGTAAGTGGTGTAAACATGATTTTAGATGGTTATGTCACGATGATTTTTGTAATGATGTCTATGGTTTCAAGTGTTCCTATTGTCCTTACCGCTTTAAAAATTTATAGTGAAGAAAAACACGGAAGACTTGAACAAATCTTTGCCAGAAAAGTATCCCGTATCGAAATGTTGGGTAGCTTTACTTTGATTGCATTTTTAGAAAGCATTTTGATTCAAACTGTTTTGGCTCTAGGACTAGGACTTGCCTCAGCAGGAGAGTTGAATATTGTTGAGTTATTAAAAGCAGGAATGTGTTATTTACCTGCAATTTGGGTGATGGCTAGTATTACTATCTTGCTTGTAGGTTTTATACCTAAGGCAACCTCAACTATTTGGCTTTTCTTTGGTTATACATTCTTTGTGATGTATCTTGGTAGAGTAGTCGATTTACCAGATTGGATGGTAAAAACAACACCATTTGGCAATGTTCCACAACTCCCAATGCAAGAATTTGTTATTACTCCATTGATTATATTAACACTAATTGCAATTTTGTTGACAGGAATTGGATTTAGACAATATCGATTACGTGATATCGGATAGAAAAATAATATTTTGAATCAATATTTGTACAATACTAAAAAAAGCGAGCAGATTAGTCTGCTCGTTTGCTTTAGTTTGAGACATTTTTTATATCTTCTTCAGTGAGTAATGATGCTGCTTCTTGATCTAAGATCAAAGTAAGATTATCCATGTATCTTAGAATTGTTCCAGGATAATGATTACTAACTGGTAGGGTAAGTATATTTTTAACAGCTTGAGCTTTTTTTGCTCCGTTGATGATCATAACTACTCTTTTAGTTTTATTGATCATTTTAAACCCAAAAGAAGCCATGTTTTTGACTTCATTTAAGCCAAAAGCTTTAGCATTTTCTTCGTACCAAGCGTATTGTTTGGGATCAAATGAATACACTAATTGATCAAAAATTGTTGAATCTGGCATGTTTACACAAAAGTGACAATCAGCACCAAGACCTAGTACTTCAAGGTCAAGTCCTCCAGCTACTTCGATATCTGCAATCTGCTTATGCAAGTCGTAATAATCTAAAAGATGGATATTTTCTTGAGGAACCTGAAAAGGAATAAATACTTGTTCTTTAAGCATATTGCCAACCATATTGTTGTCCTGAACTACTGCATGATTGTAGTAGTGAACATTATGATAACGAGTTGGATCTTCTGCGATTTTTTTGGCAACAATTTCATAGGCCTTTTGTAGGTGATGAACCATCAGTAAAATCAACGTTAACGCGTCCGACTTTGCTCATTTCACTGATCATAATAGCTGCAAGTGTTTCACTAAGCTTTTCGTAAGATTTTTCGATAATAATTTTCATTTTGATCTCCATTCTAAAGTTTTTCTTTAAATAAATGAATTTTGTCTCCAATAATTTCGCAATGATTCAAGAAGGTTGTAAAACATCAAAATTAATGTCAAATAGGCATTATTTTTAAAAAATACTAATCCTGAATTATATAACTACTGTGAAATATAAGATGCACATACTATAATTAAAACAGGTTTAATTGTCAAGTGATCAGAAATTAGAAATTAGACAAATCTTGTAGTTATTTGCATAAAAAAATTGAAAAAACGCTATAATTTTAGTTAACTTGTAAACTTGGTAGCTATATTATATGATTAGTGAAAGTATAACAAACGCATGATGGAGGATACTTATGTACAACAATCTTTTATTGATAAGTGAGCCATGGTTACAATATGCAATACGTGTAAATCTACTTGATGAAAAAAAAGAGAATTTAATTGAATTAAGAAATGAAGCATTGAAAGATGAAAAAATTCAAGGTTATCTTCATGATATTACCAATTTTCATAATACTATTGTTAGAAATCATAAAGATCCTGATTTATCGATTCATAAACTGTTGTTTTTACTGGATCTGGGATTTGACATGGATGTACCTGAAATAGAAAGTGCAGTAAAGCAGATATTGAAACATAAAGATAAATATGGAGTCTATCAATCAATGACTAATATACCAAAGCATTATGGTGGTATGGGTGAAGATGTATTTGGCTGGTGCTTGTGTGATGCACCGTTACTTCTTATGGCATTATTAAAAGCAAAGGTTGATTATAAAAAACATATTAAACAAGGTGTAGATCATCTGTTAACTTTATATAAAAATCAAGGATTTCCCTGCTCAGTCTCCGATGAACATGGTACTTTCAGAGGACCCGGAAGAAAAGATGATTGCTGTCCATTCGCAACATTAAGCATGATCAAATTGTGTTCTGAAATTGATGAGTACAAGGAGAATGTAATTATAAAAGGGGCAATAGAAAATATTTTGACTTTGTGGAGTGAAAGTCAAGAAAAGCATCCCTATATGTTTTATATGGGAACTGATTTTAGAAAACTTAAAGCACCCGCAATATGGTATGATATCGTAAGTGTTGTGGATTGTTTAAGTAAATATGATTTTGTAAAATCTGATCCAAGGTTTCGTGAAATGGTAGCATTGATACAAGTGAAAAGAAATGTTAATGGATTATTTACACCTGAATCAATTTATCAAAAGTTTAAAGGTTGGGATTTTGGACAAAAGAAAGTTTCATCACCTTATCTTTCATATTTATGTGAAAGGATATTTCAAAGGATTGAAGCGGTTTAATGATAAAAGTATAGTACTATTAAGAAAGTAAAATAATTTGATCAAGCTTTTGATATTCAGTGAGTTGCTTAAATTAATATCAGTGTTTCTTTGCTGATATTTTTATTTTGATTGAACCAATAACTCATGATACCAATCATGGCAGATAAAACATATTCTAAAACATAATCTGGTTTTATTAGATCATTAACCTGATCATTAAAGTGAAGTTTTAAGCTTTGTTTGATGCATTCTTTAAGCTTTAATGCAAATCGAGGATAACCATTTGATCCTAATAATACGAAATAATATTGATTGTGTATTTCATAAAGATCTAAAAAGTTTTCTAAAGGCATTCTCATTGATCCAACTTTAGAAGAAAAAGAAGGAAGTTGGTCAATTGATGGAATAAGACTAGCTTCAAGTTCATCGACATCACTTGCCTTAGGAATCGAATATGCAACACAAAATGAAATTGTTGAGAATGCAAGAAAAATAAAAGAAAAAATAGACAAAGAAAATGGTGTGAAAGATGCAATCGATGTAATATTCGCTACATTAGAGAATAATAAAATTAGTTGATCATGAAGCTTTTGAAAGCATTAAACATGTAGATGAGCCAGCTAATAAATATTTGTTAGCAAGGGAGTTACAAATTGTTTTAGAGTACAAAAGATGGGACAGATTTTTAAATGCAATTGAAAAAGGTATGACAGCCTGCACTAATAGTGGCTATAATATTGTAGACCATTTTTCCCAAGCGGGAAAAATGGTTAAAACTGGTGTATCCACTAAAGAAATTATTGATTTCAAGCTTACAAGATATGTTTGTTGCCTTATTGCTCAAAAAGCTAATTCAAGTAAAAAAGTAGCACTTGGTAATGTCTTAAAATTTGCTTGCAAAATAGTTAATGGTGAATTATAAATTACACTCAAAAATTGTTGAGTGTTTTTTAGTGAAAAAAATTTTTTTTGAAAAAAGCATAAAAAAAAGAGGTGAACGCACATTTTCTTAGAATAATAATAGTATAAGGTATTTGTGAAGGAAAAAGACAAATGAGAAAAAATCAAATAAAGCTAGTTAATTATGAAACTTTTGAAAGTATTAAACATGTAGATGAATCAGGTAATGAGTATTGGTTAGCAAGAGAGTTACAAGTTGTGTTGGAGTATACACAATGGCGTAATTTTGACATTGTAATAAGTAAAGCCAAAACAAGTTGTACAATAAGTGGATATCAGATAGTTGACCATTTTGCTGATATCAGCAAAATGGTTCATACAGGAGATTCAAATCGACGAATTAAAGACTACAAATTATCACGATATGCTTGTTACCTTATTGTTCAGAATGCAGATCCAAGTAAAGAAGTGGTAGCGCTAGGTCAAACTTATTTTGCCATACAAACCAGAAAACAAGAAATAAGTGAAATAGAATATGGCAAGTTAACCGAAATTGAAAAACGGTTTTATAATCGTAGCATTACAAAAAAAGATAATTATCAATTGAATCAAGTTGCAAAAAAAGCTGGAGTAAAGAACTTTGATCAATTTCATAATGCGGGATACAAAGGGCTTTACAATGGTGAAACAGCAGATGATATCTTTAAAAGGAAAAAATTAAACTATAGAGAAGATATCTTGGATAATATGGGAAGTGATGAATTGGCTGCTAATATTTTTAGAATATCTCAAACGAAACAAAAAATAGAAAATGAAAAAATACAAGGAGAAGAAAACGCTAAAGAAACTCATTTTACAGTTGGTAAAAAAGTGCGTGAAACAATTGAAAGTTTAGGTGGAACTATGCCTGAAGATTTTCCAACTCCTGAAAAGAGTCTTAAATTATTAGAAAAAGAAAAAGCATTTAAAAAAGTTAAATAGATAAATAAGTTAAATTTTGATGAGCCACAATAAATATAGACTTACTGGTCTGTTTGTGTTAAAATACAAAATAGACTGATGAGTCTATATTTTTTTAAGTGGAGGTCAATCATGAAAAGAGAAGAAAAGAATTTACAAAGCAGACAAAAAATTATTGAAAGTGCATTAAATGAATTTTCAAAAATGGGTTATGGTTTGAGTTCTATCAATACGATCTGTCAGAGTGGGGGAATATCAAAAGGAATTATGTATCATTATTTTAAAGATAAAGACGAATTATATTGTACATGTGTCCATGAGTGTTTTGATGCACTTACAATTTGTTTAAGTAATTTTGTATTTGCTGATATCAATGATCCACAAAAATATTTATCAGCTTATTTTGATACACGTACTGCATTTTTTAAAGAGAATCCTTTGTATCAACAATTATTTTTAGAGGCAACTCTTTATCCCCAAACTCATTTAGCTCAGGAAATAATGAAGTGCAAGGAAGGATTTAATACCTTGAACTATAAAATTTTAAATACGATTTTGGAAAAAGTAGAACTAAGACCAGAACTGAAAAAAGAAGATGTTATTGAAACTTTTAGAGAATATCAAGATTTCATTAATGCGACAAGCTCATTTGATGAAGTTATTTTGCATGAAGAAAGATGTCGTAGAGCTATCAGTATTTTACTTTATGGTGTAATCAATTTTTAAGGAGAATAATCAATGAGTACAAAAACGATCAATCAATCTATTTTAGGACAGATGAAACCCTCAAAAGCAATTGTTAAACTGGCACTTCCTGCAACGTTTGCCTTACTTGCAAAAGCAGTATACAACATCGTAGATACAGCTTATATCGGAATGTTGGGATCAGATATTGCTTTGGCGGCGGTGGGCGTCACTTTACCAATTCTGCTGATTATGGTTTCGGTTGAGAATATCTTTGCGGCAGGAGCTGCTGTTTTGGCAGGTCGTCAGCTTGGTGCAGGCGAAAAAGAAAAGGCTAATGTTACGATATCCACAATCATTGCCTTTTCAGTTATTATTGGGATACTACTTTGTATTGGAGGAATCGTTTTTATTGAGCCACTGTTAAAAATGTTCGGGGCATCAGAATTAGTTATGCCACAGGCAAAAGAGTATGCTTTTTGGATGTTTATTGCGGCATTATTTAATCTTCCGGCACAATGCATGAATAGTGCAGCCAGAGCTGAATCCTCTGTAAAAATAACATCCATCGCGATTATTGTTGGGGCGATAGCTAATATCATTCTTGATCCAATCTTTATGTTCGACTGGGGATTGGGTATGGGAGTTGAAGGGGCTTCATTGGCAACGACAATCTCTCAGTTTATTACGTTTGCGATTTTAGGATGGTTTTATTTAAGTGGTAAATCAGTGATCAAAATCAAGATAAAACATATTAAACCTGGTGATCGTCTATTTGCAACTGTAGCAGCGATCGGGATTCCAAGTGCTGTCATTCAGATTTGTTTGGCTCTTGCGACGTCCATGACTAACATTGCAGCAAAATCTTTGCCAGATGCTGATTTGATTATAGCATCCTACGGTGTCGTGCAACGTTTAGTATTAATCGGATGTTATGTGGTAATGGGATTTATGCAAGGTTACCAGCCCGTTGCGGCTTATTCATTTGGAGCAAGGGATGATAAGCGATTCAATGCCTCTGTCCGTTTTGCGCTGCAAGGATCAATCGTGTTAACAGTTATTGTCGCTATTGTTTATATCCTTTTGGCAAAACCTCTTATATCCCTGTTCAACAACAATCCTTTAGTCATCGGCTATGGGGCTAAATTGTTGATCTCACAGGTTGCCATATATCCTGCATTTGGTCTGTGTTATATGATGACGATCACGTTTCAAACCATCGGTTCATCCCGCTTTGGATTATTCTTATCCTCGATAAGACAGGGAATCTTTTATATTCCTTTCATCTTACTTCTTCCAAAATTATTGGGAATTAACGGACTTTACTTTGCTCAACCACTCGCTGACATTTTAACAATTCTTGTGTGCTTTTTATCGATAAATTCAATGAAAAAGATTGCTTCAGAAAAAATGAAAGAAGCTTAAATTATTTCTATCCAACCCTGATAGTAATCACTGTTTTTATCCGTAATTAAATAATTACCAAGTATTCTGTTTATTTTTTTGCCTTGTTTTTTCAAATCATTAATCATTTCAGCTAAAGAGGGATCATTGATATTGCGATCTGTAATTTTAATCAAACAGGGAACATAGGAATATTGTTCATTATGATTCCACAATGTATTTTCATCCAGTTCTACCTTATCACTAATGATTCCTCTGGTTTCTACCTGTTTGTCATTTTCATTGAAAACGATCGCTAAAATATTTTGATCGTTTAAATAGGGAATGACATTTTTTCTTTCTCTGAAATTCATATGCTCAATTTGATTGAAGAAAGGTTTTTTATGGACCACATTTCCGATCGCAAGTTCTTGAAAAGTAGTGATCGCATCCATTCTTTTCCCGATTTTTTCTTTAGTGCGAATCAGTTCAATAATTTTTGCGTCTACTTCTTGATAAGAATTTTGAAGTAATTCTAAATAGTCAGGATAAGACAGTGTATACAAATTGTGTAGTGATTTCACTGGGAAATTAAGGCTACGATAAAAAGCAATATCAGATAACTGGACCAAATCATCGGTTGTATATTCCCGATAATCATTGTCGTAATTATGATTGCACTTTAATAGGCCTTCCTGTTCCCAATAACGTAAGGTTGATTTGGGAACTTGTAAAATTTCTGATGCTTCTTTGATTGAATAATTTTTCATAAAATAAACTCTTTTCTTATTTAAAACTATTTTATTATGAAAACGCTTTACATTCAAGTAGCTTTAAGGTTTACAATGAAAACGAATAAAAAGGAGAACAATAAAAATGTCAAAATTTCAATCAATTCTAGAACGTTTTGTCGGACCTCTTGCCGAAAAAATGTCTGAAAACAAAACGATTCAATCCATCACCAATGGAATGATGTCGGTGTTACCAATTTCATTAGGTATCGCATTTATCGCTATCATTGGCCAATTTCCATTTGAACCATGGCAAAATCTTTTGGCTGATTTAGCTTTAACTCAGATCATTTCCGATTTTATCAACATCACCAGTGGACTCTATGCGATTTACATTGTAATTACGATTGCCTATGAAACGGCAAAAATTGAAGAAGTAAGTCCGTTGACACCAACGATTTTAAGTTTAGCTTTCTTTTTGATCTTGATTCCTCAATACCAAATTCCAGATGGAATGGATTGGTACATTACTATGATTACTACTTCTTCTATTGGAAGTGATGGTATCTTTGTAGGGATGGCAGTCAGCATATTGGTTACTCGCTTTTATGCTTATATGATCAAAAAAGATATGTTTATGATCAAACTTCCAGATTCAGTTCCTCCAATGGTGTCTGATTCATTAAGCCCAACTTTTGTAGCAATGCTGATTTTCATCTTGGCATTTGTATTGAAGGTCGGCTTTGCTTACAGTCCTTTTGGGGATGCGATGAATTTCATCAATACACTGATCACTGCACCACTTACCGCGATTGGCTCTTCCGCCATGTCAGTTATTCTGGTCTTTACATTTGCCAATTTATTGTGGTTTTTTGGAATTCATCCTGCTGCAATCATCAACTTATTCTATGCAGTGACAGCTCCAATCTTTATTTACAATATTGAAGCTTTCTTATCAGGACAACCTATGCCTTATGTTGAATTTATGTTTATGATCTCCATCATCATGGTAGGTGGAACAGGAAATACAATCGGTCTTGCGATCAATATGTTACGCGCTAAATCAGAAAGATTCAAGGCAATGAGAGCCTTAACCTTTATCCCTAGTATCTTCAACATCAATGAACCGTTAATATTTGGAATTCCAGTCATGTTGAACCCTATTTTCTTCATTCCACTTGTAAGCTCAGTGGCAGTTGCTGGGGGAGTAATTCATTTATTTTATAGCTTAGGTGTCTTAAATTATATTAATCCAACAATCGAACTACCTTGGGTTATGCCTGCTGTACTTCAACAGTTAATTTATGGTGGAGTAGCTTTTGCCTTAGTCATGGTTGTGGTTATCATCGTTTTAACACTACTTTACTATCCTTTCTTTAAAATTGCGGATAAAAAAGCATTAGAAGAAGAAATGGCTATCACCAATGCAGCTTAATAAAGATTTTCTATGGGGTGGGGCGATTTCTGCCCATCAAAGTGAAGGTGCTTATCTTGAAGATTTTAAGGGGTTAAACTCGCAGGATGTAGCGATATATGATGAAATAACCAAAACAAAAAAGATTGTTGAGCCTATTGATGTTCAATACTATTATCCTTCACATCATGGAATTGATTTCTATCATCATTATAAAGAGGATATAAAGCTGATGAAAGAACTGGGATTAAAAAGCTTTCGGTTCTCAATCAATTGGTCAAGGATTTTTCCGCAGGGAGATGAGTCTGAGCCCAATGAAAAAGGTTTACAGTTTTATGATGATGTCTTAATGGAACTGGAAAAAGCTAAAATTGAGCCAGTAATCACCTTATCTCATTTTGAAGTACCCATGCATTTAATAAAAGAATATGGTTCATGGAAAAATCGAAAAATGATCGATTTCTTTGTAAGATATTGTGAAATAGTAATGAATAGATACCATAAAAAAGTAAAATATTGGATTACTTTTAACGAAATCAATGTCGTACTTTTCCATCCTTATATGGTAACAGGAATCAAAACAAAGGATCAGAGTGAGCTTTTTCAAATGGCACATCACATGATGGTTGCCAGTGCAAAAGTAGTTAAATTGGCACATCAGCTTGATGAAACGCTGCAAGTTGGAATGATGCTTATGTTTGGGCCTACTTATCCTTTTAACTGTGACCCGGATAATGTACTTAAGGCTGCCTTTGAAAATGATGAAACGTACTATTTTGCTGATGTAATGAGTCGTGGATATTATTCAAAGAAAGCTGAAATTTATCTGAAGACACACAACATCGATTTGAACATTACGGATGAAGATAAAAAGGATTTAAAAGAAGGATGTATCGATTATATCGCTTTCAGTTACTACATGTCATGGACAACATCCAACGAAAGTACTGATGGAAATATGAGCGAAGGCGGAACTAATCCATACCTTAAGAAAAGTGATTGGGGATGGCAGATTGATCCTGTAGGACTTCGAATCAGTTTAAATATGCTTTATGATCGCTATCAAAAACCCTTGTTTATTGTAGAGAATGGTTTAGGTCACCCTGATGTTGTGGAGGATGGGAAAATTCATGATCCTTACAGAATTCAATATTTAGAGGCTCATATCAGAGAAATGATGAAAGCAATACTTGAAGATGGTATCGAAGTGATGGGTTATATGATCTGGGGAATTATTGATGTCATCAGTGCAAACAGTGCACAAATGTCAAAACGCTATGGTGTCGTGCATGTAGATATGGATGATTTAGGAAAAGGATCACTGAAACGAAGGGTTAAAGATAGTTTTACCTGGTATAAAAAAGTAATTGAAACCAATGGAAATAATATAGGAGAGTGCAAATGAAAAAAATATTAATGAGTTTAGCGATATTGAGTACGATGTTTTCACCACTCAGTGTCAATGCCATCAAGTCAGATTCAAATTACACTATGGTAATTGAAGGAGAAGACTGGGGACCCTCTGTCACAAAACTTGTGATTTCAAATGATGAATCAACACAACTAAATGTGGATGACTACTTGATCACTGTAGTTAAGTCAGCAGAAGTAGAAAATGAAATCATAGTACTTGAAGAAGCAGAGGTAATGATTAGCGATATGTATTACTCTGATGATCAAGGAAATAAAATAGAAAATGAAGGCAACTTTATTACCCTGGAAATAGAAAAAGGGCCAGAAATCACGGCAACTTCACCTTTCCATTTTGATTTTGAAATGTTTGCGAATTTCTATGTAGATTTAGCATTTACAATTCAAAACACAAAAACAAATCAAGTATGGGATCAAGAAGGCAATGTGATCACAAAAATCGTAGATGAATTTGAATTCTCACAATATGAATATACTGATAAAAAATTTGGCGATATGACACTAAGTTATGCTTCATACTCGCCAGAAAAGGACAATCAAAAAAATCCGTTGATCATCTGGTTGCATGGTATGGGTGAAGGTGGAAATGATCCAAGACTTGTGTTATTAGGAAATAAAGTCACATCGCTTGCAGATGAAACAATTCAAGGGTATTTCAATGGAGCTTATGTATTAGCACCTCAATCACCAACATTTTGGATGGATCATGGTGATGGAAATATGACCATTGACGGATCATCAATGTATTCCAATGCCTTATTTAGTTTGATTGAAGATTATGTTTCAAGTCATGACGATATTGATTTAGAAAGAATCTACATTGGAGGATGCTCCAACGGTGGATTTATGACAATGAGAATGTTGATGGACCATCCTACCTATTTTGCGGCAGCTTATCCAATTTGTGAAGCGATGTACAATGATTATGTAAGTGACACGAATATTCAGCAAATAAAACATATACCAATGTGGTTTACTCACGCTTACCAAGATATGCTGGCAGAAGTCGATTATATTACAATACCAACCTATGGAAGATTATTGGAAGCAGGAGCAGAAAATGTTCATTTCTCCTTGTATGAAAATGTCGTTGACCCAAGTGGTAACTACTTTAATGAAGATGGATCAGCTTATGAATATAACGCACATTTTTCATGGATATACACATTGAATGACGATCCTAATTTTGATTTTGAAGGTGAACCTGTTCTAGTCAATGGAAAAGAAGCAACAATCTTTCAGTGGCTGGCAAATCAAACCAAACAACCAAGCCAATATGTTGCACCGACCTTCTTTGATATTTATGGATCGATTTTAGCGTCCTTTATCATTGTGGGTGGAATTGTAGCATGTGTAATTTTTGTAGGAAAAAGAAAAGAAGAGGAAAACAAATAATTATGAAAAAAATTATAATCCTATTAGCGTCATTATCGCTATTACTAACTCTAGCAGCATGCAGTAAACCAGAAAAAGAAGAAGTCGTTGAAACAAGCGAAAAAGTCACATTGTATTTGATCCGTCATGGGGAAACTGTATACAATGTTGAAAAGAAAGCTCAAGGATGGAGTGATTCACCATTAACTGAAGAGGGTATCGCTCAAGCAAAAAAATTAAAAGAAGGATTAAGTGCAATTGATTTTGCCAATGCTTATACAAGTCCAAGCGGTAGAGCTGTAGATACAACAAATTTAGTTCTTAATGAAAGAAAAATTCCAGTACATGAAGATGAGAACTTAAAAGAAATGAACTTCGGTAGTTTAGAAGAACAAGATTCATCTCGACTTTGGGAACAGGGAATCGATGAAACATGGGAAAATGGATGGGTGGCTTATGGAGGAGAAGATTTCTATATCCTTGCTGAAAGAGCGATGACAAGTTTAGATTCAATCGTCAATGATCCACAAAACAAAGGTAAAAATGTTTTAGTTTCAAGTCATGGGATGACGATCTTATCCATTCTTTATGAAGTAGATTATCAAGCAGCTGATAGCTTAGAAGAAGGATTAGATAATTGTTCCGTAACGATCATTGAGTATGAAAATGGTGAATATAAATTAATCACATTAAATGATACAAGCTATCTAAAATAGGGTATCATATGAAAAATATATTACTGATATGCAATGCGGGAATGAGCACAAGCTTACTTGTGACTAAAATGAAAGAAGCAGCAACAAAAGAGGCAGTTGATGTTAATATTTGGGCAGTAGGCAATGTTCAAGCTAAAACAGAGATTAACAAAGCAGATATCATATGTCTTGGTCCACAAGTAAGATATCTTGAAAAAAGAATGATTGAAATGGTAGAAAATAAAATACCTGTAATGATCATTGATATTCAAGCTTATGGTCAAATGAATGGGGCTAAGGTGCTTCATGATGCATTAAGCAAACTTAGCAATTAACCAATCTAGTAAAAAACACTTAACTAAAAGTTGAGTGTTTTTTATGTATTGAGTCAAAAAAATGAATTTTCTGTATTTTAAAATGAGGTGAACGCTCATTTTCTTAGAATAATAATAGTATAAGGTATTTGTGGAGGAAAAAGACAAATGAGTAAAAATCAAATAAAATTAGTTAATTATGAAACTTTTGAAAGCATTAAACATGTTGATGAATCAGGTAATGAGTTTTGGTTAGCAAGAGAGTTGCAAAAAGTATTAGAATATAAAAAATGGCAAAAGTTTATAAATGTTATTGAGAAAGCAAAAGAAGCATGTGAGAACAGTGGGTATGCTGTAAAAAGCAATTTTACCCAAGTGGGTAAAATAGTGAATACAGGAGTATCAACGAAAGAAATTGTTGAGTATAAACTTTCAAGATATGCCTGTTACCTTATTGTTCAGAATGCAGATCCAAGTAAAGAAGTGGTAGCGCTAGGTCAAACTTATTTTGCCATACAAACTAGAAAGCAAGAAATAAGTGATATTGAATATGCAAATCTTACTGAAATTGAAAAGCGTTTTTATAATCGAAGTATCACAAAGAAGGGGAATTATGAGCTCAATCAAGTTGCTAAAAATGCTGGCGTGAAGAACTTTGACCAATTTCATAATGCAGGATACAAAGGACTTTACAATGGCGAAACAGCAGATGATATCTTTAAAAGAAAAAGTTTAAGCTATAGAGAAGATATTTTGGATAATATGGGAAGTGATGAATTAGCAGCTAATATTTTTAGAATATCTCAGGCAAAACAAAAAATAGAAAACGAAAAAATTCAAGGTGAAGAATACGCAAAAAAAGCGCATTTTCTTGTGGGTGTGAATGTTAGAGAAGCAATTGCTAAAAACAACGGAACCATGCCAGAAGAATTCCCAACTCCTGAGAAAAGTCTTAAATTATTGGAAAAAGAAAAGATGATCAAAAAAATGAAATGAGAAAACTTTTTTTAAAAAAGAGCAGACGCAGTCAAACTGTTTATGGTTTACTATGATATACTGTTTTTGAAAGAGGAAAATCATATGCATGCTTGGCAAGCCATTCAGAAAACATTGGATTATATTGAAAATCACATCGGTGAAGAGATGCAAATTGAAGAGTTAGCTGAAATTGCTGGAATCTCATTATTTTACTATCAGCGTTTATTTACCCGTTTAGTAAAGACTTCAGTTCGAGATTACATTAAACTACGTCGCTTAGCGAAATCAACAGATTCTTTGAAAGACAGAACCAACCGTATTATCGATATCGCAATTGAATATGGTTTTGGTAGCCATGAAACCTATACTCGTGCTTTCAAAGAAACTTATAAGTTAACTCCATCTCAATATAGAGAAAAGCCGGTCAATTTACAGAATTTTGATAAGCCTGATCTATTACTTAGCTATCTAGTCGTTGAAGAGGGAGTACCATTAATCAGTGATGGTGTCGTGTTAGAGATGAGTCGCAAATTTTTTGAAGAACCGATCAGTTTTCTAGGTGTAATCGGATATTATCCGTTCAAATATGGAAATATGTTTGGTGAAAGAACGGGTATTGATACAGTAAGTGAGATATGGAACAGGTTTTACAAAGAAAGTTCTGATATTTCACGCAACTCTGATAGCCGTTTGATTGGCATATCTTTTCATGGAGATGCACCAGATGGTTATTCGAGTTATTTTGTAGGTTTAGAAGTTACTGAAGATCACAACAATTGTGGTTTAGTAGAGTGGATACTTCCAGCACGTGAATATGTAGTATGTGGATTTGAAACGGAGAACCATAATCAAATGATGATCAGTATGGGAAAAGCAATGCGCTATACTCGATTTTGGTTAAGAAATCATGGATTGGTCGCAGATGGATTTTTTCCAGAAATGTATTATCAAAGTAATTCAAATATTAATTATGTGGAGCTATGGATTCCTTTTAAGAAAAGAGAAAGTGAGAAAAAATGATGGAAATGTATGAAGAAGGATTAAGACTACTAGAAGAAAAATTTGGAATGGGAAAAGATAACGCAATATCCCTTGCGACAATCTCTCTTGAGCTGAATGCAGAAGGAAAATCAATTCCTTGTGTTCGCTTTGTTGATGCCTATTATGAAGAAGGAACATTTTATGTTGTTACCTATGCAAAATCAAACAAAATGCTGCAAATCGCACAAAACGCAGAAGTTTCAATTGCTACCTGCCCTGAAATGTTTACGGCTAGTGGTATTGGAAAAAATTTAGGTTGGGTATTGGATCCTAAAAATGCTGAATTAAGAAGTAAACTACGTCAAGTATTTGCGCAGTGGTATGATATGGCAAACAATGAGCAAGATGAAAACTGCTGTATTTTAGCTATCTATCTTAGTAAAGGTATTTTAAATATAAATCATTGGGAAAAATTATATCACATGGATTTTGTCAACAAAAGTTGTTACTAGAATGTTATTAGCCTGTATTATCAATGTTGCAGGCTTTTTTTTAATAATTAATGACATAAATTATAATTTCTAACGAGTAGAATATGAAAAAAGAAGATTAAATGACATACTATGATGCTATACAGACATGTCTAAACACTCATTGCTAATTGGAAAAAAATAAAGTAAAAAATTTAAATGAATTATAATCTGCTATAATTAATTACGGAAAGAATGATGAATTTTTTTTGAATTAAATAAATCTATGAACAAGAAGGGTTAAAATGCATGAGTTATAAAATGTTGAATGTAAGATTTAAAGAAAAAGGCTTTGTTTTAGATTTTGAAGGAATGGGCGAAATTAAAAAAAATGATCAAATTATTTATGATCGTTTTTTAGAAGATTTTAATAGAGCGTTATTTTATTTTGGTTTTGAACAACTAAATGAAGATATTTCTTTAAGTATTCGATTCTTACATCGTCTATCTAGTATGTTACTGAATCAAATAGCGCATACTGAGGAAATAGAACGAACTCGTGAATCAACTGAATTTATCTTTTCAGATGAAGAAATTACGGAATTATTAATATCTGTTCCATTTGCACTAGGGAATGAATACGTTAATGAACAATGGCTTATTGATGTTTTATTTTTAGCTGCAGAAGAATTTAAAAAAGTAATTCGTAACTATAAAGGAACAGTACAAGAATTTCTTGTTGAACAAAAGTCAAATTTAACTGTTATGGGAAGAATCTACTTCCATTTAGTAGAAAACCCAAAAGATGAGCTACCTTTTGCGTTTTTAGCAACTTATACTAGTGATGCCGGAAACTATCGAAGTAAACATATTCCGCTTAAAAGTGCATTAACGGAGTATAAAGAAAATACAGAAAAATTGATTCAACTCTTATCGACTGTAAGCAAGGCACAACAAAAAAGTGAACTGATATCAAACTTGCTCGAGTCGGGTGAACTATTTAGTCCACTAAAATTTACATCAGAGGAAGCTTATACATTTTTAAAAGAGATTCCGCTATATGAAGAATCAGGAATACTGTGCAGAATTCCAAATTGGTGGAAGAAGAAACAAAATCGATTGGGTGTAAGTGTCCATATAGGAGAAACTGGTAAGTCAAGGGTAGGAGCGGATGCATTATTAAGTTTTGATCCACAACTATCATTGGGTGGAGAAAAATTAACTAAAGAGGAACTTGAGTATTTATTATCTCAAAGTGAAGGATTAGTTTGGTTAAAAGGGAAGTGGGTTGAAGTTGATCATTCAAAACTATCACAAGCCCTTGAAATCCTTGAAAAGGCAAAAGAAATTTCGGAGGATGGAAGCATCAGTATCTTTGATGCCTTGAAACTCGAACTTAATACAGCAAAAATGTTTGGAGAAAATACAAATGAACTGGTTGAGGTAACTAATGGCGAGTGGCTTGATTCTGTATTGAGCAAGCTAAGAAAACCTGAGCTTATTGAACAGTTGCCAGTAGGCCCGGATTTTAATGCAATTCTTAGAAAATATCAGCAAGATGGGCTGTCTTGGCTCAATTTTATGATTGAAACGGGATTTGGAGCTTGCCTTGCGGATGATATGGGATTGGGTAAGACTATTCAAATCATTGGATTGCTTGAATTTTTAAGAAGTTCGACAAAACAAACAAAACCTTCTTTATTGATAGTGCCAGCTTCATTAATTGGAAACTGGCAGAAAGAATTAGAAAAATTTACACCAAAACTAACCTACAAAATTTGCCATGGTAAAAAAGAAGAAATAGACAATTCAGTGAATTTATATATTACTACATATACAATGGTATCCAAACTTGATGACATCATGAAACAATCCTTTAACTTACTTATCTTGGACGAAGCACAAGCAATTAAAAATCCAGGTACTAAGCAAACCAAGGCTGTAAAACAAATCAATGCTCGTTCAAAAATCGCGATGACAGGAACTCCAATCGAGAATCGTTTAACAGATTTGTGGTCATTGTTTGACTTTTTGAATAGTGGCCTACTTGGAAGTGCGAAAGAATTCAAAACATTTACTGATCGGCTAATTGATCAACAAAATAGCTATGCTAACTTGCGTTCTGTTGTTTCTCCTTTCATTTTACGTCGTTTAAAAACGGATAAAGCAGTAATTTCGGATTTACCAGATAAAGTTGAAATGAAGGATTATGTTCAACTCAGTAAAAAACAGGTTGTGTTATATCAAAAGTTTGTAGAAGATTTAGAAGAAAAAATAAATGATTCTGACGGAATTAGTCGTAAGGGATTAATTCTTGCGAGTATATTAAAGCTAAAACAAATTTGTAACCATCCCGATCACTATCTTGGACAATCTGAATATAGTGAAAACCAAAGTGGAAAATTTGAAGTGTTAAGACAGCTTTGTGAAACGATTTATGAAAAAAGAGAAAGAGTATTAATCTTTACTCAATTTAAAGAAATCATTGAACCATTAAATCAATTCCTTACAACAATATTTGAACGTGAGGGGCTGATTCTTCATGGAGGTACGGCAGTAAAAAAACGTCAGGAACTAGTCGATAAATTTAATGGAGAAAAGTATGTACCATTTATGATTTTGTCATTAAAGGCAGGGGGAGTGGGACTCAATTTAACTTCTGCAAATCATGTAATTCATTTTGATCGTTGGTGGAATCCAGCCGTCGAAAACCAAGCGACCGACAGAGCGTTTAGGATTGGCCAAAGTAAAAACGTAATGGTGCATAAGTTTATTACAAAAAATACAGTTGAGGAAAAAATTGATTTAATGATAGAGGATAAAGTGAAATTATCCAGTGAAATCATCAGTGATACTGGTGAAAGTTGGATCACTAAAATGAGCAATGAAGAATTAATGGATTTATTTAGAATGGTAGGTGAGTAATTATGGGGTATTGATTTCCAAAATATGATTCTGTACAAGATAGAATTTTAAAAGCACAGAAACAACTTAAAAAACTTCAGAAAAAAGATCCAAGCATAGTACCAATCATCATTGAAGGAAGCAAAATCGCTACTTCTTGGTGGGGACAAGCTTGGAACAAAAACCTGGAAACGTATGCCGATTATAGTAATCGCATTTCTCGTGGTAGAAGCTATGTGAAAAATGGATTAGTTCTAAATCTAGTCATTGAAGAAGGTTATGTTCATGCCTTAGTTAGTGGAACAAAAAGCACACCATATGAAGTAATTGTTTCGATTAAACCAATGTCTGAAAGTAAAATAGATCGTTTAACTAAATTGTGCAATAATCAAATCAGCAATCTTGAAGAATTAATTGAAGGAAAATTTCCGAAAAGCTTGAAAGATATGTTTAATCAATCAGAAAACGGTTTATTTCCAACTAGCAAAGAAATAGGTTTTGATTGTGACTGTCCAGATGGAGCTTATATGTGTAAGCATGTAAGTGCGGTTTTATATGCCATCGGAGCTAAATTTGATACAGATCCAACCTTGTTTTTTAAGCTTAGAGGAATTGATTTTAACATATTACTTGCGAAATCAGCAGAAGATAAAATGAATACCATGTTGTCAAATACAAATAAGAAAAGTGATAAGATCATTGAAGATGATGATATATCAGAACTATTTAACATCTGATTTATAAAAAAATAAAAACAATGATAGTCTCAAGTAATACGAGAAAATCATTGTTTTATTTTGATATTCAATAGACAAAAAAATAACATAGTTTTTAAATGCTTTACAAATTAGATCTGTGTATTTTGGCTTATATTTAGATTAAGCCATTAAATTATTTGCTTTGAAATATCCATTCCACCATAAATTATTCGGTGAATATCAATTTGGCTCAATTTTTCATCTGCAATATAAAACACCAAATATTCCATTACTATCATTACACGATAAATAGGAGAATCGCGATAATATGGATACATAAAAGGCATTAGTTGGAGTGCTTTACATTTATTATTAAGTTCTTCAATAAAACTTTTTGCTTTGCTCAAAGAATGTTTGCTAAGATATGCATCAATTTCAAACAGATCAAGTTTTGCTAATGGTAGATAGCGAAGATTATATAAGTCCATGTTTTTTTAATAATTCCTCAAACATTTCATCGTGATTCAGATACTTTATATTTTTATCTTGAGCTTGTATCTGAGCTTCTATTAGTTTTTTTTGAATAGAATCTTTAATCATAAATTCATTTCCCATTACTTCAAAAGGAAGTTTTCCAGAACGTACTGTAGTTTTTAAAAACACATTAAGAGCAGTGGACATATTTAAGCCCATCTCTTCGAATAATTTTTCAGCCTGATCCTTGAGTTCGGCATCAATACGAAAATTTATATTTGTCATTGACATGTTATCACCTCTTCATGGATTTATGATAACACATCGTGATTACATAAGCAACACAATGTCAACACATTGAAATAATAAAAATGATTTATAAATTTATTTTCAGTTACTGTATTTGTATATCGGCTGAAGCTGTATTAAAATGGCATGGATGTAAATCCAGTCTTCGAAGACAAAGAATAGATAACATAAACTTGATTATTTCAATTAATATCACAACAAATCATTGGATAAATTCAATTTTTAATAATTTAACTAGAGAACTTTTCCGAATAATAAAAAATAATCGACTATTTCTTACATACATATAATAAATGATTGCACATACCTAACATTTCAGGTTTTTCACAAATTGTCCAATGATAATTCAGATAACGCTGATACTCAATATCATCAAACTGATCAATTACTTTTTCCATCAATTCACTTGCTCCATCCGCAGAAATTTCATGAATGATTTTATAATTATCACTCATTTCCTTTCTTGTCTCTTGCACTGTTTTGAATACAAATGGGAAATCACGGAGTCTCATAGTCTCTGAATCAAAGTCATTTGTTAAAAAATAATGGGGATTGTAAGAAAGCTCTGTTAAAAAGATAAAATCATGGGAGATATATGAAACAAAAATCACACCATCATCTTTGCAAACTCTTTTTGCTTCGTTGATGCATTTTTGACGATCCATTAAATCACTTATGTGATACAAAGGGCCGAATAGAAAAATCACATCAAAAACTTTATCTTCAAACATAGATAAATCACAAGCGTTTGCTTGTCTTAAATCGATTTTATCTTTAGGGGTCATTTTTTCACGGAATACTTTTACATTATTATCTGCAAGTTCTACTGCAGTAACATCATAGCCAAGTCTTGCATAATGAAAACTATATTCTCCAGCTCCAGCACCGATATCCAATATCTTTTGATCCTGCTTTAAATATTTATCAATATATTTTATTGTCGTTAAAAATTCAACTCGGGCTGCTTTAGACCGATTAAGCCTACTATTTTCATCAAACACTTCATATATTCTATTGACTCTTTCAACTTCATTGATTTCTTTACTAACTTCTTCATGCCACATAGTATCACCTCTATGTAGATTGTAACACATAATATGACTGTAAATAAAATCAGTCTAATGATATATATTATCTTATGCTAAAAAATAAAATTGAGAAACAATAACAGATAGTGTGATGTACACTTTTAATTTACCTTTTGATTAACTTCAATTAGAATTAGATGCGTTTTTAATGAGTGAGAAAACGCTTGCAAAAGATTTCACGATTTGATATTATCATGGTGTGGATGGTAATTGCAGTTATCTGTAAGCTAGACCTATTTATAAATAAGGAATGAATTTATTTCATTGTTTATTTGTGAATAGGTTTTTATTTTGGGGCTTTAAATTTCTGCGGGGTTGAATAAAAAAACGCTATAAACTTGCGCGGGGTAAATTGAAACGAAAATAGTCAAAACCAATTGGTAATGACTATCTTTTTTTATTCAGACCATTTAAAATTTTGTTTAATTTTTTT